>NZ_JBIUCB010000035.1:0-47068 GCF_044593455.1 Kitasatospora sp. NPDC051984
AGCCTCCTCGGCCCCTGCGGCTCCCGATTCGCTCGGATCTCGAAGTCCATCGCACCCCTTCAGCTGGGGTGTTGCGACGACCGTTAGAACCCAAGGGGTGCCACGGGGGTCCCCGTTTCGCCGCCCTCCTTCTGGCGCTGCCGGTGGACCGTGTGCAGACCATAGACCTCGATGCCGACACTGTCACCCGGTTTGACGAGAAAAGACATGTTTGGGACCGTCAGCCGGGTGCCATCCGCGTGCCCTGAGGCCGGTGCAGAAGAAGCCCGGCCCCGCCGGATCCCAGCGCACCATAGGGGAGTTCGCGGCCATGATTGCGGCATCCGCGGGGGTGCTGGCCACTCTCACCCGGGCGAGTACGGCGCGGCTCCTGCGGTGCCGATGGTGGTGGGGAGGGCGGTGTCGAAGACCAGCCGCCCGCCCGGCTTGTTGAGGACGGGGCCGGTAGGAAGCCCCAGGTCCGGGGCTGTGGCGGGGTGGACGGTGAGGCGGGGGTAGCCGCGGTTGCGCAGGTGCCGATCCCAGTGGCGGATGGCGGCGGCCATCCGCTCGGCCAGGGCGGGGCCGCGCTCGCCGATGGCGTGGACGGTGAATTCGGCCCCGCCTTCGGTGGGTTCGGGGACGAGGTAGGCGAGCGAGCCGTAGGCGATGAGCGCCGGGGTGGTGTGGCCGCCGGGCAGCCGGGTCAGGCCGGACGGCTCCTGGTCCTGGAGCAGGCTGCACCCGCCGTGCCCGTGGAAGGTCGTCAGCAGGTGCAGGTGCAGCGAGTCGTACGGCTCGCCGGATCTGATCCGTACGCCGGTGCGCTGCTCATGTCCGGCTCCGCGCAGGGCCTGCGCCAGGCCAGCGGTGTCGGGGACGGGGCCGTCGGCGTGCCACAGCAGTACGTCGGCGGCGAGGCGGGTGTGAGGGATCGGGCCGGCGGTGGTGTCGGGGACAAAACCGCAGGAGACCCAGTCGCCAACGCTGAACAGGGTGTCGCTGCGCCGCTGCAGGGCGATGGACCAGGTGAAGGTGTGGACGTTGAGCGGCAGGACCAGGCGGCCGCCGTCGGCGAGTTGCTCGTGCCAGGCGGGGGCGAGGTCGCGGGCGGCGTGGGTGACGACGATCGCGTCGAACCCGCCGCGCGGCACCAGGTGGGCGGGTGCTCCGTGGTTGCCGTCGCCCAGCAGGGCGGTGACGCCGGTGGTGCCGGTCTCGGCGAGGGCCCGGCGGGTGCGGTGGACGACATGTGGGTCGAGGTCGACGGTGACGACGTGACCGGACGGTCCGATGAGGTGGGCGAGGTAGGCGGCGTTGCAGCCGCCGCTCCCAACCTCCAGCACCCGCGCGCCGGGGCCGACCGCGGCCTGCGCGAGCATCAGGGCCTGCATGTCCGCCGCCGAGACGGAGCTGGTCGCCTGTCCCTGCGTGCCGCGGCGGGTGACGTAGGCGCGGTCGGAGGCGTAGGCAGCGTCAAGGCTGGCCTCGGGTAGGAAGCGGTGCCGCGTGACGGTGCGCAGCGCGTCGAGGACCTCGGCAGGCAGGTGCGGGTGGGCGGCGGCGACCTGTTTGGTCATCGCGGTGCGGCGCCGGGCGGCCTGCGGGCTCTCGCCCGGCACGGCCGGTGCCGGGGCGTCGTGCGGGTAGGACGAGATGGCGGGCAGGCGGTTCACCGTGCCGGGCCACACCGTGTTCAGGGCCTGCGCGGCGGGTGCGAACACCGGCCCGAGGCAGTCCAGGGCGTGCAGGTCGAACCACTCCCACCTGGTGAACTTCCCCGGTTCCAGCACCGTCGGGGTGCCGGTGACGTCGAAGGCACGCACTGCCGCGGTGATCCGCGGCACCCGCTGGGCGTGGTCGACCAGGATGGCGACGACCGCGGCGCCGTCGGCCTGCAGCCCGGTCTCCTCGGCGAGTTCGCGCACCGCGGCCTCCTCCAGGCTCTCGGCCCGCGCCCCGCCGGCGCCGTCCTCCACCGTGTCGATCTTGCCGCCGGGCAGCTCCCACATGCCCCGGGTCGACCAGCCGAGCAGGACTTGGCCGCGGCTGTTGGTGACGACGGCCAGCGCACCGGCGACCGCGACGTTGCCGGTGGCCGGCGTGCTGCGCTCGGTGGCGACGGTGTCCCGGCACGGGCCGCGCAGGACCAGGACGGCGAGGTTCCCGGCGTTGACGCGTTGCACGTCCGTCCAGCCGGAGGTCAGGGCGGCGATCTCGTCGTCGGCGAGGGCGATGTGCCGCTTCTCGGCGGGGGTGGTGTCGGCGAGCGGGGTGGTGATCAGCAGGGTTCCGTCGGGGGTCAGCAGTCGGCCGAGCCGGTGCAGGGCGTTCGCCCTGCTGTGCAGGAAGGCCACGGACAGGCGCATCGTGACCAGGTCGTAGGGCGTGTCACCGAGGAGTTGCTGCAGGTCGGCGTCCTCGATGTCCGCCTCCAGCCACCGCACCGCGACGTCAGGGTGGGCAGTCCGGGCGCGCTCCAGCGCGGCCGCGGACAGGTCGAGGGCGTCCACCGCGTAACCGGCCAGCGCGAGGTGCGCGCCGAGGTCGCCCAGGCCGCAGCCCACCTCCAGGGCCCGGCCGCCACCGGCGGGGACTGGCGCGTACTCAGTGAGCGCGGCCGCTTCCTGCGGACCTAACGGGCTGTAAGAGACGCCGGCCTCGTAGTTCTCGTTCCAGTGGGCGGCGGTCGACTGGGGGACAGTCATGGATCTCCGTGAGGGTGCGTCGGGCAGAAGCAACAGGGATCGAGCGGTTGGCGGCGCGGGAAGGCCCAGTGCTCAGAACAGGGCGTCCTGTTCCGCGGGCGGAGGGCGTTTGGGCTGTAGTCCGGCGGCAGTGTCCAGGTCGCGCAGGGTGCTCCACTGCCCGGCGGCATTCCCGTTGGTGAGCAGGCGCTCCAGCAGCAGGGCGGTGACGGTGACGTCCGGCATCGCCCGGTGGCGGTCAGCTGGTCGGGCGATGCCGTAGTGGGCCAGGAGGTTGTCCAGGCTGTACGAGCCCAGGCCGGGGGTGAGGGCCTTGGCGAGGCGGATCGTGTCGAGCAGGGGCGTGGCGGCCAGGGTGGGGCAGTGTGCGGCCTGACGGGCAATCATCCCGGCCTCGGTGGGCGCGTGGTGGGCCACCAGCCGGTAGGGCGGTGCACTCAGGTGCGCGTCCAGGCGGGCCATGACGACGGCGGACGGGTCCGCACGGGCAAGCATCTGGGCGGTGATGCCGGTCTGTGCGGCGTTGCGGGCGGTGACCGGGACGTCGGTGGGCGGCCGGATCAGGGACTCGAACCGGCCGACCTCCACCAGGCGCCCGTCTTCGGGACGTAGCGCGAGCGCGGCGACCTCGGTCGGCTCCGCCGGCCGCCCGGTGGGGGTGAGCCCTTCGAAGTCGATGACGACCAGCGTCAGGCCGCTGAGGGACGGATCGCGGAGCAGGCCCGTCACGTCGTGCCCTCTTGTCGTGCCGCCGCCCTGGCCGTGGTGCGGAGTCGGGCGAGGGTCCGCAGGCCGCGCTCCAGGACTTCGGGATCGCCTGTCGCGGCGCCGTACCGGATACCGGACACCGCGTCCAGGGCCTCCAGCACCGTCAGGTACTCGAGTTCCGCAGCCGTGAAGGGGCGGCCGTAGCCGGCGGTCAGCGCCTCCAGCAGGTCCGGGCGGCCTGCCCAGACGTCGGCCAGGCGGACGAAGTCGCGGACGGCCGGGCCTGGTTGGGCGCGCTCGAAGTCGATCACGTACAACTCGCCCGACCCGTCGAGCAACAGGTTCCGCAGCTGCAGGTCCCCGTGGGTGAACACCGTCTCGGGTTCCTGCAGCAGTTCGGCGCAGGCCGCCAGGGCACGGACGAAGTCCGCGTCGCCGGGCGCCAGGTAGGCGCGGGCGGCGTCCAGGTGCCGTTCGACCTTCTCCAGCGCGTCGTGCAAGGTGTTGTCGAACCCGGTGGAAGGCCGACGGTGGATTGCGGCGGCGAGAGCCCCGATCCGGCGGAAGACTGCGCGCTGCTGCTCGGGCGGGTGAACGGCGCCGTGCAGGGAGCGGCCAGGCAGCGCAGTGACGACGACGGTCCACAGGTCGGCGTCGGCCGCCACCAGCCGGGGCGCCGCCGCCCCGAGGCCAGGCACCCAACTGCGGTGGGCGCCCACCTCGCGCTGGTGGAAGCGCGCACCCCGATGGACCTTCACGTACCACTGGCCGCCCTCGGTCCCGATGGCGCGCCACACCCGGCTGCCCGGCCGGGCCCAGGAGACATCCGTCCAGGAGGCGATGCGGCCGACCGCCCGCTCGGCGAACTCCCGCACCGCCGGGCCGGGACCGTCCGCATCGGCGCCGGTGTCGGTGGAGGGCAGGGTGTGCAGCCGGTCGGCCGCCGGGTCGAACGCAACCGCGTCGCCCGGCTCCTGGAAGTGGACGGCGAAGTGGCGGCCGTCGCGGTAGGCATCCAGGGCGGCCCGGCAGTAGGCCACCACCTCCGCCGGAAGGTCGGCGAGCGGGTACCACCCCATGGCGTCGCACAGGTCGGGCTCCATGATGGCCGGCTCCCCGCGCCAGCGCCGGACCTCGAACACCAGGCCGATCCGCGCTGCGCCGCCGGGAGACCTGTGATGGACGGTGACGGCGTGCCGCACGTCGGTCCGGTCGATGAGGATGCCGGTCTCCTCGTCCCCCTCACGGAGCAGGGCCTGCACGGCGTCCTCGTGGGGTCCGTCGATGTGTCCGGAGGGGAGGTGGAGGAGTCCTGTGGCGTAGACGGCTCCGGAGCGCCTGGACAGCAGGACCTCGGGGCCGTCGGGGCCGTCGCGGCGCAGGAGCAGGTGGACGTCGATGGGCTCCTGGTGGCGGGTCGGTGCGGGTGCGAGCCAGGAGGCGGCCTCGTTCAGACGGTTCGGGTTGAGGGGGATGAGGGCAGGGTCGTCGCGGTGGCCGTCCAGGGCGGTGACGAGGATGCCGACCTCGGCCGGGTCGCCGTGGTCGAGGGCGGCGACGTGGCTGCCGCAGCGGGAACAGAAGCCGCGCCGGGTCTTGCCGGGGTGGGTGTCGTACCAGGTGGGCTCGCCGTGCTCACCGGTCCAGGACAGGCCCGTGACTGGGAACGATGTCCACCACTGGAACGGGCTGCCGGAGCGGCGCGCACAGTGGGCGCAGCCGCAGACGTGGGGGTCGTCCGGTTCGCCTGCCACGGTGAACCGGAGCGCCCCGCACAGGCAGCCGCCGGTGCGCACCGCAGTGTCGGCGGTGGGATCGGGCAGGTCGAGGTGCTGCATGGGACGGTCCTCCTGGGGCGGTGGTGGTGTTTCCCTGCGTTCGAGGCGGCACTCGGGCCGGCTGGGGCGGGCTCGGTGCTGATGGCGCGCAGCGCGGCGGTGGGAGCTTTCGGTGACGGATAGTCAGCGGGGTGCTGTTCTCGGAGCGTTGTCGGTCGTCCCAGGTACGAGGGGCGCCGGAGCCTGATCGGTGGCCTGGCGCGGCAGCAGGCCGGTGGTGCGCTGCGCGGTGAGCAGGACGGCCGCGAGGGTGCCGGCCTCGGTGATCCGCCCGTTGGCGCACATGGCCACCGCGTCCTCCAGCGGGACCCAGCGCAGTTCCATGTCGGCTTCGCTGGCCTCCCGTTGGTGATCGCCGACGGTCAAGCCGGTGGCGAGGTAGAGGTGTTCACGGGTCCGCGCACCGGCGGGCATCCGCCACATCGTCGTCAGCGGCTCGATCCGGGCGGCGCGGATGCCGGCCTCCTCCAGCAGTTCGCGCCGCGCGGCCTCCGCCGAGTCCTCGCCCGCCCCGCACCCGCCGCCGGGGCACATCAGCAGCCGCAGGCCGCACACGTAGACGTTCTCCTCCACCAGAGCCACGCGGCCCCGGCCGTCGAGGGCCAGGACGCGCACCCCGTCGACCGACTCGGTGTACTCGTAGGTCCCCGGACTGCCGTCGGCCCGCTGGACCGTGTCGCGGCGCACCACCACCCGCAGTCCGCGGTAGACCTCGGTCGACGACTTCGTAGTCCAGCCTTCGATCATGTCGTCTGCTCTTTCTTCTTCCGGTCGTGTTGCAGAGGCAGGGGGTGGTTCGGTGTTCGGCGCGCGGGGTGGGGGTGCAGAGGTAGGGGCGGTGCTGCCGTCGAAGACGACGACGCCCTCCTCGCGGCGGGCTGTCCGGTACCGACGGCGTGCAGCAAGGCCGCGGCGCGCTTCGGCGGTGGGGGCCCCGGTGGCGGGCGGTGACGGCCCGTCACCGCCCGTTCGCTTCCGGACCGCCATCGGCTGACCGGGGTTCGAGGAGTGCCGGCGTCCGGTCGGCGACCTGACGCGGCGCGAGGCGCGTGGTGTCGACGACCTCGGTGTCGGCGGCGAGCCAGGTGGCGAACGCCTCGGTGTAGCCGGGCAGTTGCCTGTAGCGTCGATGCGGGCGGCGACTGTTTCAGGGGCGGCGTGGAGCAGCAGGTGGCTCAGGGGGATGCCTGCGGCGCGGACGGCGTCGTGGATATCGGCGGCGTAGGTGCGGTGCAGCAGCGTCTTCGGGACGAGTACCTGGTGGCCGTCGTTCTCGTGGTGGCAGTGGGTGGCGAGTTGGGCGGCCAGGGGGCGCCATGCCGGGTTGTCCGGGAAGTCGCGGTACTTGTCGGGGAAGACCTGGCGCAGGATGAAGCCGATCTGCTCCAGGTCGGCGACGACGGTGCCGGGCAGCTCATCGCGGAGGATGGTCTTGCCGGCATCGAACACCCCGTTGATCCAGCCGATCACCGAAGGCTCCCTTCGTCGCCGACTGCTGGAGAGGACGGTTCGGGGCGCGGGCTGGGGAGCCGGGTGGCGTATTGCCGGGCCTGGAGGAGGTAGGCGGCGCGGTAACTGCCCGCGGCCAGCTGGTCGTCGTCGGCGCCGGCGGCCATGAGTTCCTGGTGGGTGCCCTGTTCGACGAGGCGGCCGTCCTTGAGGACGTAGATGAGGTCCGCGGAGGCGCTGGCGGCCAGGCGGTGGGTGATCAGCAGCACGGTCGCCCCCTGGTCCGCGAGGCGGCGCAGGTTGTCGAAGGCCCGCACCTCCGCGGCCGGGTCGAGTGCGCTGGTCGGCTCGTCGGCGATGACCAGGAACGGGCGCCGGCCGTCGGTGCCGGACGTGGTGGTCCGCAGGTAGGTGCGGGCGGTGCCGATCCGCTGCCACTGGCCGCCGGAGAAGTCGACCCCTCCTTCGAAACCCCTTGCCGCCAGGGTGTCCCAGCCCCGGTCCTGTTTGTGGAGCAGGGCCTCCATCCCGGCGAACTCGGCCGCCTCGGCGAGGGCCCGGGCGTCGTCGTGGTGGTCGGGGCGGCCGGTGGTGACGATCGCCCGCAGGGTGAGAGGCCAGCGGAAGAAGTCCTGCGGGAGCAGCACGGTGGAGGCGAACTGCTGCGCGCGGTCGGCGGTCGCGGTGTCGACGTCGTCCCAGCGGATGGTGCCGCTGTCCGGCTGGTACAGCCCGCACAGCAGCCGGGCCAGGGTGGATTTGCCCGCGCCGTTGTCGCCGACCAGGGCCACGATCTTGCCGGTGGGCACGACCAGGCTGACCTTGTCCAGCGACGGAGTGGTGCGGCCGGAGTAGGTGAAGGAGACGTCCTCGACGTGGATCGCCGCAGGGCGTTCGGGCAGGTCGGCGCCGCCGGAGGGGATGGCGAGCGTCTCGGCCTCGGTGGCGAGGGTCTGCAGGTCGCCGACGTAGAGCGCTTCCTCGAAGAGCTGGTTGACGCTGCTCAGGAGACCGACGACGTTCGCGGCACCGGTGCGCACCGCGACGACGGCGGTGCCGGCGGCGGCGAGCGTCAGATGCCCGGTGGACACCAGCAGGCCGAGCAGGCCGAAGGTGGCGGTGAAGGCGAGGCCGGAAGCGGCCGCCGCGGCGATCTTGGTGCGGGCTCCGGCCGAGGCCAGGCGGGCCTGCTCGGCGTCCGAGGCCAGGGCCATCTGCTCGAAGTGGTGAAGCAGGAACGAGCCGACGCCGTGCACTCGGATCTCGGCACCCGTGTGGGTCTGGGTGAGGAGCTGGGCGATGACCTGGGAGGCCCGCAGGTGCTGGATCCAGGCCATCACCGAGTTGCGCCGCCGCCTGGCGGTGACGGCCGCGCCCCACGCGCGGGGGGCCGCGATCAGCACGAGCAGCGGCAGCAGCACCGGGGACAAGGTGAACAGCACGCCACCGGTGGCGGCCATGGACAGCAGGGTGCCGAGCACCGCGACGGACTCGTTGGTCAGCCGGTGGACCGACTGGATGCCGAACCGGGCGGATTCCAGCAGCCGGTTGAACGCCGGATCTTCCAGGGAGGCCATCTCCACCCGCTGGGCCCGCTCCAGCAAGGCGACGGTCGCCGTGCGCTGAATGCGGGGACTGAGCCGGTCCGACCCCCAGGAGGACACAACCGCGAGGACGGCACCGGCACCGGCAGTGGCGCCGGCCGTCAGCACGGAGGGCAGGACCGCGCGCAGCGCACCGGACTCCCCGGCGGAGGCGAACAGGTGCCCCAGGGCGGCGTTGACGGCGACCAGGGACAGCGCCGCCGCACCGGCGCGGCCGACCTCGGCGAACACCACCCCCGCCAGCGCCGTGCGGTCGGCCTGCCAGGCCAACTGCCACGCCAGGCGCAGCATCCCCGGGATCTGCCGCACGACCGTCCACAGGCCCGCTTGCGCGCTGGCCTCCTCGTGACGGACGAACCCGCCGTCGTAGCGCATCGGCCCGCCGAACAGCAGCTGCTCGCTCGGGGACGATCCGTCCGCCGCGGCCGCCTTGTGCCGGGTCCGCTTCACGCCGCCCCTCCTGCGGCCGCGGGCCGGGCGGCGGCCGCCGCCAAGGGCCGGCGAAGCGTCAGGTAGTGGGCAGCCGGGTCGAAGTCGAGTTTCTCGTACAGCGGCAGCAGCTGACGGGCGAGCGCAGCGGCCGGCAACTCGTTTCCGGCCGGACCGCCGGGCAGGTCACACTCGCCCTTCGTGCCGCGATCGAGGATCAGCAGCAGCCCCTCGGCATTGCGCAGCTGGGCGTGGACTCCGAGCTGAGGGGCCGCAGGAGCCTCCGGCAGCTCGCGGACCCCGGTGGCCGGGCCGTGCTCGGCCTGCTGCTTGGCGTGCGTGGCGGGGTGTTCGTCGGTGGTGGACACCGGTCTCCTCCTCGAAGGCGGACGGGTGGTGGAAGGGCGGCGGTGCGGGTCAGGAACGGAACGGATGAGCAGCCATGCGGCCGAGGGCGAGGCGTCCGCGCTCCTGCAGGTCCACTCGGCCCTCGCGCAGGCCGGTGCACAGGTAGGAGGCGCCGAGGCGGACCGTCAGCAGCAACAGCAGCCGCTCCTCCACGACGTCGAGCGGTCGGCCGTAGCCGGTGAAGAAGGCGTCCCGCAGATCGGGGTGCTCGGGCCACAGTGCCCCCAGCAACCAGACGAACTCCTCGACGGCCAGGCCGTAGCGGGTCTGCTCGAAGTCGATCAGGGCGTGCCGGCCGGTGGCGGTGTCGATCAGCCAGTTGCGGGTCGCGTAGTCGCCGTGCAGGAAGAGCAGTGGCAGTCGGTCGGCCAGGTCGGGGGTCTGGGTGGCCGCGGCGCCGACGAGGGCGAGCACGTCGTTCGGCACCCGCCCGGCCAGCGCCTCCCGGCACTCGGCGGCCTCCCGCGCGTACGCGCCCATCGCCGCGCGCACCGCCACCCGGTGGGCGGCGCTGCCCGCGTCCGAGCGGTCGTGCCAGTGCCGCAGCAGCCGCCCGGCGTCCTCGTGCAGCCTGAGTTCCGCGCCCCGTTCCAGCGGCAGGTCGCGTACGACGCGGCCGGGCAATGCCGTGCTGAGGAGCGCGCGCAGCCTCGGCTCGCTCGCCAGCAGCCGGGGCACTTGTCGCTCGGGCAGGAAGCGCGCGGCGTAGGCGTGGCCGGCGACCTCCCGGGCGAACATGTCGTCGTCCGGGCTGATCTTGAGGAACGCGGCGCCGCCGTCTGGGCTGCTGATGCGCCACACCCGCGAGGTGGCCCTGGGCCAGGAGCAGTCGGCCGCCGTGGCCGGGCCGGGCAGGTGCTCGGCGAGCCAGGCGAGCAGGTCGGGCGGCGGGGAGTGGGTCATCGAGGCGGGTCTCCGAACGGGACGAGCCGGGAGTGCGGCGGGGGCGGGCCGGTTTCAGCGGACGACGTGGACGGGCACGCCGGTGCGGACCGCGTCCAGGACGGTGAGGGTGAGCTGCGCGCGTCGGGGGTCGTTCAGCGCGGCGAGTTCGTCGCGGGTCAGGAGGACGACCTCGGTGTGCTCGGCCGTATCGAGGCGGATCCCGGCGACCTGCTCGGGGGTCAGCGTGCCGCCGTGGAAGGCGAAGCCGACCTTGGCGGGCCAGCCGCCCCTGGGCTGTTCGAACACGGTGGCCAGCAGTGGCAGCCGCTCCGGGTCGGGCGGCAGGAGGATGCCGGTCTCCTCGTAGCACTCGCGTACCGCGGTGTGCAGCGGACTCGGGTCGGTGAACTCGACGTCGCCGCCTGCCCATTGGAGGCCCTTGGCCGGGTCGGTGGCGCGCAGCAGCACGGCCTTGCCGTCCTCGGTGGTGAAGAAGACGGAGCCCCACATCGGGGCGGCGGGGATGGTGGGCAGGTAGGCGGGCAGCGGCCGGTGCCCGGGCAGCGCGGGCGGCGGCGCGGTGTGACGGCGGATCAGCTGCGCGTCGTGGGCGGCGATCGGTGCTGGCAGGTCGGCGGGCAGGGCCCAGGCGTGCCGGTCGTGCTCGGGCGACAGCCGCACCTCGCGGGAGTGGTCGAGGTGGGCGGCGATCACGAAGGCGCGGGTGCGGGCGCCGCGCGAGTTGGTGTAGTCCTCGTGCCCGAGGTGGGCGGTGACGCGGACGCCGGTGAGGCCTGCCTCCTCGCCCAGCTCGCGCAGCCCGGCCGCGACGAGGTCCTCGTCCGGTCCGATTCCCCCGCCGGGCAGCTCCCACAGCCCGGCCTGCAGGGTGTTGGGCGCGCGGCGCAGCAGCAGGACCCGCCCGGACGGGTCGGTGAGCATGACGCTGGTGGAGGTGCGCTCGATGCCGTCCGCCCGGGCCCGGGCCAGCGGGTCGAACAGCGGGTGGGCGTCGGTGGTCATGGGGTGCTCCAGGCGAGGGGGATCGGTCCGGCGGGGTCCGGGTCGGTAAAGCCGAGGTCGCGGTAGAGCCGTTCTCCGTCGGGGGACGCGGTGAGGTGGACCTGCCCGCAGCCGACGTCGGCGAGCCACTGTCGGGCGGCGGCGACCGCCTGTCGGGCGTGGCCGCGGCGGCGGTGGGCGGGGTCGGTGGCGACGGAGGCGATGACCCCGATGTACGGCGCCTGGCCCGGGCGGGGCAGACAGTGGTCGTACTGGGCGGCCGCGCACGACACCACGGTGCCCTCGCCGCCGTCGACGACGAACGCCGCGAACGCGCCCTGTTCGGTGAGGCGTTCGCGGAACCAGGCGGCGCAGGTCTTCTCCCACCCGGGCGGCGTGGCGACGTTCGCGGAGTGCAGCATCACCAGGCGCAGGCGCGCCAGTTCCTCGGCGTCCGCCGCGACCGCCCGGCGCACCGGTCCGGCGGTGGGCGGGGTGCGGGGTGCGGGTGGCCGGGCGGCGGTCTGGGCGGCGGCGTGCTCCTGGATGAGGCGGCGGGTGGAGTCGCGCAGATTCAGGCGGTGCAGGTCGTCGGGGTGGAACCAGTGCAGCAGGACGCCTTCGCGCAGGCCGGCGTCGTCGGGGTGGCCGTTCCAGCGGGCGGTGAAGATCTGGATCGGGACGGCCAGGCCGTGGCGGTCGGTGGTCCATTCGACGGTCAGCGGCTCGACCGCGCCAAGGTGCAACCCGGGGGCTTCCTCGGCGAGTTCGCGCCGCAGTGTCGCCTCGATCGTGGCGTCTCCCGCCTCCTGGCCGCCCCCGAGCAGGCTCCACTCACCGGGCGCCCAGATGCCGGGGTGGTTGTCGCGCAGGTGCAGCAGGTACGCGCCGCGGCCGTCGTGGACGAGCGCGGAGGCGTTCACGGGCTCCGGCCGTCCGGTCAGGCCCGCCGCGAGCAGCTTGGCGCGCAGCTCGGGCGAGGAGACTTCGGCCAGCGGGCGCCACTCGGCCCCGGTGACCTCGTCCTGCTGGAGGTCCACGGGCGGCGGATCGCCGTCGGCGAGGTGGAAGACGAAGCGGAAGTCGTAGTGCTGGTGGGCGACTTCGCCCTTGGCTGGGTTCGCGTCGATGTCGTTGACGTCGATGTCGACGGGCGCGTCCAGCAGGCGGGGTGCGAGGCAGAGCGCTCCGGCCGGGATCCCGGCTTCCTCGGCGACCTCTCGGATCGCGGTCCCCAGCAGGGTCTTGTCGGTGGCCTCGCCGTGTCCGCCCGGGCACAGGACCAGTCCGGTGGCCCGGTGGTGGATGTGCAGGACGTGCAGGTCGCGGTCGGCGACGACGCCGCTGCAGGTGACGTGCGCGGGCAGGGTGGCACGGTCGGTGGGGTCGGGGACGGTGGCCAGCAGGTCCAGCAACGGCTGGAGGCGGGCGTGTTCGCCGGGGTGGCGCTGGAGGTAGGCGCGGGTGGTGGCGGCGATGTCCGCGGGGGTAGCAGCCAATCGGGGCTCCGTATCCGGTGTCACGGGCGGGTCCGGCCATGCGGGTCGGAACGGCAAGTCTCAGCGTTTGACGGCGTGTTGGGGGTTCGGTGGGAGTGGCCAGGGGTCTGATGCTCGGGGATCGGGCGGGCGTCGTTCAAGTGGGTTGCCTCCGGGCGCGCCTGGGTCGAAGGGGACGTTTTCGAGCACCCGGGCGGCGCTGTTCACTGCGGCGTCCAGTTGCCTGCGGGTGCCCTCGGGCAGGGTGCCGCTGCCCAACGCGCAGGCGGCGAGAGCCTGTTCGAGGGCGGCTGTTCGATCTTCGTCCAGAGCGCTGCAGGTGGCGGGGTGGGCGAGGAGGCCGCGCAGGGCGTAGCCGTCGCCGGATTCATCCGTTCGACTGATGGCAGCTCGGACGAGGTTTCGGGGCTGCGGCGGTCGGTGGTGTCGAGGACGGTGAGGCCGAGGCGGGTGGTGAACACCGCGAGACCGCCGCCCGGTTCGAGGGCGGCCCACAGGCCGGCGGCGTGTTCGGCGCTGTTCTGGTCGCCGGGGCGGCACAGGGCGGTGAGGGCGGCGGTGACAGCGCTCTCCCATGGGTCGCCGGGTTCTGTGTCGCGCAGGAGTGCGAGGACGGCGGGGTGGTTGCCGGTGATGGCTGCGGCGAGACGGCGGTCTGGCGGCCGTCGAGGTCGAACTCGTTGCCGATGGCGGCCGTGGCGGCCTTGGTCTCGACCGTGATCGTCTGGGCCATGAGTTCCTCCTGTGGGTTTTCCCCGTGCGGGACCTGGTGTCGGGGCGCGGGATGCGCCCCGCATCGCCAGGAGTCGGTGAGCCCGGGGTCGATCGCAGGGCCGCCCGGTGGGCTTGTGGACGGGCAGCCGCCCGGCCGTTGTCGCCGTCAGCCACGTCCCGCCGGCGCGGAGGCGGGGGCTGGCCAGGGGGCCGGGAATCCGGGGTCCAGGCCGAGCGAGCAGTGAGCCTGCCCGAGTGCCCGGAGCAGGAGCCGTTCCCCGGTGAAGCCGGTACGGCCGTGCAGGAGACGGTGGTTGTCCAGCACGAGGCCTTGTCCGCAGGCCAGGCGCATGCGGATGGTGTGGCGCTCCACGGCGCGGTGCAGGGCGGGCAGGTGAGCTTCGGCCTCCGGCGAGAATCGGGCCAGTTCGTCCTGGCGCAGCCGCAGACGCCATCGCCCCTCGGGCAGGTGTTCCAGGACGGGGGCGAAGTGTCCGTCCGATCCGCCAAAGTAAGCGGCCCGGGGCGCCGAGAGGGCCTCCAGAGCTGCCGGGTGGAAAGTGGCCAGTTCGGCGAGTACGGCGCGGCCGTCCACCACCAGGCTCTCGCCGCCCTCCTCGGCTGCCCGCGCGCAGGCCAGCAGCATCAGCCGCGGCGGCCGGGGCAGCTGGGCGCACTCGGTGTGCAGCGCGAGGTCGCCGCGTCCGAGGCCGGCGAATCCCACCCGGCCCTCGTGGCGGCCGGTGTCGCGGATGACGGTCAGCCCGTCCGGATCGGCATCGCGATGGTGCCACAGCGCGGGCATCAACAGCGCGGCTGTGTCGAGCACATCGCTGCGACCGCCGAGGCGGCCGAGCCGCACCAGGCCGTGCTCGCGCAGCACGGACGCGGCCCGCTCCGACCCGTCGGCGCCCAGGGCACCGAGGGTGAACTCTTCGTCCGCGGTGGGCAGCGCGGTGCGGGAAGACGACATGGAGGATCCCCCTTGTGAGAACGGGCGGACGGGAGAGGACACACTGTGGCGGGTGCACCCGCCACGAGTGAAGTGACAGATTGTCAAAGCCCGATCCCTGCGCTGTGCGAGCGTGCGTCGGCAGCCGGCTGCTACGTTCGACGGGCCCGTGCCCGTCCGTGCGCCGTGGAAGTAGAGATGACCGGACCCTCTGAACTGCCTTATGTCCCGCCAACTTTCCCGATTTCGATCAAGGGCGTCGTCCTCGACCCACAGCAGCGGGTGCTGCTGCTGAAGAACGAACGCCAGGAGTGGGAGCTGCCCGGCGGAAAGCTGGAAGGAACAGAGACCCCCGAACAGCGGGTGGAGACCGAGATCCGCGAGGAGAGCGGCTGGACGGCCACAGCCGGCGCGCTGCTGGACGTGTGGATGTACGAGCCGATCCCCGGTCGCAAGGTCTTCATCGTCACCTACGGCTGCACAGCCACCGACGCCCACCGGCCACCGGTCGTCAGCCACGAGCACAAGGAAGCCGCGCTCTTCCACCGCGACGAGGTGCCCGGCCTGGTCATGCCCCAGGGCTACAAGGACTCCATCGCCCGCTGGTACGAACTCCAGGACCAGGCCTGACCGGTGGCGCGCCGAGACCCGCACGGCGGCATCCGCTGGCACTGGACCACCCCGCGCGCCCAGGACATCCTGCGCCGCCGCAGCCTGCCCGAGATCCTCGTCTTCTACCGGCAGTTGAACGGCCTCCCGCAGGAGGAACTCGGCACCCTCCTCGGCTACTCCACCAGCTACATCTCCCGCGTGGAGACCGGAAGCCGCACCATCACCGACATCGGCGCGCTGCGGCACATCGCTCAGTGCCTCGGCCTGCCACCCCACGTCTTCGGCATCACCGACGACGCCGACGGAGACCACCACGCCATGATCCAGTTCGGTGAGAGCGTCCTGCGCCTGGCCGAGATCGCCCGCCAAGCCGGACAGGCCGCCGCCGCCGTCGACGAACTGTGGCCCCTCGTCGCCCGCCTCGAAGCCCGCACCGCAGACGGACACACCGACAGCGACGTCCTACGGCTGCTCGCCCGCGCCCGCGTCGGCCTCGGCGTCGCCCTCGGCCACGTCCTGCCCGAAGAACGCCTCGCCACCGCAGCCCGCTGGACCGGCAGAGGCGTCGCCATCGCTCGCCGACTCGACGATCGGACCCTGCACGCCCACGCCCTGCGCCACCACGGCAACGAACTGCGCAAGGCCGGCCTGCACCACGCCGCCCTGGAACGCCTCGGCCGCGCCCGCGACCTCTCCCGCACCCCCGACGACCGTGCCGCAGCCGTCATCCTCCTCGCCCGCGCCGCCGGAACCGCCGGCGCAACGACCGTATTCGACGACGCGGTCGCCGAGAGCCGACGCCTCCTCGACACCGCCAACGTCACCCCGCTGTTCTCCGAATTCACCCTCCACGAAGTACAACTGCGCGGCCTCGCCGCGACCGGCCGAGTGCCACGCGCCGTCGACCTCCTCGAACACGCACCCACCCCAGGACTCCAGACCAGCCCGCAGTGGCGCATCATCTCCGCAATCACCGCAGGCCAAGTCCTGCTGCGCCGCGGCGACCGGGACGCAGCCGGCGAACAGCTGCGCGCGGCCCTGCACGGCGCCGAACTGCACCGCCTGCCGCATCAGGTCCAGCGGGTCATCCGCGCCAGCGACAGACTCCCCGACATTCGCGAGCAGGCACAGGGCGCCCTCAATCGGCTCCGGGCGGACATAGCGGCCTGACGCAGCGCGGGCCCGTGACGGTCTGCCCCTGGAATTGCGCATCGGGCGCTCGGCGCAGTCGTTCTGGTGAACCGGCGGCCAATAAGGCCAATTCGAACCAACACGACTGTGGCCATCGGCGCCGCAGGTCCGGCTGGAAGTGACCCGCGTCTGCCTGCAGGACGCGGTCGAACTTGGAGCGCCTGCGGTCCTGGGGCCCGTCCGACACGCGCACCTGACTGCCGGGCCGGCACCGGACCGATTCCCCACCGACGAGACTGTGGCGGCCACCGCGCTGAGCGATACGGGGTTCGCGGGCCTTGCCGAGCTCAAGAACGGAGCGCCCTCCACACGCGGCACCCGCAGTCGGGAAACCTGGAGGCTGAGGAGTCCACGCAGGCCGCCATGCTGCGGCCACCCGACAGTGGGGCGCCGGTTGCCGAGCAGGCCCGCCTCCCAGGACCGCGAATGCGAAGTCGACGGCGACAACATCCAGCAGAAGCGGGCCGTGAGGACGAAGGGCCGAAGAATGTGCACCGCCCGCCAGGCCCTACCCCAAGAGGAATTCATCTGATTTAGCACATACTGTTCGGATGCCCTCTTCTGGCCCCAGGGTGCGTCTCGGGAGGGAGGTATCGATCCGTTTCGGACAGTGCCGAAGCGATCCACAGTCGGCTTGCCGAACTCGCCGCTCTAACGGCCAGCGGCCGGGTGATCGATCTCGGGTGCGGCACCGGGCCCACGCTCCTCGCGCTGAGCCGCCTCGCGCCGGCTGTTCGTCCACGGCGAAGGCCTCACCCGCGAAGGGCTCGCCGTGGCCACTGCCCGAATGTGTGACCAGGCGCTCTCCTGGTCCGACCGCACTAAATATCCCGCCCCCCTGCACGCGGCACTCCAGATGGACCTCGACCACCCGAACCTTCGCCGCTCGGCCCCTCGGGAGTACGAAGACCGCGCGATCCTCGCCGAGGCAGTGGACGGCATCGACCTGGCCGACGACAACTGACCAGTGGCCCGCCGCCTATCGCGCAGTCGGACGGCTCGGTTGCGCGAGCAGGCTGTCGAGGGACAGCCCCGACTCCTCGGTGTCGAGCAGAGCGGCGCCCAAGGCGCTGTCGGAGTTCGAGACGAGTTGCTCCGCGACCAGGTGCGGGACGAGCAGCGCCACCCTCCCGGCAGTCCAGTCAGCGGCTACCTGGTAGGTGGCGACAACTCCCGCTTCCCACTGGCTCAAGGGATCTTGGCTACAGCGGGCGTAGCTGTCGAACGATGTCGGTGGAATCGACACAGCGACCAGCCGACGGCGCGCGGACCGATGAGCGGCGACGACGGCGCGCGCCTGCGCGCACCAGAAGCCGACCAGGTCGTCGAGCGCGGCGTAGGCTTCGTCGCGGCCCTTGCGACGTCGGCCAAAGGCGTGGTGCAAGGCCAGCGACGCGGAAGTGGAGCTGCCCTCCAGCGCTTGCCACGACCGCGATGCGTCCTCGGCCCACTCGCTCCACGCACCGCGCAGCACCGAGGCGGCCTGATCGCCCAGGCCCGAGAAGCCCTCCTCCGAGCCGAGCCCGTCGGGCATCTTGAGCAGGGGGACGGCCGCCGAATCGAGCAGAGCACCGGGAGGAAGAAGCGCAGCGAAAGCACGCCGCTCGGACTCGATCACGGCAGCGAGCGCATCCTGGATCGGCCCCGCCCACTCGGCAAGCCAGGGATGAGCCGCCACGGCTGAACTGCTCTCCAACATGAGACCGTGCAGGTGCCGCCAGTGCCCGTGGTGGCGCTCGCGGATGAAACGGGCGCGCTCGTACCGCTCCTGATCCGCCCGGTCGTACTCGTCCTCCAGGGGGTAGTCGCCTTGGAGGAGCGCGGCGGCGGCGTCTGCTTCCTCGGAGGGGTCGAAGTCCACGTCGGGGTGGTGATCGGGCTCGGTGTACGAGGTCGCCTGCAGCACGTCCCGAACCGCGCGGGTGAACGCGACCAGGGGGTGGTCGGTAGCTATCCGCCACGAGCATGTGCCGCACAACTTTCCTACTGCCTCGCCCAGTTCCACCGTCACCGCTTCGACGGCACGGGAGGAGCGGAGCGATCCGCAGTTCTCCTCCCCGTGGAGCTTCCCGCTCCCGGACGAGGCCGTGAAGCACTCGAGCGACATGCTCGCCAGGGGACCCAGGGGGGTGTTCGCGTCGAGGACTCGGCCGGCATCCAGGCGGTAGCTGCGGGGGCTCAGGGACATGGGCGAAGACTAGCGAACGGATCCGACGGCCTGGCCGGCGCGCACTCAGAGAAGTCTGTAACGCGCGCAGGTCGGCCCCTATCCGGCTCGTCGGGATAGCTCGTCGGTGAGGGAACGCCCGCACTCTTGGTATGCCGAGGACGGCTCCTCTCCGGTCGGCCGGTGCGACAGGTCTCGGTCGTTCTGCCGACTGCGGTCGAAAGCGGAGAAGACAAGGGTGGAGATGGCGACGGCCGCGAAGGCCGTGGCGATCGGCCCGATGTGCGGGTGGCTGCCGCAGCGGCTTTCGCGGCCTGTGCGCGGACACGGGCAGCATTGGTCCGGACACGGAATCCTGTTCCTGCTGGTTACTGTCGGATGTGTGTTGACGGGGACGAGCGAGATGCCCACCACCTGCGCGTGAAGTCGTCCTCCATGTTGCGGCCCTTTGGGACCTGATGGATGGTCAAAGACAGTGCATGCTCCCGGCCTTGCCGGTCACCTGGAGCGGTGCGGGAAGCTCGACGGGCGGGTAGGGCGCGGCACCGCGCAAGGCGTCTGCGCCGTGGTGGCTGCAGCCACGCGGCGGTGGTCAGGGGCGTTCCCGGCCACACCCACAGGTTCCTGCGGTCGTGGGCGGGCTGGTCGTCCAACTGGATCTGCTGGCCGGCGAACTCCTCTATGCTCTGCGGGCCCGGGCCTTGGATACGGCGGCTGCTCGGACGCTTGCGAGGGTGGCGAACAGGTTCGGGGTGAAATGAGTGGGTGCATTCGGCGAATGCCCGGCTGCGCCTACTGATCTTTTTGATGTTGGGCGGGCGTTGATGGACGAACAGCAGTCATACCGGGCCACGGCGATCGGAGCCGGCCTGCGTGCCTTGCGACGCCAGCGTGGAGTGAGCCTGAAGAACCTGGCGCAGCAGACCGGGATCTCGCAGGGTTACCTGAGCATGATCGAGAACGGCAAGCGGCTGCTTGACAGCACGGTGCTCATCGACTCGATCGCTGACGCCTTACGGATCTCTCCGGCCGAGTTGACCGGCCAGCCGGTCGCGCCGATGGACCCGAGCGCTGGCGGCGCGCACGCCATGATCCCCGCACTCAGGCTCGCGCTCATGGGACTGTCAGTCCCGACCGCATCGGGGGACCGACTGCCAGACGACCCCGTCCAGTTGCTGACGGCCCGGGTCGCGCGGGCCAACAATCTGTACCACGCCTCCGAGTACGGCACGCTCGCCGCCGAACTACCGACGCTGCTGTCGGACTTGCGGACGGCGGCCGACACCCGGCACGGCTGCGTGCGCCAGCGACTGCTGCAGTTGCTGGCTGGCACCTACCACCCGGCCTGTGTGCTGCTGCTGAAGTACCTCGGCTACCCCGATCTGGCCTACGTCGCGGTCACGCGCGCCGCCGAGGTGATTGCCGAACTCGAGGATGCGCAGTACGGGGCCTTGTCGGACTTCTTTACCGCGCACGTGCTGCTGGCGGCCGGCAGCCCCCAGCAGGCCCTCGCGCACACGGCGAGAGCCATCTCCGTTCTCGAGGGGCAACTGGGAAGTGGCCGCGCCCCGCAGGCGCTGCTGGGTGAACTGCACCTGATCTCGGCCACTGCCATCACCCGGGACAAGAGCCGTCCGGGCGAGGCGCGGCGCTTCGACGCCGAGACCCACCTCGCGGAGGCCCGGCGGTTGGCCCAGTTCACCGGCGAGACCCGGGACTGGCACCTCAACTTCGGGCTCACCAATGTCGCCATCCACCACGTGAGCCTGAACGCCGCCCTTGACCGGTACGGCGCCGCCGTGCGCGCTGGGGACGCGCTGAACCCCGAGGTGATCACCGCGCCGGGACGCCGCATGGTCTACCACGCCGACCTGGGCCGGTCCCTGGCGCGTCTACGCGGCCGGGAAGGCGACGCCACCCGCGAGTTGCTGCTGGCCGAGCAGGTCGCGCCGCAGCGGCTGCGGGTGGACCCGTTGGTGCGGGACTGCGTCACGTACCTCCTCAGACGGCCGGTGCCCTCTCACACCCGTCGTGATCTGCGGGGCCTGGCCCACCGGGTCGGCGCCCCGCACTGAACCTGGATCGAGTCGGGGCGGGAGCGGAGTGCACCCGGTCGTGGGTTCACCACGGTGAACCCCGGGCGTGAACGAATGACTACGTTCAGTTCCTGCACTTGTGGGGGTCGGACGGGTCGGGGCGGTCTTCCCGCGCCGCCGATCTCCTAGGGGTTTGTGACGGCTGCGCCGCGCTTCCGGTCCGCGCGCACGCCAGGCTGGCCGACCGGGGAACGAGGGGGACTTCCATGTCCGAGCACGCGCTCGACCCGGTGGTGCAGATGCCCTATCTGCGCCGACGGATCGGTGACTTGTCCCTGCGGCTGCGCACCTCCGGGACCCAGATCAGGCCGGCCGAGCCGCGGTTCACCGACTACGACAGTATCCGGCTGCCCGACGGTGAGCTGGTCGGCCGTAAGAAGGTCATCATCATGTCCGGCGGCTGCAGCGTGCCGACGTGCACGATGTGCCCCTTTACCAACTTCAACAACTACGGCATCGACGGCGGCACGTCTGGCGAGAGCTTGCTGGACCAGGTGCGGCGCACGCTGGCCCGGACCGAGGACGAGCCAGCGTACGACGTGCTCAGCCTTTACAACGACGGCTCGTTCTTCGCGCCGCGTGAGATCCCCCGCAACGTCCAGGTGGAGATCGCCCGGCTGGTCGCGTCGGCCGGGGTGAAGCGCCTCGTGGTCGAGTCGCTGCCGCAGTTCGTCACCGCTGCGGTGCTGGCCCCGTTCGTGAAGGCACTGGGCGATGTCCGGCTGGAGATCGGGATCGGTCTGCAGTCCGCCGATGAGCTGGTGCGCGAGACGCTGGTGAACACCCGCATCTCCCAGAAGTCCTTCGAGCGCGCGCTCGCGGTGATGTCCGACCTCGGAGTCGACCCGAAGATCTACCTGATGATCAAGCCCCCGTTCGTGAGCGAGGGCGAGGCGGTGACCGACGTCGTGGAGTCGGTGGACTATCTGACCGGGCTTGGCGTGCGCGGGGTGA
The DNA here is from genome assembly GCF_044593455.1 of Kitasatospora sp. NPDC051984. Classification (NCBI taxonomy): domain Bacteria; kingdom Bacillati; phylum Actinomycetota; class Actinomycetes; order Kitasatosporales; family Streptomycetaceae; genus Kitasatospora; species Kitasatospora sp. NPDC051984. The sequence continues at coordinate 21,196 of NZ_JBIUCB010000035.1, forward strand.
CGTTGTGTCCGACGCGGGTGTCGCGCAACACGGTGGCGTGGGAGCTGTGGCAGGCCGGCCAGTACACGCCGCCGAATCTGTGGACGGTGGTGGAGGCGGTCCGCCGCGTCCACGAACGGCTCGCGGTGCGTGTCGCGTGCGTGAACCTGCGCGGCACGGACTTCGAGTCCGTCTTCCCCGACGCCTGCCCGGCCTGCGCGGACGGGGTGGTCGACGCGTTGATGCGGTTCGGAGAGAGCGGAGCGGCGGCCGACCTGCCTGCGGACTGCTCCTGCCGTCCGCCTTTGGAGGTTACCGCGCTCGATCGCGCCGTCATCACCGCCCGCGCGGCGCAGCAGCTGAACGTCCTGGAGCGCGCCGGTGTCTGACCCAACCACCGCGGACGACTCGGCCCCTGACGCCTTACCACCGCTGCACGCGGCAGGCGGCTTCGACACCGAGCCGTTCGCCGTCTTGGAGGAGGGCCATCGCCGGTACGGTCCGGTGTTCCGGATGCGGGTCGACGGCGTGGAGACCGTGCTGGTCGGCACCTGGGCGGGGCTGGGCGAGTTGTTCGCGGCCGAGCGCGGCCGTTTGGAGGTGCTCAACACCCCGCTGGTGCATGACCTGTTCGGCCGTGCCCTGTTCGACCTCACCGGCAATGGGCATAGCGAGGCCCGACGCCGGCTACGCCCCGCGCTTTCCGGACGGGCACTGCCCGCCTACGTGCCGGCCCTGCTGGAGGTGATCGCCCCGGTCACCGACCGGTGGGCGCAGGCCGGCACCGGGGATCTCCACCATGAGATGCGGGAGCTCACCGGGACGATGAGCGCCCGCGTCCTGCTCGGCATCGCCCCCTGGGAAGCGGACGCGGCGGTGTTCGCCTCCGCCTTCGAGACGTTCGTCGCAGCGACCACGGCGCCGCCGGGACCGGCCCGATTCACTGCTGTTCGGTACTGGGCCGGACGATCGGCGCGCCAGCGTCTGCACGCGCTGTTTGCCCGGCGGGCCCGGATGTCCGCTGGGGGAGTGCCCGAGGGTTCGGCGCTGCCGGGACTGGTTTCCGCCTTCGCGGACGCCCCGCGCCAGGCGGGGCCGCTGGCGGACCATCTGCTGGCGCTGCTGATCGCCGCCCGGGAGACGACGGCAAGTCTGGTCACCTGGTGCCTGATAGGGCTGGCCGACGACTGGGAGCACGCCCGGCTCGCGGCGGCAGAGGCCCGCGCGGTCGCGGCCGAGCCGCAGCTGCTGGTGGCCCGTGAGGCGCTGCCGGTGCTGACGTCCGTGCTCGCCGAGACCCTGCGCCTGCACGCGCCGAACCTGCTGTCGATGCGGCAGGCGGTCTGCCCCGTGGCGCTGGGCGGCCACCGGATCGAGCCGGGCACGCGGGTCGCGTACTCCCCGTCCGCCGGGCATTTCGACCCCGACACCTTCCCTGAGCCCGATGTCTTCCGACCGCAACGCTTCCTGGCCGGGCTGGCGAGCCGGTCGAGGCTGCGGGCGTTCGGCGGGGGCGCACACGCGTGCCTGGGGCGGCCGCTCGCCGAGCTGATGGCACTCGCCGTCATGGCCTGCGCCCTGGACCGCGGGCAGCCGCAGCTGCCCGCCGGCCCGCCGACGCGGATCAGTTACCGGCCCGCCAAGGCCCCCATTGACCCACTGCCGTTCGCCCTGGACCAGGAGCCCACTTCGTGACCCGCACCCCGCCAGAGGCACTCGCCGTTCTGCGGCAGGCCGCCGCCCAGCACGCGGCCGCCCGACACCGGCTGCACTTGGTGCCCAGCGAGAACCGGCTGTCGTTGGCCGCCCGCCTCCCGCACCTGATGGACGCCGCCGTCCGCTACGCCTTCCCCGGCCCCGAGGACGGTGACGAGAACTGGGCGTGGCCGGGCCGTACGGACCTCGTCGCCGTCGAACGCACCGCCGCGGCGCTCCTCGGTGCGCAGCTGGGCGCGGAGTTCCTGAACCTCAAGCCGGTTTCCGGGGTCTCCGCGCTGACAGTCGCGCTTTCCGCCCTCGCCGGCTCCGGTGCGAGCGTTTTCAACCTTGCGGAGCGGGACGGCGGCCACGGCTCGACCCGCTTCATCGGCACCCGCCTGGGCCTGCGCATGAAGGACCTTCCCGTCGACCCGGCCACCTGCACCCTCGACCTGGACGCCCTCGCTCGCGCACTCGGCGCCGGGCCGCGTCCGGAGCTGGTGTACCTGGACGCGTTCATGTGCCTGTTCCCGTTCGATCTGCCGGGACTTCGCGAGGTTGTCGGCCGGCAGGCGGTGATCCACTACGACGCCTCGCACACCCTGGGCCTGATTGCCAGCGGCGCCTGGCAGAACCCTCTGACCGAGGGCGCCGACACCTTGGGCGGCTCCACCCACAAGACCTACCCAGGCCCGCACAAGGGCGTGCTGGCCACCAACGACCAAGGTCTCGCGGCCCGGTTGGACGAGCACGCCTCGCACTTCGTCTCCCACCACCATCCGGCCGGCGTCGTCGCCCTGGCCGTGGCCGCCGCCGAAATGGACGCCCGCGGGCACCAGTACGCGCACGCCACCGTCTCCCACGCCCGCCGCCTGGGCACGGCGCTGGCCGGGCGCGGATTCACGGTCTGCGGGGAGAAGGCCGGGTTCACCGCGAGCCATCAGCTGTGGATCGACATCGCCCCGATGATGGACGCCGAGCAGGCATCGCGCCGCCTGTTCGAGGCCGGGATCGTCGTCAACGCGATTCCACTGCCGCACATCACCGCGGATGCCGGGCTGCGTCTGGGCCTGCAGGAGGTCACCTGGGCCGGGATGCGCGAGGACGGCATCGACGAGCTGGCCGAGGTGTTCACCGCCGTCCTGCGCGACGGCCAGGACCCGGCCGACGTCGCACCCCGCACCCGGGCCCTGGCCGAGGTGTATCAGCCGGACGAGGGCACGGACGAGCAGATCGTGCGCATCGCGCTCGCCGCGGCCGGGATCGGAGGCGACGCGTGATTCCCGATCAGATCCCGGGCAGGGGCGCCTTCCACGGCCCCGACCACACGCTCGAGACGTTCGAGATACGGCCGGACTGCCGGCACTTCGCCGGCGGGATGCCGTGCCGGTTCTGGCGGCCCTGCCACGGGTGCCCGCACCACGACCCGGTCGACTTCCGGGTGCTGATCGTGATGCTCGGCCTGCTGGGGGACATGCTCATCGCCTCTCCGCTGCCCAAGAAGATCCGCGACGAGCACCCGCACGCGCACGTCACCTGGCTCGTAGACGACGCGAACGCGCCGATCCTGCGCATGAACCCCTACGTGGACGAGGTCCTCGTCCACGACTGGGAGGCCGCCGCTCAGCTGCCCTCGCGCCGCTTCGACGCGGTGTACTCCTTCGAGCGGACCCCCTCGGCGGCGGCCCTGGTCGACCGGATCGAGGCCAGGCACAAGGCCGGGCTCGCCTTCGGCGGACCCCACCACGGCCTGTATCCGATGGGCGAGGCCGCAGAGCAGTTCTTCCGGCAGAACACCTGGAACGACTACCGCACCACCACCAACGCGCAGACGTGGACGGAGTTGTACTTCCGGGTTGCCGGATACGAGTACGCCGGCGAACCGTACGTCCTGGCCGTGCCGGAAACGGCACGGCGGCGGGCGGTCGGGCTGCTCGGCGAGCGCACCGGCCCGCGGGTCTGCCTGAACCTGGGCGGGTCGCTGCCTACGAAGCTGTGGCCGGCACGCCACTGGGCCGACCTCGCCGACGCGCTCCTGGACCACGGCGCGCAGCTGGCCATCCTGGGCGGCCCGACCGACCGGCAGGCCTGCGAGGCGCTGGTCCGGCACCTGCGACTGCGCGGCACCGACGAATCCCAAGTCGCCTACGCGCCGCTGACCCTGGAGGAGGCCTCCGCCCTGCCCGGCCTGGTCGACACCGTGGTGACCGGCGACAGCTTCGGCTTCCACCTCGCGCTCGCCCACGAACGGCCGACGGTTCTGCTGCTCGGGCCGTCCAACGGCGCCGAGGTCATCCCCAAGCACCTCACCAACATCACCGCGCTGCGCTCGACGCTGCCGTGCTCGCCGTGCGCCCACCAGGTCGCCTGCGGCGGTGTCGGCGGCTGCATGGACACCATCGACCCGGCCGCCGTCCTCAAGGCGACCCTCGATCACCTGACCTGACCACCCGCCTCGCCTCGCCCGGCACCGCGCGAGGCGACCTGCAAGAAGGAGTGATCCCTGTTGGGAATCGTGCTGGGACTGGGCGGCCCTTACTACCACGACGCCTCCGCCTGCCTGGTCATCGACGGCCGCATCGTCGCCTTCGCCGAGGAGGAGCGGTTCTCCCGCCGTAAGCACCACAAGGACTCCCGCTCCTGCGCGGTGGCCGCGGCCTACTGCCTGGCCGACGCCGGTATCACCCTTCAGGACGTGGACGAGATCGCCATCGCCTTCAACCCCACCTGGCCCACCCCCAGCGACACCTGCACCGACGCCGACCTGATCTCCGAACTCCTCGACCCCGCCCTGTTCGGTGGCCACCGGCCCCGCGAGGTCACCGTGATCGAGCACCACCTCGCGCACGCCGCCTCCGCATTCCACCCCAGCGGGTTCGACGAAGCCGCCGTCCTGGTGGTCGACGGCTCCGGCGACGGCGTCTCCGCCACCCTCGCCCACGGCACCACCAGCGGCCTGAAAGTCCTTCGCCAATTCCCCTTCTCCCAGTCCCTGGGCTGGTTCTACGAGACGGTGGCCGAACACCTCGGGCTCGGCGACTGGACCAGCTCCGGCAAGCTCATGGGCCTGGCCGGCTACGGCGACCCCGACCGCTACACCCTCGACTTCCTCACCCCCAGGGCCGGCGGCTACCACCTGGACCTGTCGAGCTACGGCATCCGCCCCGACGAGAGAATCGAGGACCAGTACACCGACCTGCGCTACTACCGCCGCCTCAAAACCGCGTACGCCGCCGCCTACACCGACCTCGGCATCCCGCCCCACCGCCGCGCCCGCACCTACAGCGGCGGCCGGATCATCCCGGACACCGGCTACCTGCCCGAGCACGCCGACCTCGCCGCCTGCGCACAGCGCCTGCTGGAGCAGTGCCTGACCGAGCTGGCTCGCGACGCCCTCACCACCACCGGCGCCACCCGGCTGTGCGTCGCGGGAGGTGTCGGCCTGAACTGCTCAGCCAACGGCCGCCTCGCCCAACTGCGCGAAGTGGAAGAGCTGTTCGTCCAGCCGGCCGCCGGCGACGCCGGATGCGCCATCGGCGCGGCCCTCGAGGCCGCGCTGCGCCGCGGCGACCTCACCCTGCCCGGCCCGGCGATGACCACCGCCGCCCTCGGCCCCGCGTTCGCCCCCGGCGCCGTGCGCGCCCTCCTGGACGAGTCCGGCCTGCCCTACCGTGACATGGGCGAGGACCTGCCGATGGCCGCTGCCGGGCAGATCGCGCTCGGGCGCACCGTCGGCTGGTTCCAAGGCCGCATGGAAGCCGGACCCCGCGCGCTCGGGCACCGCAGCATCCTCGCCGACCCCCACCACACGAGCGCCCGCGACCACATCAACCACCGCATCAAGCACCGTGAACCCTGGCGTCCCCTGGCCCCCGCCCTGCTCGCCGAGGCCGGCCAGGACCTGCTCGGCACCGACGCCCCGCACCCGTTCATGATTGTCGCCCGGCAGGCCACCGAGACCGCCCGCAAGCTCATCCCGGCAGCCGTGCACACCGACGGCACGCTGCGCCCGCAGACCGTCGCCCGCGACGACACCGACCCCTACGCATGCCTGCTGGCCTCGTTCGCGGAGCAGACCGGCCGCCCGCCCGCGCTGCTGAACACCAGCTTCAACCACGAGGCCGAGCCGATCGTGTGCACCCCGCGCGACGCGGTCGCCACCTTCGCCGCCGGGCCGCTCGACGCCCTCGCGATCGGCCCGTTCCTCGTCCGCAAGGAGCACGCCAGCTGACTGTCCGACACTGAACGCTCACAGCCGGTACGTTGACTCCGGCCCTGGCCATCATCCACAGCAAGCCGAAGGATCGATTCCCGCGATGACCAGCACGACCCCTCCCGCCACCCCGAGCGTCGCCGAGAGGCTGCGCGCCGAGTACGGCGCGGCGCTCACCCTCGGCGCCGACTGCGACCTGCCCGACGACCTCGTGGTCGAAATCGACCAGGGCGCCCACCTGACCCTCGGCGACCGGGTCTTGATCCGCCGCGGCTCCACCATCCAGGTCCACCGCGGCGCCACCGTCGCCATTGGCGACGACGTCGCCATAGGAGAGCACGCCTTCATCTCCGCCATGGCCGGTATCCATATCGGCAACGGCGCGGCGCTCTCGAACATGGTCGACCTGCACGACCACAACCACCGCCCCCGCACCCGGGCGAACGTGCCCACCGGGCAGCTCGTGCCGTGGGCATCCGGATTCGACGCCGCGCCGATCATCATCGAGCCCGGCGCAATCCTCTCCAACAAGGTCACCGTTACCGGCGGGGTCCGCATCGGAGCGAACGCGCTGATCGGCGCGAACGCGGTGGTCTCCCACAGCATCGCCCCCGACACCATCGCCACCGGCGTCCCGGCCAGTGCCCGCCGTACCTTCGACGGAGCGCCCGCACCGCGCGAGGACCGGCGCTCCTTGATCGTCGGCTTCTTCGGCACGAGCATCATGGAGCACCTAGAGGCGGTCAACGCGCAGATGACCACCCAGGCCAACCTCCCCGAGGTCGGCTCCAAGGTCACGGTCGAGGCTTGGACCCCGCGCGGCTGGGTCCACCGCCTCAGCCTTTCCCTGCGCGCCGCCTTCCCGCACGCCACCCTGGAAGTCCGCAATCACGGCGAGGGCGGCGCCACCAGCCGCGACATTGCCAGCACCGTCGAAGGCGACCGGGCCACCAGCGGCACCGACTACGACCTGGTGTTCCTCGGCTGCGGCATCAACGACGTCTGGCGCCGCTTCCAGAACCGGATGTCCGAGGCGGTCGACCTCGCCGAATACACCCAGCACATGCACACCATGCTCGGCCAGCTCAGCGGCTACACCCGAAAGATCGTCGTCGTCTCCGAGACACCGTTCGGCCCCATCGACGACCCCGGCACCGTGGCAGAGATGAACGCGGAGCTCTCCCGCTACAACGAGGCCGCCGCCAAGGCCGCCGCCGCCCACGACGCGCTCTTCCTCGACATGTGGGCACCGTTCACCGCAGCCGCCCGACACCTCGCCCCCGCGAACACCGACGACGGCGCAGCTGGCCTGTGGAGCGACGGCGTCCACCTGACCGAGCTCGGGGACACCGTGCTGCTCCAGCAGACCGAGAAACTCCTTGCCGAGCACCGCATCGTCGAAAAGCTCCTCGACTATCCGTTCCTGGAGCGAGACGCCGCCCTCGCCGCCTACGGGCCGATGTTCACCCGATTCCGGCCGGCCAACAACTGAAGCCCCGGGGCGTCCGGCGCCGGACGCCCCAGCCATCCTCACCCGACCGCTTCGTTCGCCGAGGGAGCCCCGTGACCCACCCGGGCCGCGCACACATACAAGCGCTCACCGCCGCGTTACCCCTGCTCGACGCCGGCCGCCTGCAGGACTGGGGCCTCGCTCTCGCCGAACGACTGCCCGCAGGCGGCCGGCTGCTGGTCGCGGGAAACGGCGGTTCGGCCGCCGAAGCCCAGCACCTGACCTCGGAGCTGGTCGGCCGCTTCCGCGCCGAGCGGCCACCGCTGTCGGCCATCGCTCTGCACGCCGACTCCTCCTCGGTCACCGCCATCACCAACGACTACGGCCCCGAACAGGTCTTCGCCCGTCAGGTTCGCGCCCACGGCCGCCCAGGCGACGTCCTGCTGCTGCTCTCCACCTCCGGCACCAGCCCGAACATCCTCGCCGCCGCCCAGGCCGGCCGGGAGACGGGCCTGACCGTCTGGGCACTGACCGGGCCGGCCCCGAACCCGCTCGCCGTTGCTGCCGACCAGGCCGTGTGCGTGGACGCCGCCCAGGTCGCCACCGTCCAGGAATGCCACCTGGTCGCCGTACACCTGCTGTGCCAGGCCGTCGACACACACCTCACCGAACCGGCCGCGGCCACCGGAGCGCAGCCGGACGCCGCGCGAAGGCTGGTGGTCGTCGGCGACGTCCTGCTGGACCGTGACATCACCGGCATCGCCGACCGGCTCTCGCCGGAAGCCCCCGTGCCCGTCCTCTCCGGCGCCCAGAGCGCAGACCGGCCGGGCGGCGCCGGGCTGGCCGCTGTCCTCGCCGCCCGGGAACCCGGCTGGAAGATCACCCTCGTGTGCGGCATCGGCCAGGATGAGGCCAGCGGCCGGGTGCGTGCCCTCCTTGACGAAGCCGGCATCGAGGTCATCGATCTGGCCGTCAGCGGCACCACCCCGGTCAAGACCCGCGTTCGCGCCGCCGACCGTACCCTGCTCCGCTTCGACACCGATGCCGACCCGCTCCCGCTCGGGCCGCTGCCCAACTCGGTCCGCGACCGGCTCGCCGAGGCCGCAGCGGTCCTGGTCTGCGACTACGGGCGCGGCATCACCTCCCACGAGGAACTGCGCCAGGCCCTCACCAGCGCGGCCGCCGACCGTCCGCTGGTGTGGGACCCGCACCCCAAGGGGACAGATCCGGTCCCCGGTACGGCACTTGCCGTCCCGAACAGCGACGAAGCCCTTCTGTTCACCGACCGTGTCGGCACGTGCGACCTCACGGGCGACACCGCCCGCGCCCTCAAGTTGCTGACCGCCTGGCCCGTCAAGCAGGTTGCCATCACCCGGGGCCGCGACGGCGCCGTCCTGGTTGCGGATGCTGAGGGCCACCCTCTGGCCGTGCCCGGCAGGCCCACCGCCGGAGACACGTGCGGAGCCGGAGACCAGCTGGCGGTCACCGCGGCCGTGACGCTCGCTACGGGACGCCTGCCCTCCCACGCCATCGCCACGGCCGTTGAAGCCGCCACCGGCTACGTCGAAGCAGGCGGCCCCAGCTCCCTGACCACGCCTCACGCCCCGCGCAGTTTGGACCCGCTGGACCTGCTGGACCCGCTGGACCCGCTGGACCTGGTGGCTCGCGTACGGGCGCGCGGCGGGAAGATCGTCGGGGCCGGTGGCTGCTTCGACCTCCTGCACGCCGGGCACCTCTCCCTGCTGGAACAGGCCCGTCTTCTCGGCGACGCCCTGATCGTGTGCATCAACAGCGACGCCTCCGTACGCCGACTCAAGGGCGACGACCGGCCAGTCATCGGCGAACGCGAACGCGCCGCGCTGCTGACGGCGCTCGACTGCGTGGACGGCGTGATCGTCTTCGGTGAGAACACCCCTGCAAGGGTGCTGACAGAACTCCGCCCCGACATCTGGGTCAAGGGCGGCGACTACGCCGGTCGGCGGATCGCCGAGGCTGACCTCGTCGAGAGCTGGGGCGGCGAAGTCGTCACCGTGCCCTTCCTGGACGGCCACTCAACCACCACCCTGATCCAGCACGTCGCCCAGCAGGCAGGCGCCCGATGACCCGCATCAGCCGCGTCCTGGTAACCGGGGCAGCCGGATTCATCGGCCGCCACACCGTGACCGCCTTCCACCATGCCGGCCACAAGGTCACCGCCGTCGACCTGCGCCCCACACCGACCCACCTCGCCGGAGCGGCCCGCTGGCGGCGAGGCGACTTCGCCGACCCAGCGCTCCTCGCCGAGATCGCGGCCGGCCGCTTCACCACGGTCGTCCACCAGGCCGGCAACAGCGACACCCGAGCCCCAGCCGGCCCCGACCTGGACGAGACCAACACCCTCGGCCCGCTCCGCCTGGCCAACGCCTGCCGCATCGGCGGCGCCCGGCTGATCTACGCCTCCTCCCACTCCGTCTACGGCACCCTCCACCACCGAACCCCCATCGCCGAGAACGCCGACACCGACCCCAGCTGCTGCTCCGGCCCGCTCAACCCATACGCGGCGTCCAAACTCGCCCTCGACCAGCAGATGCGCACCCGTCACGCCACCGGCCTCGACTGGATCGGGCTGCGCTACACCAACGTCTTCGGGCCCGACGAAACCGACAAGGGCCCCATGGCCTCGATCCTGTCCCAGCTCCTGCGCCAAGCTGCGAACACCGGCCGCATCCGCGTGTTCGACGACTCCCTCACCGCCGCCCGCGACTACATCCCCGTGGAGACCGTCGCCACCACCATCGTCCAACTCGCCACCACCCGACCCTCGGTACCTGCCGCGGTCTACAACCTCGGCACCGGGATCGCCGTCTCCTTCGCCGACATCGCCCAGCGGTGCGCCCGGCTGCACCGCGAAGCCACCGGATACACACTGCATCTCGAGCTCGTCCCGAATCCCGTGACGGCCGCATATCAGTACTTCACCTGCGCGGATATGGCCATGCTCGACAAGGCCCTGCCCAGTAGGCCAGCTGCTTCGGCTGCCTCCGTCGAAGCCCGTGCCGCCGAGCTGTTCGGGTCCTTCCATAACGATGCATCCGGATGAGGAGCGACCGAAGGAACCCTCAGCGGGCCGTGTTCCTCGACCGCGACGGCACGGTAACGCAGCCGCGCCACTACCCCTCCCGGCCCGATGACCTTGTACTGCAAGCCGACATCGGGCCGGCCCTGCACTCTCTTCAGAAGGCGGGCTTCGTCCTCGTTCTGGTCACGAACCAAAGCGGAGTGGCCCGTGGGTTCTTCACCGAGCACACCGTGCACACCATGCACGAACGACTCGGCGCGATGCTGGCCGACCACAACGTCCGCCTGAACGGGATCTACTTCTGCCCTCACCACGTCGAAGGCAGCGTGGCCCAGTTCCGAAGGCTCTGCCAGTGCCGCAAACCCGCACCCGGCATGCTCTATCAGGCCGCCCAAGACCTCCGACTCGACCTCGCTCGATCATGGATGGTCGGCGATTCCCCCTGCGACATAGCCGCCGGGCACTCCGCCGGAACACGCACCGCTCTTGTCGGCACTTCGTCAGATAGCCTTCCACCCCCGGACATCTGCTCCGCCTCGGTGGCCAAGACACTCCTCGCGGTGCTGCGCACCTCCGGCCGCGAAGGAAGTCCACCCGGCGGGGACGATGGTGGCCAAGGTGTCGTCGATGAGGACTCCGGGGGCGGGATCGGTGGCTGCTGGTCACGGGCCTGATGGTGTCCAGCACAGGGCCCCGGGGCGTCGTAGACACGACCGACCGCCTGCACGTTCAGGTTGCCCATCGTCCGGTGGAACGCGATGGACCGACATGATCAGCCGGCAGCTCCCGGGGGCGGCCTGGCTAGCTCTCCTCGTTGCTCTGCATTCGCCACAGCACCAGTTCCGGCAGCATGCCAGCTGTGGGTGGCCACGGTGCGGCGGGCTTGCGTCCGGCAGCGGCACCCACGTCGTACACGGCTGCGCCGGGGGCGCTTGCGGCGGCCAGAGCGCCTGTGTACCAGCCCATGTACCTGGACATTTGAAGGAACGTGTCTTCGCCGGGCAACGGCGGCACCGCCCGTCCGGCAGCCCGGTCGACCTCGTCGTAGTGCTGGCCAGTGGCCTTGACTGCTTCGGTGAGGTTCTGGCCGTCCGTGAGGAACAGCGTGGTCTTGATCAGGTCTCGGAAGCTGCGCCCCCGCTCCCACTCGTCGCTGATGAGGACCAGTTCGGCGTCATCACGGCCGGCGCGCTGGTTGAGGTAGGCGAGGGACACACGGGTTTGAGTGCCGTCCTCGGTGACGATGCCGATCCCTCGCACCGGCAGGTTGAAAAGCTCTCGCACCGGAACCTGAGCGCTGGGCGGCAGGGCGTAGCGGGGGCCGCCGTGCAGCAGGACGTGGCGTCCGCCGCTGCGCCAGGCGCCGATGGCGGCGATTCGTTCGGCGTCTCGGAATGCCTGATGCCTGGGGGTGTGCCATTGCTGGATGAGCCAGTGGGCGATCTCGCCGACGGGCATCCAGCACCACGGTTCCCATGTTCCGTGGTCGCGGACCCGTAGTTCTTCCAGTTGTTCCAGGATTCCGGGGTACTGCTGGAAGATCTCCGTCTCCCGCCGGTGGCAGCGGTCGGCGACCTCGCGGTAGAGCTGCGCGGCGTGGTGGAGGTCCGGGGGGAGTTGGTGGTCGAGGTCTTCGGGGAAGGGCCCGTGGGACAGCCGGGCCGGTGGCGGGGTGGTTTCCGGGTCGATGCCGCCGATCTGCGGGCCGTAGGTGTCGAAGAGCCAGGAGTGCTTGGTGGTGGCCCGGGTGAGGATCGCCTGCCGGGTTGTGTCGGCCGAGACGGTGGTGGCTACGCGGACGGTGCGCTGCTTGGCCTTCTGTGCTGCCAGGGCGCGTCCGATGACGGGTGAGGGCCGCTGGTCGGAGAGTTCGGTGGTGGGGTCAGTGAGTGCGTACCAGGCTGCGACGACGGCCCGAAGGGGCTCGGCGGAGTAGGTGAGGTCGTCCGGCAAGGTCGCCTCGGTCAGGCGGGTGTCGAGGAGGGGCGCGTAGGGCAGGTGCAGCTCGAAGTCCCGCATGAGGGGGATGACGCCGTTGTTGACGCTTCGTCCGTCGGACCACCAGGTCAGGTGCACGCCGGGGCCGAAGCCCTCCATGGCCGGACCCCAGGAGGCGGCCACGATCGAATATGTGCCGGCGTCGTACAGAGGGGCGGCGGTGACGAGCAGTCCGGACGAAGCGGGCAGGACGTCCTCGGTGAAGATCAGCGGCAGCGATCGGTCCGAGGCCAGGGCCCGGACAGCGTCCACCACGGGGGTGTCGAGAACGAATGTCGCGCCCCCGGTGACACGGCGGTCCTCGGCCGCCAGGACCCGGTCGATTCTCTCCCTGCGGGGGAGGTCCGCCCAGCGGGCCGGGCACAGAAGTGGGTGGCCCTCGGACTCGAAGTGGCTGTACAGCATCCGGCTGTCCGCCGACCGCAGGAACCTCAGGTGATCCGAGCGGAGACCGCCGGCCAAGTCGGAAAGCTGACGCTGAGACATGACCGGAACCGTAATGCGTCACTGACCCGCGGCCAAGCGGTCGAGCTCACGACGGATGCGAGCCTTGTGTGTTCACCGTTCGGCGGTGCTGCAACGGTCAGGGCGCGTCGGTGTGCTCGTCGAGCAGGAGGAGCATGTCGGCGGCGGTCGACGCGACGTGGTGGACTGGCGTGGGGTCGTCGGCGTGGCGGGTGAGGATGAGCTCGTACAGGTCCGCGACGGGGTGCTGCGGCAGGGTCGGCCACGAGGTCGCCAAGTAGGTGTGGCAGACGACGTGCCAGGTGAGCCGGCGGGGGTGGGGCGAGGCGCCCCATTCCGCTCGGGTGGAGGACCAGCGGGCGGCTCCGGCGATCGCGTCGCGCAGGTCGTCAGCGACGGCGAGGGGGGTCGTGGCCCGGGCGAGAAGTTGGTCGAGGTGGTCGGCGCAGGACTCTGGCGCCTCCGGGGAGGGCCGGTGGGAGAGACGGGCCCGGTCGGCCTTGGGGGTGTCGGCGGGGCGTTCGGGCCAGGCCAAGTCCTCAGTCGCGCGGACGTGTTCGGCGGGGACGTACTGGTCCTCGGCGACGTTGTCGAGGTCGAGGATGTAGCCGGCGGGGCCGTCGATGCTCCGGTCGGCGTCGTCGACGTCCCACGTGGTGCTGCGGACGTAGCCGCGGTGCCCGGTGAACTCGCCTGCGGTGACCTCGGCCCGGTCGTGGCGGTGAAGGCCGCTGCAATCGGCGGCGAGGGCGTCCTCAACGACGCCGGCTGCCCATCTGGTGCAGATCTCGATCGCGGGGTCCGGCCCTCCGCCGATGCCCCTGTTCATCCCGTCCCACCGGCGCTTCGGGCGTTCGGTGTTCAGCCGTTCGGCGGGCGCGGTGTCGCCGGCCAGCAGCGCGACGGTGTCGCGCAGACCGAGTTCTCCGGGCAGGTTCGGGTCCCAGGTCCGGGTGAGCCAGCGCCAGCAGTCGGCCACCGGGTCTCCTCCCGCGGCGGTGTGCGACAGGTCGTGACCGTGGCGCGGAAGAATCTCCGCCAGGAACGCCTGGAGGGCCCGGTCGTCCTGCAGTAGCCACAGAACGTCCTGCCAGCGGATCTCCTCGACAGCGGCGCCGTCGCGCAGGTGCACCGCGTACAGCGCCATCGCGACGATGCCGCGCATCGCCACGTCGTCCCAGCAGTTCTCGTCGACACGTTCCCCGACGGTGCTCCGCGATGCCGCGGTCGCGTCGGTGGCACGCCGCCGCGCGGCGTCCCAGATCTCGCCCTGCCGGGAAGTGGGTGGCATCACGGGGCTCCTGGTGCTGGTCGGGACGTCGGCGAAATACGGGAGTGACGGGAGTGGCTCGTGCAGCGTAGCGGGGCGGTTGGCCCGGGCGCGGAGACCGGCCCGGACCGGAAGGCAAACCGAAATCCGGCCCGGGTCAGGTTGGTTGACTACTCGTCGGAGCGGACCGGCGCGAGGGACGCCAGCACCTTGTCGTCGGACAGCTTGTAGCGGGGAAACGCGCGGCCGTTCGGGTCGCGCTGCTCGATCAGGTGGACATCGTCGACCACGGCCTGCGGACCGCCCTTGGTTCGGCAGGCGGCGGCTATCTTCGGCCAGGTGTACAGGCGGTAGTCGTCGACCGCACTGGAGACGCCGTCGGTGGCGATCAGGATTTGGGCTACGTCCGCGAGCGGCCAGGAAGCGGTGCGCGCCTGGTGGCCGGCCTCCGGCACGGCCTCGGCCACCCAGTAGCCGCCCGGCTCGTTGATCCAGGCCATCTGCTCGTCGCGCAGCTCGCGCAGGAGCTGGCGGTGCTGGTCGTCGAAGCCCGTGCCGTCGGCCAGGCGGCGGCGGTAGAGGGCGGCCTGAGGCCAGGACTCGACGAGCGTCGCCAGGCGGGTGTCGGTGTGCACGTCCTCGTAGCCGTCGTGGCCGATCACCACGACGGGGCTGTCGCCCAGAACGGCGGCCTCCACCTGCTGGCCGCGGACGCGCACGATCGACACCGTCGCGGCCGGCGACGCGCCCGGCGACAGCCCGTACGCTCGGGTGATCTCGGCGATGGCGTCGTGCAGGATCTCGGGCAGCTCTGCATCGGCGCCCGTCGTGAGCCGGTCGATCAGCAGGCGGCCGAGGGTCTCGGCGTACCAGCCGCCCCGTGGCTTGTCGTCGCTGAGGGTCGAGACTCCGTCCAGGACGACGACGGCGTCACCGGAGGGGGTGGAGAGGATGCGGTCCTCGCTGGGCCGGTCGGTCCGGCCGGCGCGCTCGCCGGTCTGGACGTCGAACAGGGCAGGGGTGGTCACGGGCAGGGTCCTTAGGGGTCAGGGGTGTCGGGTCCGGCGGAGTCGCGGTCAGGTGCTGCGGAGGGCGGCGGTGATGAGGGCACGGGCGTCCTCTCCGTACACCGCGGACCGGCAGAGCCGGTCGAATGCCCGGTGGAAGAGGGGGACGCGGTTGTCGAGGATCGTCTCGCTGCCGCGGTAGCCCTCGACCTCGACGCGCTTGGTGTCGAAGATGCCGAAGCTGCCGCCGGGGTAGACGTCGAGCGGCGCGCGGGCGGGGATGACGCCGAGGGTGAGGCCGGGCACGGACAGGGCGTCGAGGAGGTGTTCGAGCTGGGGGCGCATGACGTCGGGACCGCCGATGCCGGTCAGCAGGGCCTGTTCTCCGAGTAGGACGTGGTAGATCCGTCCGTCCTGGCCGAGGTACTTGGCGCGGGTGAGGCGTTCGGCGGTGCCGGCCTCGATGTCGCGCGGGATCTGGTGCAGGTCGACAACCAGGCGCAGGACCTCCGTCGCGTAGGCACGGGTCTGTAGGTTCCCCCAGACGATCGCGGGGCTGTAGCCCTCGTAATGCCGGGTCTGCTCGTAGAGTCCGCGGAAGGCGGCCTGGGTAGGGCCGGTGCCTTTCTGGAGCAGCGCGGACCGGGCGGACCGGGAGGCGGCCGGGCCGGTGGAGGCGCGCTCCGCGTCGGGGGTGGTGGGGCTGTTCATGGTCTCCTCCATGTGGGCGTGGTGATCGGCGGGTTCGGCCGGGCGGGCGCCGTCCGGCCGGGTCGGACGTCGGCGTTCCCCTACCCGGCGGTGGCCGGAGCGGTCGCCGGCGGGACGGAACTGGAGGGACTGGCGGGGGCCGCAGGGGCACCGGTGCCGAAGTGGTTCGCCAGCCATATACCGGCGATCAGGCCGATGACCCCGACCGCGACGACAGTGTTGCTCGTCCATCGCCGGCCCTCCGGAGCCTCCGGCTCGGCGGTGATCGTGTACCTGAGAGTCATTACTTCTGCGGTCCTTCGAGTTCGGTGGTGCCGTGGCTCGCCGCCCGGGCGCAGTCCGGGCGGGATGAACGTCCATGCAGGTTGCGGCCGGACTGCGCCCGGGCGGAAGAGACAGGTCGGGTCGGGAGTCGTCCGGTGTCAGGGCCGGGCGAGGTGGATCTCGTGGATGCGGTCGAAGGTGTAGCGGGGCAGCGGTTCCGGGTGCTGGCGCTCCCACACCAGCCAGATGCTGGAGACGGTGGCGCTGGTGCGGATGCCGGGCCTGATGCTGCGGCCGAGCGCGTTGGCGAGGAGGTCGGACCGGGCGGCCAGTTCGGGCGTGTCAGTGTCCTGGACGCTGTAGCCGCAGGACATGTGGGGCCAGAAGTGCTCCTCGGCCGGGGGCAGTTCGAGTCCCCCGGCGGTGAGGCCGGCGCGCACGCGCCGGTACAGCTCGGCGACGTTGTCCTCGGGCCAGATCTCCACGATGCCGGCGGCGCGGGCCGCTCTCGCCGGGCCGATTTCGATGCGGAACGGAGGCAGGTCGGCGAGCTGTCGGCGGAGGGCGTCGGCGGCGCGGTCGAGCAGCGCGTCGTCGACGCGGGTTCCGTCGGCTGTGTGGGGCCGGATCTGCTGGATCGTCATGTGGAGGTCGGGGGCGGGGATCGTGGTGATGATCTCCGGATACTGGCTGGTGATTTCCGCGATGCGCGCGAAGTAGGCGAAGACCTGCGGCTCCTTCGGCAGCCACAGCACGTGCGCGCGCACGAAGTCCTCATCGGGGCTGTCCGTGGTGCCCCACGCTTTTCCGTTCATGAACTTTCGCACGGTGCCTCCTTGTCGGTTCGGATGTCGGCCGGCCGGAGGTCGACGTAGACGGGCAGGTGGTCGGACGCCGCGGTGCTCGCCTCGGTGGCGTGGACGCTGTACGAGATGAGGGCGCGCGCGACGGGGCGGGTGGCGAGGATGAGGTCGATGCGGCGTTCGCCCCACGGGGACGGGTCGCCCGTGCCGTCGGGCCAGTGGCCGGACACCGGCTTCCACGGCGCGCCGAGGTGCGCAGCGGCGTCCACCGCGAAGCCCCCGCGCAGCAGGACCTCGCTCTGCCGACGGTCTGCCCGGTTGGTGGTGCCGATGGTCTCCGGGACGCACTGGTACTCCAGGTCGTCGTGGGTCTGGTCGGCGTACGGTTCGCCGTCGTAGTAGGCCGTCCGCCCGTCCGGACCGATGACTTGGGCGGCCGAGAGGCCGTTGAAGTCGCCGGCCTCCACGGCGGGCCGGGCTCCGCCGGTGCATCGCAGGAAGCCCTTGATGCGGATGGCTTCGTTCGCGCGCTGGTCCGGGCGGAACGGGTCGCCGTGGTACGAGAGCACCAGGAGCGCTTCGGCGGCGCCGACGTCGAATTGGAGAGTGGTGAGGCCGTGGTGGAAGTCGGGTGCGCCGAACGCCCGGAAGGTGCCCGGCACCGGCTGGACCGTGGTCGGGTCCCACAGGATGGCGGTGTACCAGAGGTGGCCGACTCCCGGGGCCATGGCGGTGTCGGCGGTCCCGTCGGAGATCGCTGCGCTCAGGCCGCAGTCGGCGGCGAACCTTGCGATGACGGCGGACGCTTCCCGGTCGCGCCGCTCGGCCGCGTCGGCGGCGCTCTCGTGCTGCCGCCGGGCGCTGGGGACGAGGACTTCCTGCAGGCACAGGACGTCCGGGCCGATCTCGCGGATCGCGTCCACACGGGCCTGCCAGCGGGGAGTGCCGAACTCGCCGGTGCCGAGCTTGTAGGCGTTGTAGGTCGCCAAGCGGATGGTCTCGGGCGGGCGGGTTTCCATCAGTGCTCCTTCGAAGCGGGCAACATGTGGCTGGTGGGGGCCTGGTCCTGGGCGGTCCGGGGGGCGCCCGCCTGTCGCGATGAGTGCCGTACGGCCCGCAGGTAGATGCGGTCGTCGAAGCTGACGTTGCCCGGGGTCACGCCCTTGGTCGCGGGATGCGTGCCGATGCGCAGGGGGTCCGCGAGCAGGGAGGCGCGCAGCTGCTGCTCGGCCTCGGCCAGCGTGGGGTGCGGCGCGAGGTAGCCGTCGGTGGCGAGGACGACCTCGTCCGCCCCGGCGGTGTCGAAGACCTCGACGAACTCCGGCGGCACTTCGGTCCTGCCGTCCAGGACGCCGAACGCCAGCGGGTGGCCGCCGGGCCGGTTGGCGAACAGGTGCTGCTGCACGAGCCTGGGGAGGATCAGTTCGCGGCCGGGGTCGTTGGCGGCCAGGTCCGCCTCCGGTGTGCCGCCCAGAATCCACCTGGTCAGGTGGGCGGCGCGGATGTGGGCCGCCTGGTCGTCGATCTCCTTGTGCGCGGGCATCTGCTGCCAGGCGTCGCCGCGGCGCAGTGCGAGGTGGACGTCGCCCACCCTGACGACGATTTCCTGTTCGGGGAGGAAGACGGCGGCCACGGCGCTGGGCGCGACGGGGTCGTCGGGGTCGACCCCGAAGGCGTGGCGAGTCCGGGTGAGGCCCGCGGTGATCGCGGCCACCAGGCCCGCCGGGCCCCCGGCAACGGGCAGGAGCGCATGTCGGAGGGTGTCCTCGACGCAGTCGGCCGCCAGTTCTCCGCCGGTGCGCCCCTCGTAGCGCCGGCCGGCTTTGTCGGTCGCGCCGTCGATCACCGCGACGAGCACGAGGCCGTCGTCGTCGCGGACGAGCAGGCGGTCCTCGCCCGGGCCCGTGTCCGGTCCGGTCTTCGGGACGGATGCGCTCTCCGCGATGCTCCAGTCGGTAGCCATGCGGGTCACGCTCCGATCCGGAACGGCGGCGCGTCGGGGGTCCACAGCGGCTTCCGGTAGTCGTGTTCGGCGTGGAGGTGGAGGCCGGTCTCCAGGCCGTCCGGGTCGACGTCGGCGACGACCAGGGCATGGTCAGTGCCTTCCAGCGCGATCACCTCGACCTGGACGATGGCGGGCAGCAGAGCGCGGGACATCTTGATGCAGTCGATGCGCTGGGGCGGTCCCTGCCGGGCGTTGGTGGCCGCGTACATGCTGGCGGTGGGCGCGGTGGCGTTCGCCTGGCCGAGGTGGGTGGCGGCGTACTCGGCGGCGTCGTGCAGGCCGGCGGCGGTGAGGATGTCGTGCGGGGTGGTGTCGGAGGTGAGGCCGTCACGGGTGCGGTGCGCCCGGTGCGTGGTGTCCGGGATGTTCGGCCAGTCGGGCAGCGGGTTGTGCTCGACCGCGGAGAAGAGGTTGGAGTTGCCGTCCATGCCGGCCATCACGGCCTGGCCCTGGGTCTGCCAGGTGGTGATCATCCGGGCTTCCGCAGTACGCATCTCGGGGCCCTGGTAGCTGAGGTGGGCTGAGGCGAGCTGGAGGGTGGACGGGGCGTTGCGGTAGCGGACGCTGATCGCGGCCGGGGGCGTGTACCACCCCCTGCGCTGCGGCCACTCCCCGACGATCTCGAAGACGCCGGGGCGGATGAACAGGCCTGGAGGGTTGACGCGTTCGCCGTCGGCGTGCGCGGGCGTAGGCGAGAGGAAGGAGCGCATGCCGAGCGTGTTCTCGGCGGCGAAGCGCAGGCGTCCGCCGTTGCGGTGGCGGAAGGTCATCTCCTGGAGGAACAGGACGTCCAGGTCGAGCTTGGCCAGCGTTCCGAGGATGGACCAGAAGCGGTCCGTGTTCACGTTGCCCTTGCTGTCGGTCTTCTGGCCGAAGTGCTCCATGTTGAGGGTGCCGGCCCTCATGGGCTTCTTCTTCACGGGTTCGGTCTCCTTGTCGCGGGTGTGTGGGACGGCGCGCCGGGGGATGCGCCGGGCCGGCTGCGGGGGTGCTCGCGCCGGCGGCGGGCAGGGGCGGGCGCTCATGGCCGCGGTGGCGGGGAGGTCCGGTCGCCGGCGACGGCGGCGGTGATGGCCGCACCCGCCCGGAGGACGGCGGCGGTGATGCGTTCGTCGAGGTCGGGCGGCACGGCGGTGGCGCGCAGTCCGGCGCGTTCGGTGATCGCGGTCAGCTCCCGCCAGTGGCCTTCGGGAAGGCCGGCGGCCAGGTTGTGGTCCAGGACGCTCCGGGCGCTGTAGCCCTCCTGCGCGGCCAGCGCCCATTCGGTGGCGACCTTGTAGTACTGGCGGGCGGGCCCCGGCCTGTCGGCGGCGGCGAGCAGATCGACGACGGTCAGCGTGAGTTGGGTGTCGAACAGGGGGTCGCCGCTGGGGTTGTAGGGGTCGTGCGTGTCGCACATCGCGACCAGTTGTTCGTAGGTGGCGCTGCCGTCGGCGATCAGCGCGCAGGAGACCTTGAGCACCTCGGCCACCACGTGCTCCCACAGCGTGGAGACCGGTGCCTCGTCGATCAGCGTGAGCGCCGACACGTGCTTGCCGTCGAGGGCCATCGCGATCACGGCGATCTGCTGCGCGTCCCCGAGGGCGGGCTGCCACATCCGGTCGGTCTCGGTGTGGCGGCGGGCCTGCGCCCAGCGGCCGTCGGCGAGCAGGGCGCGGGTGCCGTGGGCCAGGCGCACGCCGGCCCACCACTCGCGTACCTCGTCGCGGGCGGACCGGTCGGTCGTGAGGCCGGCCAGGAACAGGCTCCGCCCCGGCAGCGCGGCGTCCTGGTTCCCGGCGATCGCCCTCTCCACCTCGGCCAACAGGGAGAGCGCCTGCTGCGCCCTTCCTTCGCGAACGAGGAGGTCGGCGGCGGTGGCCTGGAGCGTCAGTGCCTGAACGGCGCGCATGCCGTCCAGCGGCTTGCCGGCCAGGAACAGGTGCGTGTGCAGATCGCACAGCCCGTACGCCGCGCCCGCATGGCCGCGGTCGAAGGCGAGGACGGCGGCGCGGTGGTGGATGGCGGTGGCGAGGTCCGTGTCACCGGTCTCGGCGGTCTGGCGCGCGAGTTCGTCGAGCTCGGCGACGCGCTGCTCCAACCGTGGAGCCACGGGGGTCGGGCGGGCCACGAGGGGCAGGCGTGCGAGCGCGTCGGCGAGCGGGCCGGACGGAGTGGTGGTGGCGGTCATCGAGGCGCCGTCTCCTTTGCCGCGGTCGGGTCGACGGTCGTCGGCGGCAGGACGGCCAGGTAGTGCGGGCGCGGCAGGGGCGAGTGGGGCACAGTGAGTTCTTTCGGCGGCAGGGGTGGTGGGCGGTCAGGTGTCGGACCGGTGGGCGGTGTGGGTGCGCGTGTTCCGGTCGACGGCGGTGAGGAGCCGGTGCAGCGGTTCGTCGTCGGCGGCCAGTTCGGGGGCGTGGACGGCGAGGAGTTCTTGAAGAACGTGGGTGTGGTGGCGGATCGAGGCGGTGATCGTGGTCGCGCTGTCAGGTGGGGCGACCGCCGCGAGGCGCTCCAGCCACGTGTTCCACTCGGGGCTGCCGTGCCGGTGGTGGCGGGTGCCGGTTTCGCGGTCGCGCAGGATCATGGTTGCGACGAGCAGGTGCCGGGGGAGCTGGAGCACGAGGTGGGCGCCGATGAGCAGGTCCTGGCGTGCGGTCTTGAACGCGGCGAGGACGGCGTCGAAGCGGTACTCCGCTGCGATCCGCGCGAGAGGGCCGCCGGTGTCGGGCAGTGCTGGCGGGTTCGCGGTGGCGCGGGTGGCGCGGACCGTGAGGTCGATGCGCCGAAGGTCCGCGAGGACCAGCCGCACGCCGGCTTCCTGGTCGCCGACGGATCGGCTGCTGGCGTACAGGGGGCCGAGTTCGGCGGTCACGGCCAGTGCGAGCCGGTCGGCGATCGGCTGCGGGTCGCTAGTGGCGGTCACCAGGACGTCCAGGTCGGACCAGACGTCGAGCGTCCGCTCGTCGCGAGCGGATCCGGCCACCTCCAGCTTCTGCGCTGAGGGCTCGTCGGCCGCCAGCGCCCGGAGCACCGGCAGAGCCTCGTACTGCCAGCCGACCGGGGGCATTCCTGCGACGAACGGGTCGGGCGGGCCGGTGTTCGGGTCCGGTCCCCGCAGCGGTTCCGTCATCGTGTCTCCAGGAGAGGAAGAGGGGAGCACCGGCTGATCTGGTGCTCCGATCGGGATCAGTGGGTGTCGGCGCCGTCGCGACCGCGGGTCTGGTCGGGGACGGTGGTCTCGTACTGGCGGGCCTGCAGCAGGTACGCCTCGCGGTAGTGCGTGGCGGGTCGGCAGGTCATGAGGTCGGCGTGGGTGCCTTCCTCGATGAGCCGGCCGTGGTCCAGGACGAAGATCTGGTCGGCCTTGGCCGTGGCGCCGAGGCGGTGGGTGATCAGCACGACGGTGACGCCGAGTTTGGTCAGCTGGCGGATCTGTTCGAACGCGGCGACTTCGGCCTGCGGGTCGAGGGCGGATGTGGGCTCGTCGACGACGACCAGCGCAGGCAGGCGGCCTTCCTGGTCGGGCGTGGTCAGGCGCAGGCGGGTCCGGGCGAGCGCGATCTTCTGCCACTGGCCGCCGGACAGCTGGACGCCGCCTTCGAAGCCCTTGGCCAGCAGGGTGCTCCACCCGCGGGGCGGCTCGTCGAGTACAGGCTGGAGGTCGGCGTAGTCGGCGGCGGCGTCCAGCTGCTCCTGCCCGAGGGGGACCTCGGGGCGGCCGAGGAGCAGGTTGGCCCGCAAGGTGAAGATCCACCGCTGGAAGTTCTGCGCGAGCAGGGCGACGCTGCGGAACTGCTGGTGGCGGTCGCCGGCGGCGGTGTCGACGCCGTCCCAGCACACCCTGCCCCGGTGGGGCTGGTAGACGCCGCAGAGGATGTTGGCCAGGGTGGATTTGCCGGAGCCGTTCGATCCGACCAGGGCGACGACCTTCCCCCGTTCGATGCTGAGGCTGACCTTGTCCAGCGCCGGAACGTCGCGGCCGGGATAGGTGAACGACACCTCCTCGACGGTGATCGTCTCGGGGCGTTCGGGAAGCGGGGCGCCGCCGGTGGGGATCGCCCGGCGGTGGCCTTCGCTGCGCAGTTGGTCGAGGTCGCGGACGAACAGCGATTCCTCGTACAGGTGGTTGATCTGGGAGACGAGTCCGCCGATGCTGGCCGACCCGGTGCGGATGGCGACAACGGCGGTGCCGGCGGCGGCAAGCGGGATGGAGCCGTCGACCACGAGCCAGCCGAGCAGGGCGAACGCCGCGGTGGTGGCGAGGCCGGACAGGGCCGCGGTGAGCAGGTCGGTGCGGGCGCGGGCACCGGCGAGTCGGGCCTGCTCCTGCTCGGCGGAGGTGGCCATCCGCGTGTAGTGGTGGAGCAGGAACGGGCCGCTGGCGTGGACGCGCTGCTCGGCCGCCGAGTAGGGGCGGATCATCATGTCGGCAAGGGCAGTGCTTGCTCGGGAGTGCTGGAGCCAGGCGCGGGTGGATGTGTACTGGCGGCGGGCGGTGAGGACGGCGCCCCAGCCGCGCGGCGCGGTGATCAACAGCAGCATCGGAAACAGCGCGGGGTACAGGACGGACAGGACCCCGGCGGCGGAGGCGAGGGAAAGGGCCGCGGTGAGGACGGAGGTGGCCTGGCCGATGATGTTCTGCAGCGACATCGCGCCCCAGCAGGCGCTGTCGACCTCCGCCAGGAACTCGGGGTCCTCAATAGCCTCCAGCTCGGACCGACTCACGATCCCGAGGAACTCGACGGTGGCCCGCCGGAACACCGCCGGCTCCAGGCGTCCGCCCGCCCAGGAGGACGCCGCGGACAGGACCGAGGACAGCGAGGCCAGCACGCCGACGACGACGACGGCCAGCAGCGCCGCGCGCAGGACCTGTCCGACCTCGCCTGGCGCGAGAACCGCGGACAGGGCGCGGTTGGTGGCGATCAGTGCGGCAGCCGCGGCCAGCCCCCGCAGTACCTCGGCGCCGACCAGTGTGGCCAGGGCCCGCCGGTCGGCCTGCCAGGCCATCCGCCCGGCCAGGCGCAGGAACCGGGGCATCTGGCGCGCCACCGCCCAGAACGTCACCGTCCCGCTGGCCATCTCGTGTTTGGCCCACCCGTAGTCGTAGCGCATCGGACCGCCGAACAGCAGCTGTTCGCTGTCGGAGACCTCCCCGGCGGACTTCGGCGTGCTGCTCATAAGGCTCCCTCGGTCGAGGCCGGGCTGAAGTCCAGCACGAGGGCGATATCGGCCGGTGCGGCGGGCGCAAAAACGCGGGCACCGGAGCGGGCTGGGGCGCTCGTCGGCCCGGCTCCGGGCGCGAGTTGGGCGATCCGGTCGTCCAGGCGCATCTTGTCGCGGGTGCTGACCAGGCCCGCGTAGTGGTTGCGGGCGGAGGTGTACCAGCCGACGGCGATCTCCAGGTTGCCGGCGCGTTCGGCGGCCTGTCCGAGGAATTCGGTGGTGTGGGCGATCCAGTGGCGGTCGCCCGCGTCGGCGGCCTCGCGCCGGGCCCGGGTGAGCGCGGCGACGGCGGCGTCGTGGTGGCCGGCGATCGAGTACCCCTCGCCGAGGCGGGCCAGCGCGCGGGCGGCGTTGACCGGGTCGGGAGGCTGGAGACCGGCGAGCGCGGCGTGGGCGTGGTGAAGGATCGGCAGGGCACGGTCGGTGTCGCCCCGGCGAGCGGTGGCGGAGCCGAGGAGCATCTCGGCGAGCGCGGTGCCCCGGTGATCGCCGAGCTCGTGCAGGAGGACGACGGCTTCGAGGAGGTTGGGCTCGGCCTCGGTGTACCAGCCGGCGTCGTGGAGGGCCGCGCCGATGCCTGTGATGCACTGCGCGACGCCGGCGCGGTCGCCTTCGGCCTGGGCGAGTGTGAGGGCCTGCATGTAATGGTCGCTGGCGTCCATGTGTCGCTCGCCTGCGACCAGGCTCTGAGCGAGGGCGAGGGACATCTCGCGGACCGCCGCCGCGTCGCCCCAGCGGTGCGCGGCGCGCAGACCCTCCTCGTGCACGGCGATCCGCATCTCCACGTCCGGCACCAGGTCGAAGAGCGGCCGCAGGTCGCTCACGAGGGCGCAGGTGACCGCCGGGTGGTGGGAGACGGCGGCGTCCAGGGCGGGCCTGACGGCGGGGGCGACGGCCTCCAGCCAGGCCAGCGCCTGGTGGCGGCCGTTGAAACGGACCGGCGCGAGGGGCTCACCGAGGTCGGGGCGGGGCAGGACCGGCTGGTGCGGGGAGAGGATCTCCGCGCAGGCGCGGGCCGCCTGCAGAAGGTGCGCGAGGTAGCCGGCGGAGGTCTCGATGGCCGCCTGGCTCGCGCGTCCCACGCCCTCGGCCGCGGCGGCGCGGACCGCGGGCCACAGCGTGAAGACGTCTCCACGGCCGGCGACGCGGAGGGTGGCGGCGACCAGCCCCCGCCCGACAAGCTGGGCCAGGTGTGCCTGGGCCTGCCCGCGGGTGGTGCCGGTGGCCGCCGCGGCGGATGCGACGTCGACGTCCGGCGCCGGTATCAGGGCGAGCCGTTGCAGGAAGCGGGCGTCGTGCGGCGGTAAGACGGAGAGGGCCGTGGTGGCGGCGGTACGCACGGGATCGTCCGATCGCATCGGTCCGACGGGCGGAGACAGTTCAGGCAGGGCGGTGCGCAGCGGCAGGTCCAGCTGCAGGACGAGTTCGCCGGCGGCGAGCACGATGGCCAGCGGCGTGGCGTCGTAGGCGTCGACGAGCGCCGCCGCTCCCGCGGGGTCGCGGCGGGTGCGTTCCTCTCCGACGATCCGCGCCAGCAGCTGGATGCCGTGCGTGGGCGGCATCGGTCCGAGGCGGTGGTGGACGGCGCCGACGGCCTCCAGGGCGGGCATCGGGTCTCGGCCAGTGACCACGACCAGGCAGCCGAGCGCCTGAGAAAGTGTTGGGTAATCGGGTGATCACTCGTTCTTGAGGTCGTCGGCGAGGCGGCGGGCTGCTTCGGTCTCGATGGGGCCGTGCGGTTCGATCT
>NZ_JBIUCB010000036.1:0-46199 GCF_044593455.1 Kitasatospora sp. NPDC051984
AACGCTCGGCTGGGAAACCCCAGCCGAGCGCCTGCATAAACTCATCGCAGCCTAAACAACCGACCACGTGTTGCAACGACCCCTAGAAACCACCACGACGCGGGGCGGGGCTCGACCAAAACCGAAGGAGCTACTTGCGCCGCCGCACCCGGCCGAGCCGGCGTTTGACGTCGTCGTGCGGGAGGAAGCTCGCCCAGCGTTCGGGGTACTCGCTCGGCACCGGCTCGTCGTCGTCCTCGTCGAAGAGGTCCTCGTCGTGGCCTTCGGCGAGGCCGAACTGGCGGGTGCGTTCGGCGCGTTCGGCGGCGCGGCGGGTGGCGGCCTCGCGGCCGCGCTGGACGGCGGCGTCCTCGGTGAGGCGTTCGACCTCGGCGCGGGCGTCGGCGGTTTCGACGGCGGGCCAGCGGCGGTCTATGGCGGCGTTCATCGCGGCGCCGATCAGGACGGCGAGCGCCACCACGAAGATCCACAGCAGTACGGCGACGGGGGCGGCGAGCTGCCCGTACACCGAGTGGCCTTCGACGGAGCTGACCAGGTAGAGCCGCAGGGCGACGCTGCACACCACCAGGACGAGGAGGGCGACGAGCGCGCCGGGGATGTCCTCGCGCCAGGGCGTGCTGACGGGGACGGCCACATGGTAGAGGGTGGTGAGGAAGACGATCAGCAGCATGATCGCGGCGGGCCAGTAGAGCGAGGTGATCACTCCGGCCCAGCTCTGGAAGGTGTTGATCAGCAGCCCGGGCCCGGTGACCAGCAGTGGCAGCACCAGGGAGCCGATCACCAGCGCGCCGAGGTAGAGGCCGAGCGACATCAGCCGGGTCTTGACCAGGCCGCGTTTGCCGTCGAGGCCGTACATCACGGTGATGGTGTCGATGAAGATGTAGAGGGCGCGGGAGCCGGACCAGAGCGAGAGCAGGAAGCCGATCGAGATCAGGTCCGGCCGGGCGCTGCCGAAGACGTCGTCGAGCAGGGGTTGGACGATCTGGTCGATGGAGCCCGGTGAGAGCACCGTCCCAGCTGCTGAGATGACGTCCGCCTTGAGCCGCACGATGGTGCCGGCGCCGAGGATGTCGTCGAGGTAGCCGAGGGTGCCGGCCAGGCAGAGCAGCAGGGGCGGGATGGAGAGGAGCGTGAAGAACGCCGCCTCCGCCGCGAGTCCGGTGACGCGGTACTCGACGCAGGTGTTGGTGGTGTCCTTCACCAGCGCCCACAGGGTGCGGTACCAGGTGGTTCGCTTTACGGCCCGGCGGCGGCCGCCGCGACGACGGGGCTGCCGGTCGGCGGTCGGACCGGCCCCCCCGGGCGGATGCGGAGTACTGCCTGCTGCTTGCACGTCCCTACGGTATCGGCCCGCACTCGCCGACCGATGCGCCACTGCCGGGAACCGACGGACCACAGGGCGCGGAACGGCCCGGGCCGGCCGACTGTCCCGGAATGCGGAACGTTCAGGTCCAGGATTCGGACGTTAGTGGACCGCGAGTCGCCAGCCGTGCGAATCTCTTGCCATGTCTAGCGCCGGAACCACCCTAGTTGGCCGACTCCACGTCGACCTCCTTCGCGTGTCCAGCGCCATCTGTCCGGTGACCTGAGCCCCACTCGCACGCCGCCCCGCACCGGCGCCCTGCCCGCCCATCCCCGCCGTCGCGGATGCGCGCACCCTCGACACCCGGCCCAGCGTCACCCCTCCCGCCGCCTGCTGAATTCCGCAGGTGGGAGCGGGGCACGCCCGGGAATCGGCCAGCACCCCCCGCACCTGCCAAGCCGCTCAAAGGACTGACACCATGGCCCGCACTCCCGAGCCGGAAGCGCCGGACGAGCCCCAGGCCGGCGCCGCCGTCGCGGCCCGCCCCGCCGCCCGCAAGGTGACCCGCCACCGCGGCGAGGGCCAGTGGGCGATGGGGCACCACACCCCGCTCAACGCCAACGAGCAGATGAAGAAGGACGACGACGGTCTCAATGTGCGGACACGCATTGAGACGATCTACTCCAAGGGCGGCTTCCACTCGATCGACCCGGCCGACCTGCGCGGCCGGATGCGCTGGTGGGGCCTGTACACCCAGCGCCGCCAGGGCATCGACGGCGGCCGCACCGCGATCCTGGAGCCGCACGAGCTCGAGGACGAGTACTTCATGCTCCGGGTGCGGATCGACGGCGGCCAGCTGACCGTCCCTCAACTGCGCGCCATCGGCGAGGCGTCCGAGCAGTACGCGCGCGGCACCGCCGATGTGACGGACCGCCAGAACGTCCAGTTCCACTGGGTGCGGATCGAGGACGTCCCGGCGATCTGGGAGAAGCTGGAGTCGGTCGGCCTGTCCACCACCGAGGCCTGCGGCGACTGCCCGCGCGTGGTGATCGGCTCGCCGGTGGCGGGCCTCGCCGCCGACGAGATCATCGACGGCAGCTGGGCGATCGACGAGATCAACCGCAGGTACATCGGCAACCCCGAGTACTCCAACCTGCCGCGCAAGTTCAAGACCGCGATCTCCGGCTCCCCGCTGCTGGACGTGGTCCACGAGATCAACGACATCGCGTTCGTCGGCGTGGTCCACCCCGAGCACGGCCCGGGCTTCGACCTGTGGGTCGGCGGCGGCCTGTCCACCAACCCGAAGCTGGGCGTCCGGCTCGGCGCCTGGGTGCCGCTGGCGGACGTCCCGGACGTGTGGGCCGGCGTGGTCGGCATCTTCCGCGACTACGGCTACCGCCGCCTGCGCAACCGGGCCCGGCTGAAGTTCCTGGTCGCCGACTGGGGCCCGGCCAAGTTCCGGCAGATCCTCCAGGACGAGTACCTGAAGCGGGAGTTGACGGACGGCCCGGGCCCGGAGCAGCCCGCCGGACGCTGGCGCGACCACGTGGGCGTCCACCCGCAGAACGACGGCCGCTTCTACGTCGGCTTCGCGCCGAAGGTCGGCCGGCTGAACGGCAAGCTGCTCCAGCAGGTCGCCGACCTGGCCGCCGAGCACGGCTCGGGCCGGCTGGCCACCACCGTCGAGCAGAAGCTGCTCGTACTGGACGTCGAGCAGGAGCAGATCGACTCGCTGGTGGCCGGCCTGGAGGCGCTCGACCTGCGGGTCACCCCGTCCACCTTCCGGCGCGGCACGCTGGCCTGCACCGGCATCGAGTACTGCAAGCTCGCGATCGTCGACACCAAGGACCGCGGCCGCACCCTGATCGACGAACTGGAGCGCCGCCTGCCGGAGTTCGACGAGCCGCTGAGCATCAACATCAACGGCTGCCCGAACGCCTGCGCCCGCATCCAGACCGCCGACATCGGCCTCAAGGGCCAGCTGGTCACCGACGAGAACGGCCGGCAGGTCGAGGGCTTCCAGATCCACCTGGGCGGCTCGCTCGGCTTCGAGAACGCCGCGTTCGGCCGCAAGATCCGCGGCCTGAAGGTCACCAGCGCCGAACTGCCCGACTACGTCGAGCGCCTGCTGACCCGCTACCAGGCGGACCGTCAGGACGGCGAGCGCTTCGCCCAGTGGGCGGTGCGGGCGAGCGAGGAGCAGCTGTCGTGAGCGAGCGCGCCGCACCTTTCTACTGCCCGTACTGCGGGGACGAGGACCTGCGCCCGTCCGAGAGCGGCCACGGCACCTGGGAGTGCCGGGCCTGCCGCCGGGGGTTCCAGCTGAAGTTCCTCGGGCTGTTGTCGACTTCCGACGGGGGGGGGGGGACCGGGAATGACGACCGCGACTGACTACGAAGCGATGGCCGTCAAGGCCGGCCGGGAGCTGGAGGAGGCCTCCGCGCAGGAGATCCTGCGGTGGGCGGCCGACACCTTCGGCAAGCGGTTCTGCGTCACCTCCTCGATGGAGGACGCGGTGGTCGCCCACCTGGCGTCCACCGCGCTGCCCGGCGTGGACGTGGTGTTCCTGGACACCGGCTACCACTTCGCGGAGACCATCGGCACCCGGGACGCGGTCGCCGCGACCATGCCGGTCAACGTGATCACGCTGACCCCGAAGCTCACCGTGGCCGAGCAGGACGCCCAGTACGGGCCGCAGTTGCACGACCGCGACCCGGACCTGTGCTGCTCGCTGCGCAAGGTCGAGCCGCTGAACCGCGGCCTGGGCGGGTACGACGCCTGGGCGACGGGACTGCGCCGCGACGAGTCGCCGTCCCGCGCCAACACCCCGGTGGTGGCCTGGGACGCCAAGCGCCGCAAGGTGAAGCTCGCCCCGATCGCCCGCTGGACGCAGGACGACGTGGACGCCTACGTGCAGGCCAACGGGGTACTACTGAACCCGCTGCTGTGGGAGGGCTACACCTCGATCGGCTGCTCGCCGCTGTCCTGCACCGCCAAGCCCGGCGAGGGCGAGCAGGGCCGGGTCGGCCGCTGGGCGGGCTCCGGCAAGACCGAGTGCGGCATCCACCTCTGAGCACCACTTGATCCACCGTCACCGACTGTCAGGAGTAACCACCGTGACCACCGCCGACACCCCGGCAGCGGGCCGCGAGCGCGGCGCCACCGTGTGGCTGACCGGGCTGCCCAGCGCCGGCAAGACCACGCTGGCGTTCGCGCTGGCCGAGCGGCTTCGCGCCGAGGGCCACCGGGTCGAGGTGCTGGACGGTGACGAGATCCGCGAGTTCCTCTCCAAGGGCCTCGGCTTCTCCCGCGAGGACCGGCACACCAACGTCACCCGGATCGGCTTCGTCGCCGAGAAACTCGCCGCCAACGGCGTCAAGGTGCTCGCCCCGGTGATCGCCCCGTTCGCGGACTCCCGCGCCGCGGTGCGCGAGCGGCACGCCGCGAACGGCACCGAGTTCCTGGAGATCCACGTCGCCACCCCGGTCGAGCTGTGCTCGGAGCGGGACGTGAAGGGCCTGTACGCCAAGCAGGCCGCCGGCGAGATCTCCGGTCTGACCGGCGTCGACGACCCGTACGAGGCGCCCGGGAAGCCGGAGTTGCGCCTCCAGACGCAGGGCCGGACGGTGGCCGAGTCCGCCGACGAACTGCACGCCTTCCTGACCGAGAGGGGCCTCGCGTGACCACTGTGACCGACAGCCCGGTCCGTACCGACGACACCCCCTTCGCGCTGTCCCACCTGGACGCGCTGGAGGCCGAGTCGGTGCACATCTTCCGCGAGGTGGCGGGCGAGTTCGAGCGGCCGGTGATCCTGTTCTCCGGCGGCAAGGACTCCATCGTCATGCTGCACCTGGCGCTGAAGGCGTTCGCGCCCGCCCCGGTGCCGTTCGCGCTGCTGCACGTGGACACCGGCCACAACTTCCCCGAGGTCCTCGAGTACCGCGACCGCACCGTGGCGCAGCACAACCTGCGCCTGCACGTGGCCTCCGTCCAGGACTTCATCGACGACGGCCGGCTGCGCGAGCGCCCCGACGGCACCCGCAACCCGCTGCAGACCGTGCCGCTGCTGGACGCCATCGAGTCGAACAAGTTCGACGCGGTCTTCGGCGGCGGCCGCCGCGACGAGGAGAAGGCCCGCGCCAAGGAGCGGGTGTTCTCGCTGCGCGACGAGTTCGGCGCCTGGGACCCGCGCCGCCAGCGCCCCGAGCTGTGGTCGCTGTACAACGGCCGGCACGCGGTCGGCGAGCACGTCCGGGTCTTCCCGCTGTCCAACTGGACCGAGCTGGACGTGTGGCAGTACATCGAGCGCGAGGGCATCGCCCTCCCCGAGATCTACTACGCCCACCACCGCGAGGTGTTCAAGCGCGACGGCATGTGGCTGACCGCCGGCGAGTGGGGCGGCCCGAAGGAGAGCGAGAGCACCGAGACCCGTCTCGTCCGCTACCGCACGGTCGGCGACATGTCCTGCACCGGCGCGGTCGACTCCGACGCCGACACCATCGAGGCCGTGATCGCCGAGATCGCCGCCAGCCGCCTCACCGAGCGCGGCGCCACGCGGGCCGACGACAAGCTGTCCGAGGCCGCCATGGAAGACCGCAAGCGCGAGGGGTACTTCTAACCGTGACCATCGACACCTCAACCTCCCTCCTGCGCTTCGCCACCGCCGGGTCCGTCGACGACGGCAAGTCCACCCTGGTGGGCCGGCTGCTGCACGACTCCAAGTCGGTGCTGGCCGACCAGCTGGAGGCCGTCGAGCACGCCTCCCGCCGCCGCGGCCAGGACGCGCCCGACCTGGCGCTGCTCACCGACGGCCTGCGCGCCGAGCGCGAGCAGGGCATCACCATCGACGTGGCGTACCGCTACTTCGCCACCGCCCGGCGCCGGTTCATCCTCGCCGACACCCCCGGCCACGTGCAGTACACCCGCAACATGGTGACCGGCGCGTCCACCGCCGAACTCGCCGTCGTCCTGGTCGACGCCCGAAACGGCGTCGTTGAGCAGACCCGCCGGCACGCCGCGGTCGCCGCGCTGCTGCGCGTCCCGCACGTCGTGCTGGCCGTCAACAAGATGGACCTGGTCGGCTACGCGGAGCCGGTCTTCGCGCGGATCGCCGAGGAGTTCACCTCCTACGCCGCCTCGCTCGGGGTCAAGGACGTCGTCGCGGTGCCGATCTCGGCGCTCGCCGGTGACAACGTGGTCGAGCCGTCCGGGCACATGGACTGGTACGGCGGCCCGACCCTGCTGGAGCACCTGGAGACCGTCCCGGTCGGCTCCGACCCGAGCACCGAGCCGGCCCGGTTCCCGGTCCAGTACGTGATCCGGCCGCAGAGCCAGGAGCACCACGACTACCGGGGCTACGCCGGGCAGTTGGCCTCCGGCGTGCTGCGGGTCGGCGACCCGGTGACGGTGCTGCCCTCGGGCCACACCACCACCGTCGCGGCGATCGACGCGCTCGGCGTCGAGACCGAACTCGCCTGGGCCCCGCAGTCGGTGACGGTCCGCCTCGCCGACGACCTCGACATCTCCCGCGGCGACCTGATCGCGTCCGGGTCAACCGCCCTGCCCAGCAAGGACATCGAGGCGACGGTCTGCCACCTGAACGAGCGCCCGCTGCACGTCGGCGCGAAGGTGCTGCTCAAGCACACCACCCGCACCGTGCGCGCGCTCGTCAAGGAGATCAGCTACCGCATCGACATCGACACTCTCGAACAGCGTTCCGGCGCCGAGGGGTTGAACGTCAACGACATCGGCCACGTGGTGCTGCGCACCGCCGAGCCGCTGGCCCTCGACCCGTACCGCGACAACCGGCGGACCGGCTCGTTCATCCTGATCGACCCGGCCGACGGCACCACGCTCACCGCCGGCATGGCGGGCGAGGCGTTCGACACCACCCCCGTCAGCACCATCGACGCTTCCACTGAGGAGGACTGGGTCTGATGCCCAGCGAGGCGTTCTCGGGCATGGACAAGGAAGGCGGCCGCATCGGCAGCGGCGTCCTCGGCAGCGGCCAGGGCGGCCTGACGCGATGTGAGGGCTGACAGGGGCGCTGATCCCCTGTCACGGGCCCGCAGCCGCCGCACCTTCCCACAGCAGGTACGGCGGGGGCGGCCCGGCCCCGGTCAGGCACGACCATCTTCCTTCTCCACGAACGGGACACCTCTCATGGCACCCAGCTCCCTGCCCACCCATACCCAGGCCCGCCCCACCGCCGGCCGGATCAGACGCACCGCCGTCGCGACCGTCGCCGCCCTCACCGCGGCCGGCCTGCTCACCGCCTGCGGCTACGGCTCCAAGAGCGACGACAAGGCCTCGGCCGCCCCCGCCGCGTCCGGCGCGAAGCTGTCCGCCGACACCGTGAAGATCGGCTACTTCGCCAACCTCACCCACGGCACCGCGCTGGTCGGCCTCAAGCAGGGCATCCTCCAGCAGGAACTCGGCGGCACCCGGATCAAGACCCAGGTCTTCAACGCCGGCCCCGCCGAGATCGAGGCGCTGAACGCCGGGTCCATCGACATCGGCTGGATCGGCCCCTCCCCGTCGATCAACGGCTACACCCAGTCCGGCGGCAAGTCCCTGAAGATCGTGGGCGGTTCGGCCTCCGGCGGCGTCAAGCTGGTGGTCAACCCGGCGAAGATCACCTCGGTGGACGAGCTCAAGGGCAAGCGGATCGCCACCCCGCAGCTCGGCAACACCCAGGACGTCGCCCTGCTCAACTACCTTGCGGGCAAGGGCTGGAAGGTCGACGCCAACACCGGCGACGGCGACGTCAAGGTGATCCGCAGCGACAACAAGGTCACCCCCGACGCCTACAAGTCCGGCTCCATCGACGGCGCCTGGGTCCCCGAGCCGACCGCCTCCAAGCTGGTCACCCTTGGCGCGAAGGTCCTGCTCAACGAGAAGGACGTCTGGCCGGACAAGAAGTTCGTCATCACCAACATCATCGTGTCGCAGAAGTTCCTCACCGAACACCCCGACGTGGTGCAGGCCGTCCTGCGCGGCTCGGTGAAGACCAACGCCTGGATCAAGGCCAACTCCGACCAGGCCAAGGCCGTCGCCAACGAGCAGATCAAGGCCGACGCCGGCAACGCGCTGGACGCCGCGGTCCTCGACCCGGCCTGGCAGGACATCGACTTCATCGACGACCCGCTGGCCAACACCCTGCAGGCCGAGGCCGACCACGCCGTCACCGCCGGCCTGCTCAAGAAGCCGAACCTGGCCGGGATCTACGACCTGACCTTGCTCAACAAGGTGCTCGCCGCGGCCGGGCAGCCCGCCGTCGCCGACGCCGGCCTCGGCGCCAAGTAGCCCTCCGGAAGCCCTCCCAGGCCCCGGCGTCCGTCTCGCGCCCGCCCACCCGATGCCCACTCGCCGGGCGGGCGCGGGACGGACCCCGGCCACCGCACCCCGCCCCTGCCCTGCCCGGCCCACACCCGCAGGAGGTGCCCGTGACCACGGCACTGACCACCTCGCCCGACGCCCCCGGCGCAGAACACCCGGACAGCGACTTCGCCGTCCGGATCTCGCACGTGCACAAGACCTTCGGCCGCCCCGGCACCGCCGCCCCGGTCCTGGACGACATCAACCTGACCGTCGCCCCCGGCGAGTTCGTCACCCTCCTCGGCGCCTCCGGCTGCGGCAAGTCCACCCTGCTCAACCTGGTCGCCGGCCTCGACCGGCCCACCTCCGGCACTATCGACGTCCCCGGCGGCCGCCCCGCCCTGATGTTCCAGGACCACGCGCTCTTCCCCTGGCTCACCGCCGGCAAGAACATCGAACTCGCCCTCCGCCTGGCCGGCGTCCCCAAGACCGAGCGCCAGACCGAGGCCGAACGCCTGCTCGACCTGGTCCGCCTCGGCGGCTCCTACAAGAAGCGCGTCCACGAACTCTCCGGCGGCATGCGCCAGCGCGTCGCCCTCGCCCGCTCCCTCGCCCAGGGCTCCCAAGTCCTGCTGATGGACGAGCCGTTCGCCGCCCTCGACGCCATCACCCGGGACGTCCTGCACAACGAGATCACCCGCATCTGGGCCGAACGCCGGCTCGCCGTCCTGTTCGTCACCCACAACGTCCGCGAAGCCGTCCGCCTCGCCCAGCGCGTCGTCCTGCTCTCCTCCCGCCCCGGCCGGATCGCCCGCGAATGGCGCATCGACCTGCCCCAGCCGCGCCGCATCGAATCCGCCGGGGTCGCGGATCTGTCCATCGAGATCACCGAAGAACTGCGTGGGGAGATCCGCCGCCATGTCCAGCACTGACACCCTCCCCGCCGCCGACGACTCCGCGGGTGTCGAGGCCGGCCTCGACGCACTCGAAACCGTCCACGCCACTCGCGCGCCCCTCTCCGTCGTCCTGCGCCGGTCGGTCCTCCCGCCCGTCCTCGGCGTACTCCTCGTCCTCGCCGCCTGGCAGCTCGCCTACAGCCTCCACCTCACCACCCCCGACAAGCTCCCCAGCCCCGCCGACGTCTGGGACTCCCTCACCGAACTCTGGTACGCCGGAACGCTGTTCTCCATCATCTGGACCAGCGTCTGGCGCGGCCTCTCCGGCTTCCTGCTCTCCGTCCTGATCGGCACCCCCATCGGCCTCCTGGTCGCCCAGGTCAAGCCGGTCCGCGCCGCACTCGGCCCCGTCCTCTCCGGCCTCCAGTCCCTCCCCTCGGTCGCCTGGGTCCCCGCCGCCGTCATCTGGCTCGGCATCAACAACTCCGCGATGTACGCCGTCATCCTCCTCGGCGCCGTCCCCTCCATCGCCAACGGCCTCATCGCCGGCGTCGACCAGGTCCCCCCGCTCTTCCTCCGCGCCGGCCAAACCCTCGGCGCCACCGGCCTGGCCGGCGCCCGGCACATCCTGCTCCCCGCCGCCCTCCCCGGCTACCTCGCCGGCCTCAAGCAGGGCTGGGCCTTCTCCTGGCGCTCCCTCATGGCCGCCGAACTCATCGCCTCCTCACCGGACTTGGGCCTCGGCCTCGGCCGCTACCTCGAGAACCAGCGCGAGTTCACCAACATGTCCGGCGTCCTCCTCGGCATCCTCCTCATCCTCACCGTCGGCGTCGCCATCGACCTCCTCTTCTTCTCCCCCCTCGAACGCCGAGTCCTCCGCAGCCGCGGCCTCCTCGTCACCACCCGCTGACACCGATGGCTCTCCGCAACCCTGGCCGCCAGGAGCGCAGCGACCTGACGCCCGATCGCAACCCCGCGCCTCGCCAGGAGCCAGCGCCTGACCGCAGCTTCGCACCCCGTCAGGACCGCAGCGACCTGACGGCCGGCAACGGCCTTGCACCTCTACAGGAGCGCGGCGATCTGTCCCGTCCTACGCCCCGCCAGGAGCGCAGCGACCCGACCGGCACTCCCGCGTCCCGTCAGTCGGGCGACAACCTGCCGCCGGGCGGCAGCCTCGCGCCCCGCCAGGAGCACAGCGACCTGACGCCCCGAAACCCCGCGCCCCATCAGGAGCGCAGCGACCTGCCTCACCCCAACCCCGCGCCCCGCCAGGGGCGCGGGGAACTGCGCGCAGCGGAAGGCAACGAGCCGCAGCCGGACACCGCGCCCACCCCCACCCACCGCTCGCTCCGGGCAGGTGAGGAACCACCGCGCCAATCGACCTACCCCGCCTCGGCCCGCCGGCGAGGCAAGGTCGCACGCACATCGGAAGGTAACAAGCCGCGCCCGGCGCGCACCGAACCCCTCCGCCCCCTCCTCCTCCTGGCCCACGGCTCCCGCGACCCCCGCCACGCCGCCACCGTCGAGGCTCTCGCCGACGCGATCCGGGCCCTCCGCCCCGAACTCCCCGTCACCACCGCGTACCTGGACCACTGCGCCCCTCGCATCGCCCAGGTCGTCCCGCGCCTCACCGACGCGATCGCCGTCCCCCTCCTCCTCAATCGCGCCTTCCACGCCAAGCACGACATCCCGGCCGCCCTCCGCGCCGCCGGCTCCGCCATCCCGGTCGCCGACGTCCTGGGCCCGTCCCCGCTCCTCCTCGACGCCCTCGACCGCCGCCTCGCCGAGTCCGGCCTCGACGTCACGGACCCCACCGCCCGCGCCCGTACGGGAATCGTCCTGGCCGCCGCCGGCTCCTCCGACCCGGCCGCCAACGCCACCACCCGCGCCGTCGCCGCCACTTGGCAACGCACCCGAGGCTGGGCCGCCGTCACCACCGCCTACGCCTCGGCCACCACCCCAACGGTCACCGACGCCCTCGCCACCCTCCGCGCCAACCCGACCGTCCACACCACCGCCGTCGCCCCGTACCTCCTCGCCCCGGGCCTCCTCCCGGACCGCATCGCCACCGCCGCAGCCCCGGCCGACCACCTCGCAGCCACTCTCGGCGCGGCCCCCGAACTCGCCCGCCTCGTCCTCACCCGCCACCACGAGGCCGCAACCGCCACCACCTCAACGGCCCGCACCGCCTGACGTCTCACCACAGCGAGGCCAAGTCGCCACTGCCACGGGGCCCGGCCGAACAGCATTCCCCGCCACGAAATTCCGACCGGAGGCATCAGCCCCCGACCGCCGCGAACGCCGCAGCCAGTTCGTCCGCCACCGACGGCAGCGGCGTCGTGACACCGACCCACGAGCCGTCGCGGAAGTGCACGTCGAGGCGGCCCCGCTGCGTGACGCCCTTCGCGTTGCGCTGAGCCCCGGCGATCTCGTCGCGCGGGAGTTCGAACTGCAGGGCGTGCTGTTCGGTGAGCTGCCAGAGCTTGGCGCGGTCGGCGAGCAGCAGCAGCCGCCGGCCGGTGAGGACGAGCAGCGCGCTGCCGTTCGCGCCGTCCTCGTGGAGGCGGACGACCAGGCGGCCGGCGGTGGTGTGCCAGTCGCCGGCCATGCCCTTGCCGTGCCAGACGGAGTCCGGCACGGCGTCCATCATCCGGTCCTCGACGGCGCCGACGCCGGCGGAGACGGGGTTGACCACCGCGTATGCGCGCCGCAGCAGGGTGAACGGCTTGGCCAACTTCTGTTCCAGTTCGCCCGGTTGGCGCGGGGTCAGCAGTGCCTCGGGCGGTCGCGGAATGCCGGGCGCCAGCGAGACGGGGGCAGCGGCCAGCAGCTCCTCGCCGGCGGCGAGGAACGGCGTGGCGAACTGGCGGTCCCGGTCGAGCACGGTGGTCCTCCTGAATGTGGTGGGTGGCTCAGCCGAAGGCGTCCTCGAAGCGGCGGCGGCGCTCCTCGGGGCTGAGGTCGGGTGCCTGGGCGGGCTGCGCGATGCCGGTGCGTTGACGGAGGCCGGTGCTGGGGCCGCGGTTGCCGCTGATCCGGTCGTCGGCCTCGTCGGCGACGATTCCGGCGCCGCTCTGGGTGATCTGCTGGAGCGCTTCGCCGGCCGGGTTGCCGGTCAGGCCGATGCCGTGCAGGCCGCCCTTGCCGATCATCTTGACGCCCGTCTTGGCCAGGTACGCCTCGACGTCGAGCGGCTTGTTCCAGGTCCAGGGCTTCTTCGGGTTGAGGTGTGGGCGCTTGGAGACGGCCTTGAGTGCCTTCATCGCATCGGCGATCTTCTTCAGCGCGCTGGCGAGTTTGCGCACCAGGTTGGCTATCCGGGCGCTGGCGATGGCGCCCTCGGCGGCAGCCGCGGCGGCTTCGGCGGCCAGCGAGATGCCGGCGGTGATCACGCTGAAGGCGAGCGACGCGGCGAGCGTGATGATCGCCCATTCGATCAGCTCGCGAATGATCGTCTCGACCAGGTCCTGTGCCATCCGGGCTTCGGCGGCGGCTTCGGTGAGGAGTTCGGCGGTGCCCTCCATGTCCTCCGCCTCGTCCTCCAACGCCTGCTCGTACTCGGCGAGTTCACGCTGGAACGCCTCGGACGCCTCGCCCTGCCATTCGCCGGCCAGGGCGGCCCGGTCGCGGCGCTGGTCGGCGATCACCTCGCGCAACTGCTCGGCCTGCTTCTGCCACAACTGGGCGGCGGCTTCCAGGCCTTCGGGGTCGCCGGTGACGAACTCCAGCGGCTCGGCGAGGGGTTCCACGATGGGGCGCATGATCTCGTCGATCAGGCTGCCCAGCGGGGTCATCCAGTCGTTGATCTTCGTGTAGGCGTCGACGGCGCCCGCGATCGGCCCGCTCATCCGCCCAGCCCTCCGGCGATCGCCTGCATGGTGCGCCCGATGCCCTCGTCGGTGCGTTCGTACGCGCCGGCCATGCCGTCGGCGTATTCGGCGATCCGGTCCATGGTGTCGGAGGCGGCCCCGGCGTTGTCGATCGCCGCCTCGGAGCGTTCCACGTAGTCGCGGCCGGTTTCGTCGGACTCCGGGAGTTTCCCGAAGGCGGACGGCGACAGCTGGTGTCCGCCGAGTTCGGCGCGGATCGCCCGCAGCCGCTCGGCCCGTTCGGTACTGGTGCGGGCGAACCGGCGCAACGCGTCCGGATCGACCGTGAACTCCCCCGCCATGTCGGCGTACCTCTTCCCCGTTGCCAAGGTCCGATGGCATGGGCGAAGGCATAGGCGGCACCATGCGCAGACCATGAATTGGCAAAAAAGCTAACACGGCGCGGCCCCCAAGTGGTACCCCTGCACGCCCTGCTGACGCTCAGTCGGCCAACCGCTCCCGCACCCACGGGTCGACGCAGCGCTCGGCCGCCTCCCGACGGACCGCCAGGAACCGCTCCGCCACCGGCCCGCCCCCGGCGTCCGCCCACCGCCACGCACCCACCGCGCACACCTGCCGCAACGGGTCTCCGCCCTCCACCGCCGCCACCAGCTCCTCCTGCAGCCGCCGCCGACCGCCCACCGTCAGCAGCACCTGCGCCAGCCAGCGCGGCGAGGACGGGTCGTCGTCGGCCAGCAGCGCGGCCAGCACCAGCGGATAGCAGTGGTGCGCGGCCGCCCGGTCCGCGCTCAGCCGCCGGTACGCGGCCTGCCGCTTGTGCCCGATCCGGTGGTACTGCGCGTAGCCCGGCGCCTGCGCGTCGAGCCGCGCCACCCGGTCGTCCTGCGAGGTGTCGCCCACCGGCTCGCCGAGAGCCTCCAGCAGGGCGTCCAGCGCCGCTTCCTGCGCGTCCATCCGCACGTGCTGCTCCATCGACGTCTCCTCATCTCCCGCAGACTCCCGCCGAATACTTGCAGGCGCGGGAATTTGCACATTTCGACTAAGCTTGTACGGAGTGAAGCGACCCCGAAGGGAGCGTGTCCGATGACCCGCCCTGATCCTGCCCTGGCCCACGGCTGGTGCGCCCTGACCGCTCTGCACGGCCGGATCGAGGCCCATGTCGAACGCGCCCTGCAGGCCGAACACGAGCTCAGCGTCCGCGAGTTCTCCGTCCTGAACGTCCTGAGCGAGCAGCACGACGGCGACGGCGGCCACTTCCGGATGAACCAGCTCGCCGACGCGGTCGTGCTCAGCCAGAGCGCCACCACCCGCCTGGTCACCCGCCTCGAGGACCGCGGCCTGCTCGCCCGCTACCTCTGCCCCACCGACCGCCGCGGCATCTACACCAACGTCACCCCGGCCGGCCTCGACCTCCTCGCCCAGGCCCGCCCCACCAACGACACCGCCCTCGCCGAGGCCCTCACCACCGCGGAGCAGCGCCCCGAGCTGGCTCCCTTGGTCGCGACCGTCCGCGAGATGTCCAAGGCCTGAGAGAGCACCATCAGGGGCGCGGGGAGACTCGCGCGAGCGGATGGGCACGAAAACAGGGGCGCTGGGGGTACCCCCAGCGCCCCTGATGGTGCTCTCCCCGGTCCCGCGAAGCGCTAGTCGGCCTTGCGCCGCTGCCGCCCCGTCCCGTAGTTGGAGCCACTCTTCGTCCCGGACCCCGGCTTCGCCCGCCCGGACGACTTGCCGATGAACCCGGCCGCCATCTGCGAAGTCCCGCCGCCGGGGCGCTGCTTGGGCCGGGGGCGGCGCGGGTTGCCGCTCATGTCGACGTCCTTGGGCAGGCCGCCGGAACGCTTCGCGGGGCGGCGTCGCGCCTCGCCGTCCGCCGGCTTGGCCCCGCCACGCCCGCGGCCACGGCCCTCCGTCCCCTCGGAGACGGGAGCGGCAA
The DNA here is from genome assembly GCF_044593455.1 of Kitasatospora sp. NPDC051984. Taxonomy (NCBI): domain Bacteria; kingdom Bacillati; phylum Actinomycetota; class Actinomycetes; order Kitasatosporales; family Streptomycetaceae; genus Kitasatospora; species Kitasatospora sp. NPDC051984. The sequence continues at coordinate 15,283 of NZ_JBIUCB010000036.1, forward strand.
CAGCCACCGCCGTCGCCGGAACCGGAAGCATGACCGCCACGCCGGACGGCATCCTCGCGCCGGTGATGCGCTTGAGCTCGCCGTCCTCGGGGCGGACCTTGGTGATAGTGGGCCGGATGCCGGCGATGCTCATCAGGCGGTTGACCTCGCGGCGCTGCTCGGGCAGCACCAGGGTGACCACGGTGCCGGACTCGCCGGCCCGCGCGGTGCGGCCGCCGCGGTGCAGGTAGTCCTTGTGGTCGATCGGCGGGTCGACGTTGACGACCAGGTCGAGGCCGTCGATGTGGATGCCGCGGGCGGCGACGTTGGTGGCGATCAGCGCGGTGACCTGGCCGTCGCGGAACTGGTCGAGGACCCGGTTGCGCTGCGGCTGCGACTTGCCGCCGTGCAGCGCGGCGGCGACCACGCCGTGGGCGCGCAGCTGCTTGGCGAGCCGGTCCGCGCCGTGCTTGGTGTGCACGAACATGATCACGCGGCCCTCGCGGGCGGCGATCCGGGCGGTGGTCTCGGCCTTGTCGGCGGGGTCGAGCTGGAGCAGGTGGTGGTCCATGGTGGTGACGGCACCGGCCGACGGGTCCACCGAATGGGTGACGGGGTCGGTCAGGAAGCGGTTGACCAGCCGGTCCACGTTGCGGTCCAGGGTGGCGGAGAACAGCATCCGCTGCCCGCCCTCGGCGACCTGCTCCAGGAGCTTGACGACCTGCGGCAGGAAGCCCATGTCGGCCATCTGGTCGGCCTCGTCGAGGACGGTGATCGCCACGTCGTCCAGGCGCACGTCGCCGCGCTGGATCAGGTCGTCCAGCCGGCCGGGGGTGGCCACCAGCACCTCGGTGCCGCGGCGGACCTGGTTGGCCTGGCGGGTGATCGACATGCCGCCGACCACGGTGGTGATCCGCAGGCCGAGCACCCCGGCGTAGGGGGCGAGCGCGTCGGTGACCTGCTGGGCGAGCTCACGGGTGGGGACCAGCACCAGGGCCAGCGGGTGGCGGGCGCCGGCCCGCTTCCCGGCGGTGCGCACCAGCAGCGGCAGGCCGAACGCCAGGGTCTTGCCGGAGCCGGTGCGGCCGCGGCCGAGGACGTCACGTCCGGCCAGCGCGTCCGGCAGGGTGGCGGCCTGGATCGGGAACGGCTCGGTCACGCCCTGCGCGCCCAGTTCCTTCATCAGCCCGGAGGGGAGGTTCAGCTCGGCGAAGCTCTCCGCCGCCGGGCGGGACGGGGTGCCCTGCACGTGCGTGAAGTCCTCGGCGGGCGCGGCGACCGACGGCGCGGCACTCCGGCGCGGCCGGCGCGGACGCTCGGTACGGGCCTGCTCGCCGCCGCGCGGCTGCTCGGTACGCGGAGCACCGCCACGCGCGGCGCCGGTGCGCGGCTTCCCGCTACGGGTGCGCGGCTTGTCGGCACGGGGCTGGTCGGTACGCGAACCGGACTGCGAAACGGACTTCGAACCGGATCGCGAAACGGACTGCGCCGCGGCCTTCTCGGCGCGCGGACGGGACTGCTCGGGCATGCGTGTTCCTCTTCCTGAGGGCCTTCGGCCGGCGCGCGCGGAGGCACGGCGGCGGGTGTGTCGGCCGTCAGGGAGAAGAAAGGCGCCGCCCCGGCCGTCGGGCGGCATGGGCGAGGGCCCGTACCTTGGAGGTACGGGCCCTCGCCTGCGTCACACTGAGTCGGCGTAGGCCGGGACTCAGATGGGGCGGATGTTCTCCGCCTGCGGGCCCTTCTGGCCCTGGGTGACGTCGAACTCGACCTTCTGGCCCTCGAGGAGCTCACGGAAGCCGGTGGACTGGATGTTCGAGTAGTGAGCGAACACGTCGGCGCCGCCGCCGTCCTGCTCGATGAAGCCGTAGCCCTTTTCGCTGTTGAACCACTTCACGGTGCCGGTAGCCATAACCGTCTCCACTTTCACTGGGGCGTTGGGGCACACACCTCGTGAGCCCCACGTAGCCGCGATCCCCATCCGGAGACTAAACACCGGACAAAACAAATGCGCCTGTGGTTGGAACCAGCAGGCGCACACACACGTTCATGGGAACCAATACTGCAACTGCTTCGACAATAGCACGGTCCCCCTCGCCAACGGCGGCAAAAGTTCCGCTGGTCACACCGCGTTTCAGTGCGACGCCAAGGGGGCATGCGGTCCCGTTGGACCGCATGCCCCCTTCTACTCGGGGCTACCCGTCGGTACCCCCGCAGGGCTGCCCGGCGCTACCCGCCGCCGAGCCCGTCAGGCCCGGCCGGCCACCTGCGGCTCGCGCTCGGCGACGGCCTCGGGGCCGTGGTCGGGCATCGCGCCGTGACCGGGCCACCAGGCCTTCTTGCCGAGCAGCGCGGTGATCGCCGGGGTGAAGAACATCGCCATCACGAAGGCCGCCAGCACGATGCCGATGGCCAGCGCGAAGCCCAGTTCGGCGAAGAGCACGTTGCCCGCCAGCATGAAGGTCGCGAAGGACGCCGCCAGGATGAAGCCGGCCGCGGCGACGGTCGGACCGGCGTGCCGGACCGCCTCCTTGGCCGCCTCGCGGGGGCTGCGGCCCTCGCGGGCCTCCTCGCGGAGCCGGGCGATGATCAGGATGTTGTAGTCGGTGCCGATCGCCACCACGAACAGGTAGATGAAGATCGGCAGCATGAACATCAGGCCGGACTCGGAGCCGAGCTTGAGGAAGGCCACCGTGGTGGCACCCAGCGTGGCCGCGAAGCCGAGGCCGACCGAGGCCATCAGGTACCAGGGCGCGACCACGCTGCGCAGCTGGAGGCCCAGGATCAGCAGGATCAGCACGCCCGCCACCGGGAAGACCAGCTTGTAGTCGTGCGCCATCGCCAGGTTGATGTCCTTGTACACCGACGAGGTGCCGCTGACCAGCGCCTCGGAGCCGGCGGGGGCGGCCGCGTGGGCGGCCGTGCGGACCTTGGTGACGCTGTCGATCGCCGCGTTGCTGGCCGCGGAGTCCTTGAGCACCACGACGAAGTCGGCGGTGGTGCCGTCCTCGCTGAGCTTGGGCTCGGGCTGGACGGCGGCGACGCCGGGGACCTGGCCGAGCTTCGCGCCGAAGCCGTCCAGGCCGGCCGGGTCGAGCTTGCCGCCGCCCTTGGTGCTGGTGGTCAGGAAGACGTGCGTGGGGTCGGCCGCACCCTCGCCGCCCTTCTTGCTGAGGGTGTCCATGACGAGCATGGACTCCTTGTCCTTCGGCATCATGCTCTTCGCCATGTCGAAGGTGCCCTGGTAGCCGAGGCCGGCCAGCGACAGGATCACCAGCAGGCCGCCGGAGACCAGCGCGATCAGGCCGGGGCGACGGCCGACCACCTTGCCGAGCTTGTGGAAGCGGGCGCCCTCCGGCTCCTGCATCCACTTGCGGCCGGGCCAGAACACCGCCTTGGTGGAGGTGACGGCCAGCAGCGCGGGGGTCAGGGTGAGCGAGGCCAGCGCGGTGACGATGACGGAGATCGCCAGCGCCGGGCCGAGCGACTTGAACATGCCGAGCTCGGAGAGCAGCAGCACCGCGAAGGCGACGGTGACCGCGCCGGCCGCGGAGGCGATCGCCTCGCCGACCCGGCCGACGCCGTTGGCCACGGCGGCCTTGCGGTCGTCACCGGCCCGCAGGCGCTCGCGGTAGCGGAACATCAGGAACAGGAAGTAGTCGGTGCCGACGCCGAGGATCACCACGATGTCGATCGCCGAGGCGATCGGCGAGGACTTCAGGTCGAACGCCTTGGTGACGAGGGCGATCAGGCCGCTGGCGGCGATCATCGGGAAGATCGACAGCAGCACCGGCAGCCAGCCGACCAGGATGCCGCGGAAGATCACGCCGACGATGACCACGATCAGCACGATGGTGGCGAGCATGGTGATCGCGTCGGTGGCGCTGGAGGACTCCTTCTGGTCCAGCCCCATCGCGGCCGGGCCGCCGACCTGGTACTTCAGCGCGGTGCCGCCGGCCAGCGCCCTGCCCTCTTCGCGCAGGTCCTTGGCGGCGACGGTGAACTCGTCGGTCTGCATCTTGGTCTTGTCGATGGAGACCATGCCCATGGCGTACTGCCCATCGGGCGAGAATGTCTTCCCCTCGATCGGGGGGATGATCTGCTCGACCAGCGGGATGTGCTTGTCGGTCAGCCCCTTGACGACCTTGGCCATGTCGGCCTTGTCGGCGTCGGTGAGCGCGGCGCCGTCCTTGCGTTCGAACAGCAGCAGTGCGCTCGGGGAGAACTCGGCCGGGAACTTGTCCTGCTGGACCACCGCGGCCCGGATGGACTCGTAGTGCTTCGGCAGGAACTCCGACTCGTCGGTCGAGGCGCTCATCTTCGGAGCGGTGGCGATCAGGGCTATGGAGCCGATCACCCACGCGATGATCACCCACCAGGCCCGCTTGACGACGAAGTGTCCAAGTCGGTGGAACATGATCGAAATGCCTCCCCTGGGCATGGTTCACCGCAGCCGAAAAAGACCAGGTACCGGGCAGCGGCAGGACCGGCGCGCGAAACCCTCAACAGGGCCTAGCCGGTCGGCAGGTAAGTAACAGCGGGCAGTTTACGGGAACTTGCTTGCCGCCCGGCAAGTGGGTTTCGCGTGTGCCCCCTGGGGGCGGCCACGGAACCTGCCCCCGCACTATCGTCGCCCGCCCGCACCCCCTCCCACCTCGTGCGTGGGGTGGAGATCGCTCCCCCTCAGGGTGGACGCCCGGCTGCCCTCAAGGAGGAGACCCCGACCCCGGGGGTGGGGTTAACCCCCTACTCCTTCCTGGGGACAGGGGGAGGAAAAAGTCGGTGACTAGCCGGATGGTTCGTCAGAACCCCAGCTCATAGCGTCTGTTGTGCCGCCGGAAGCAGCCCGGAGGCCCACCGACCGGGGCGGCCCGCACCCGCCCGTAGCCCCTGGGGGACACCACCGTGAAGCATGGAATCGCCGCCTCGATGGGCGCCTGGAGTGCCCGCCACAGAAAGACCGCGGTCTTCGGCTGGCTGCTCTTCGTCGTCCTCGCCGCCTACCTCGGCGGCATGCACGGCTCCACCAAGATCACCGATTCCGAGCAGATGCCGGGCCAGGTCGCGCAGGCCGCCAGGATTCTGGACGACGCGGGCATCAAGTCTCCGGCCGGTGAGGTCGTCCTGGTGCAGAGCCGCACGCTGATGGCGGACGACCCGTCCTTCAAGGCGGTGGTCGAGCAGGTCGCCACCGCCGTCCGGGCCACCGGCAAGGCCGGGGAGCTGCACAGCCCGTACGAGACGGGCGCGATCTCCGCCGACAAGCACTCGGCGCTGCTCCAGTTCACGGTGATCGGGGAGGACGACAAGGCGGCCGTCGCCAACGTGCCGCCGATCATGGACGCGGTGACGGGCGTTCAGAAGCAGCACCCCGAGCTGACGGTCGAGGAGTACGGCCAGGCCAGCTCCGGCAAGTGGTTCGACGAGCAGTTCTCCTCGGACTTCGCCCGCGCCGAGTGGACGGCCGTGCCGCTCGCCCTCGGCATCCTGCTGATCGCCTTCGGCGCGCTGGTGGCCGCGGTCCTCCCGGTGGTGCTGGCGCTGACCGCCTTCATCGCCGCCTCCGGCCTGGTCGCGCTCTCCTCCGGCATGCTGCACACCAGCGGCGACGCCTCCTCGGTGATGCTGCTGGTCGGCCTCGCCGTCGGCGTCGACTACTGCCTGTTCTACCTGCGCCGCGAGCGCGAGGAGCGCGCCGCCGGGCACGACGCCGAGACGGCGCTGCGGATCGCCGCCGCCACCAGTGGCCGCGCCGTGCTGGTCTCCGGCATCACCGTGGTGGTCGCGATCGGCGGCATGTTCCTCACCGGCATCGCCACCTTCAAGGCGATGTCCTTCGCCACCATCCTGGTCGTGATCACCGCCGTGCTCGGCTCGCTGACGGTGCTGCCCGCGCTGCTCTCGATGCTCGGAGACCGGGTGGAGAAGGGCAGGGTCCCCTTCCTGCACCGCCTGCGCCGTGACACGAACGAGGGCAGCCGGTTCTGGAACGCGGTGCTCACCCCGGTGCTGCGCCACCCGCTGGCCGCTGCGGGGCTGGCCACCGTCGCCCTGCTGGCGATCGCCTCGCCGACGCTCACCATGCACACCGCCAAGCTGACTTTCCAGCAGCAGCTGTCCAAGGACAACGCCCTGGTGGCCACCTCCCAGCGGATCCAGGACGCCTTCCCCGGCAGCCCCTCCCCCGCCACCGTGGTGATCAAGGCGAAGGACATCTCCTCGCCCGAGATGAAGCAGGCGCTCGCCGATCTCCAGTCCAAGGCCCTCGCCACCGGCCGGATGCACGGCCCCACCAGCCTGACGGTGCACGCCGAACAGAACGTCGCCACGGTCGACATCCCGCTCAACGGCAGCGGCAACGACACCACCTCCGCCGAGGCCCTGAAGGTGCTGCGCGAGCAGGTCGTGCCCGCCACGGTCGGCGGGATCGCCGGCGCCGAGACCCCGGTCACCGGCAGCACCGCCGCCTCGATCGACTTCAACAAGCAGATGTCCGGCTCGATGCTCCCGGTCTTCGGCTTCGTGGTCGGCTTCGCCTTCCTGCTGATGCTCTGCTCGTTCCGCTCGCTGTCCATCGCCGTCACCGCCGTGATACTCAACCTGCTCTCGGTCGGCGCCGCCTACGGTGTGCTGGCGCTGGTCTTCCAGCACGGCATCGGCGCCTCGCTGATCGGCACCGAAGGCGTCGGCGCGGTGGAGAGCTGGATCCCGCTGTTCCTGTTCGTGATCCTGTTCGGCCTGTCGATGGACTACCACGTCTTCGTGGTCTCGCGGATCAAGGAGGCGCACGACCGCGGCCTGCCCACCGGCGCGGCCGTCGCCCACGGCATCCGCACCACCGCCGGTGTGGTCACCAGCGCCGCCGTGATCATGGTCGGGGTGTTCTCGGTCTTCGGGACGCTCTCCATGCAGACCATGAAGCAGATGGGTGTCGGCCTCGCCGCCGCCGTCCTGATCGACGCCACGGTGATCCGCGCCGTCCTGCTCCCCGCCGTGATGTCCCTGCTCGGCGACAGGAACTGGTACCTGCCGCGCTGGCTGCACTGGCTGCCCCGGATCGAGGGCGAGGCGCCCGCCGCCGCCCCCGCCGGCACCGGCACCCACCGCGGCCGCGGCGACCACGAGCTGATCGGCTGACCCACCCCCTCCCTCCTGACGCGCCCCCGGTTCGCCGACAATGAGCAGGTGATCTTCGACGAATCGGGGGCCCGGGCCCTCCTCCAGCAGGCGTGCGCCCCGGCCGGTATCGACCCGGCCGGGGCCACGCTCATCTCGCTCGGCCAGAACGCCGTCTTCGACCTGCCGGAGCTCGGCCTGGTCGCCAAGGTCGGCCGTGCCCCCGGCTCCGCCGACCGGGCCGCCCGCGAGCTCGCGCTGGCCGGCTGGCTGGACGGCGCGGGCGTGCCGGTGGTCCGCCCCGCCGACCCCGTCGTGCACCTGGCCCAGGACCACCCCGTCACGCTGTGGCACCGGCTGGAGCCCGCCGTCCGCCCGGCCCGGCCCGCGGACCTCGCCCCGCTGCTGCGCGCCCTGCACGCCCTGCCCGCGGAGCCGGCCCCGCCGGTGCCGCTCGGCCGGCGCGACCTCCTCGCCCCCGTGGACAGTTGGCTGGCGACCGCGGAGGGTCACATCGATCCGGCGGACGTGGCGTTCCTCCGTGACCGGAAAGAGACCTTTGTCACCGCTATTTCCGAATTGACCCCTTACCTCCCCTCCGGCCCGATCCACGGCGACGCCCTGCCGCGCAACGTGCACATCACCCCCGCCGGCCCGGTACTGCTCGACCTCGAGTACATGGCCTCGGACCTCCGCGAGCACGACCTGGTGGTGCTGGCCCTCAGTCAGGACCGGTACGGCGTACCGGCCGAGGAGGTCGCGGCGTTCAACGCGGCCTACGGGTGGGACGTCCGCGAGTGGCCCGGCTTCGCGGTGCTGCGCGGCGCGCGGGAGACCGCGAGTGCCGCCTGGGTGGCGCAGCAGACGGCCGGAAACCCGGCCGCCCGGACGGAGTTCCGTCGCCGTGTCGACTCACTGCGTGACGGAGAGGCGGAAGTACGCTGGTTCGCGTTCTGACCGCTTCCGTTCGGTGCCCGCCTTGTGGCGCAGCGCACATCCGGACGGAACCACCTCGGTCGTACCTGGCGTCGTCGTAGTCGACCGGACGCCCCGCTGCTCGCGGCAGGTACGACGTAGGAGTCGTCCATGGTGAAGTCCCGCATAATCGCCCGTCGTCGTTCTCTTCTTCTCGGTGCCTCCGCCGCACTGCTCGCCCCGGCCCTGCTGGTGGCGTGCGGTGCGCACGGCACCCCCTCCGCGGCAGGGGCAGCCGCGCAGCACCCGGCCACGCCGAGCGCGAGCACGACCACGGGCGACAGCGGGGGTTCCTCGGTGGCGGCCCGGCCGACGCCGAGCGAGGGCACCCCGTCCCCGTTCGCCTCGCCGAGCCAGGACCCGACGGCGCCCACCCGGACGCCGGCCCCGCCCGCCCCGAGCACCACCCCGTCCACGCCCGGCACCGGCGCCTCGCAGCCGTCCGGCGGGCAGCAGAGCCACGCCCCGGCCACGCACGTGCTGGCGCACACCGCCTCGGGCGGCAAGACCGTGGCGCTGACCTTCGACGACGGCCCGGGCCAGGCCACCGGCCAGGTGCTGGACCTGCTGGCGCAGTACGACGCCAAGGCGACGTTCTGCGAGATCGGCGACAACGCGCAGGCGCACCCGGCGATGGTCAAGCGGATCGTCGCCGAGGGCCACCGCCTGTGCGACCACACCGTGGACCACCCGCAGCCGATGCACACCCAGTCGCACCAGCAGCAGGTGGCGGAGATCGCCGACGCCAAGACGCAGATCGAGGACGCCGCCGGCGGCAACGCCCCGATCGCCTGGTGGCGCGCCCCGGGCGGCGACTTCACCGCCGAGAACGAGAAGATCGGCGCCGACCAGGGCATGAAGTCCCTCGGCTGGTCGGTGGACCCGCGCGACTGGTCCCGCCCGGGCGTGCAGTCGATCGTCACCACCGTCGAACAGAACCTCCGCCCGGGCGGCGTGGTGCTGATGCACGACGGCGGCGGCGACCGCACCCAGACCGTGGCGGCCCTGAAGCAGCTGCTCCCGTGGCTGGTGGCCCAGGGCTACACTTTCGACTTCCCGCAGTCCTGACCGGCTCTCTTGCCGAGGCGTCCTGACGGCTTGTCAGGGCGCCTCTTCGGCCTTCAGGAGCCCCGTGCCCGCCTTCGTGCACCGCGTCACCAAGTACGACCCCGCCAACCGTGACGAGCGCGGCCACTATCTGGCCGACGACGACACCGACAGCGACCGCGGGCCGATCGAGGCGGCGTACCTTCAGGCGGTAGTCGCGTTCGCCGAGGAGTGCGGCCTCGACCGGCTGACGATCGGCCGCCCGGAGGCCGCCTTCTTCGCCTCCCCCGAGGACGGCGGCCGCCTGGAGGACCTCTTCCCGGGCCTGCACGGGTTCCACGACGGCGCGGAGGTCTCCCTCGAGACCGCGCTGGAGCTGGTGCGGATGATGCTGCGCGGCGGCGAGGGCTGGTGCCTGCTGGAGGCCGGCGACCGGTTCTTCGTGCACATCGGCTGGGACCAGTACATGTACATCGGCACCCACCGCCCCTGCGAGCGCGCCGCGGCGCGAGTCCGCCGGCTGGGCCTGTTCCCGGAGCCGATACCGGAGTCGCCGTACTCCGAGGAGTCGGATGAGCCGGGCGAACAGCGGCCCGCCGACGAGGAGTTCTGGGCCCGGGTGCACTGGCTGGTCGCCGGAGGCCGGGCGGGCCTGCTGGAGGAGGGCTACGTCCAGAACGCCTCCCGCTGGCACCGGCTGACGCCCGAGACCATCGACGCCGTCCGCGCCGGCCTCACCCCGCGCGCCATGCTGACCCTCTGGCCGCCGCTGTCCGCCGACGTCGCGGCCGTGCTGGCCTCGCTCCCCGAGGACGACACCCGGGAATTCGTCTGGGAGGACGGATCGGGCGCCGTTCACAGCGTGGTCGTGCACGACGACCAGCACGAGGAGTTGACCGCCCGGGTGGCGGACGCCCGGGCCGCCTGCGCGCTGCCGATCACGGTCGACGAGCACCGTCCGCTGCTCAGCGGCGTGCTCCCCGACGAGGACGGCATGCTGCGGGCCCGCTGGCGCACCACCTGGTCGCCGTGCGACGAGACCTGGATGTTCCTGAAGTCCCTGCGCCCCGGTCAGGCCGTCACCGGCACCGTCACCGGGATCGCCGACACCGTCGTGTTCGTGGACGTCGACGGCTTCACCGCGCGGATCCGCCGACCCGAGCTGTCCTGGCGGTCGTTCACCTCCCCGTCCGACCTGGCCCCGGTGGGTGGGCAGGTCACGGCCGCGGTGCTCGGCGCGGACCTGGTGCGGGAGGAGCTGTACCTGTCACTGAGGGCGCTGCAGGACAACCCGCTGGAGTAACTGCCCACCGGCGTCGGCGAGTTGGTGGACGGCGTGGTGACGAGGGTGCTCACGTTCGGCCTGCTCGTCCGGATCGAGGACCGCCCCGACGGCCTCCAGGGGCTGGTGCCCGCCGCCGAGTCGGCCTGCGGGGCCGTTCAGGTCGGCGACGGGCTGACCGTGCGGATCCTCGAAGTCGACCTGGCCCGGCAGCGGGTCCTGCTCTCCTGCCGCTGATCGTCGGCCGCCGCCCTCAGGACGCCGCCTTGAGCGGCCAGCGCGGGTCCACGGTGGCGGCCGGGTCCTTGCGGCGCAGCCAGTCCTGCAGGCCGGTGGCCCAGTCGCGGTGCCAGGCGATCTGCCGCCGGTGCAGTTCGTCGAGCGGCAGGTCGCCGGCCTGTTCGGGGTAGCGGTGGCCGAGGGCGACGGCGACCCGGACGGCGGCGAGTGCGTCGCTGCCGGCCTCGTGGGCGTCGTGGAGTTCGACGCCGTAGACCTCGCAGACCCGCTGGAGGGTGCGTGAGCCCTTGCGGTACTTGTCGAGGGCGCGGTCGACGACCATGGCGTCGACCACGGGGGTGACCGGCCCGCCGAGGCGTTCGGCGAGGGTGGGGCGGCCGTGGCGGCGCAGTTCGGCGTCGAGCAGCGACAGGTCGTAGGGCGCGTTGAAGGCGACCACGGGCCGTCCGGCGGCGAGCCGCTGGTGCAGGGCCTGGGCGATCTCCTCGATCGCCTCGGCGGCGGGCCGGCCGTGGGTGCGGGCCTCGGTGTCGGTGATGCCGTGGATGGCGGTGGCCTCGGCGGGTATCGGGACGCCGGGGTCGATCAGCCAGTTGGTGGCCGTTTCGACGCGCCCGCCGAGGGTGTCGACCACGGCGGCGGTGACGATCCGGGACTCCTGCGGGTCGGTGCCCGTGGTCTCCAGGTCGAATCCGGTGAGTGGCCCCTTCCACCAGGTCATGGGGTGTGTCCTTCCGTCAGCACTGCCAAGACGCGGACCATCATCGCGCGCCGCTGTGACAGCGCCGACGGCGCGTCCGCCCTGGCGGGGGCGACCGTGCTGGTCAGGACACTGCGCGGGAGTCCCCCCAGAGGTCCTCGAACTCCTCCCGGTAGACCTCCAGCAGCCCGGGTTCGGTGCCGCCGGCCTCCTGCCCGGCGCCGCCGCGGAGCACCAGGGCGGGCGATTCGATGCCGCGGGCCTTGCGCAGGTAGGGCTGGATGACGCCGAGGTCGGTGGAGCGCCGCCGTCCGCCGGCGCCCGTGGTCCGCGGGCCCTCCACCAGGTAGGCGGTGAACCGGGGCAGTTCGTCGAAGACCCGGATCTCGAAGCTTCCGGGGTCGCGCAGCCGGGCCCGGACCCGCCGCGCGTGCATGATGTTCATCTCCACGGAGCGCCCCAACTCGCCGCGACCGAGGCCGAGTTCGCGTTCGCGTCGGCGGACGGCGCTGCTTGCCGGGTTGAGGAACAGCAGCCGCACCCGGCAGCCGTCGCTGGCGAGGCGTACCAGGCGCTTGCCGGTGTAGTTCTGGCAGAGCATGCCGAGTCCGATGCCGACGGCGTCCAGGCGCCGGGCGCCGTCGAGCAGGTCCTCGACGGGCAGGTCGCGCTGCAGGCGGACCCGGTCGGGGTGGACGGCGATCACGTCGGCGTAGCGGCCGGCCACGAGTTCCTCGACCACGTCGGCGGGCACGCCGCCGTGGGTGCCGTCGAGCAGGGCGAGCAGCCGGGCGGCGGCCCGTTCGGTCTGGTCGAGGACGGTCTTGGTCAGGGCCCGGTTGCGGGAGACCACGTGCCGGGCGACCTCGAGTTCGTCGAGGGCGAGTTCGATCTCCCGGCGGTCCACCAGGTGCGGTTCGAACAGCGGCCAGTGCTGGACCATCAGTTCGCGCAGCTGCGGAAGGGTGAGGAAGACCAGCGGGTCGTCGTCGACGGGGTCGAGCAGGTAGCCCTTGCGGCGGGAGACCTCGCGGACGGCGGCGGCCCGGTGCACCCATTCCTCGCCGGCCGGTCCGGCGGCGGCGGTGACCCACTCCTCGCCGTGCGCGGGCGCGTAGACGGGGTGCAGCACTTCGTGCACGAGGGCGCGCATCCGCTGTTCGACCAGGTTGAGCCAGACGTAGGCGCGGCCGGCCAGCCGGACCCGGCGGTAGGCGCCGTCCCACTGGTCGGCGGCCCAGGCGGGCGGCATGCCCTCGGCGGGGCCGCCCTGCGGGGGCAGCGCCCCGCGTCCGACGCCGGTGCGGACGACCAGCGTCGGGGCCTCGCTGCCGCCGGCCCGCGGGTCGGGTCCGTCGCCGTCGGCGGGGAACGCCATCCGCTACCTCACCTCTCGCCCGCCGCCACTCGGCCGCCGGTCTGTCCGCTGACTCGCTCCACCATGACGGCCCTTGGTCGCCGGCCGTACGGGCCCGGGGTTCTCGCGGTCCGGACGATCAAGGGTATCGCCCCCCGTGGCCCCGACACAGCCCTCTTGACAGCACGCGCACCGGCAGTCGACGGGCCGTCAGTACGCGGTTGTCCGGCCCGACATCCGGGACACCCGTTCGGGCGAACAACGGGCGAATGGGACCGGATGGGCGCGGCGTTCGGCCGTCCGGCGGGGAGTATGCGGGTGTGCCGTGCGTCCGGCCCGTCGCGCCACCGACGCCCCGCACACGTTCGGGCGCTCCGCCGGGTGGTCACCCGTAGGGGCGCCGATTGGCGTCTGGCACTGGGAGTCGAGGACACATGCAGGTCTGGCCGGGGCAGCCCTACCCGCTCGGCGCCACCTATGACGGCGCCGGCACCAACTTCGCGGTGTTCTCCGAGAGCGCGGACCGGATCGAGCTCTGCCTGATCGCCGAGGACGGCTCCGAGACGGCCGTCGAACTGCGCGAGACCGACGCCTTCGTCCGGCACGCCTACCTGCCGGGCGTGCTGCCGGGCCAGCGGTACGGCTTCCGGGTGCACGGCCCGTACCAGCCGGGTCTGGGCCTGCGGCACAACGCCTCGAAGCTGCTGCTTGACCCGTACGCGAAGGCGATGGGCGGCCACATCGACTGGGACGAGTCGGTGTACGGCTACCACTTCGGCGCGCCGGAGCGCCGCAACGACCTGGATTCGGGGCCGCACACCATGCACTCGGTGGTGATCAACCCGTACTTCGACTGGGGCACCGACCGGCCGCCGCGCACCGACTACCACCGCACGGTGGTGTACGAGGCGCACGTGAAGGGCCTGACCAGGCTGCACCCGGGCATCCCGGAGGAGATCCGCGGTACCTACGCGGGCCTGGCGCACCCGGCGGTGATCGAGCACCTGGCGAAGCTGGGCGTCACGGCGATCGAGCTGATGCCGGTGCACCAGTTCGTCCGCGACCACCGGCTGCGCGACCTGGGGCTGTCCAACTACTGGGGCTACAACACGATCGGCTTCTTCGCCCCGCACTCCTCGTACTCCTCGACGGGCGACCGCGGGCACCAGGTGCAGGAGTTCAAGTCGATGGTGAAGGCGCTGCACGCGGCCGGCATCGAGGTGATCCTCGACGTGGTCTACAACCACACCGCCGAGGGCAGCCACCTCGGGCCGACGCTGTCCTTCCGCGGCCTGGACAACGCCTCGTACTACCGGCTGGCGAAGGACCAGCGGTTCTACGAGGACACCACCGGCACCGGCAACTCGCTGCTGATGCGCTCGCCGCACGTGCTCCAGATGATCATGGATTCGCTGCGTTACTGGGTCACCGAGATGCACGTGGACGGCTTCCGCTTCGACCTGGCGGCGACGCTGGCCCGGCAGTTCCACGAGGTGGACCGGCTGTCCTCGTTCTTCGACCTGGTCCAGCAGGACCCGGTGGTCTCGCAGGCCAAGCTGATCGCCGAGCCGTGGGACCTCGGCGAGGGCGGCTACCAGGTCGGCAACTTCCCGCCGCTGTGGACGGAGTGGAACGGCAAGTACCGCGACACCGTCCGCGACTTCTGGCGCGGCGAGTCCGCCACCCTGGCCGAGTTCGGCTCCCGGCTCACCGGCTCCTCCGACCTGTACCAGGACGACGGCCGCCGCCCGATCGCCTCGATCAACTTCGTCACCTGCCACGACGGCTTCACGCTGCGCGACCTGGTCTCCTACAACGACAAGCACAACGAGGCCAACCGGGAGGACAACCGGGACGGCGAATCCTTCAACCGGTCGTGGAACTGCGGCGCCGAGGGCGACACCACCGACCCGGGCGTCCTCGAACTGCGCGCCCGCCAGCAGCGCAACTTCATCGCCACCCTGATGCTCTCCCAGGGCGTGCCGATGCTCTCGCACGGCGACGAACTCGGCCGCACCCAGCGCGGCAACAACAACGCCTACTGCCAGGACTCCGAACTGACCTGGCTGACCTGGCCGACCCGCGACGGCGGGCAGGCCGACACCCGGCTGCTGGAGTTCACCCAGGGCATGATCTGGCTGCGCCGCGACCACCCGGTCTTCCGCCGCCGCCGCTTCTTCCACGGCCGCCCGGTCTCCGGCACCCACGACGCGCTGACCGACATCGCCTGGTTCACCCCGGGCGGCGAGGAGATGACCGAGCAGGACTGGTCGACCTCGTACGCGAAGTCGCTGACGGTCTTCCTGAACGGCAACGCCATCTCGGAACCGGACAGGCGCGGCGGCAAGATCGTCGACGATTCGTTCCTGCTGATGTTCAACGCCCATTCGGAGCCGATCGCCTTCACCGTCCCGGCCGGCCACGGCGAGGTCTGGCAGGTCGTCGTCGACACCTCGCTGCCCGCCCTCCCCGCCCCCGGCACCGGCCCGCGCGCCAAGGCCGGCGACACCCTGCACCTGCCGGACTACTCCCTGCTGGTCCTCCAACGACCGGCCTGACACCGCCCGTTCGGGGCAATCTGCGGTAGGCCTCCGCCGGTCCGGGTAGGGATTCGGCTATGACGTCAGCCGCCGCGCGCCCTTCCACGGCCCGCTTCCCGACGGCCACCTACCGGCTCCAGCTGCAGCCGGAGTTCACCCTGCACGACGCCCGCCGGGCGGTGCCGTACCTGGCGGCGCTCGGGGTCTCGCACCTGCACCTGTCGCCGCTGCTGGAGGCCGTGCCGGGCTCCACGCACGGCTACGACACCGTCGACCACGGCCGGATCGCCGAGCAGCTGGGCGGCGAGACGGCGCTGCGCGAGCTCGCGGCCGCGGCCCAGCGGCACAACCTGGGCCTGATCGCCGACGTGGTGCCCAACCACATGGCGCTGCCCGTGCCCGAACAGCTGAACCGGCCGCTCTGGCAGGTGCTGGCGAACGGCCCGGACGACCCGTTCGCCGCCTGGTTCGACATCGACTGGACGTCCCAGCCGGGCCCGATCGACGCCCCCGGGCGCGGCCGGCTGCTGCTGCCGCTGCTCGGCGACCGGCTCGGCGTGGAGATCGACCGGCTGACGGTGGACGGCGAGGTGCTGCGCTACCACGAGCACGAGTTCCCGCTGCGCCCCGGCACCGCCCAGCTGCCGCTGCCGCAGCTGCTGGAACGCCAGTGGTACCGGCTGGCCTGGTGGAAACTCGCCGACGAGCAGGTCAACTACCGGCGGTTCTTCACCGTGAACGAGCTGATCGCGGTGCGGATGGAAGTCCCCGAGGTGTTCGAGGCGACGCACGCGGTGCTGCTGCGCCTGCACCGCGAGGGCGTCCTGGACGGCTTCCGGATCGACCACCCGGACGGGCTGGCCGACCCGCGCGGCTACCTGCGGCGCCTGGCGGAGGCCACCGGCGGCGCGTACACCGTGGTGGAGAAGATCCTCACCGGCGAGGAACAACTGCCCGAGGACTGGCCGTGCGCGGGCACCACCGGCTACGACGCGCTGCGCCGGATCGACGGGGTGCTGACCGACCGGCGGGGCGCGGAGAAGCTGGCGGTCTCCTACCGGCGCGACGTCGGCGACCGGGCCGACGCGGCGGCGTCGGCGCTGATCGGCCGGGCCGAGATGGTCGCGCCGGACGGGGCGCTGTCGGCCGAGACCGACCGGCTGGTGCGCCTGGTGGAGCGGATCTGCGCGGACGGCCCGGAGCTGGCCGACCACTCGCCGCTGGCGGTGCGCCGGGCGCTGGAGACCCTGCTGACCGAGTACCCGGTGTACCGCCCGTACGTGGTGCCGGGCGAGGCGGCCCCGCCCGACGCCGTCCGGGCGCTCGCCCTGCCCGAGGAGGCGTCCGGCGCCGAGCGGCTGGTGCACCTGCTGGCCCTCGGGGAGCTGGGCCGCTCCCCCGCCAAGGACGAGTTCTGCCACCGTTTCGGCCAGACCGCCTCGGCGGTGGCGGCCAAGGGCGTGGAGGACACCGCGTTCTACCGGTTCAACGCGCTGCTGTCGCTGAACGAGGTCGGCGGCCTGCCCGAGCACCCGGGCGTACCGCCCGCGGACTTCCACCGCTGGTGCGAGCGGCAGGAGGAGCACTGGCCGCACGCGATGACGGCGCTGTCCACGCACGACACCAAGCGCAGCGCGGACGCCCGGGCCCGGCTCGCGGTGCTGGCCGAGCTGCCGGAGGCGTGGGCGGCGGAGTGCGCGGCGTGGACGGTGGCGGCCGGGCCGTGCCCGGACCGGGCCTCGGCGTGGCTGCTGTGGCAGACCCTGCTGGCGGCGTGGCCGCTGTCCGAGGAGCGGCTGCTGGGGGTGCTGCTGAAGTCGGTGCGGGAGGCCAAGCGCCGCACCTCGTGGACGGAGCCGGACGAGGCCTTCGAGCGGCGGCTCGCCCAGTACGTGCGCGGGGCGCTGGCCAATCCGGGGCTGTGTCCGCGGATCGCCGGGTTCGTCGGGATGCTGGAGCCGTTCGCCCGGGTGAACTCGCTGTCGGCGGCGCTGCTGCACCTGCTGGTGCCGGGCGTTCCGGACGTGTTCCAGGGCGGCGAGGAGCCGCTGTACACGCTGGTCGACCCGGACAACCGGGCGCCGGTGGACCTGGACGCGCTGGCGGTGCGCCTCACCGACTCGGCCGCGCCGCGCCCCGGCGACCTGGCCCGGGAGAAGCTGCACCTCACCAGGACCGCGCTGCACCTGCGCCGGGAGGGCGCGCTGGGCCGCTACCGCCCGCTGGCGGGGGTGGGCCCGGCGGCCGACCACCTGGTGGCGTTCGCCCGCGGCGGGCGGGTGCTGGGCGCGGCGACCCGGTTGCCGTACGGGCTGCACCGGGCGGGCGGCTGGGGCAGCACCCTGCTGGAGCTGCCGCCGGGCCGCTGGACGGACCGGCTCACGGGCCGCCACTTCGTCGGCGGGCCGGTCGAACTGTCGTATGTGTTCCAGCAGTTGCCGGTGGCGCTGCTGGTGGAGGGGGCCTGATGCGGTACCGGGTGTGGGCGCCGGCGGCCAAGGTGGTCGAGGTGGAGGTCGGGGCGATCCCGTACCTGCTGGAGCGCGACCCGGCGCACCCGGGCTGGTGGCACGGGGACGGCCCGGACGGCGACTACGGCTTCCGGCTGAACGGCGGTTCGGCGCTGCCCGATCCGCGCTCGCCCCGGCAGCCGTTCGGCCCGGACGGGCTGAGCCGCCCGGTCGACCACGCCGCGTTCGACTGGTCGGAGACGGCCTGGCGGGGCCGCCCGCTGCCGGGCACGGTGGTCTACGAGCTGCACGTGGGCACCTTCACCGCCGAGGGCACCTTCGACGCGGCCGCCGCCCGCCTCGACCACCTGGTCGAACTCGGCGTGGACTTCGTCGAGTTGATGCCGGTCTGCCCGTTCCCCGGCCGCTCCGGCTGGGGCTATGACGGGGTGTCGCTCTGGGCGGTGCACGAGCCGTACGGCGGCCCGGACGGGCTGAAGCGCCTGGTGGACGCGGCGCACCAGCGCGGCCTCGGCGTGATCCTGGACGTGGTGCACAACCACCTCGGCCCATCCGGCAATTACCTGCCCCGGTTCGGCCCGTACTTCACCGACCGGCACCACACGCCGTGGGGCGCGGCGGTGAACCTGGACGCACCGGGCTCGGACGAGGTACGGGCGTACCTGATCGGCAGCGCGCTGGCCTGGCTGCGCGACTACCGGATCGACGGACTGCGGCTGGACGCGGTGCACGCGCTGGCGGACGACCGGGCGCTGCCGTTCCTGGAGGAACTCGCCCATTCTGTAGAGGAGTTGGCGGAGGCGACCGGACGTCCACTGTTCCTGGTCGCCGAGTCGGACCTGAACGATCCGCGCACCACCGCGCCCCGCCCGGCCGGCGGGCTCGGACTGGCCGGGCAGTGGAGCGACGACTTCCACCACGCCCTGCACGCGCTGCTGACCGGCGAGAGCCAGGGCTACTACGCGGACTTCGCGGCCGACCCGTGGACGGCGCTCGCCAAGACGCTCACCAACGGGTGGTTCCACGACGGGAGTTGGTCCTCGTTCCGGGGGCGCTCGCACGGCCGACCGTTCCCCGCCGCCTACGGGCACCGGCTGCTGGGCTACGCGCAGACCCACGACCAGATCGGCAACCGGGCCACCGGCGACCGCCTGTCTGCCTCGCTGCCACCCGGGCGGCTGGCCGCCGCGGCCGCGCTGGTGCTGACGTCCCCGTTCACGCCGATGCTGTTCATGGGCGAGGAGTGGGGGGCGTCCACCCCGTGGCAGTACTTCACCGACCACACCGACCCGCAGCTCGCCGAGGCCGTCCGGCAGGGCCGGCGCCGGGAGTTCGCCGAACACGGCTGGCGTGCCGAGGACGTCCCCGACCCGCAGGACCCGGCCACGGTGCGCGCCTCCACGCTGGACTGGTCGGAGCCCGGCCGCGCCCCGCACGCCGAACTGCTCGGCTGGTACCGGGCGTTGATCCGGCTGCGGCGCGCCGCGCCCGAGCTGACGTCCGGCGACCTGGCGGCGGTGCGGGTGCGGCACGACGCGGCGGCGGGCTGGCTGGCCGTCCACCGGGGCCGCTACCGGGTGCTCGCCAGGATCGGCGGCGAGGGGCCCGCCGCCGTCCCGCTGGAAGGTGAACTCGCCGCGCTGGAGGCGGCGTTCGGCGAGGTACGGCCCGGGCCGGACGGCGCGGTGCTGCTCGGGCCGGACTCGGCGGCGGTGCTGCGCACGGCCTGAGGCTCTACCGCCATCACCACAGGAAGGCGGCGATCCGGGCGTTCAGGTGGGCCGCGTCCAGGCCGTACGCCGTCAGGTGCTCGGCCATCGACCCGTAGTGCCGGTGCTCCGCCACCGGCACGCCCAACCCGAGGAAACGGTGCGGCAGTTGCTCCAGCGCCCGATGTGCCTCGCGCTCCGAGGTACCGGCCAGGTACGGCTCCACCAGCACCACATCGGCCCGGCCGCCGATCGCCGCCCGCAGGCCCGCCGCGTCGAACGGCCGCACGGTGGCGGCGTACAGCACCGTCACGTCCAGCGTCTCGGTGGCCTCCAGTACCGCGTCCAGCATCGGGCCGACCGCCAGCACCACGCCGCGGTTGCCCTCGCGGACCGTCAGGAACTTCCCCGGGACGATCGGCCGGGCCTCGCGGTTCTGCTGGGCGGACAGCCGCACGTACTGCAGGCTGTCGCCGGCCGCGACGGCGTGGCGCAGCAGCAGGTCGGCCTCGGCGGGGTGGCCGGGGACGTGCACGTTCCAGTCGGGGAGGGTGTCCAGCAGGGCGATGTCGCCGGGCGCCATGTGGGTGCGGCCGCCGGCCGCCCAGTCGTAGGAGCCGTACGCGCTGACCAGCACCGCGCCGACGCCTTGGTGGTTCAGGTCGAGCTTCACCTGCTCGAAGGGCCGCTCGATCAGGAAGCTGGCGAAGGTGTGCGCGATCGGGCGCATCCCGGTCAGCGCCAGGCCGCCGGCGACGCCGATCAGCAACTGCTCGCGGATGCCGACGTTCACCACCCGGTCCGGGTGGGCGCGGGCCGCCTCGGGGAACTGGGCGGCGCTGACGTCGGCGAGCACCAGGGCGGTGCGCGGGTCCCGGGCGAGCAGCTCGGTGGTGGTCAGCGCGAACTGGTCGCGCATCGTCAATTCCTGGGTGGTCATGGCCTGTTGTCTCCGCTCTCAGCTGTACTTGGGTTCGGTGCGGGCCACCACCACGTGCGGGCGGCCGGGGTGCGGGGCGGTGTACGCCCGGTACAGCTCCTCGTGGTCGCGGCCGTTCACGGAGGCCGTCGACCAGCCCGCGCCGGCGAACCGGGACGCGATGCCGCCGCTCCAGCCGTGCGTGGCCGAGGAGTTGTCGATCACCACCGCGTGCAGCCGCTCCAGGCCGTACGCGCCGGCGAACGCCAGCGCCTCGTGGTTGCTGCCCTCGTCGAACTCGGCGTCCCCGAGCAGCACCCACACCGCCGGGGCGTCCAGGCCCTGCGCCCGCAGGCCCAGCGCGGTGCCCACGGCCAGCGGCAGTCCGTGCCCCAGCGAGCCGGAGCCGATCTCCGCGCCGGGCACCAGCAGCCGGTCCGGGTGATGGCCGAGCGGCGAGTCGTACGACCCGAAACTCGACAGCAGCTCCACCGGGAAGAAGCCCTTCGCGGCCAGCACCGCGTAGTACGCCATCGGGCCGTGGCCCTTGGACAGCAGGAAACGGTCCCGCTCGGGCGCGTCGGCGGTGGCCGGGCCGACCTTCAGCACCTGGTCGTACAGCACCCACAGGGCGTCCAGGGTGGAGGTGGCGGCCGGCGTGTGCTTCTCGTCGCCGGTCATCAGCGAGATCAGGTGCGGCAGGTCGGTGAAGCCCAGGCCGGTGGCGGCCGGATCGGTGGCGACCGGGTGGGTGGCGGCCGGGTCCTTCTGACTGCCGGGAGTGCTCGTTGCTTCGCTCGTCATGCCGATGAGCATCCAACTTCAAGTCCGCTTCAGGTCAAGGGGCGCTCGCGGGTAGTGTTCCGGACCATGACGCCGTCCCGGCACGACCGCCTCACCATCGGCCAGCTCGCCCAGCGCAGCGGGCTCGCCACCTCCGCGCTGCGCTACTACGAGAGCCTCGGTCTGATTCACGCCGAACGCACCAGCGGCAACCAGCGCCGCTACCCGCGCGCCGCGCTGCGCCGGATCGCCTTCGTCCGGGCCGCCCAGCAGGTCGGCCTCTCGCTGGAGGAGGCCCGCACCGCGCTCGCCCGGCTGCCCGAGGACCGCGCCCCCTCGCCCCGCGACTGGCACACCGTGGCCGCCACCTGGCAGCACCGCATCGACCGGCAGATCGCCGAACTCCAGCTGATGAAGGCCAAGTTGACGGGCTGCATCGGCTGCGGCTGCCTCTCCCTGAGCCGCTGCACGCTGTACAACGCCGAGGACCGGGCCGGCGCCGCCGGACCGGGCGCCCGCTACCTGCTCACCCGTGACCCGGACACCGGGCCCGAGCCCGCCGCCGAACCTGTCGCCGAGCCCGTCACCGGACCGGCTGCCGGACCCGACCGGTAGCCTGGCCGCGTCGCCGGACCGACCGGTTTCGGCCATCCGTGGTCGTACCGGTTTCCCGGCCGTCTATGCTGCCCCCGAAAGCGCGTTCCAACTGACGGGGGGCCGGAAATGACCGATCATCAGGAGATCTCGCTCGGCTGGATGTCCGGCGACCAGAGTCCGCCGCCGTCCTCCGAGCTGCGACCCGAGGTCCCGCACCCCGCCCGGATGTACGACTACTACCTGGGCGGCAAGGACAACTTCCCCGCCGACCGGGCCGCCGCCGAGCAGGTGGTCGCGCTCAGCCCGCTGGTCCGGATCAGCGCGCTCGCCAACCGGGCCTTCCTGCAGCGCGCGGTGCGCACCCTCGCCGCCGAGCAGGGCATCCGCCAGTTCCTCGACATCGGCACCGGCATACCCACGGCGGGCAACACCCACGAGATCGCCCAGTCCGTCGACCCCACCGCCAAGGTCGCCTACCTGGACAACGACCCGATCGTGCTGGTGCACGGGCGGGCCCTGCTGGCCGGCGCCCAGCAGGGCAGCGTCAGCGTCCTGCAGGCCGACCTGCGCGACCCCAAGGCGATCCTCGCCGACCCCGCCGTCCGCGAACTGCTCGACCTCGACCGGCCGGTCGCCCTGATGCTGTTCGCGATCCTGCACTTCATCGACGACGCCGACGACCCGTACACCCTCGTCCGCACCCTGATCGACGCCCTGCCCTCCGGCAGCTACCTGGCGCTCTCGCACGCCACCGCCGACTTCATCGACCCGGCACACGCCGAAAAGGGCCCGGCCATCTACCGCTCCGCGACCGCCCAGCTCACCATGCGCACCCGCGCACAGGTGCTGCGCTTCTTCGACGGCCTCGAACTGCTCGAACCCGGCCTGGTCACCGCCCCGCAGTGGCGCCCCGACCTGGCCCCGCAGGACACCGACGGCCAGGTCGCCATCTGGGCCGGCGTCGCCCGCAAGCCCTGACACCACCTCAACTGCCCGACGGCGGCGGTGCGATCATTCTGTCTCCCCCACCTCTGGAGCCCCCCGTGACCGCACTGCCGCCGCCCCCACCCCTGGTCGACGCCGCCTGGCTCGCCGACCACCTCTACCACCCCGACCTGGTCGTCCTCGACGCGAGCATCGGCGCCCATCGCCACGCGGCCCACCGCATCCCCGGAGCCCGCCCGTTCGACCTCGACGGGGCACTCTCCGACCACCGCTCCGACCTGCCGCACACCATGCCGCCGGCCGCCGACTTCCAGCGCGAACTGCGCGCCCTCGGCGTCAACGACCGCTCCACCGTGGTCGTCTACGACGGCGCCGGAATCTACTCCAGCCCGCGCGCCTGGTGGATGCTGCGCGCCATGGGCTTCGACCGCGCCGCCGTCCTGAACGGCGGACTCCCCGCCTGGCAGGCCGCCGGCCACCCCGTCACCGACCTCCAATCCCCTTACTCCCCCGGCGACTTCACCGCCCACCCCCGCCCCGGCCTGCTCACCGACCGGGACGCCGTGGCCGCCGCCCTCACCGACCCCGACACCACCGTCCTGGACGCCCGCTCCCACGACCGCTTCACCGGCGACGCCCCCGAACCCCGCCCCCACCTGCGCCCCGGCCACCTCCCCGGCTCCACCAACCTCCCCTTCACCGACCTGCTCACCCCCGACGGCCACTACCTCCCCCTCCCCGACCTCCACACCCGCCTCACCACCGCCACCGCCCACCGCCCCCACCTCATCACCACCTGCGGCTCCGGCATCACCGCCTGCATCCTCGCCTTCGCCGCCCACCTCACCACCCACCCCACCCCCACCGTCTACGACGGCTCCTGGTCCGACTGGGGCCGCCCGGAAACCAACCTCCCAGTAGCCACCGGCAGTTGACCGGCCGCCGGCGAGCCCCGAGCCGCTCACGCACAGGGCCAGTGCCGTCACTCTCCCGTCGAGCCCTGCGGGGGCGTTGCGCGGGACAGCCGGCCCGGCCACCACATGTGGTGGCGGAGGTCGGCGGTGAGGGCGGTGACCAGGACGGAGCGGACGACCAGGGTGTCGAGGAGGACGCCGAGGGCTACGGCGAAGCCGATTTCGGCGAAGCCGACCAGGGGGAGGGTGCCGAGGACGGCGAAGGTGGCGGCGAGGATGAGGCCGGCGGAGGTGATGACGCCGCCGGTGGCGGCCAGGCCGGCGACGGCGCCGCGGCGGGTGCCGAGGTGGGCGGATTCCTCGCGGACGCGGGTCATCAGGAAGATGTTGTAGTCGATGCCGAGGGCCACCAGGAAGACGAAGACGAAGAGCGGGAACGCCGGGTCCTGGGCCTCGAAGTGGAAGACGTGCGCGAAGAAGAACGCGCTGATGCCGAGCGCCGCCGCGTACGAGAGGACCACGGTGGCGATCAGGATCAGCGGCGCCACCACGGCGCGCAGCAGGGCGGCGAGGATCACCAGGACCACGGCCAGCACCAGCGGAATGATCACCCGGTTGTCGCGGCTGGCGGCCCGTCCGGCGTCGAGGACCACCGCGGTGGATCCGCCGACCTGCGCGTTCGCCCCTGGTACGGCGTGCACGGCCGCCCGGACGCGGTCGACGGTGGCGCGGGCGGCGGCGCTGTCGGGTGGGTCGGTGAGTGTCGCCTGGAAGAACGCCTCGCCGCCGCGCACGTCGGCCGGGCCGATCCCGGCGATGCCGGGGGTGCTCGCGGTGGCCTGCCGGACGGCTTCCAGTGGCGGCCCGGCGTTGCTGATCACCGACAGCGGCGCGCCCGTCCCGCCGGGGAAGTGCGCGGCCAGGACCTGCTGGCCGGTGACGGAGTCGGGTGTGCCGGTGAACGATCCGGCGGCGCTCAGGCCGGTCGCGTTCAGCGACGTCAGCCCGGCGGTGCAGGCGGCCAGGGCGAGCGCGGTGCCGATCCACACCTTGCGGGGGCGGACGGCGATCCAGGCGCCGATGCGTGCCCAGCGTCCGGTCTTCGTCGGTTCGGGTGTGCCGTAGCCCGGGCGGACCGGCCAGAACACCCAGCGTCCGAAGGCGACCAGCAGCGCGGGCAGCAGGGTGAGCATGGCCAGCAGGGCGACGACCACGCCGATCGCGCAGACCGGGCCGAGGCCGCTGGTGGAGTTCATCTCGGCGACCAGCAGGCAGAGCATGGACGCGACGACCGTCGCCGAGCTGGCCAGGATGGCCGGCCCGGCCCGGCGCAGGGCGGCGGCCATCGCCTCGTGCCGGTCCTGGTGGCGTCTGAGTTCCTCCCGGTAGCGGGCGGTCAGCAGCAGCGCGTAGTCGGTGCCCGCGCCGAGCACCAGCACGATCAGGATGCCGGCGCTCTGCCCGTTGACGATCAGTCCGGCGTGCTTGGCCAGCAGGTAGATGACGGCCTCGGCCACCGCCAGCGCCGCCCCGGCGGACAGCAGCGGCAGCAACCACAGCACGGGGCTGCGGTAGGTGAGCAGCAGCAGCACGATCACCACGCCGACTGTCGCGAACAGCAGCGTGCTGTCGATGCCGGAGAACACCTTCGCCTGGTCGGCGGCGATCCCGCCGGGGCCGGTGACGTGGGTGACCAGCCCGGCGGGCGCGCCGGCGGCGGCGGTGGCGCGCAAGCTGTCCACGGCCGGCTTGAGGTTGTTCCACCCGGTGGTGCCGACCGCGACGGGCACCACGGTCTGCATCGCCTGCCCGTCCGCGGAGACGATCGGCCCGACCACCGGCGCGACCACGTGCGGCGCGGTGGTGAAGCTCTCGGCGTCGCGGGTCGCCTTGGCGTGGTCCTCGGCGGTGATGCCGCCCGGCCGCTGGTACACCACCACGGCCTCGGCGGTTTCGACCGGCTGGAACCGGCGTTGCGCGTCCAGCACCCGGGTCGACTCGGCGTTGGCGGGCAGCCAGCTGGACGCCTCGTTGTTCTCGGCGCCCATCAGCTTCCCGGCCAGCGGCGCGGCGACCAGCAGCAGCACCAGCCACAGGCCGAGCACCACCCACTTCCGACGCCGCCCGCACGGCAGCGCGGACCATCTCGTGCCGGAACTCATCGCGACCGGCCCCCAGTCGACGACCCCGGGCGGGGCCGTCCGCGCCGCCCTCCTCGTCCCAGCATCGGGCCGGGGCCGCCCGCCCGCCCGTCATGGGCACAAAAGCCCAGGTCAGGCGCTGCGCTGCTCCAGTTGCCGCCACAGTTCGCGGACGCGGGTGGTGAGGCCGTCGAGGTCGCCGCTGTTGTCGAGGACGAGGTCGGCGACGGCGAGCCGGTCCTCGCGGGTCGCCTGGGCGGCCATCCGGGCGCGGGCCTCGTCCTCGGGCATGCCGCGCAGGGCGGTGAGGCGGCGCAGGCGTTCGGCGTCGGGGACGTCGATGACCACGACCAGGTCGTACAGCGGGGCGAGGCCGTTCTCGGCGAGCAGCGGCACGTCGTGCACGACGATCGCGTCCGGCCCGGCGGCGGCCTCCAGTTCGGCGGAGCGGGCCCGCACCAGCGGGTGCACGATGGCGTTCAGCGCGGCCAGCCGGGCGGGGTCGGCGAAGACGATCCGGCCGAGCGCGGGGCGGTCGAGCGAGCCGTCGGGCAACAGCACCCCGGGGCCGAACTCGGCGGCCACGGCGGCCAGTCCGGGCGTTCCGGGGGCGACCACCTCGCGGGCGATCACGTCCGAATCGACGATCACCGCGCCCAGCGCGGCCAGTTGGCGGGAGACCTCGCTCTTGCCCGCGCCGATGCCGCCCGTCAGTCCGATCCTCAGCATGCCGTCAGGCTACCGGCCCGTACGAGGGCGCCGGTCGCAGCCCCGGCAGAACGAACGCCGAGCGAAATCCGCGGGAACTCTCCGACCGCCTCCCCAAGGGGCGTCCGGGAAAAGTTGTCCATACAGCTCCGCTGGCCCGATCCGGCCGCTAGGGTCTGTCCGGTCGATCTTGTCGGATCAGCGCGCGGCTCCCCCAGCCCTTGCGGGCTGGGAGGTGCCCCCATTTCGCGCCCGGCTGGGAGTGCCGGCGAACCGTCCTCGTACTGGGTGTACTTGGGCGGTTTGCCGGTGCTTCCAGGCGGGATGATCCGGCGTCGGGCGCCCGGCAAGATCGGCCGGACAGACCCTAGGGTTCCGAACACCCGCACCACCCTCGAACGATCGGAGCACCACCCGTGTCCAGCAACTGGCCCGCCGGCCCGCGCCGGGTCCTGGTCGTCGGCATCGACGGCGTCCGTCTCGACCTGCTGCCCGAGCTGCACACCCCGCACCTGGACGCGGTCGCCGCCGCCGGCTTCCTCGGCACCGTCGAGGTGGACGACGCCACCCCGACCATGTCCGGACCGTGCTGGGCGACCATCGCCACCGGCGTCGGCGTCGCCAAGCACGGCGTGCTCGGCAACCACTTCGGCGGCCACCGGCTCGACGTGTTCCCGGACTTCGCCACCCGCCTGGCCAAGCAGCACCGCCGCCGCACCTTCGCGGTCGGCGGCTGGGAGCCGCTGTTCCTGGCCCGCGACGGCGGCCCGCTGTTCAACGCGCCCGGCCGGCTCTCGTACATCGCGCCGCTGGAGGACACCCCGGAGGCGTGGGAGGTCTGCGACGAGCGGGTCACCGCCGAGGCCGAGTACGTGCTGGCCCGCTCCGACGACGACCCGCAGGCGTCCTTCGTCTACCTCGGCGCGGTCGACGAGACGGCGCATTTCCGCGGCTGCGGTGAGGACTACCGCCGCTCGATCGAGGCCGCCGACGTCCGCCTCGGCCGCCTGCTGGCCGCCCTGCGCGAGCGCTCCACGTACGCCGCCGAGGAGTGGACGGTGATCGTGGTCACCGACCACGGCCACGTGGACGCGGGCGGCCACGGCGGCCGCAGCGAACTGGAGCGCACCGCGTGGATCGCCGCGTTCGGCCCCGGCATCACCCCGGGCGCGCCGGTCGGCCCGCTGCACCACACCGACGTCGCGGCGCACGTGTACGCGGCACTGGAGATCGCCTCCGACTCGCACTGGACGCTCGACGGCCGCCCGTTCACGGCCGCCGCGCCCGTGCACTGACCGGTCAGGCCAGCTCGACCGACTCGCCGACGTCGAGGGTCCGGTACACCACGCCGCCGGTGCCGGGCCCCTGCGGGCCGAGCAGCCGCCCGTGGACGGCCCGCCCGGCCTGGCTGAGCGTCTCCTCGTGGATCGCCACCGCCTGCCGGGGCCGGGCGTCGCGCAGGTAGTCGACCAGCTCGCCGACCCGCAGCCACGGCGCGCCGAGCGGCAGCAGCAGGGTGTCGACGGTGTCCGGCGGGACGGTCAGCGCGTCGCCCGGGTGGAACACCCGGCCGCCGAGCAGGAAGCCGATGTTCGGGATCCGCTCGATGTCCGGGTGGATCTCCGCGTGCCACTCGCCGTGCACCGTCACCGGCAGCCCGTCCAGCTCGAACGCGTCGCCTTCGCCGACCACCGTCACGTGCGTCCCGATGCCCTCGAGCTGCCGGGCCACCGAGCGGTTGCTGTACACCCGCAGCCCCGGGTTGGCCTCGACGGCGGCCCGGACCTGTGGCTCGGTGAAGTGGTCGGCGTGCTCGTGGGTGATCAGCAGTGCGCTCACGTCCCGCACCGCCTCGGGGCCGGTGAACATGCCGGGATCGATCAGCACCGCCCCTTCCGCATGCTCGATCCGGACGCAGGCATGGCCGAACTTCGTCAGTCGCATACCGCCAGACTAGGGCGCACCCACCAGCGCGGGCTGCTCGGCGGTGCGCGGCAGCCTAGGACGCAGGCACCAGCGCGGGCTGTTCGGCGGTGCGCGGTGCGGGCAGCGCTGCCGGGCGCAGCGGCGGCAGTTCGACGTGCTCGCTGAGGCCGATGATCCGGTGCAGGCGGCGCAGCGGGGCGGGCGCCCACCAGTTGAGCCGGCCGAACAGCGACATGGTCGCGGGCACCAGCAGAGTGCGCACCAGGGTGGCGTCCACGGCGACGGCGACGGCGAGCGCGATGCCCATCTGCTTGACCATCAGCATCTGTCCGGCGGCGAATCCGGCGAACACGATCACCATCAGCAGCCCGGCCGAGGTGATGATCCGACCACTTCGCTGGAGTCCCAGCTCCACCGACCGCAGACAGCCGTGGCCCTGGTCGTGCAGCTCCTTGATCCGGGACAGCAGGAACACCTCGTAGTCCATCGACAGCCCGAACGCGAAGGCGAACACCAGCACCGGGATCATCGTCTCCAGGCCGCCGGTCGGAGTGAACCCGAGCAGCCCGCTGAAGTACCCGTGCTGGAACACCAGCGTCAGCGCCCCGAGCGAGGCGCCCAGCGACAGCACGTTCATCAGCAGCGCCTTGACCGGCAGCACCACCGACCCGGTCATCATGAACAGCAGCACCAGCGTCCCCGCCGCGACCAGGCCCACCGCCCACGGCCCGCGCGAGCCGATCTCGTGCTGGAAGTCCACCAGCGACGCCGCGTCCCCCGTCACGTACGTCTCCAGGCCGCCCCGGTGCTCGCGCAGCTCGCCGACCACCCGCTTGGCCTGCGCGCCCTGCGGGTCGCCCTTCACCAGCACGTCCACGGTCTGCACCCCGTCCGAGACGGGGGTGACGGCCCGCACCCCCGACACTCCCGGCAGCGCCGCCACCACGGTGTCCGCGTAGTGCTGCGCCTGCTGCGGCGTGCCCTCGACGACCACCTGCACAGGGGCCGGGGCCTGCGCCGGGAAACGTTCCTGCACGGCCTCGGCGACCTGCCGGGACGCGAAACTCTTCGGCAGAACGTCGGCGCCCGAGTTGCGGAAGTGCGAACCCAGGAACGGCGCCCCCGCCGCGAGCAGCAGCGCCACGCACGCCAGCATCACCGGCACCGCCCGCCGCTGCACCCGGCGCACCGTCCGGGAGAAGAACCCCTCGTCCGGGACGGGCGCGCTCGGCGCCTTGATCCGCCGCCCCATGAAACCCAGCAGCGCCGGAATCAGCGTCAGCGCCGCCGCCACCGCGATCACCACCACGCTCACCCCCGCCGCCGCGACCGCCCGGAACACCGGACTGGTGAACACGAACAAGCCGCTCAGCGCCACCGCCACCGTCAGCCCCGAGAACGCCACCGTCCGGCCGGCCGTCGCCGACGTCCGCTCCACCGCCTGCGCGATCGTCGCGCCCAGGCCGCGCTCCTCGCGGAAACGGCTCACCATCAGCAACGCGTAATCGATCGAAAGACCCAGCCCCAGCACCGTCGCGATCGGCAGCACGCTGGTGTCGATCTCCATGATCCGGCTGAACCCGAACATCGCCAGCAGCGCCCCGCCCACCGAAGCCACCGCCCCGATCCCCGGCAACCCCGCCGCGGCCAGCCCGCCGAACACCAGCACCATCACGATCAGGGTGAGCGGCAGCGTCACGATCTCCCCGAACCGGGTGTCCTTCGCGGTCTGGTCCTTCACCTCCTGTTGCAGCACCAGATCGCCGCCCACCACGGTGTGCGCCCCGTCCGCGGTGATCCGCTCCAGCCGGTCGGTCACGGCGCCGATCTGCTTGGCGCTCGCCCCGTCCGCCATCCGGACGTTCACCAGCGACGCCCGGCCGTCGTCAGCCGTCAACTGCCCCTGCATCGAATACGTGTCCGCCACCGAGAGCACCCCCGGGAGCTTCGCCACCTCCGCACTCGCCTGCTGGACGGCGCCCTTGACGCCTTCGCTACCCACCTGCGGCCCGCCCACCACCGCCGTCACGGTGCCCTGCACCGGATCCGCCGCCTGCACGACCGCAACCCCACGAGCCGACTCCGACCCGCCACTCCCCGTCCCCGCCACCGACCCCTCGAACACGCGCCCGCCGATCAGCACCCCCGCCACGAGCACCAGCGCCCACACCCCCAACACCCAACGCCGGTGCCGGAAACACACTCGCCCAAGCCCCGCCAACCGGCCGGATACCTGGGAAACCTCGACCTCTGCTGCGGTGGAGCGACAGCTGCGCATGCGGGGAGCCTTTCGGACAAGTCACCTCAATGTATGCGTGACTTCCCGAACGTCCTATAGCCGGACGATGAGCCGCATCTCACAATTCCCTTCACATAAACGCCACTTAAGCTCCCCCACTCCCACCCACCCACCCGCCCGAGCACCCGCCAGCAGAGGACACGCCGCGCGAGGCAGGCCGGGACGGGGGCATTGCGCGCACCGGGCCCCGGCACCGTGCACCGCGCCGCGATCCGCCCTCCCCCGCGCGGAGCGCACCCTTCGCTGGCGGGTGCCCGGGCGGGTGGGCGGGC
>NZ_JBIUCB010000037.1:0-45488 GCF_044593455.1 Kitasatospora sp. NPDC051984
GCAGACCAGCGGATGCCCCACACCCACCCACCGGCCAACCCCCCACGAACCTCCGAAACGATCACACTCGCATCGGCCGGTGGATTCGGGCTGAGGGGGCGGCGTCTTGTACAAATGCGAATGTCCTTGGCGGGCAGGCCCGTTGAGCTGGGTCGGCGCGGCAGCGGCGAGCGCTGTGGGCCGCCGTGCAGCGGTTGGTGCTGAAGGGGGCGGAAGCGATCTGCGCGGGCAGCACGAAGTGGCCGCCCTTACGGCTGGGGTGCACCGGCCCTGTGTGTGTTTCGGGCCGATCCGGCCGCCAGTACCGCGCTGGTGACCTGGCCCGTGAGCCGGTCGGTCGGCTCGGCCTGCGTCGGGCGGCCGCGGTGGCGGAAGAAGTCGCGGGGCGTGTGGCCGACCATGGCCCGGAAGGCCCGGTCGAGGTGCGCCTGGTCGTAGAAGCCGCATTCCGCCGCGATCTGGGCCCCGCTGCTTCCGGGTGAGGCGTCGAACGCGGCCAGGGTCCGCTGGAGTCGCAGGATCTGCGCGACCTGCTTCGGCGGCATGCCGAGCTGGTCCCGGAAGCGCAGTTCCAGCCGCCGCCGGCTCCATCCCGTCAGCTCGGCGAGCTGTTGGACCGGCACTGCTCCGGCGGTCCGGCGGATCTCGTGCCACGCCGTGGTCACCGAGGGCGCCCATTGGTGACCGGCCGACAGCCGCGCGACGAAGAACGCGTCAAGCAGGGCGTGGCGCGCGTCCCAGCCGTCGGCGTCCGCCAACTGCTCGGCCAGGTGGCGTTCCTGACGGCGGAGCAGCTGGCTGATGTCGACCCACTGGTCTCCCAGCTCCGCGACGGCGGGACCGAAGACACCGTATGCGGCCTGTGGGGTCAGCGAGACTGCCACACCGGACAGCGAGCCGCTGTGCTCGGCGACCGTGGCCGTCCGGCGCAGGCCTGCCACCATCGAGGAGAGCGGGACGACGGGCCCTCCCAGGACGGCGTCCGTGAGTCGCAGGGAGCCCTCGAAGCCGAAGGTCACGGTGAGTGCGTCCGTTGGCACTTCCAGGCGGCGCCTGAGTCGGCGCAGGTTCAGCCGGTAGCCCCGGTACCCGAGCACCTGCCCCCGCAGGCGGGTTTCCGGGAGTGCGTGGACCGTCTGCCACTCCCCGTCGGTCTCCGAGAATCCCTGATCCATTCGCATGCCGTCCTCCTGTGCGAAAAGACGAGCTATTGGAATGTCCATGATGACCAGGCGCGCAAAAGCACGGGGGAAAGACAGCAAGGTCGTCCGATGACGTGCGCCGAGGAGTCCCATCTGGCTGAAAGCCGGCTCTTCGGCCGGATCTGTGGATGTGATCATGCGGGTCGGCGTCGGGGCAGGGTGGGGCGGTTGCCGCCGGGACAGAGCCCGACGAGCGCGATGACGGCACCGGCTCCTACCGCCTCGCCGCCACCCGCGCCCGCCTGCGCAAACGCCACGTCAAGGCCGTCATAAGGACCGGAACACCGTCGAGCGCCCGATCAACGGGCTGAAGGCCTGGCGGGGCGTCGCCACCCGATACGACAAGGCACCTGGCAGCCACCTCGCCGGCCTCCGTCTCCGGAACGGGGCCGGCTCCATCGAACGGGGCGGCGGCGGGCGCCGGCCGGGCGGCAGGCGGCTGCGGGAGGGCGGGCGCGGCGGAGCGGGGTGTCAGAGCATGCGGAGTGCGGCTTCGGAGGGCGATCCGGGCTCGACGGGGTACAGGCCGAGGGTCTGGTGCGGGGCGCCGGCGGGTGTGAACGCCTCGAAGCCGAGGGCGAGTTCGCCGGCGACGGCGGCGTCTCGGGCGCTCCCTGCCCGGGCCGGCCGCGGCGCCGACTCCAGCTGGCGGCGCGGTTCGGCCGGATCGACGGCCTCGGTCTCCCGCTGCGGCGGGCGGTCGGGGTCGAAGCCGTAGGTCGGGGCGAAGCCGGGCCAGGGGTTTGTGCGATCGGCGACAGGCCGTTTCGGTCATTCGGTGGCCGATATCCGCGGAGGACCGTCTTCTTTCGCGGATGCCGCACCCCGGGGTGCGGGGGCTGCCATGCTGGCATCAGAGGAATGTGACATTTCACATTCCGCCCATCGTCCCATCCCCGCCCCCGAGGAGAGACACCCCCATGAAGACCACCGTCATCGCCGTCGCCGCCGCGGCGGCCCTGACCACCCTGGCCACCGCCCAGGGGGCCGCCGCCGCGCCGAGCGGCCCGGTCGGCGCCGTCGTGACCTGCGGCACCCCTGGCGCACCCGGCCCGCTGCTGACCCAGGCCTGCGTCGAGGTGACCGGCAACCAGGTCCGCTTCTACGGGGTGGCCACGCCCGCCGACCCGTCCTGGCAGCCCCGGCTCCTCGGCTTCACCGTCTCCGGCACGGTCGTCGGCAGCGCCCCCCTCGCCCCCGTCCACCCGAGCCTCATCGTCCAGGCCGGCTCGAACCAGGTCGGCAGCGTCTTCTCCAGCGCCCCGTGCGGCGCCACCGTCAGCACCACCTTCTCGGTGGCCCAGCCCGGCTGGCCCACCTCGACCGCCACCGTCTCCACCGTGGTGGCCTGCTGACGCCGGACTCCCGCAGGTGTGCCCCGGCCTCCCGGGGCGCACCCCGGCGCCGCCAGGGTGCTGACCGAAGCTGTCCGGGTTCCCCGCACTCCGCCGCCGTGGTCGCCGACCGCCGTCGAGGCCGCCCTGCGGCGGTGCCGGAGGAGTTCGAACGGACCGCCGAGCCGCGGCGGGAGGAAGTCGAGGACCTGGACGAGGACGCCCTCGCCGAGACCGCCGCCGAGGCCCGCGTCGTCGGCGCCGTTCCGGCCCGCGCCGTCGACGACCTGGTGCGCGGCCTGCTCGGGCAGCCGACCGACCGGCGGGCCGCGATCAAAGGGCTCGGCCGCGCGCTCACCGCGGCCGCGCAGGACCGGCCCCTGCCCGCGTGGGCCGCAGACGCCGGCCGCGCCGAGGACGTCCGCCGGCGCCGAGCCCGCACCGCACTGCTGGAGGCCGTCGCCCGCCACCACCACGGCGCCCTGCCCACCGGGCCGCCGAACGACCGGCCGTGGCGACCAGCGCTCAGCGGGCGCGCGGCACAGGCTCCCTGTCACCGACAGCTCCCCCACCGCCCGATCTTGACCGGTAGGCGACCGTGCCTGGCACCGCGCCTGCTTGCGGTGGTCCCCGGCTCCCATCCCCGGGGCGGACTGTGCGCGGACGTCGCGGCCGCTCCCCCGCGGCGGCGGTCGTCGTGCTCGGCGGCGGTGGGCGTCGCGTCCACTCCTCGTTGCGGTCGCGGTGCGGGCTTCACCGGGTTCCGGGCAGGCTGTGCGCTGCGGCCCGCCGGTGGGGCGCCCGGCCGGACGGCGGCCGGGGGCGGGTGTGTGCGCCGGGCGCGGGCGGGCCGCTGGAGGCGGGCCTGCTTGCGGCCTGGCTACTGGTGGTCGGGCGGAGGGCGTCGTGCAGTAGCCGGATCACGTCCTCGGTGAGGGCGGTGCGGTGTTCCTGCGCCAGGGTGAGCAGTTCGGCGGCCCGGGCGGGGTCGGCGTCGAGGGTCGGGGGCGGGCGGGTGAGCCAGGGATGCGGGGCCAGTTCGCGGACCCGTGCGGTGGCGTCCGCCGTGCCCCGGGCGGCGAGCCGGGGGCCGGTCTCGCCGCTCAGGAGGAGGGCGGCGCGCAGGGCGGTGAGGCGGTCGCGCCGGGTCAGCAGCCGGTGGCCGGCCCGTCGGACAGCCGGTCGCTGCGGGTCGGTGAGCAGGTCCCACAACAGGTCGGCGGGCAGCTGGGCGGCGCTGGGGGCGAGGGTGGCGGCGGCTTCCTCGACCACCGCGGCGGAGCCGTCCCGCAGCAGCGCCGTGGCCCGGGGCACGGACGCCAGGTCGAGGCTCCGCAGGGCGTGGACGCGGACCTGGGGCGCCGGGTTGTCCAGGAGCGCGGTGAGCAGGGGCCGTCGGTCCGGTTGCCGGTCTCGGCGAGCCCCGCGACCGCCCCGACCTGGGGCTCGTCGGCTTGGACGGCCGTGCGGTAGTGCGTCAGCGGGTCGGTGCCGGTGCGGCGTGCGGCTCTCCGGCCCGGGCGCGGATCGGTGCGGAGGGGTCGTCGAGGTGCGGCGCCACGTGCTGCGGGGAGCCGGTGCGCATCAGCCCGGTGCGGGCGATGATCCGTACCTCGGCGTGGCGGCTGCGGGCCAGGCGGCGCAGCAGTTCGGCCTGGTCGGTCCACACCGCCTGCCGGGTGGCGGCCTCGGCGGCCCGGGCTCTGGTCTGCCGGTCGGGGTCGTTCTCGGCGAGGGCCGTGAGGGTGCGAAGTGCGAGGTGGTGTGCGGTGGTGTCGAGGACGAAGCGCCGTACCGCCGGGTCGGGGGCCGCGAGGAGCGGTGCGGACGGCCTGGTGGCCGTCGTCGGTCAGGTGGTGGGGGCCGGCGCGGTCGAGGGCGGTGCAGAGGGATCGGGCGGCGGGGCCGGCAGGATGGCGGTGGGCGGCGGCGACGGTCTGACGGGCCTGGCGGGCCTGGCGGGCGGCCTCGCGTGCGCGGTCGGCGGCCTCGCGGAGGCGGCGGTCGGCGAGCAGCGTGTGCTGGAGGGCGGTGTCGCGGTCGGGGTCGTAGCGCTCGGTGTGGGTGGTGGCGGTGTGGTCGTGGATGCGCCGCCGCTCGGTGCGGGCCGTGGTCGCGTCGGCGTGGGCGGTCTCGTCTCCGGCGTCGGCGTACCGGTCGGCGCAGCGTTCGCCGAACTGGGCCTGGTGCAGGGCTTGCTGGATGTTCTGCGGGGTTGTTCCGGCCGCTCGGCGGCGGATTCGGTGGGGGTGGTGGCGAGCAGGGCGTGTTCCTGGGTGGTCGTCCTGGTTCTGGGTGCGGTCGAGGGCGGGTGGTGTCGGTGGTCACCGCCGTTCCTCTTCGTTCGGCGGGTGGGCGGCCGCCCGGTGGCGGCCGCCGGGCGCCGGGTTTCAGGCGCCGAGGCCGACGTGGGAGACGTACTGGTAGGCGCCGTAGTCGCTGTCGAGTTCGCTGATGACGTCGTCCCAGATCTCTGCGAGTTTGTCGGCGTCGCCGGTGGTGAGGGCGTCGACGGCGTCGTCCCAGATGTAGCGGGCCTGGAAGGAGCGGACGCGGAGGTTGTCGCGGCGGCGGGGTTCGTCGACGGCGTCCTGGTTGATGGGGTGGATTTCGATGCGGGTGCCGCGGCCGTCGCGGTTGAGGTGGGCTTTGAGGATGGCGGGGTTGTTCAGGACGTTGGCGGCGCGCAGGTTCCAGTAGGCGGTGTCGATCGCCTCCAGGTTGGCGGGGCGGGGGCGCTGGGTGCCCTTCTTCCAGGCGCGCGTGGTGGCGGGGGTGGCGGTGACGCCGGCGCCGGCGAGGGCCTGGCGGCCGCCCTTGTGGGACATCAGGTAGTTCATCCGGGCCTTGAGGCCGCGCCGGCTGCTGGCCGGGGACTTGATGCCGCCCTCCAGGATCATCCGTTCCACGGCGTCCTCCAGGGCGCGGCCGAGGGCGACGGAGCCGTGGACGTTTCCGGGGTCGATGCCGGCACCGTAGCGGCCGAAGTTCTTCCATCCGTCGGTCGACACTTTTTTAGGCGCTCCGCTTCCGGTTCAGGGGCAGGGTGTACTGGTCCTTGAGTTTCATCTGGGTGGTGAGTCGGCCTTCTTCGAAGACGCCGCCGTTGGACTTTCGCCATTCGCCGCCGGTGACGTGCAATTCGTCGGTGCCGCGCAGCCTGACGATTGTCAGGCCGCCGTTGTGGGCGCGGTGGGCCTTGTACCAGAGATTCGCGAATGCCTGGCTGCGGATGATGTGCATCCAGTCGGGTCGGCGAATTTCTCGATTGTAGGTGGATTCGCCGATGGTCGAGGCGAATTTCGCGTACATCGCCTTGACGTATTTCTCGGTGACGGGGTCGCCGTCGTGGATGGCGTTCTCGCGGGCCTGGGTGAGGACGCGGCGGAACTTCTCCAGCAGGCCCTCGGAGGCACCGCTGGTCCAGGCTTCGGTGATGTGCGGGGCGTCGGTGAGGCCGAGCTTGTGGCAGCGGATCAGCAGGCGCACGGTGGCGCCGTCCAGGAGCACGGGGCCGGCCTCGTGGCGGTTGCCGATCGGGTCGGGCAGGTGCGGGTGTTCCCAGGTGGGGCGCTTGGGCAGCAGGTAGATCCCGGAGCGCTTGGGGTCGAAACCGCCGTCGGGCTGGTGGACGAGCGAGCCGATCGGCAGGTGGGTCTTCAGGGCGCTGCAGTAGGCGGCGTTGGTGTCCAGGACGTCGACCGCCAGCCGGTCCAGGTCACCGCGCTTGAGGGCTTCCATCAGCGGGGCGTTCTCCCACTTGTGGCGGCCTTCCCAGATTTCGTCCGCGCCGTTCCTGGTTTTCTTGGAGAGGAATTCGAGGCGGTCCGGATAGACGGTGTGCTCGTACGCGGCGCCGACGCGGGTCGCTTCGAACAGGGCCATCCCGTTCGGGATCGCCTTCTTCTCCAGCGCGGCGGACGCGGCCTCGGTGTCGCCGTCGTGCTCTTCGAGGGCCTGCTCGACCGCTGCGGTGATCATGTCGAGGTAGTAGCCGAGGTCCCGGCCCGTACCGGCGTACTCCGCGCGCGGCGCGGCGGACGCGGGACGGGCGGCCGGTCGGGGCGCGGCGTCGGCGGTCGGCGCGGCGGCGATGCGCGGGTGGCGGGCGAGCGCGTCCAAGGCGGCCGGCGAAGGCCCCGCCGGCTCTGCTTGGGTGTGCCTTTCCACGGCGGGGGCGGGCGCGGCGTGCTCGGCCGGGGCCAGCGGCTCTGCGACGGACGTGGTCGGCTCTGCGGCGGGCGTGGTGTGTTCGGAGGTGACGGCCTGGGCGGGCGCTGCCACGGCGGCCGGAGCCGCCCGGACTCGTTCGGCGACCCCGGTGTCGGGGGTGCACCAGCCGCCCATGTGCATCGGCCGGCCGCCTGAGCGGTACGGGCTCGGGCGGCCGCACCGCACGCAGGGTGCGGGCTCCGCGCTCAGCAGTTCCCCGGCCGCGGTCCGGTCCAGCTCCACCACCCGGCCCTCCTGCTCGCCGCCGGGCACCTGCGGCGGGGCCGCGACGGCCGGGGCAGGGGCGGCGGCCGGGACGGTCGGCTGCGCCGGCACGGCGGTCGGGGCCTGGGCGGTG
Source organism: Kitasatospora sp. NPDC051984 (assembly GCF_044593455.1). Lineage (NCBI taxonomy): Bacteria > Bacillati > Actinomycetota > Actinomycetes > Kitasatosporales > Streptomycetaceae > Kitasatospora > Kitasatospora sp. NPDC051984. The sequence continues at coordinate 7,107 of NZ_JBIUCB010000037.1, forward strand.
AAGGTGGCCGGCACCGGCTGCGGTGCGGCGGTGTCGGGGGGCCAGGTCAGGGACTGGGCGGCGTGGGTGGGGCCGGCGAGCAGGTCGAGCGGCGTCATGCCCCAGTGCAGGGCGAGGGCGTCGACTTCGTCCAGGGACCAGGGCTGGGCGCCGGACTGACGACGGGACACCTTGTCCTGGGTCAGGTCGAGAGCAGTGGCGAGTTCGCGCTGACTCTCGCCGGTGCGCTGCCGGATCGCGGCCACGGTGAGTCGCAACGTTTCCAGTGTGCTGAGTGCCATTGCGGCATTCTATCCATATCTCATGGGGAATTTCCATAGAATTGGGGTAGATTCACTGACCCGGATGATACGGGCGGGAGGTTCGAGGGGCCGATGCCGTGGCCGGCCTTCCGGGCAGGGCCCTGAAGAACGTGCCGAGTGCCGCCACCCGGGTCCGGGCGAGCGAGTGGTCCGGACCCGGTGTGATCGGCCGTCAGAACGGTCCGGGGGCCCCTTCCTGGGCGGCGCAGGCAGGGGCACTGGCGGCGTACGCCGACTCTGCGGCCCAAACACCGGAGGACTTTGGAGGTCGCACAGGGTTGCCGGACCGTGCCTATGCACTCGACGATCAACCCTTGCAATAGACCCTTGCCGGGACATCCTCGAATGTGCGGACCCGGCACATGACGGCCGACGTCATCATCGCCGAGGGCGTGCCGGCCGGTCACCGCGCCGCGAAGCGGCTCGCCGCTCCCGAGGCGTCCGGGCCGGTGGCGGCCTGACGCGACGCCACCAGGCCCGGACGGTGCGCACCCCGCCGGTGTCCGGCTGCGCGCCACTGGCAACACGTCAGGCGCCGGACCCCGGGGCGTCGTGGTGCGTGGACCCGCCGGGCCGGCCGCCCCGGTAGGTTACGGCGCGCCCACGGCCCACAGTTCGGTCTTGGCCCAGGCGCCGACGATCGCCACGTCCGGGTTCTGGTGGCGCAGCTCGGCCCAGCGGCCCGCCAGCAGCTGGAGCCGGACGGTCAGCGGGAGCTGCGCCAGCACCGGAGGCAGCCCGGCGGCCGCGGGAGTCGCGGCGAGGGTGCCCACGGTGATGCCCTCCGCGGCGGCGGCCGCGCCGAGGGCGGCGGTCAGGCCGTCCGGGTCGGCGTCGGGTTCGAGCAGCAGCAGGCCGTCGGCGGCGCCGAACGGCACGGCCGACCCGTGCAGGTACAGCTCCGACTCGTAGCCCTCGGCGAGGATGCGGGCGGCCTCGCGGACCTTCAGCGCGCCCTCCCGGGCGGTCACCCCCCAGGGCCCGGCGCCGATCACCGCGAGCGCCCGGGCGGGCAGGGCGACGGCGTCCAGGCCTGGCTCCCGGCAGGCCTCGCGGACGGCCTCGGCGGTGCGGTGCAGTTGCTCGGGGCCGTACTGCCCGGCGCCGAGGCGGTGGGCGAGCCCGGCCAGCACGGTCAGGGCGGCGGTGTAGCTGACGGTGTAGGTCTCGGACTGCTCCTTGGCCACCGTCTCGACCGACTCGGCCCAGTCGGTGGTGCCGGCGCCGGTGATCGAGACCGTCGGCACGCCCGCCGCGAGAGCCTGCTCCCGGCAGCGCAGCGCGAAGGCCGTCTCCGCCGTGTGGGTGATCACCACCACGGCGTCGTCGGAGCGCAGCGGGGCGCCCCAGCGGGCGAACTGGGCGGCGGACGACCAGCGGGCGTCCACCCCGGCGTGATGGAGCATCATGGCGCCGAGTTCGGCGGCGTGCTGGCTGGTGCCGGTGCCGAGCAGCAGCACCCGGCGGGCGTCGGCCAGGCGCTCGGCGGCCTGCCGGAGGTCGGCCTCGGCCAGCCGGTCGACGGCCTCCGCCTGGGCGTGGACCATGCGGTGCAGGGCGGTCTCCTGGAAGGTGCGGGACACGGGGGTCACTCCTCTTCGGCCGGGCGGGCGGCCGTACAGATCAGGTGCGGCGAGTGGACGTGGAACGGGCTGAGGTCGTAGTCGCCGTACAGCCCTTCCGGGACCAGGCCCGCGCGGGTGAGCAGGGTGGTCAGCTCGTGGGCGCTGTAGACGCGGTAGTCGGCGGTGACGCTGCGTCCGACCGTGCCCGACGCGGGGTCGAAGGCCTGGATGGTCCAGGTGATCCGGCTGGTCTGCGCGTCGAACCGCTCCTCGTACAGGTACGTGGTGCCGGTGCTGGAGTCGAAGTTGCGGACCACGAACTCCTGCGGCGCGGTGCCGAAGGACTCGCCGCTCTGGGTGAGGAACCAGTCCCGGTTCATCACGTCGATCAGCAGCCGCCCGTCCGGGGCCAGGCGGCCGCGGATCTCGCGCAGGACGGCGAGGTTCTCCTCATCGGTGTCGAAGAAGCCGAAGCTGGTGTGCAGGCTCACCACGGCATCGAAGGAGCCCTCCGGGAGGGCGCTCAGGTCGCGCATGTCGGCCTGTACGAAGGAGACCCGCTGTCCGGCCCGTGCGGCCCGCTCGCGGGCCTGCGCCAGGTACGGCTCCATCAGGTCCACGCCGGTGACCTCGAAGCCCGCCGCGCCGAGCGGCACGCTGTGGCGGCCGGTGCCGCAGGCCAGGTCGAGCAGGGTGGCGCCGGGCTTGGGATCGAGCGCGCCGGTGACGCAGCGCACCATCGCCTCGGCGGTGGCCGTGTCGCGCAGCTCCAGGTCGGAGCCGGTGTAGACGTCGGTGAAGAAGGTGCTCCACCAGTCGGTGGGACGGTCGGTCACGGGTATCGGTCCGTTCTGTCGTGCGGGGGAGGGTCAGGCGGGCGGCCGGGCCTCGACGCCGAGGAGGCCGGGGGCGTCGAGGCCCGCCGGTCCGAAGTGCTCCAGGCTGGCCCGGAGCCCGGGGCCGGTGTAGTCGACGTAGTGCAGGCGGCCGGTGCCCGCGCGCAGGCCCGGCAGGCCGCCGAACTCGCCGGCGGCCCGGTACTCGCCGTGGCCGCGCTCGACCACGGTGAGCGCCCGGCCCTCCAGGGCGGGGCGGTCCGGGTCGAAGCCGGCCGCCTCGGCGGTGGTGCGGTGCCAGTACGAGCTGCGCTCGGTGCCGTCCGGCAGGGCCTCGACCGCCAGCCAGAGCGTCGCGCCGCCGGGCCCGCCGGTCAGCAGGTACTCGGCCCAGCGCTGGGTCGCGCTGCGGACCTGGACGGCGCCGAGGACGGTCGGCCCGCCCGGCAGGGTGTCACCCGGGAGCAGGTGCAGCAGAGCGGCCATCAGAACTCCCGCCGGCTGTTCGGCCGGGACTCCGGCCGCCACGGCGCGTCGTGCAGTTGCTCGGGCCCGATGGGCAGCCCGGCCATCAGCGCGGCGTTGTGGTAGGCCGGGCTCTCGTCGGCGGTGAAGTAGTCGAGCATCATGGTCCACTCGTCCGGGGCGGGCTCGCCGGCGGGCGGCGGGTAGGGCGTCGGGTCGGCGTAGTACGAGGAGACGGTGACGTCGATGTGGTACAGCGCGCAGTACCGCTCGGGGTCGGCGTCGGCCGGCAGGTGGCCCGGCCGGGGCGGTCGGCGCACACCGTAACCCGTGGGGAAGGAGCCGCCGAGGTGCCAGGTGCTGCCGTGGCCGGACGGGTGCCCGATGCCGCCGTTGCCGACCGAACGCAGCGCCGTGCCATGGGAGTTGCGGACGGCCTCGGCATGGGTGCGGAACCGTCCGGCGTCGTGCGCGGCCTGGGTGTGGTGGCCCACGGCGTTGATGTTGAGCAGCATGCCGCCCGGTACCCGGTGATCGTGCGCCCGGGTGAGGTGGGCGCCGGTGAAGAACACCGTCATGCTGGCCGCGAACAGCTCGATGCTCCCGTCGGGGCGGCGCAGCGGCACGCCGTCCAGGCAGATGGTGTCGGCCTCGATCGGCGTCCACTGCGGCAGGTACAGCCCGACCAGCAGCCGGAACACCTCCACCAGTTCCGGTCCCGGCCGGGCGTGGGCCAGTCGGGCGCTGCCGAACATCACCTGCAGACTGCTGGTCCGGCCCTCCAGTGCGCGCAACTTCCAGCGTTCCCGGGCCTGTTGGAGCAGCTTCTCGACGTGCTCGGAGCCGAGGGCCAGATCCTCGTCGGTCACCCAGCAGATGTCGAGGGCCGGGTCCGCGCCCGGCCGGGAGGCCACCTTGGCGAAGACGCACGGCTGGTGCCTGCCGAACCAGCGGCGCAGCGCCGTCTCCTTCTCCTCCGGGGAGGCCGTCGCGGACAGCAGCACCGCGTGCGCCTCGTCGATGTCGGCCCCGAAGCCGTGCTCCGGGCCGGCCGGGACGAGCCGGTCGAGGGCCGCCGTCAGCGGGTCGCCGCCTTCGGCCGCAGCCGCCAGCGCGGGTGCGGCGAGGCTTTTCCCTCCAGTACGTCGCATACGTAACTCCCCCATGTGGGTGCGTTCTTGAAGCCGTGGCCGGAGTCGCCCCCCACCAGCCAGACGGATGGGGCGGCCGGATGCCGTCCGAGGACGAACTCCTCGTTCTCGGTGGTGGTGTAGGTGCAGGTCTCGGCGGAGAGCACCGGGGCGCCCGCCAGCGCGGGAAAGCGCAGGCGCAGGTAGGCCCGGGCGGACTCCGGTAGTTCGAACGGTGCCGTGGGCCGGGCGCCGGGGGGTGCCTCGGTGTCGGGGACGACTTTGACCCCGGTGCCGCTCAGGGCCCCGATGCCGTACATGGCCCGGCCCAGGTCGAGCCAGGCCGGTCCGGTCGGCCCGCAGGGCAGCGCGGGCGAGTCCAGGTAGTAGCTGACCTGGTCCGCCGGCCGCCCGCAGGCGAGTTCCGGGAAGAGCCCGGGCAGTGCCGCGCCGACCGCCCAGACCACCAGTGGGGCCCGGTGCTCGGTGCCGTCGACCAGTACCCCCGTACCGGCCGGGCGGGCCTCGCCGCGTACCAGCTCGCAGCCGAGCGCCCGGCAGGAGGCGGCCAGTGCCCGGACGGCGCGGCGGGCGCGCAGCACGCCCGCCTCGGGTTCGTACAGCGCGAACACCAGGTCCTCGGTGCCCGTCGTGGGGAAGCGCCGGGCCACCTCGCGGGGCGACAGCCGCTCGACCGGGATGCCCAGGCCGCGCAGCACGGCCAGCGACCGCTCCTCCCAGCCGGTGGACGTTCCCCGCGACGCGAAGCCGAGCACCCCGGACGGGATCAGCAGCTGCTGGCCGCTCTCGCGTTCCAACTCCCGCCAGCGGCGCACCGATTGCCAGGTCAGCTCGGTGTACTGGCTGCGCGCGCCGTAGGAGCAGCGCAGGATCCGGGACTCGGCCGCGGAGGGGCCGTGCTCGCCGGGCTCGTCGGGGTCGACGACCGTCACCCGGTGCCCGCGGCGGGCGAGTTCACGGGCGATCGAGAGGCCGACCACCCCTGCCCCGGCCACCAGCGCGGATGTCACTGCGGCCGGCCGCTCACCGGTCCATCACCTTCGACTCCAGATCGGCGGGCTGCGGGTCGAAGAAGACGACCCCGGCCTGCGCCGCGCTCTCGGCCGTCAGCGGGCCCGGGTCCGTGCCGCGTACCGGCCCGGTGCGGCCCAGTGCCCGCCACAGTCGCTCGGCGAAGTCCGGCATGACGGGGTACGCGAGCCGGGCCAGCAGTTGCGCGGCTGTGGCCTCCACTGCGAGTGTCGCGGTGTCATCCGGGTGGGCGGCGGCGAACTCGGCCGTGCCGCGGACCAGGTCGCACAGGGCTTGGGCGGCGGTGCGGGGCGAGAAGTTCCCGGCCAGGTACGCGCCGTGGCCGCGGGCGGCGAGGCGGGCCAGTTCGGCCAGCTGCGCGCGGTGCGCGTCGGTCAGGCCGGTGAGCGCGGTCGGGGCGCCGGTCGCCAGGCGGTCGAGCACCGAGGCGAGCCAGGGCTGCCAGCGCCCGGCCAGCTCGCCGTCCGCCAGTTCGTGGAAGCGCTGCCAGGTGAAGTTGGTCCGTTCGTCCTCGGGCCGGTCCAGGGCCAGCACGAAGCGCACCGTGTCGGCCGGTGCGTGGGCCAGCAGGTCGGTGGCCCAGATCGCGTGCCGGCGGCTGGTGGAGAACTTCGCCGCATCGAGCTCGTAGAACTCGTTGGTCAGCAGCGCGTCCGGCAGCCGCAGTCCCTCGTCGTAGGCCATCAGCAGGGCGGGTATCAGCGCGGCGTGGAAGTAGCTGTTGTCGAAGCCGAAGAACTGCACGATCCCCGCGCGGTCCCATGCCTCTCGGGGGTCGGTGCCGTCGCCCCGCCGGTCGAGGGCTTCGGCCACCGCGTTGAGGTAGCCCGGCGCCATCTCGGCCCAGACGTAGACGCGCTGGTCCTCGAAGCCCGCCACCGGCACGGGCAGACCCCATCCGGTGGGGTGGCTGAGAGGGATGTCCGGCAGCCCGGCCGCGGTCAGTTCCAGGCAGAAGGCGCGGAGCCGGGGGCTCATCACGACGGTGCGGTGGTACGCGGCGAGCCGCTCGGTGTAGCGGCCGAGGGGGAAGACCAGGCGTTGGTAGGAGCGCAGTACCGGCGGCCGGTCGCAGGTGGTGCAGCGCGGGTCGGTCAGGTCGGTGCAGACGTTCGGCCAGGCGCACACCTCGCAGGAGCTGCCGTCGGTGGGCACGCCGCAGTGCGGGCAGCCGCCCCGGACGTATGCCTCGAACAGGTAGCGCTCGCAGTCCTGGCAGTACAGGCAGTCCTCGGTGCGGCGTTCCAGGCGGCCTTGCCGTTCCAGGGCCAGCACGAAGTCCCGGACGGTCTCCTGGTGGCGCGTCGAGTGCTGGGGGCGGACGTAGGAGTCGATGGCGAAGCCGATCGAGTCGAAGATCGCGGCGATCTCGTCGGCGAAGCCCTGGGCCATCTCCGGGGGGTCGATGCCCAGGGTGCGGGCCTTCGCCGGGACGTAGCTCTGGTGGACGTCCGAACCGGTGGCGTACAGGGCGTCCTCGGCGCGCAGGTGGCAGGCGCGGGTGTAGATGTCGGCCCCGGAGTACGGGCCCGCGAGGTGGCCCAGGTGGAGATCGCCGTTCGGTGTCGGCGGTGCGGCGGTGACAATGCTGGACACGGGCATCGCTGGTGAGCTCCTCAGAGGCTGACGGGTCCGTGGCTGTCCGGCCAGTAGATGGAGAGGAACACCATCCGGGTGTCGCCGGTGTTCGTCACGAAGTGGCGGCTGCCGCCGGGGATGAACACGGACAGCTCGGGGTGGACGGGCGCGCGTTCCTCGCCGATGGTGATCTCGCCGCGGCCGTCGAGGAAGACGAAGACCTCGTTCTCCTCGTGCTGGTGCGGCTCGGTCGCCCCGCCGGGCTCCACCACCGCCTTCCCGAAGCCCCAGGGGGCGAGGTCTTCCCCGCCGTGCGGGTAGAGCTGCTGGTAGCGGATGCCGTACGCGTCGGTCAGTTCGTGCTCGGTCATCGGACGGATCAGCATGGGCGCACACCTTCCCCCGGCGAATCCGGGGCAATGCGGCGGTGGTCCGATTCCCCCGTCAACCCCGTTCGTCGTCGATGGTTGGCGGTGTGATCATCGTCGTGGTGCCGAGTACCTGTCAAGGATGCTCAGCGGCACCGGAGTTGGATCGGACGGGCGATTGGCACCCTGTCAGTTCCGAGCCGGAAAGGCCATCACCTTGCCCGTTCCGAAAGGCGCGAATTCCCGGCCGGACGCGGGTTCGCGCACCGCGGCGCGGCGGGCGCGGCCCATTGGCCCGCGTGCGGGCGCCGTGATCCGCGAACGGCTCTTCCGCCGCTCGACGAGTTGACTGACCGACAGGTCGGTGGCCGCCGCGGCGGCGCGTTCGGCCGGCAGGGAGGCCGGCAGGGAGCGACCCCGTCCGCCGCCTCCACTTCGGGGGCCTCAGCCGTCGGCGGCCCGGTCGGGCAGCCGTCAGATTGGCCGTCAGGAAAGCGACCGCAGTGGAGAGTTCGGGAAACAGGGGGACGGCGACGGAGGCCGCGCCAGCCGCTCTGCCTGATCGGCGATTCCGGCCGCCGCCCTCGCCTCGCTGTCCCTCGCCTCGACCCTGCCCGCCGCCGTCCAGCTGTGGTCCCTGGCCCACCCGCAGCGCGACGGCTTCTTCACCCCGGACCGGCGGATGCCGGCGCCCCGCCGGCCGTGCTGCTGGTGCTGGCCGTCGTCAACGCGGCGGTGCTGTACGCGACCGCGTTCAGCACCGCCCCCGCATCAGCCACTGGTACACCCACGCCCACTGACACCCGGCCGACCGCCACCTGCTCGCTTCGCGCCGCCCGCCGAAGCCCCGTTTCCACGCGCAGCGCGCCGAGCATCTCTGCTTGCCGGAAGCTCCGACAAGTCGCCGCTCCTACAGAAGACTTGACGGATGCTCAGCCGTCCTGCGGTGCGGGCGGCCGCGCCGGCCGCCCGCAGGGCCGGCAGCACTCCCCTCGCCCCCTCTCACCGCCGTTCCGCAAGGAGCACACCCCATGAGCACTCCCCTGTCCCGTCCCGCGCCGCGCGAAGTCGATGACCGGCGGCCAGCCGCCGACCGCGCAGCGGTAGTCGACGGCCAGCGGGCGCAGCGGTGTGGTGGGGTGGATGCCGGTTTCTTCGGCGCGTTCGCGCAGGGCGGTGGCGAGGGGGGTCTCGCCGGGGTCGGCGAGGCCGGCGGGTGGTTGCCACCAGGCGGGGTGTCCGGGTAGGGGCGGGCCTGGTGGAGCATCAGGATCCGTCCGTCCTCGTCGGTGACGAGGACGGAGGCAGAAACGGCGTGCGGGGGCAGGGTGGCGGCGAACTCGGCGGGCTCGGGGGTCTCGGTCACCGTGCTGGTCTCCCTGCCCGTGCTGGTGATGGGGCCCGCTCAGCGGGCGAGGGTGACGGTCAGTTCGGTGTTGGGGCAGGCGGCGGCGAGGCGATGGAGGGTGTCGGCCTCGGCCTGGTCCACGCTCGGGCCCCAGCGGGTCTTCACCACGGTCCAGTCGATGATGTGGGTGCAGTGGTACCCGGCCGCAGGCGGGAGCCACTCGGTGACGTCCTTGTCGGCCTTGCTGCGGTTGGACTTCGCGGGCACCGCGATCGGCGCGCGCGGCTCGTCGAGATCGTTGGCGTAGGCCTGGCGCTCGGCCGCCGACCAGGCCGAGGCCCCGGCTGGCGGAGAGCGTCATTCCCACCGTGTTGTATTCCCCGGGGGCCGCCCTCGCCGGCCGGTGTCGGAGGCCGGCGCTACGGTGCCCACCATGGACACTTACGATCTTGAACAGCGGCACCGAACCGGCTCCGGGAAGAAGGAGCGATGAGCCGGCAGGGCGAGCCGGGTGTTTCCGTCCGGTGGGACGAGGGCTACAGGGCTTTCCACGCCGGGACCGTGGAGGACGTGCGTTTCGTCGTCGCCCGGATCCCGGCCGAGGCGAAGGACAACTTCGACTACGCCGCCGTGCCCTGGGACCGTTTCCACCACTCCTACGGGCCCGGCACCGACGTCCCCGCCGCACTGGAGCAGGTCCGTACCGGCGACGAGCGCGGTGTGCGCATGGCATTCCACCGGCTGTGGAGCAGTCTGCTGCACAGCGACACCGGTTGCGCGGCCGGCGCCCTGGCCGTTCCGTTCCTGATTCGCATCGCCCTCACGCGCGCCGACTACCGCGCCGAGATCCTGGCAGGCCTCGCCGGCCTGGCCCGCCGTCAGCACTACGGTGACGGCAGCCGCACCGGCCTGCTCCGCGCGGCACGCGCCGACGACCAGCTGGTCTTCGAGGCCTCCGGCTACCTGGGGAACTGGTCGGTGCAGGCCGCCCGCGAGGCCCTGGCCGCGGACGCCGGCCTGCTGCTGCCGCTGCTCGACGATCCCGACCCGGAGGTCCGCCAGGACGTCGCCCACGCCCTGGCCGCGGCCGCAGGCCCGTGCGGGACGATCGTGCGATCCCTGCACGCCCGCCTCCGAGTCGAGGACGACCCTATGGTGCGCGCCTGCCTCGTCTTGGCGATCGGCCAACTCGCCTGGGAAGAGCGACACCCGGCCGCCATCGAGCAGATGCGCACCTGGTGGCAGGACCCCTCCCGTCCCACCGAGGTCAGGATGTGCGCGGCCCTGTCCTGGCTCTGCCTCACCGACGGCCCCATCCCCGGCGACCTGCGCGCCTTCCTGGACGCTGCGGCTACCGGAGACCTGGCCGCCCTCCTCGGCCGGATCCCGTGGATGCTCCGTGTCGACTACGAAGGCGACGGGCTGCGCAGATGCCTCGACCAGATGTACCACCCCGAGAAATACCCCCACTTCACCAGCTGCCTGGACTGAAGAAACCGAACAATTTCTCTCCCGACAACCCTCTTCCCGCCGATGCCGTCCCAACTGCTGGCGAACTCTCCTGTGGACCAGTGGGTGGCAGCCCATCGGAGGCGGGCAGTCCGGACTGTGTGGTGCGGGTCCCGCATTTCCTACCCGCAAGCCCGAGCCGTTCAAGGATGCAGCCGAAACCGATTGGACCGACAGGTCAAGTAATGATCCTCAGCATTACCCATAAAGGCTCCCGAAGGCATGCCGAAAGCCTCCGGGAAAAACTTCTGCTCGCGTCCCAGATATTCGAGTCCGAGGATCCGGATCGGGCGACCGACGGCTCATGCCCCCCGAGAGAGGTTTTCGAGCTCTCGATCACCGATGACCCCCATTGGGAAAGATGCCCTCCCGACAACTGCCTCGTCGTTGCGGTGAACCGGTCGACGGGCCACGGCGGGCTGGCATGGTTCGTAACCGGCAGAAATCCCAAGAAAGGCGGAGTCTACGACCACGTCTGGGTGTCCGACAATCCCGAACCTCCTGACTCCGACCCCCGCGTGGTGTCGGAATCCTACTACCCCCATTACCACGACCCCGCAAGCACATTCCCGCTCGACCGAATTCGCGCCGCCGTAGAGGAATTCTGTAGGGCCGACAACGGCGACCGCCCCGAGTCCATCACCTGGATCACGGGCAATGCGAACGGAATGCGCAGCGACCGAGAGTATCCCGACGACACAGTCGAAAGCCCTTGGTAGGAAATGTGGCAGGCCGTTTCTTCCGAGTCGGGCTGCGATTGGTGGTGATCCGCCGGTGCGGGTCACCACCGACTGCGCCTCACGGGCCCGAATTGCGAGCCGGTGTCGGTCCGTTACCCGATGGCCGGCGGACCGTCAGCGGGGTTGACCGGCGGAGGCGCGGGCATGTCGCGCTTGCGTTCCTGGGCTGTGGTGCGGGCCTTCAGGTAGGCGGTCCAGTCGGTGGCCGCACGCTGGCGCCACTTGTCGGTCATCTCCGCGTAGTGGTTCTCGGCGCGGCGGCCGGTGCGGTCGGGGGCGAGGAGGCCGATGTAGTCGATGACGATCAGCGGGGCCTGGCCGGTGCGCTTCGCCGGGCAGGTCGGAGCGGTCGTTGGCGTCACCCCGCAGACGGCCACGCTGACGGACGGCAGCGGCCAGACAGAGGGGCCGGTTGGGGAGCTGACGGGCGATCCGGACTTCGCCATGGTCGACCTGCCGGCCCGGCAGCCGCTCCCGGCTCAGTCCCGGCTGGGGCCCCAGGCACCGGGCGCTCGGGCCCGGCGCCACCAAGGTGCTGACCGAAGCCGTCCGGGTGCCCCGCACTCCGCCGCCGTGGTCGCCGGCCGCCGTCGAGGCCGCCCTGCACACCGTGCTGGAGGAGTTCGCCCGGACCGCCGAGCCCCGCGGCGGGAGGCTCCGAGGACCTGGACGAGGACGCCCTCGCCGAGACCGCCGCCGAGGCCCGCACCTTCGGCACCGATCCGGCCCCGCGCCGTCGACGAGCTGGTGCGCGGCCTGCTCGGAACTGGCCGGCTGGCAGGCCGCGATCGACGGGCTGGCCGAGCACTCACCGAGGCCGAGTCGGAACGCTCACCGCGCCCAACGGTGGCAGAAGCGTCTGGGGCGGCTCGGGTCAACGGGGCCCGCTCGTCAAGCGCTCTTGTGTGTCCTTCCGGTGTCGTCGGAGAGGCAGGACGATGACAGCCGGCTGGGAGCGGTCCTCGAGGGCATGCAACTGGTCGCCGGCGGCCGCCTCGCCGGGCAGGCACAGCGACGACGACACCCCGGACGTGGTCGTCAACAACTACTACGAGGACTGATCCGCGCGTCCCCGGACCCCGCCCGCCGGTAACCCGATTGCCAAAAAGCCCATGTGAGGGTGTATGAATCCAGGGCCCACGCCAATCGTGGGCCCTGGAACAAGGGGGTTTCCCGCTCGATGCGGAAGAACGTCTTCAAGCGCGCCGCCGCGGCCCTGCTCGGCGCCGCGGTCATCGCCGTCGCGGCTCCGGCCGGCACTGCCGCGGCGAAGCCGCCGGCCAACGAGGCCACCAGCCTGCGCAGCGGCGAGAAGCTCCTGTCGGGACAGAGCATGGTCAGCGGCGAGACCGAGCTGGTGATGCAGTCGGACGGCAACCTGGTGCTCTACCTGGTGGGCGACACCGGCCACCGCGGCCCGGTGCTGTGGTCCAGCGGCACCTACGGCAACCAGGGCGCGTACGCCTACATGCAGCCCGACGGCAACTTCGTCGTCTACCGCCAGGGCGGCGGCCCGGACTCCGGCGGCGCGCTGTGGAGCACCGGGAGCTACGGCCACCCGAACAGCTTCGCGACCGTGTCGGGCGCGCCGACCTTCGGCGCCCTGTGGCTCAACGCCCAGGGCGTCGGAGTCACCTGGTCGCTCTCGACCAAGGGCCGGCCCGGCGACTGGGCGAAGGTGCAGGACGACGGCAACTTCGTGATCTACGGCAGCGACGGCGCCGCCCGCTGGTCCACCGGCACCTGGGGCAACTGGTAGCCGTCCGCTCCGCCAGGGTGCGCCGGCTCCGATGCTGCGCGCACCCTTGACGGTGCACCGACCTCCGGGTCCCGCTCCGGCAAACACGCCATGCTCCGACTGCTCGACCAATTCCCGGACGTGGACGCCGTGTTCGCCGCCTCCGACGCCATGGCCGTCGGCGCCCTGCGCGCGCTGCGCCGACTGGGCCGCCACCACCCCGCCGCCGCGCGCCACCCTGTTCCGCCTCACCACCGTCCCCGGCCACCACCGTCCCCGGCCACCACCCGACCGCACTCCACCGGGCCCGCGCCGCCCTGCGCCAAGCGCTCGCACCTGATCGCCGAGCGGCTCACCGACGCCCACGAGGAAACCGGCGGCGGCCCGCTCCCGGCCGAGGTGGTCGACAAAATCGTCGCCTCGGCGATCGCCGAGGTCCGAGTCCGAGCCCGCCTGGAGTGTCGGCCGCCGAGTTGGAGACGGGCCCGGTCCCGAACGGCATCACCGCCGAAGCCTGGCGCCGGCACGTGCGCGCCGGCCGCGACGCGCTCGCCAAGCAGTGCGCAGCGCGGCCACCGGGCAGTTGCCCCAGCCGCCGGCGGCGTGTCGCACTTCGCGCTGGGTACCTGGCTCGACAACCGGAAGGCCGGGAGGGCGGAACTGGCGTCGGGTCGGCTCGCACGGCTCGTCGGGCTCGGCGTCGGGTGGGCGTGGGCAGGCTGTCGCTTCTGCCGGGTGCTGCTGGCCGGCCTCGCGATGTGCGGGGTCGGCCGGCAGTGTCCGGTGGGACTGCTGGTGGGTCAGCGGCGTGGCCTGGGTGGAAGGCCGCGGGCGTGAAGCGGTGTGGCGCGGGTGTGCTCCGCGGCTGGTTCGGTTCTCGTTGAACGGGGGGTGAGCCCGTCCGGGGCGCTGTTCGAGTGGTGGTGGAGGGTGGTGCGGGCTCCGAGGTCCCCGGGGCCGGTTGGTCTACCAGTGCTCGTGGCGGTCGCAGTGCGTGTCGTACTTGTCGTGGTCGTCGTGCCGGGGGCGCTCGATCCTGGTGGGGTCGGTGGCGGTGTGGGGGGTGGTGTCGCCGCCTCCGGTGACGACCGCGACGTTGGTGACCTCGTCGTCGGCGCTGCAGGAGACGTCGACCTGCAGGGTGATGGGCGGGTAGCTGCTCCCGGCGGGAAGGATGTCACTGCGGGTGCAGGTGAGCGTGCCCTGGTCACAGGTCCAGCCCGTGCCGCTGATGCTGTCGGCCTCGAGCCCTGCGGGGAGGGTGTCCTGCATGGTGACGGTGGTGCCGTCGGTCGGGGCGGCTCCGGCGGCGTTGCCGACGGTGATGGTGTAGATGCCGTCCCGTCCCTGGGTGAAGTGCCCGGTGTGGGTCTTGGTGATGGTCAAGGACGGGACTACGTAGGAGATGGTCACCTGGCCGTTGTGGTTCGCCGTCCCGATCGTCGATAGCGCGTAGCTCGTGCCGGTGCCCGTGGGGGTGGCGAAGCTGCTGCCCCCGCCGCCACCGCCACCACCCGCCGAGGTGCCGAGGTTGTTGACGGCGCCGCTGCCGCCACCCCCGCCGCCGAAGTAGCCGCCCCCGCCGCCGCCGCCGCCGGCGATGGCAGTGGCGGCGCAGCCGCCGTCGAAGCGGCCGCCGGTGCCGCCGGTGCCGACCGTGGCACCGGAGAACCCGCTCCCCGGCGCGCCGTTCGTGACCGCACAGGACGGGACGCTGCCGGAGGTCCCGCCGGGCCCTCCGGTACTGGTGCTGGTGCTTCCGCCGCCCCCGCCCTGTCCCGGCGCGGCCCCGGAGCCGGTGGCGCTTCCCGCGGTACCGCCGGTGGCATCCGGTGTCGTCCCGCCGTTGCCTCCGTTGCCTCCCGTGGAGCCCGCTCCGGTGCCGCCGGAGGCACCGCCGCCGCCGGCGACCACCAGCAGGGAGCCGCCCGTGCTGACGCTGGAGGCCCCGCCCCCGCCCGGACCTTCGAAGTGGAAGCCGCTGAGCGGGAAACTCCCCCCTGGGGCGCCGCCGTTGAATCCGCCCGCACCCGCCGTGCCGGTGCCGTTGCAGCCCTTGCCGCCGGTGCCGCCGACGTTGACGGTGAAGGTCGTCGGGGTGGTGGTTTGCGGCAGGGTGGTCACCACCCGTGCCCCCGTCCCACCGGTCCCGGTGACGGAACAGGGGGTGCCGGTGTTGTCGGCGCCGCCCGCGCCGTCCGCGGTGATCGTCACCACCGCCGCCGCCGGAACGGTCAGGGTCTGCGAGGCGCCGGTGAAGGTGAAGGTCTGCGACGGATCGGCCTCCTGCGCGCGCACCGGCGCGGCGGCCACCGGCGCGGCGGCCACCGGTGGAGCCGCGGCCGCCAGCAGCGCCACAGCGGACAGCAGCGCGCCCCCCACCGACATCACCCCCGCACCACGCTCCCCACGCCGTCCACCCGGGCCGACCAGGTCGGACGCACCGCCGGCACCGGCCGGGACCGCCCCACCGGCCAGGGCCCTGTTGAATACGGCCGCGGGCCGCTGACGGCTGACCCGGTACCACGGCAGATCGCCCTGTCCACGCGTACGAGCACTCATCCGCAGGTTCACCTCTCCTCACAACAAAGCGCCCCGCACCCTCACGCGACAACGCGGAAGTACGACAGGACACTTGACGTCAAATCATGACAAACCACAGTGGATACCCCGACCCGATCACTTCGAGGTAGCGAGGTTGTGATGAGAAGCCTCGTATGTCGCAACACCCCGCGCGAGCCGGCGAGGACCCGGCATCGCCCATACGCCCCACTGCGCCGAGCTCTGCTCGACGCCGACGAGGTCGCCGTCGTACGCACCACGCCGCGTACCCGCGAGACCCTCGCGGTGCAGATGGGTACGCGACAGGGGCTCGAGTCCGACGGCCTGGCCGACCGGACCGTGCTGCCGCTGGAGACGGTGTACGAGGGCGAGCAGCTCGGCCGGTGCGGGCGGGCGCGGCACGCCGGCCGGCCGGCCGGGCCTGGTGGCGGACCGGCGGGACCTCCTCATCGCGATCGGGATCGGGGCCGGGCCGGTGGCCGCGGAGGCCGCCGCGGAGGCGAAGCCGAAGGTGTCGCGGGCAGGCCGGTTCGCCCGGGGTCTGGCGGCGCCGGCGGCGTTTGTCGAGCGGGAGCGGCATCCCCGGGGTGCCCCGCCCGCGCAAGGAGCCGTTGGGGACCGTGGAGGCCGGCCCCGGCGGGTGAGGAGCAGGTGGTGGTGCCGCACTTCGCGCCGGGCGGCCGGCTCGACAATCAGAAGGCCGGCCGGGCGAAGCCGGCGCCCGGCCGGCTCGCGCGGCTCGCCGAGCGCGGCGCGGAGTGGACGTAGCGGGCCCGTCCCCCCGGTTCGGGTGGCCAGTTGCCCGGCGGTGGGCTTCTCGGGCCCTGAGACAGCACTGGGAGGCCGTCGCCTGCGGGTGGCGGCCTTCCCGCGTTGTGGGGACAGAGGCGCTGGGCGCTCGCGGTGGTGCGGTCCCCGGATCCGATGGCGCGGCGGCCGTAAGAGCTCGGGTGGCGGCGACCGCGAGAGCCGCATCGGGAGTGTCATCGGGAGCGCGCCGAGTGATCGGGCACCGCACCCGCTGCGGCTGGGCGGTCGAGCCGCTTGATCCGAGCACGGCCCGGCGTCGATCGCGGACACGCCGTCTTCACGCGTTCAGTGCCGGGTCGAGGTCGGCGCGCGGGGCGGCGCCGGCGTCGGTCAGACCCTGCTCCGCGGCCCGGCGCACCACCGGTGCGGCGCCGGCTGCGCGCCGGGGAGAGCGTCGACGGCGTCACGGCCGCCCGTCCGTACCTGCGGCATCACGTTGGCCGACCGCCCCGCACAGCCGGGGTGAACGAACCCGACCGCGGCAGCGCCGCGAGCCGGCCCGGCCGCCAGGTCTCGCCATCGAGTGCTGGAGAGCGAACCCCGCTGCGCGGCGGCTCGGGACCGGCGGGCGTCTCCCGGTCCAGGAAGCGGCGCAGGGCTGCCGGGGGCAGCTCGGGCCGGAGGTCGGGCTCATGCCCGCCACCGCCGATCGGTGGCTCTGCTGCGGGCCGGGCCGGCGTGCGCGTCCACCGGCCGGCCCGCTCCCGTGGATTTGGGGCGGACCGGCGGGATGCGGCGGCCGGGCGGCTAAGGCGTGCCGCCCTGCTGGCGGCCCATCCAGTCGGTGATGGCCTGCTCGGTGCGGGCGAGCGCGTCGGTGGGGCTGAACTGCAGCAGCTCCGTCCCGGCGTCGACGTACGGCCGGTGGCCCGGCGGCTGGTAGAACGCGTCGCCGGCCTCGTACACCTCCTCGTGGTCGGCGAAGACGAAGCGCATGCGCCCGGCGATGACGTAACCCCAGTGCGGGCACTGGCACATCCCGTCGGGCAGCGACTGCAGCGGCCCGTCCAGGTCGGCGTCCGCCCCGAAGGAGACGAATTCGACGGTGTAGCCGTTCATCTCCTCGCGGCGGTCGGTCACCGGACCGAACTCCTGGACCTTCGTCGCGGACTGCTTGGACACCTTCGGCATCGCTCGGCTCCTCTCCGTGACGGCCCCCGGGACTTCCCGTCGTCTCGAGTCGACCACTCCGTACCGCCGGGTGCATCCGGGCGGCGGGGCAGGTGGCGTCGGACGCTCGCCACCGGGGCCGCCTTTGAGCTGCACTGACCCCCCGTGTGGCATGGCGAAGGCGCCGACCGCTTCGGGGCCGGCGCCTTCGGCGTGTCGTCGTCGGCCGGGTGTGGCGGGGCCGCTCGGGTCGGGTGTTGTGGCGGGAAGTTCCAGTCGGGACGTCACTGGCCAAGCGCACAAACCGGCGCGCCGCTTGAAGTTGCGGCACTGTCAGCGGACAGCCCACTCGTCCTCAGGGACGCAGTCATGCACGGTGTAAGCCCAGCCGTCGAATCGCGCGAAGACAGGTCGTGACAGGAGGCTGTCGCCGGCTCGTTGCGCACGCACCATGATCCCGAGTTCGTCCGACGCCGCATCACCCTCGACAGCGATCGTGGGGCTCATGCCGAGTCTCTCCTGATAGTCATGGAACTCGTCTGTCAGCTCGGAAGGCACCCGCCCAACCAGCTGCATCCCGTCCATCGAGACCAACGGGCCACACAGTGCGTCGACGGCTACGCAGGCCAGCCCGCCGGATTCCCTGTAGTAGGCGGTGACAGCCCTTACGTACGCCGGGGCGGTCATCTCACGAAAGACGGCTTGGAGTACAAGGGCGCCGTGCCGCTGGGGCAATGGGGCTGCAGGGGTTCCGGTGAACCCCTGCAGCCCCATTGCCGCGTTGGCTTCCTCGTGGCTCATGCCGAATCGGAGCGGACCCACGCTCTCGAAGGGGACGTAGTGCCAGCGCACTCGATCGGAGTTGTTCACGACAGACCGCATAGTCCGGCCACCTCACCACACGCCACTGACGTCACACTCAGTCAACCCTCCACGGAAAGTGAGCCAGAACCCGAGAAATGACGTCATCGTGGTGTGGTGCCACTGGAGCACGGAGGGAGGGGACCGCGCTCTTGATCACCGGTCGTTAGACTTCCGGGTTCGGATGCTGTCGGTGCTCTGGAAGGCCACGCCGTGGACGATGATCGTTGGACTGGCTGGCCAGAACGGTGGGTCGGCACGGACTGCGATGTGCGGATGGTCGTGGGCGCGATCCCGCAGGAGGTCAAGAACGGGTTCAGGTACGACGAGATCCCTTGGCGGCGGTTCCCACACTTCTACGGCCCGGGCGAGGAGATCCCCGGCCTGCTGGTCGTGCTCGCGTCCGGGCCTGCCGAAGCCGCCAGCAAGGCGTTGTGGGAGCTGGGGGTGAATCTGCACCACCAAGGCAGCACGATCGCGGCGGGAGCGCTTGCGGTGCCGTTCCTGATCCGGGCCGCAGCCGCTGGGCGCCCCGAACTCCGCGCGCGAACCCTTCGCCTGGTAGCCGAGATCGGACGGTGCCAGCACTTGGGGGACGGATCGCGTGAAGGTCTTCTCCAGGTTGCCGAGGAACCGCTGATGGTGGAGGGCAGCACAATGTGCCCGGTGGATTGGACGATTCAGGCTGCTCGCGCCGCCGTCACCAGCGACCTGCACCTTCTCCTCCCGCTGTCCGCCGACTCCGATTCCGAGGTCCGTTCCGCAACCGCCTTCGTCCTTGCGGCAGCGACTGACGAGATTCCACGCGTCTCATCAGCCCTGCACCGCCAACTCGCCGTGGAGAGTGACCCAGTCGTCCGGGTGAGTCTGGTCCTGGCAATCGCCCAACTTGCCCGCGAACAGCACGATGAACACGCCCCCGCATGGGCCCGGGAGCTGTGGTCGGATCCCACCCAACCACCTGAGGTCCGCCTCGGCGCCGGCCTGGCCTGGCTGTGCCTGGTCACCGAGCCCGCACCCAACGAGCTTCGCGCTCTCCTGACCGATCTCAGCACCGACCAATACGGCGACCTGCTGCAACCGGTGCCATGGCTCGCATCGGCTGACCCCACCGGCCGTGGGCTGCAAAGCTGTATCGCCGAAATGCTCACGCCGAACATCCCACGGAACAAAGCTTGATGGTCCCCCTGGGAGGGGACCATTAAGCTGAAGCCCGTTGGCGGTCAGCCGGCCTCGGCGGGGGCTTCGGTTCGCGCCCGGGTCGAGGCGAGGCGTAGGAGTCGGTGCCGGTCTCGATGACGGTGCCGTTGAAGGTGAGGCGGTCGACGATGGCCGCGCAGAGCCGGGGGTCGGTGAAGGTCTTGGTCCAGCCGCCGAAGGACTCGTTGGAGGCGATGGCGACGCTGTTCCTCTCCTCGCGTTCGGTGAGGACCTGGAAGAGCAGTTCGGCTCCGTGGCGGTCGAGCCGCCGAGGTGATGGATGGCGGCGCCGGGCGGCTTCTCCGATCGCCGTAGCCGCCGCCAGGGTTCGGTCAGCTCGCTTCGACGTCGTCGGGGTCGTGTACTGGGCGGGCTGAGCACGAGTTGCCCGCCCTGGCCGCCGCGAGGGACGCCGTGGTGGCCGCAGGCCGAGCTGTCCGAGCCCTTTGTGCTGCCAGCCCGGCATCGACGGCGCCCATGAGAAGGGCGGCGTGGAGGCCGGACTCGCGGCGTGGGCCAGGGCCTTGACCGTGCGTCGGGTCATGCCGAGCTGGCGCTGGGCGGCGCGCCGGCTGTGCCCTGCGGCCGGTAGGGCGTGCGCCTCGGCGTGCCGGGTCCGGGTCCGGGGCCGGTGGGCGAACCGGTGGTCGGTCGGCCAGGGGTGATCCACGTTCTCCTGCGGGTCCGCGGATCGACGGTGACGGCCTGTCGGGCCAACGGAGTTGTGGCATGCAGGCACTGTCGGTGGCGGGCGACGGCCCGCTCGGCCGCTTCGCTGAGGCTGTGCCACAGGTGCCGGCGGTCCGCGACCTGGATCGCCTGCGGCGCCACCGGCGGTGGTGCCCTCGGCGAAGAACGGCGCGCGGTCGCGGCAGACGGCCTCGACGTCCGGCCGCTCGGCCAGCCAGGCCGCCAGGCTCGACGTCTCCCGGTAGGGCAGCAGGTCCACCGGCCGGCGGGTCTCGGCGTCGACCAGCACCGTCCCGTAGGCGCGGCCCTTGCGCGTCGCGTACTCGTCGACGCGGAGACCCGCGGGGCAGGCGGCTCCGCTGCCGCCCGCGTCACCGGTCTGTTGAGGGGAGTTGGCCGGCGCGGTCGACGGCGGCCTTCGTGAGGACCGCCGAGGTGCCGACCACCGTCCCGGCCGGCCCTGTCTCGTCGGCCCCGGTGAGGACGGTGCGCTCGCCGAGGAACGCGTACGTGGTCCGGTCGAAGATCCACTGGGTCTGCTGCCCGTGTGCCGTACGCGCCACGGCGATGCCTTCGCGTCCGGTGGCGTCGACGGCCGAAGCGACCTCCGTGACTCCCGGGATCCGCCCGGCGGCCCGGTAGAGCGCGGCGCTGACCTGTGGCGGTGCCCAGGTCTCGGCCAGCAGGTCGCCGATCGCTGTGAACGCCCGCTGGTCCGGGTCCTGGCCCTTGCCGCGGGTCTGTTCCCTGATGAGTTTCAGCAGGGCGTCCGGGTCGGTGGGCAGCGAGGCGACGTAGGCGTTGGTCGGTTCACCGATCGACGGACCGTTCCGGCGCGGGGTGTCGGGCCGGGCGGTCTCCCCCGGCCGGTCGAGGTGGAAGACCGGTCCGTTCTCGCCGAGCCGGGTGTCGGGCCCGCCTTCCTCGCGCAGCAGGCCGGGGCGGGTGCCGTCGGCGGACAGCCAGACCTGCCGGGTGTGCACGGGAGCCATGGTCACGGGACCGCCCGCCGTGCTCTGAGCCGCGTAGGCGACCCTGCTCTCGACGTAGACGAACTGGTCGGCGCGGACCGTCGGCTGCTCCGCTCCGGCGGCGAGCGCGATGCGGTCGAGCAGCCGTACCGCGCGGGAGGTGCCGGTGGTGGCGTCCCCGGTCACCGCCGCACGGTCGTGCCCGGCCGGACCCCCGGGATCGACCGTCACGACGCCGACGACCGCGAGGGCACAGGCGAGCGCCGGCACCGCGATCCGGACCGGACGCCGGTACCGGGCCGGAAGCCGGTACCGGGCCGGACGCCGGGTGGTGCCGCCCCGCGGTCCGGCGGACGCGGCGGCCCGGTGCAACACCTCCCGTCTCAGCAGTAGTTGACGATCCGGGTCCAGGCCGGGCACGGCCGGCGGGGGCAGCGGCTCGGCGAGTTCGCGGCGCTCGTCCTGCGCGGAGGGCGGACGCTGCGTATCGCGCCGTGGGGTGGCGTTCATCCGTGGCTCTCCTGGATCGAGTGGATCGGGTGGATCGGGTGGATCGATGGCCGGAGCGCGGGGATGCGGCCCGGTACGGGCAGGGCGGTGACGGGTGCGGAAGGAGTCCGTCCTTCCGCCGCGGGGGGCTTTCCGGTTCCGGTGGGCCGGTGCCGCGCCGGCGGGACGCGGGTCTCGGCCCCGGCCCCGGCCCTGGCCCTGGCCTGGGCCCCGGCCCCGGCCCTGGCCCTGGCGTCGGCCTTGGCCTGGGCCCTGGCTTCCGCCTCGGTGAGTTCACGCAGTCGGGCCCGGGCCCGGGAGAGCCGCGAGCGGACGGTGCCGACCGGCGTGCCGAGCGCCTCGGCCGCGCTCGCGTAGTCCAGCCCCGCCCACACCACGAGGGTGAAGACCTCCCGGTCGCGGCGCCGGAGCCGGGCGAGCGCGCGGTGCGCGGCACGCAGGTGCTCGGCGTCCGCGAGGTGCGCGACCAGGTCGTCGGTGAAGTCCGGGACCGAGCCGCGTTCCGGGAGCCGGGCGAGCGCGATGTCCCGGCGCCGGCGGGCCCGGGCGGTGCGGCGCATGATGTTGGTCGCGATCCCCAGCAGCCACGGGCGCAGCCCGTCACCGTCGGGGTGCAGTTTCTCCCGGCCTCGCCACGCTTCCAGGAAGGTCGTCGAGACGACGTCCTCGGCCTCCGCCCAGTCGCCCGTCACGCGCAGGGCGTAGCGGTACAGCACCTGGGCGTGCTCGTCGTACAGCTCGCCCAGGGCGTCGGGGTCGCCGCGGCGAAGACGCGTTCTCATGAGTGCTTCCACGCTCTGCCCTGCCCGGTCCGCCGCCCGGGTTCCGGTGACGTGCGTCACAGGTGTCGGCCGCGCCCCGGGGGGTGGCGCTGCGGATTGTGGTCCGGCTCACAGGAACTCCGGGGCCGGTCCGAGCAGTACAGAGCATGATCACTACTTCCGCTCCCCGCCCCGTTCCTCGTTCGGTTCCCCGGCGCAGCGCCCTGCGGGCCCTGGCTGTCGCCGTCGTCCTGGCCGGCACCTCGGCTCCCGCCTTCGGTGGCGCGGCCTTCGCCGCGGAGCCGCAGACGTTCACCCTCACCATCAAGCACGTGGACCGGGCCGGCCAGCCGGCCGCGAAGTACCGCACCCATGTCGCCGGGGTCTTCAAGGACGGCGGTGAGGAGTTCCTCGAGCAGCAGGACGCCTCCGGGGTCACCACCGTGCGGCTGCCCAGGGGCCGGTACCTGCTGGACAGCACCATGAGCTCGACCCAGGGGGCGAGCGGCACGATCGGGACGGACTGGATCGTCCAGCCGCGCCTCGACCTCGACCGGGACACCACCGTCACCGTCGACGCGCGGACCACCGTCCCCGTCGATGTCCGCCCCCCGGACGGCTCCGCGAGCTTCGTGCACGGTTCGACGGTCGTCGAGGTCACGCACCAGGGTGTCACCAGGAGCGGCAATGTCGTCAACGGGTCGCCGAACCTGCGGGTGGCCCACCTGGGGCCCGAGACCGAAGCCGGGGCGCTGAAGCAGTGGGTCGACGTCAACTGGAAGACCGACACCGTCAACTACGCGCTCGGCCGGACCTTCACCGGCACCCGTGCGCTGACCGGGCTCACCCGGCACTACTCCGCGCAGGAGCTGGCCACCTTGAACATCCGTAGCGCCGTCGGGCCGGGCAGCACGGGGACCGCGCACTTCAGTCTCCTGCCGACCGACGGCGCGGCCCTCGGCGTCTCCCGGTCCTTGCCGACGCCCGGCACCGCCACCTTCCTCGTCGCGCCCGAGCGCGGCACCTGGGACATCGGCTTCACCGTCCCCCGCGCCGACGGCACCGCGCCGAACTCCTACGCCGCCGACCGCATCGCCGTGCGGGCCGGGGCCACGGTCACCCAGACCTTCGACGGCCCGGTCTTCGGCCCCGCGCTCACCGACCGTCCCGCCGTCTCGCGCGAGGGCGACCGGATCGCCGCGAACGTCGCGCTGCTTGCCGACGGTGACGGCCACGCGCCGTGGAGCCCGTCGTTCGACACCGCGCGCACGTCGTTGTACCGCGACGGCGTGCTGGTCGGGGCCGTGTCCGACGCGCCCGGGCGCGGTGAGTTCACCGTGCCTTCGGGCAGGGCCTCGTACCGGCTGGCCACGACGGTGACCCGCAAGGCCGCGGCCGGCGCGACCACCCGTGTGAACGCGTCGTGGACCTTCGCCTCGGCCACCACGGCCGGGCCGACCGCGCTCCCGGTGAGTGTCGTGCGGTTCTCCCCCGAGCTCAGCCCGGCCGGCACCGCGGCGGGCGGCAGTGCGCTCCGGATTCCGGTCACCGTGCAGGGAGCCGCCGCGGACGGGCGTACCCGTTCGCTGACCGTCTCGGCGTCTACCGACGGCGGTGCCTCGTGGACCCGCCTCGCGCTCGAAGCGGGCGCGGTGACGGTCCAGAACCCGCCGGCCGGCACCGGTGTCTCCCTGCGCGCCGAGCTGACCGATGCCGACGGCAACACCCTCGAGCAGACCATCACCGACGCCTACCGCACCCAGTGACGCCGTCGGCCGTCTGAGGCCGCTTTCGGGAACCGCCGGGAACCGCCGGGAACCGCCGGGAACCGCCGGGAACCGCCGGGAACCGCCGGGAACCGCCGGGAACCGCCGGGAACCGCCGGGAACCGCCGGGCCGTTGCCGGCCTCGCTCCAGATCGCGCCGGCGCCGGGAGCGACCTGGTGGCGTGTGGCTGCGGTGCTGCGGTGCTGCGGTGCTGGCGGGTCGACGCCGGAGCAGTGGGATGCGGCGGCCGCGGAAGCGCGTGCGGCGTGGTCGCCGTTCGGCGCAGCGGTGGCCACTGTCGCGGTGGTGGGGCCGGCCGCGGTGAGGTTCCCCCGAGGTCCGGCAACCTTCCGCACCTCGGGGGAACCCCACACCGCCGCGCTCGACCGGGTCGTCGTGGCGGTGGGCGCGTTCGCGGCCCTGACCTGCGGGATGGTGGCACGTTCGGGGCTGCGTTCGGCGTTACGGGTGCTGCTCCGGGCGCTCTGCGGGGTGGCGGTGGTCACCGCGTTCGGTCTGCTGATGGACGTGATCACGCTGATGACCGGTGAAGGGGTGGACAGTTGGGTGGCCGCCGCGAACCGTGCGCCGGCGGCCGTCGGCGCGCTGCTGCTTGCGGCAACCGCCCGGGCCGACCGTCGCCCCGCCGCCGGTGCCACTGCGCCGGCACCCTCCCTCGCCCCGACACTTCGCCGGACGTCGGCCGTGCCGCGGGTGAACGGGGTTCACTGCCTGCCGGGAGCGGGGCTCAGCGCGACGTGTACGGTCGGCGGCTGCTGCAGGGTGTGGTGGACGGTGCAGTTCGACGCCACCGCGAGCAACGCGTCGCGGCGCGCCGGGTCGAGGCCGGGGGGCACGTCGACGGTGACGGTGACATCGGTGACCCGGGCCGGGCGGTCGGTGGCCATCGTGAATTCGGCGTCCACCCGCAGGCCCTCGGCCCCCACTCCGTGGCGGGCCAGGTAGCGGCCGGCGTAGAACGCCACGCAGGAGGCCAGGGATGCCGCGAACAACTCCGTGGGCGTCGGCCCGCTGTCGTCGCCCCCGGCGTCCACCGGCTGGTCCACCACCAGCCGGTGACCGCGGATCGCGACGGCGTAGGCGTCACCCGAGGCGTGATCCACCCGGATCCGTCCCGGAGGCAGGGGCTCGTTCGCCCCGAGGTGCTGGACGGGGCGCTCGGTCGCGGACATGGCGGGCTCCAGGATGTTCAAGGGATCGGGGGGTCGTGGTACGGCTGTGTCTCCCATTGACGGGCCCGGGGCACCGCCGTCCCAAGGGCCGAACGGCCCCGACAGGGCCGCCGTTGCTCCCGTGCCCGCGTCTCCATGTGTACCCCGGCCGGTATCTGCCCCCGAGGTGCCGCACCGCCTGCCGCGCGCCTGCCGGAACAAGCGGGTTCCACCTGTGCCTCGCGGCGGATCACGGGTCGGGGCCGGGGCCGGGGCCGGGGCCGGCGGCCGTGTGGGGTGCGGCCGCGAGCGGAGTCCGGCGTGCCATGACGGCCTGTAGCGGGTACCCCGGCGGACAGGGCGAGGGAGCGGCAGGTGTACTGACGTCGCGCCGGCTCTCGAAGGCGGTCGGAAGCGGGGCTCCGTCCCGGTCGGCCGCCGTGCGGTGGCCGTGGGCGCGGCAGGTGTCCGGCGCCCGGCCGACACGGGTGCGGGCGCGGGGGACGTCGGCGGTCGGTGCGGTCGGCGGCCGGACGAACGCGCGTCCGGGCACCGGGCGGGAAGCGCTGTGGGTCCGGTTCCCGTCCGGCGCTGACGGCTCGTGCCGCCGGGCGGGCGGGTTGCCGGGCCGCGCACCCGCCTGGTTCTGTTCACGAGAATGGGTTCTGGTCCAACTTCTGTGATCTGTGACGCTGCGTTAGGTTTCGAGGTCGAAGAGCGGGATGTCGATTGAAGGCGGCGGTGGGTCAAGCACCGCGCGAAGTGCGGTAACCATGGCGAGCCAGCGGTGTGCGTCGCCAGATTCCACCCAGTTCGATACCAATCCGGAGTCGTCAGCGGCGATGCGAGTGAGTGCTTCAGCGGCAAGTATCCGAAGATCGGTGGGGAACTCCGGCATGGGTGTCTCCGGGCCGTAGCCTGTATCGATTGGTTGGCCGGCCGGGCACTGCGAGGCCAGCACGGCCGCTGCCCCGACCGCCTCCTCCGCTTCGCTGAGATAGCCAGTCGCGTCGATGGTGCGGGCGAGGACGCCACGGATCAGGGCTTCGCGTTCCTCGGCCCCGGCATCGTCGAGGGCGTTGGCGAAATCCGCAGCGGTGTCGTTGTCGAATGGACCAGTGCCCCAGGTGCCCATGGCGTTCTCCTCACATCTCTGTGTGGTGATCATGGCACCGGCGACCGACAGCGGCGTTATGAAGCGAGCAGGACACGTTTCCGCAGCAGGTTGAAGCCAGCCCGTCCGTACATCTGGCGCTTGATCATTTTGATCCGGTTGACGTGGCCTTCGACGACGCCGGAGCTCCACGGCAGCGTCAGGCCGGCGGTGACAGCGGCGAGATCCCGTTCGAGACCGTTGACGAAGGTGTGGAGGCTGGGCAGGTCGTCGGCGCGGACCGCCTTGATCCACTGCGGGAGTTGGTCACCCTGGAGCTGGGTGAGCATCTTCCCGAACTCGCGCACGTGCCCGGTGAGGGCCTCCAGTTCAGGGCAGCTGGCCAGCACGGACTTGAGCTTCAGGTGCTCGCTCTCCGGCAAGGTGTCGGGGTGGGTCAGGATCCACCCGGCGACGGTCCGCGGCGACGGTGTTCGGGCGGCCGGTGTGGTCGGGGAGGTGCGAAACGGTTGGAGGTAGGCGCGGACGGCTCCGTAGCCGCCAGCGTAGCCGTGCGACTTGATCTCTTCCCAGAGTGTCCAGGCGTTCGTACAGCCCTCAGCCCATCGCTCGTTCAGGTAGGGCTTGAAGTCGTCGAGCTTGGTCCTGCGGTTCTGCCACTGTCCCTGGAAAAGATCTTCCGGTCTCGCAGCGTCTGCCAGCCGTTGGACGGTGCGGTAGGTCATGCCGAGCTGGCGCTGGATGGAACGTCGACTGTGGCCGGCGGCCAGCAGAGCGTGGACGGTGGTGTGCTTGGCGCGGGTGCGGTCGGCGAACCGGTGCCCGGTGGGCCATGGCGAGCCGCCGTCCGCCGGCGCCTGGCCCCCTGCCTTCTCCGGGGCCGCCTCGGCGGTGGTCGCGCGCAGGCATGAGCGGTGGCGGGAGATGCACCGCTCGGCGGCTTCGCCGAGGTTGCGCCAGAGGTGGAAACGGTCGGCAACCTGGACGGCAGTGGGTGCCCCGATGCTGGCGCCCTCGGCGAAGAACGGAGCGCGGTCGCGGCAGACGACCTCGATCCCCGGGTGTTCGGCCAGCCAGGCCGCGACCGTGCCCGCCTCGCGATTCGGCAGTAGGTCAACTGGTCGGCGGGTCTCGACGTCGACCAGCACGGTCCCGTAGACACGACCCTTGCGCATCGCGTACTCGTCGACGCCGACCACCCGCGGGGTCCGTGGCTGGGGTTCCGGGAGTGCGCCGACCAGTCGCAGGACCGTGTTCCGGCTGGCCCTGGCCCCGAAGACGTCGGCCAGCCGGGCGCCGGCGCGGCCGGCCAGGGCGAGGCCGACCTCGGCCAGCGCCGACCGCATTCGTTCGGTCCGCTGGCTGTGTCGGCGGGTCAGGCCCGTGACCTGCTCAACGAACGTTCGCCGCTCGCATGAGGCGTCCTCGCACGTGAACCGCCGGACCCGCAGCCGCAGGACCACTCGCCGTCCCGCCACAGGAAGATCAGCGGGAAACCGCAGGTAGGAGCCGTGCACCCGCTCCGACCAGCTTCCGCAGCCCGGGCAGCGAGCCTTGGCCGTCCGGGATCGGACACCGACTCGGATCACCTCGCCGTCGTCCTGCACCGACACCACCCTGATCTCCGAAGCCGACAGGAAGAGCAGCTCTTCCAGCCGGAGCAGTACCTCGCGCATGGCCCAGAACCATCTGCCTGAACGCCGCCGTCACCGGCCGTTTCCAGACGATCTCGGGGGACGCGCCAGCAAGATCAACGGTCACAGACAGTAGGCACACCACAGAAGTTGGACCAGAACCCGAGAATGGACAGCAGATGCTCACCGCTTCGGGAGGCACCGCGCTCGGCGCCTGTTCGATGTTCATGAGAACTGGCAGCACGCCCGTGGGCATCGGAGTGCAAGATCAGATGTCGGCTGCCTCTGTGAATATCTTCCCGTGACCAACACGTGTGATCGGCGCCCCGATGAGACCGCACTCGCTGCCCTGCGTTCCGCGTTCGCGCCGGAGTGGCGGGAGCCGGCGCTGGGAGATGAGGGCGTTGCGAAGTGGGAAACCGAGAACGGTGTGACGCTTCCGGAGCCCTACCGGACCTTCATCGCCGAGATCAGCAACGGCAGCAGCCTGGGACCGGCCGAAGACGGCGGTCTCCAACCGCTGGGATGGCTCCCCGCGAGCTGGCCAGACCTGGGGCCCCGCCTGCCGGGCGAACCGTTTCCCCTGGAGGCTGCCTGGCCCTGGGAGGACGACGAGAACGTCGATGCCGACGATCCACGCATCGATGCCGTGTTCACGCACGGGTCGGTTGTTCTCGGCTCCGACGACGGCCAGTCGTTCTGGCTGCTGGTGACGGCAGGGCCCCGTCGCGGTGAGGTCTGGATGGTGTCCGATGTCGGCGCAATCCCGGTGCCCGGCGCCGAGGCCTGGGGCTTCGCCGAGTGGGTCGCGCACTGGCAGTCAGGCAACGACTGGTGGGCTTGAGCCAGTAACCGGGCACTGTCGCAACTCGCGAGCAGTTCGATTTCCGCCGGCTGCTCGGGTGCCTCCCGAAGTGGTGAGCATCTGCTGTCCGTTCCCGTGAACAAAGCCACCCGCGGGGCTGCCGGCCGCTGCGGACACTCCGGGGAGGTGGGAGCCGCGGCGGTCCGGGCAGGGCCACCGCTGTACCTGGTGGGTCACGGCCGGCCCCCGCCGTCGGGGCCGGTGGTGGCCCCTCGGCGGGGGCGGTTCGGTGTGCGGAGGGCGGTTCGGGGGCCTGGTGCGAGGGGTCGTCGAAGGCGGGCCGTGGTGGTGGTGTGGGCGGTCAGGGGTGCAGCGCGATGTCCGTGTTCTTCGTCCGCTCCTCGGGCGGCAGCGGCTGGGCGTTCGACTTCCGCGCGGCCTCGGCACGGGCGGCGTGGAACGCCTCGACGGGGTCGCCCTGCTTCGCCCACACCTGGGCGCCGCACCAGCGGCCGATGAGCCGGAACTGCTGCTCCAGTGCCTGCTCCCACTCGGCAACCCCATCCGAACTGCACGATCACACGACCTCGCGCGGCACTCAGGTGAGACATGGGCGCGCCGCTCGGCTGAGACTCTCCGGGCGGTGGGAACGGCCGGGGTGGCGGTCTGGTGCTCGGCGGCAGGGGCGGGCGGGGCCGACCCGGTGGTGGCCCTGGGGGGCGCAGCCGCGGTGGGGGTGGGGGTGGCCACCGGCCGGGGCTCGGGTGGGGTGGGGTGGGGTGGTGCGGGGCCTGGCCGGGTGGGTGCGGGTGGTGCGGGGTCACAGCCAGTCGTTGCGGGCGGCCTGGGCGCCTGCCTGGAAGCGGCTTTCGGCGCCCAGGCGGTTCATCAGGTCTTGCATCATGCGGCGTACTGTCCGCAGGGACAGGCCCAGTCTGCGGGCGGCGGACTCGTCGGTGTGGCCGTCGCCGAGGAGTTGCAGCAGGGCGCGTTCGGAGCCGGTGAGGTCCTGGTCGTCGCGGGGGGCGGGCTGGCCGAAGTCGGCTCCGTTGCGCCAGAGTTCGTCGAACAGTGCGCGCAGGGGCTGGACGAGGGCCTGGCCGTGCAGTTCCAGTGCGCCGCGGCGGCCGTCGCCGGGGTCGCTCGGGATCAGGGCGATGCTGCGGTCGACGATCACCAGTCGCATCGGCAGTACGGGCACGGTTCGTGTCTGGCCGCCGAGATCGGCCAGCCATCGGGCGTAGCGCAGGGTGTCGGGGTCGTTGCGGAAGCTGTCCTGGAAGATGCTGCGGATGGCCACTCCGCGTTCCAGTGCCAGTCGGTTGGGGTGTTTGCCGGCCTGGATGGAATCGGGGCGGACGGCTCCTCCGCGCATCAGGGACAGGCATTCCTCGGTGGCGGTGGCCGCGAGTTCCTCGAGGCGGTCGCGGACGGCTTCGAGGGAGTCCAGTCGCACGACCATCTCGTCGTCGGTGCGCCGGTCGGTGTACTCGGCGGAAAGGGCTTCGATCGCGGTCCGGGCGTTCTCCAATTGCTGCTGGCGGAAGAGCAGTTGGTTCTGGTTGCGGGCGAGCAGCCTGGTCAGTCCGACTTCCGGGCTGACGGCGCGCAGGGTGCGGGAGTCGGCCGCGGGCCGCAGTAGCGTCAGTTCCAGTAGTTCGTCGAGTGCTTCGCGTACCTCTGCCTCGGACAGGTGCAGGGTGGTGGCGATCTGCTCGACTCCCCCGTCCGGGTCTGCCAGCAGGGCTCTGTAGACGCTCTCCGTCAGTGCGTTCAGTCCGAGTGCTTGCAACACCGCGCCGCCCTCCCCGTGTCGATGATCATCATCGGCGTCCGGCGGTGGGGGCGCAACGCTTTTCGCGGACGAAATGATCTGGCACTTAGGTGCCGAGCTACTTCGTGCCACCTCTGCGGCCGTGACATCGCCTTGGCCGGACGGCAGGATCTTCCCCAAGAGCGGAAATCGCACAGAAACCGGGACGAGTTCCGCGAACCGCGCACGGGCACAGCATGGTTATGAATGAGGAGAGAGCAGTCGTGGCCCACTCAATACGTATCGTTTGCACTGGATTGATCGTCGCATTCACCGTCGGCCTGGGCTCCGCCGCCGCGGGCGGCGTCGTCGCGGGCGGCGTCGTCGCCGATCGCCCGGCCCCGCGCACTGCCGCCTCCACGGGTTTCGACTGGGACGTCGTCACCCCCGCGCCGCCCGCGCAGAGATGACCGGGTTCCGTGCACCTGGTCGCGGTGACGCTCATCTGTCTCGGCCCGGCGCCCTCTCAGTTGACGGCTGAGGCGGTCACCGATCTGATCTGGGTCCACAGCCGGCCCGAGGACCGGGTGGAGCACGTCCGCGCCCGTGTCGACCTCAATCAGTACGGCATCGCCGCCGCGATCATCGCGGACACTCCGCAAGCGGCGACCGCGAACCTGCGCCGCGTCTGCGAACGCGCTCTGCGGCACGCGCCGGCCCTGCGCGGCTGGTTCCTCGTCCTCACGTAAGACCTCCCCCGGCCGGGCCCACGGCTCCCTGTCCGCGTGAGCGCACTCGCGCCGGGAGACCGGCGACCGCCTGCCCGCCTCGGTCCGGACACCCCGGACCGGCCAGACACCCCGGACCGGCCGGACACCCCGGACCGGCCGGACACCTGACGTCCGCCCGGACACGACACGCACCCGACCGCGGGGCCCCCGGTGGCCGGCGCGGTGGTCACCCGCGCCCCGGCCCACCCCGCCGAATGTCCGCACGCCCCGAGGTCCCCGGCCGGTCCGCGCCGGCGGGGCGGGGCGGGGCGGTGTCACGTGACCCGTCCCGGCACCGGAGCGTCCCGTCGGCGCGGTGCCGGGAACCGGGCGGTGCGGCCTGTCCGCGCCCCCAAAGCCCCATTCCAGCGCCCTGGCCGCGGCCAAGGGCACCTCCCCCCAATTCCCTTTCCCTGAAAGCAGGTTGTTCGCCATGCGCGTTTTCGCCAAGATCGCTGCCGTCGCGGCCCTCGCCGTGCCGATGCTCGTCGCCATTCCCGGGGCCGCCAACGCCACCACCGCCCCCAATGCCTCCGCCGCCCCCAGCGCCCTCGCGGCCAGCTGTGGCAGCGTCACGCAGATCGGCACCACCGCCTACCTCAACGTCGGCGGGCAGACGATGGCGTCGGTGAAGCAGTACAAGGGCTGCGGCAAGAACTACTCCTACCTGTACGTGTGGCAGGGCTACCGCGACACCCACAGCAGCTGGGACGCGTGCACGTCCATCCTCACCGGCACCACCGTCCGCGACGTCCAGTGCAACTCCAACATGGTGGAGATCTGGTCGTCCGGCGCCGACACCCTGTCGGAGTGCACCCAGGGCATGGGCTGGAACGGCACCGGCCCCCTCCCCTACGGCAACGAGGTCGTCGCCAAGACCGACGTCCGCTGCTGACCCGTCCGGCCCGCGGCCACCACCGCGGGCCCGGTCCCGAAACGGCTGCCGCCGGCGGTCCGGCCCCTTCCCCGGAGCCGGTCACGCCCCCGGAGCCGGTCACGCCCCCCGGGCCGTACTGACCGCCGAACCGGCACCGGCACCGGCACCCGTACCGGTCGCCCGGCCGCGCCGGGGCAGCGCGGAAGCGCACCCGCCCCGGCGCCGCCCTTCCGCGCGGCGACCGCGCCAGCGACCGCATCGGCCACCACGCCGGCCACCACGCCGGCGACGGCGACGGCCGCACCGGCCGGCGGCGCGACCGGGCGCCACCACGGCCGGGAGCCCTCCGCCGCAGCCCCACCCGCCCGCCGCCCGGCAACGGGACGGGGGCCGACCCTCCACCGAACCAGAAGGAAGCACCGCATGGCATCCGTCATCAAGACCCGAAACGCCGCCACCCGACTGCTCACGGCCATCGCCGTCCTGAGCGGCCTGGTGCTGAGCGCCGCACAGGCCCACGCCGCGACCCCGCCCCCCACCGAGGCACCCGCGGCCACCGCCGCCGTCCTGCCCGTGGTGGACATGGAAGCCACCGTGCTGGCCGCCCAGATCGACCCCCGACGCGCCGACAGCACGCAGACCCCGGGCGCCCACGACTCGGTCCTGGCCGTCGAGCAGGCACTGCAGGCCCGCGGCCTCCTCGACGCCCGCTGGGTCGACGGCTACTTCGGCACCACCACCATCTCCGCCTACGCCGCCTTCCAGCGCTCCCTCGGCTTCAGCGGCCTGGACGCCAACGGGCTGCCCGGCACCACCTCCCTCACCGCGCTCGGGCAGGGCCGCTTCACCCTCACCCACCAGATCGGGCCCGGCGCGAAGCTGCAGCGCGACGGATACACCGTCAACACCCGCACCCAGAACATGCTCACCGAGGCCGAACGCCTCCTGGGCGGCACCCACCTGACCCTCGACCAGGGCTCCTACAACCCCGGCGGCGATCCCACCTCCGCCGGCACCCACGACGGCGGCGGCGTCGTGGACATCAACGTCGACGGCATGTCCGCCAGCACCCGCACCGCCGTCGCCCAGGCACTGCGCCAGGTCGGATTCGCCGCCTGGGTCCGCAACCCCACCCAGGGCAACTGGCCGTGGCACATCCACGCCGCGGCGATCAGCGACACCGACCTGGCCACCCAGGCCCAGAACCAGACCGGTGACTACTACCTCGGCCTCAACGGCCTGGCCAACCACGGCGCCGACGACGGCCCCCGCATCCCCATCCAGACCTGGGAGCAGTACCAGCGCACCCACTGACGCGCACGGCACCACCCCGGCACCACCCCAGCACGACCGGAGCACCCGCCGAAGCACCACCTCCGGCACCGCGTTCGCCGCCGAAGCACCACCCCAGCACGACCGGAGCGCCGCCGAAGCACCACCCCGGCACCACCCCAGCACGACCGGAGCACGACCGAAGCACCACCCCGGCACCACCCCAGCACGACCGGAGCACGACCGGAGCGCCGCCCCGGCACGACCGGAGCGCCCGTCGATGACACGCCACGAAAAGAGAGAGCCTTGAAGAACATACGCACCACGCTCGCCGTCGCCGGCACCGCACTGGCCATGGCCCTTCCCCTCGTCGGCGCCACCTCCGGCACCGCGTTCGCCGCGTCCCGCGACGGAGTCTGCGACGCCGGGGAGTTCTGCTACTACTACAACAGCGACAACGCGGGCTCGATCTCCGACTTCAGCGGCTCCCTCGGCGACTACGGCGCCACCCAGCCGTCCTGCTACGAGTTCAAGGGCGCCGGCAACGGCCAGGGCGTCTGCGTCAAGAACAACGCCGCGTCGGTGTGGAACCGCACCGGGCAGACCGTCCGCGTCTACTACAACAGCAACTTCGGCGGCGCCAGCCAGGACTTCGCCCCCGGCGCCAAGGGCAACCTCAACACCACCCTGAAGAACAACAACGCCTCCCACCAGTTCCTCAGCAGCGGCGGCGGCTCCAACCAGTCCCCCACCGACGACTTCGACCACGGCACCCGCGGCTTCGCCGCCAACAACTGCACCGCCTTCGCGGCGTACCGCATCGCCAGCCGTCTCGGCGTCCCGAACTTCACCAACTCCTACGGCGGCACCACCTGGGGCAACGCCAACACCTGGGACGACGCCGCCCGCCGCCTCGGCATCTCCGTCGACACCACCCCCACCGTCGGCTCCATCGCCGTCAACGACATCCACGGCTCCTACGGCCACGTCGCCTACGTCAACGCCGTCTACTCCGACGGCTCCTTCGACGTCGAGGAATACAACTGGAACAACCCCCTCGGCTACGGCACCCGCAGCCACGTCCACGTCGGCTCGTCGTCCGAGTTCCAGTGGATGATCCACTTCTGAGCACCCCCGGCACGACACCGGCACACCCCGGCCACAGGGTGATCTAGTGAGTGCGCGGGCCACGGCGGTGTGACACCGACCGCCCGGGCCGCAGCGGTACGCGCCGAAGCCCCGTCGGGCAGGTGACCTCTCCAAGTCGCCTCCGCCCGACGGGGCTTCGGCGTGCCGCCGAACCGGGCCGGACCGGACCGGACCGGGTGGCGCCGGACCGGACCGGGTGCCGCCGGACCGGACCGGGTGGCGCCGGACCGGACCGGGTGGCGCCGGACCGGACCGGGTGGCGCCGGGCGACTTCGAGAACGGCTCAACCGAGGAAAGGAAAAGCCGGCACGGTCCAGCACGCGGCCTCCTCGGGATCACCCGGCCGCAACGGGGCGGGCGATCCCATCGGCGACCACGTACAGCCAGGTCAGCACCGCGGCAACGGCGAACAGCACCGGCAGCAGATACCACCGGCCGCGCGGCAGGAAAGAGAGCACCGCGCCGAACACCAGCAGCGCAACGAGCACGACGGCCCACACGGAGCGGGTGGCCACCGCCAGCGCGGGAACGGGTTCGTGACCCCGGGTCAGACACCAGCACCACGTCTCGGTCACCCGGACGGTTGCCGTAGACGATGCCCGCCGTGGCGAGGACGAACGCCGCCGACACCCCTCGCCCTGCCGCACGCCCCGCTGCCGGACGCCTGAGGGCCGCGCGCGTCCCGTCCGTCAGGTGTCGTACCCGCCGTTCCACGGGGCCGAGAACCCCAGCCCGTCGGGATACAGCTCGGCCCAGTCCTCCTCGCCGTCCGCGTCATCGGCGTGGCATTCCGTGACGAGGCCGAAGAGCACACCGTCGACGGTGACGCGGAACGGGCGGATCGCGATGTCGCCGTACTCGCGCTCCGCGAGGCCGGCGAGGGCGGCGGCCAGCCGCGCTTCCGCCCGGGCCACCACGGAACGCTCGCCGTGCGGGCGTTCCATCTGCTCCGCCCAGGTACCGGCGCACCAGATGTCGGACTCCCGGTGGTGCCCGTCATGGCCGAACGTGTGGACCACGACGAAGAGCCTCTTGTGCTCCTGCCGGCCGTCCCCCCTCGCGAACCCCTCGGGCAGCGCGTAGGTGATCGACGCCAGGAACTGGCCGTCACGGAAACGGCCGACGGTACTCGTCCGGTAGTCCGGCTCGTGGGCGATGGGAATGATCTCGGGGACAGCCATGACCGCACCCTAGGCACCCGGCCGGACCCCGCCCCCGCCGGGGCCGGATCGGAAGAGCGCGGGCAGTGGTCAAGACCGGCGGTACTCAGGGCAGTTGGCCGAACCAGCGGACGATGGCCGCCGTCGCAGCGACGTTGGAGCCGAGGTGCCTGGAGCCGGCGAAGTCGGGGGCGCCGAGGCCGACGACCTCGGCGCTCGCCCCGTGCGAGCGCAGGACGGCCTCGCAGTGGCCGGTGTTGGCGGTGGCCGCCTGCTCGTCCGCGCCGGCCGCGTACAGGCGGACCGGGACGGCCGGTGTCCACTCGCACACCTCGCAGTGGTCGGTGTTGGCGGTGGCCGCCTGCTCGTCCGCGCCGGCCGCGTACAGGCGGACCGGGACGGCCGGTGTCCACTCGCACGTGCTGTCGGCCACCCGCAGGGCCCTGGCCAGGCGGCCGGTCGGGTGGCGCAGCAGGTCGAAGCCGTGGGGGGTGAGCAGGGCGCGGACGGTGTCGTTCACCGCGGCACGACCAGCTACCGCGCCGACGCCCCCTGCGCCATGACCAAAGCGGGCTTCGTGTCCTCACCCGCTCTCACCTACGGCCAGCGGGCGTATCTGTCCTGTGGCGGTCCCCACCCGCGGCAACGCAGGAACCGGGAACGGGTGCGGCCGGCGGCTCCTGGCGCAGCGGGGTGGCCCGGCACCGCGGCCGGAGGCGGCCGCCGTCCGGGAGGGCGCGGCACCGGCGGTTCCGGCGGTGCCGGCGGTTCCGAGGGCGCTGCGTGGCCGGTGCCTGGGTTGGCGGCTGCTGTCCGGGCGGCGGTTGCGGTGCCTGGCGGGTGGCGTGGCGGCCGGTCTGCGGAGGGCGGCCGGTTCTGCGCAGGTTGGCGGCGTGTCAACTGGTCGGTGTGCTTGTGCCGTTGTCGGTCTGCTCGGCGGTGTCCGTCGCGGGATCGGCGGCGGGGCGCTCCTCGGCCTGGGCGGGCTCGTTCTCCGCTGTTGCGGTGGTGAGCTCGGCCGTGCCGGGGTCGGCGCCCCCTCCCTGCCACTCGGGCATCGCCCTGCCTCCGTTCGTCGTCTCGGGGACGGTTGGTTCCCCGGCAGCGCCATGAGCACTCGCTCCGGGCCGCCCGGCAGCGACCCGGAACCCGCCCGCGCGAAGCCTGACGGTCGGCCGGCCCGCCCCGGCCGGGCCGGGCGGGGCGCGGGCCCGGGCCTGGCGGGCGGGGTTGTCGCGGTCTGTGGTCAAGGCCGTCCGGGTCACGGGTCCGTACCGGCGGCCGGTGGTGGTGCGGGCGGTGTGCGTGGTGGTGCGGGGCGGTGTCCGGGCAGGTCGACGGCGGGGTGCGGCACGGTGTGGCGCGGGGATGTCCAGGTGTGTGTGTCACAGCACTGTCCTGGGAGTGGTGCGGGTGGAACGGTTCGTCCGGGAGGGCGGTGGTGGTCCTCGGAAACCCGCTCGTGCCGAGGGCCCGGGCACCGCCGTCCGATCCGGAGGAAAACACCATGCGTGTCCGCAAGTTCGCCGTCGCCGCCCTGACTGTTGCTGCTGCCGCCTTCTCACTCACCGCCTGCCAGAGCGACGAGGAGGCGGGCGGCGCGCAAGGCGCCCCGACCGCCGCTCCGGCCGCGTCCACCGGCGCCTCCCCCAGCGGCGGGCCGGTCTCCGGCGGGCCGGGCGGCCGCAGTACGCCGCCCGCCACCGCGCCGGCCGGGGCCGGGAAGGCCGGCAAGTGCCGGACCGCGGACCTGGCCATCACCGCCGCGGACCGCACCATCACCGGTGACGCCGACAACACCGTCGTGGTCGAGCTGAAGAACCGCGGCGGCAAGGACTGCACGCTGTCCGGATACGCGGGCGTCGATCTGAAGACCTCCGCGGGCACGCTGTCCGCGAAGCGTTCCGGCGAACCGGTCGTCGCGGGTGTCGTGGCGGCCGGCAAGTCGACCTACTTCGGCATCAGCTACCCGGCCAACACCTCGGGCGGCTCCGGTGTCCGGATCACCGGCCTGGTGGTGACCCCGCCGGACGAGACCCAGTCCGTCACCCTGCCCTGGCCCGGCGCCGCCTCACTGCCCGTCACGGACGGCGGCGGGTCCCCGGTGAAGATCGGCCCGATGGGAAGCGCCGGCCAGGGCCAGTAGGACCGCGGGCGCCCCTTTCCCGGCCCCGACGGCGGCGGTCGTCACGGCGCGAGGGCGGGAAGGCGCGCGGGGGCGGCAAGGCACGCGGGGGCTGCAAGGCGCGCGGGCGCAGCGGACGGTCCGGCGGACACCCGGCGGCCCCCCGCGGCAGGGGTGCGAGCCTGAACGGCAGGGACGCAGCGGACGGTCCGGCGGCCGTCCAGGAGGCTCGGGCGGGACCAGGCCCGGCGCGCGGGCACGGGCATGGCGGCACCGGGCAGGGCGGCGGCGGGGGCCCGGCGCGCGGGGGCAGCGGACGGTCCGGCGGCCCCCCGGCGGCCCCCCGCGGCGGGGATGCGGGCCTGGACGGCCGGGGCGCAGCGGACGGTCCGGCGGACGCCCGGCGGCCCCCCGCGACGGGGGTGCGAGCCTGGACGGCCGGGACGGAGCGGTGGCCTGACGGCCGTCCAGGAGGCTCGGGCGGGACCAGGCCCGGCGGGCGGGCACCGGGCATGGCGGCGGCGGGCAGGGCGCGGTGGCGGGGCCCGGCGCGCGGTCTGGGGGGGTCGTGCGTCCGGTCCGCTCAGCCCGAATCCACCGGCCGATGCGAGTGTGATCGTTTCGGAGGTTCGTGGGGGGTTGGCCGGTGGGTGGGTGTGGGGCATCCGCTGGTCTGC
>NZ_JBIUCB010000038.1:0-43916 GCF_044593455.1 Kitasatospora sp. NPDC051984
CCAGCACGGCCGGACACCCCGATCAGCGCGGACGCATCGGCACCACACGTTCTGGTGATGACAGAAGCGACATCACGTCACATACCGTCCTCTGAAGTGGCCGTGGCCGCTCCCGGACGACCCGGAGGTCTCGCCGTAGCGCGACCGGGACGGCGTCGCGGCCAGGCCGCGCTCGACGGCCCGACCGGTTCGTGGACAGGCCTGACGGGGCGGGGTTACCGTGCTGCTCGCGCTGCACATCTGCGATCGAGGAGCCGCCCCGATGATGGACACCACCCCGCTCGACCAGGGCTGGAACCTGCACCACGAAGGGGAGTTGCTGCCCGCTGCGGTACCCGGCTGCGTCCACACCGACCTGCTGGCGGCGGGGCTGATCCCCGACCCGTACCTGGGCGACAACGAGCTGGCCGTGGCCTGGGTCGGCCGCCGCGACTGGACGTACAGCCTCGACGTGCCCGCCGACGGCGGCGCCCACGAGCGCACCGACCTGGTCTTCGAGGGCCTGGACACCGTCGCCACCGTCACCCTCGGCGGCGTCGAACTCGGCACCACCCGCAACATGCACCGCAGCCACCGCTTCGACGCCACCGGCCTGGCGGGCGAGTTGACGGTGCGTTTCACCAGCGCCTACACGGAGGCCGAGCGGGTCCGCGGACTGGTCGGGGAGCGGCCCAACGAGTACCCGGAGCCGTTCCAGTACATCCGCAAGATGGCCAGCAGCTTCGGCTGGGACTGGGGCCCGACGCTGCCCACCGCCGGCATCTGGAAGCCCGTCCGGTTCGAGCGGTGGTCCACCGCCCGGATCGCGACCGTCCGCCCGCTGATCACCGCCGACGGCACCACCGGCCGGGTCGAACTGCACCTCACCGTCGAGCGCACGGCCACCGGCGCCGGCCGTCCGCTCACCGCCCGCGCCACCGTCGCGGGTGCGCAGGCAGACGCGACCTTCGACGGCGACACCGCCGTGCTCGTGCTCGAAGCCGCAAACGTCGAACGATGGTGGCCGCGCGGCTACGGCGACCAGCCCCGCTACGAACTCGCCCTCACCCTCAGCGACGGCGAGGGCCAACTCGACACCTGGAAGCGGCAGATCGGCTTCCGCACCGTCGAGCTGCACCGCACCCCCGACGCCGCCGGCACCCCCTTCACGCTGGCCGTCAACGGTGAGCCGCTGTTCGTCCGGGGCGCCAACTGGATCCCCGACGACACCCTGATCACCCGCGTCACCCCCGCCCGCTACCGCACCCGCCTGCTGCAGGCCGTCGATGCCAACGTCGACCTGATCCGGGTCTGGGGCGGCGGCATCTACGAGCAGGACGCGTTCTACGACCTCTGCGACGAACTCGGCCTGCTGGTCTGGCAGGACTTCCCGTTCGCCTGCGCCGCCTACCCCGAGGAGCAGCCCCTGCGCGGCGAGATCGAGGCCGAGGCCCGCGACAACGTGGTCCGCCTGATGCCGCACCCCTCGCTGGTGCTGTGGAACGGCAACAACGAGAACCAGTGGGGCTTCCGCGACTGGGGCTGGGAGGAGAAGCTGAACGGCGACTCCTGGGGCGAGGGCTACTACCTCGGCCTGCTGCCCCGGATCGTCGCCGAACTCGACCCCACCCGCCCCTACTCCGCCGGCAGCCCCTGGTCCGGCAGTTGGGACCACCATCCCAACGACGTGGACCACGGCACCCACCACTCCTGGGACGTCTGGAACCGCGAGGACTACGCCGAATACCGCGCCACCGTCCCCCGGTTCGTCGCCGAATTCGGCTGGCAGGCCCCACCCGCCCACGCCACCCTGCGCCGTGCCCTGCCCGGCGAAACCCTCGCCGCCGACTCGCCCGGCATGCTGCACCACCAGAAGGCCGGCGACGGCAACGGCAAACTCCGCCGCGGCCTGGAACGGCACTTCGACGTCCCCACCGACTTCGACCGCTGGCACTACCTCACCCAGGTGACCCAGGCCCGCGCCATCGCCACCGGCATCGAACACTGGCGCTCCCACTGGCCGCACTGCGCCGGCACCATCGTCTGGCAGCTCAACGACTGCTGGCCGGTCTCCTCCTGGGCCGCCATCGACGGCGACGGCCGGCTCAAGCCCCTGCACCACGAACTGCGCCGCCTGTACGCCGACCGGCTGCTCACCCTCCAGCCCGCCGACCGCGACGGCGCACCCCGCACCGCCCTGGTCAACCAGTCCGCCGAGCCGTGGACCACCACCCTCCACCTGCGCCGCCTCGACACCGCCGGCCGGCTGCTCACCGAGCACACCGAACAGGTCACCGTCGCGCCCCGCGCCGTCCACGAACTTCCGCTGCCGGAAGGCATGTTGACGGACGAAGGGGCGACCAAGGAGTACCTGGTGGCGGACGCGGACGGCCTGCGCGCCGTGCACATTCCCGTCCCCGACAAGCAATTCGCGTACCCGCAGCCCGAGTTCGACCTCGACGTGACGGACGCCGGGGACGGCGCGGTGGACGTCCGGATCACCGCCCGCACGCTGCTCCGCGACCTGCTGCTCCAGCCCGACCGCCTGCACCCCGCCGCCACCGCCGACCGGGGCCTGACCACGCTGCTCCCCGGCGAGCAGGTGACCATCCGGGTGCACGGCGCGGGCACCCCGAGCGCCGAGGAGGTGCGGCAGGCGGTGTTCTGCGTCGAGCCGTCGTGACCGCGCGGGTGCGGCCGTTGAGCTGAGCCGCCGTGCGGGCCCGGCCCGGTTCTGCCTTGAATGGGCGAGGTGCCCGCCGTTCCGTACGGGAGCGGGCACCGGCCCAGGATCGGAGAACGCACATGCCCCACTGCACGACCCGCGACGGTGTGGAGCTCTTCTACAAGGACTGGGGCCACGGCCGCCCCGTCGTCTTCCTGCACGGCTGGCCGCTCAACGGCGACGCCTGGCAGGACCAGCTGAAGGCCGTCGCCGACGCCGGATTCCGCGGCATCGCCCACGACCGCCGCGGCCACGGCCGCTCCACCCCCGTGTGGGACGGCTACGACTTCGACACCTTCGCCGACGACCTCAACGACCTGCTCACCAGCCTCGACCTGCGGGACGTCACCCTGGTCGCGCACTCCATGGGCGGCGGCGAACTCGCCCGCTACATCGGCCGGCACGGCACCTCCCGGGTGAAGTCCGCCGTCCTGCTCTCCGCCGTCACCCCACTTCTGGCGCAGGGACCGGACAACCCCGACGGCGTGCCCGGCAGCGTCCTCGACTCGCTCAAGGCCGGCATCCTGCGCGACCGCGCCCAGTTCTGGAAGGACACCGCCGTCCCCTTCTTCGGCGCCAACCGCGTCCACACCAAGGCCACCCAGGGCAACCTGGACGCGTTCTGGTTCATGGGGATGGCGGAGACCATCAAGGGCGCCGTCGAATGCGTGGACGCGTTCGGCTACACGGACTTCCACGCCGACCTGAAGAAGTTCGACATCCCGCTGCTGGTGGTGCACGGCGACGACGACCAGGTCGTCCCGATCGACGCGACCGGCCGCAAGACCGCCGCCCTCGTCCGCGGCGCGGTGCTCAAGGTGTACGAGGGCGGGTCGCACGGCCTGGCGATGGTGACCGGCGACAAGGAGCGCTTCAACCAGGACCTGCTCGAGTTCCTGAAGTCCTGACGGGCGGGCGGGAAATGCGGTGGGCAGGCGGGGGAGCGGCTGCCAGGATGACCGGCCATGACGACCACCACCACCATCACCGCCCGGCAGGCTGCGCGCGACGCCCTGGAGGGGGTGGCCCTCGGCGACGCGTTCGGCGAGCGCTGGTTCAAGCGGTTCCGCGCGCCCGCCGAGGCGGTCGAGCAGATCAGGGCCCGCCGGACGCCCGAGGAGTCGCCCTGGGAGTGGACGGACGACACCGCGATGGCACTGGCCGTCCACCGCGCGCTGATCGACCAGGACGGCGTCAACCGCACCCAGCTCGCCGCGATGTTCGGCGCGGCGTACGTCGCCGACCCGGGCCGCCGCTACGGCTACGGCATGACGCGGCTGCTGCCCGTCCTCGCCGAACACCCCGAGCGGTGGGCGACGGAGGCCCGCGAACTGTTCGACGGGCAGGGCAGCCTCGGCAACGGCGCGGCGATGCGGGTCGCCCCGCTCGGCGCCTGGTTCGCCGAGGACCTCGACGAGGTCGTCGAACAGGCCGAGTACTCCGCCGAGGTCACCCACGCCCACCCCGAGGGCATCGCCGGGGCCGTCGCCGTCGCCCTGGCCGCCGCGTTCGCCGCCCGCGGCCGGGTGCTGGGGGACGGCCCGGCCGGGGCGGACCTGCTGCACGAGGTCGCCGCCCGCACCCCCGACGGGCTGATCCGCGACGGCGTCGCGGCCGCCGCCGCACTGCCCGCCGACACCGAGCCCCGGCGGGCGGCCGACCTGCTCGGCAACGGCCGGCGGATCCGCGCCTCCGACACCGTCCCGTTCGCCCTCTGGTCCGCCGCCCACCACCTCGACAGCCTCCCCGACGCGCTCTGGACCACCGCGGAGGGCCTCGGCGACGTCGACACCACCTGCGCCATCACCGGCGGCGTGGTCGCCGCCCGCACCGGCCTGGCCGACGTCCCGCCCGCGTGGCTCCAGCGCCGCGAGGGCCTGCCGGCCTGGGTGGCGGAAGGCTGAGCTCAGGCGGCCGGGTCGGCGTCCAGCGCGGCGAGTTGGGCGGGGGTCAGGCGAAGCGTCGCGGCGGCGAGGTTCTCGGCGAGGTGGGCGGGGTTGGTGGTGCCCGGGATGGCGAGGACGTGGGGGCCGCGGTGCAGGGTCCAGGCGAGGCGGACCTGGGCGGGGGTGGCGTCGAGTTCGGTGGCGACGGCGGCGACCCGGCGGTCCTGTTCGGCGGCCGCGGCGGCCTCCCGGTGCAGGCCGGCGATGGCGAAGAACGGGACGAAGGCGATGCCCAGTTCGGCGCAGAGCCCGAGTACGCCGGTGTCCTCGGCCCGCCGCCAGTCCAGTCCG
Organism: Kitasatospora sp. NPDC051984; assembly: GCF_044593455.1. Taxonomy (NCBI): domain Bacteria; kingdom Bacillati; phylum Actinomycetota; class Actinomycetes; order Kitasatosporales; family Streptomycetaceae; genus Kitasatospora; species Kitasatospora sp. NPDC051984. The sequence continues at coordinate 4,942 of NZ_JBIUCB010000038.1, forward strand.
AAGGAGTTCTGCACGCACACCACGGGGGCGATCGTCCGTGCCTCCCGGATGTGCTCGGGGCGGACGTTGGACAGCCCGAGGTGCCGGATCAGCCCGGCCTCGCGCAGTTCGGCCAGCGCGCCCCAGTGCTCGGCGACCGAGGCGCAGTCGACATCCAGGTGGTCGCGGCCGAGCTGGCGCAGGTTCTCCTCGACCTGGCCGCGCAGCTCGTCCGGCCGCGCCATGGTCTGCCACTCGCCGGACGGGGTGCGCCCGGGGCCGACCTTGGTGACCACCACCACCTCGTGGCCCCGCCAGGAGTCGAGCGCCCGGTTGATCAACTCGTTGGCGGAGCGCAGCGGCGAGAAGTAGAAGGAGGCCGTGTCGACGTGGTTGACGCCCTGCTCGAACGCGGTGTGCAGGAGCCGGACGGCGTGCCCGCGGTCGATCGGGGCGCCGTCGGAGTTTCCCATCATGCCGTTGCCGGTCAGCCGCATCGCGCCGTAGCCGATCCGGTTCACTTCCAGATCGCCGAGCTGCCAGGTGCCTGCCGCCGCTGCCATCGTCATGCGTCCTCCCCGGGATTGCTGCTGTTCGGAGACGGAGTATGGGGTGCTGGGAGGAGCCGGGAACAGGCCCGGCGGGTGCGCGGAATGTCACCCGCAGAGCGGGAACGAATCGGCCGGGGCCGGGAGTTGGACCGGGTGTGGGTGAGCGGGTGGGGAGCACCCCGGACGGTCGCTGACGTGCGGTGCAGGCAGCCGCTCGGCCTGCGGCCCGGGAGCGGCTAGGCTGGCCCGGTTCGGGCCTTTACCGAAGCTTTTCCCGTGTGCCGCCGCGTGTCGGCCGCCTGTCCCTGCCCCGACGGAGGTACTCCGCCTTGCACCTCGACCAGTGGATCGAGAGCGTTCCACCGACCTCGGTGTACGTGATCATCGGCCTGATCATCGGACTGGAGAGTCTGGGCATTCCGCTGCCCGGAGAGATCGCCCTGGTCTCCTCCGCCCTCCTCGCCGCCAAGGGCATCGTCAGCCCGTGGGGCGTCGCGGGCTGCGCGATCGCCGGCGCGATCATCGGTGACTCGATCGGCTACGCGATCGGCCACAAGGGCGGCCGGCCGCTGTTCGAGAAACTCGGCCGCAGGTTCCCCAAGCACTTCGGGCCCGATCATCTCGCCACCGCCGAGCGCGCGTTCCACCGCTGGGGCATGTGGGCGGTCTTCTTCGGCCGTTTCATCGCTCTGCTGCGCATCTTCGCGGGCCCGCTGGCCGGCACCCTGCGGATGCCGTACTGGAAGTTCCTGATCGCCAACGTGCTGGGCGGCGTGGTCTGGGCGGGCGGCACGACGCTGCTGGTCTACCAGGTCGGCAAGGTCGCCGAGCAGTACCTGAAGGGCGCCTCGTACATCGGCCTCGCCGCCGCCGCGGTGTTCGGCGTCGGCTCGGCGCTGGTGCTCAAGTGGCGGGCGAAGAAGTCCCGGGCCGCGCACCCCGAGCAGTCCGGCGGCAAGAGCGGCGAGCCGCTCTCCGAGACGCTCGTCGACTGAACTACCGGCACCGCCCGACCGAGGCCGCCCCGTCCGCACCGGACGCGGCGGCCTCGTCGCGTCCGGGCCCAAAGCGGTGGTGGCCTCGTCGCGTCCGGCGTCGCGACCCAAAGGGCAGGGAGTAGGGTCGCACCGCGAAGCGATCACGGAGGTGGGGAATGAGCCCGCAGGACAACCCGCAGCAGCTCTGGACGGCGGTGGACGACTGGGCCGCCGCCCGGCTGATCGGTGAGGACGAGGTGCTGGACGCGGCGCTCGAGGCCGCCGACCGGGCCGGGCTGCCGCAGATCGCGGTGGCCGCCAACCAGGGCAAGCTGCTGCACCTGCTGGCCCGGATGCAGGGCGCCCGGCGGATCCTGGAGATCGGCACGCTGGCCGGCTACAGCGCGATCTGGCTGGCCCGCGCGCTGCCCGCCGGCGGCACCCTGACCACGCTGGAGATCGACCCGGCGCACGCCGAGGTCGCCACCGCCAACCTGCGCCGGGCCGGCCTCGCCGACCGGGTCGAGGTCCGGCTCGGCGCGGCCCGCGACACCCTGCGGCAGCTCACCGAGGAGGGCGTCGAGCCCTACGACCTGGTGTTCGTGGACGCCGACAAGCCGAACATCCCGCACTACCTGGAGGCGTCGCTGGCGCTCACCCGGCCCGGCTCGGTGATCGTGGTCGACAACGTGGTGCGCGGCGGCAGGCTCGCCGACGAGCAGAGCAGCGACGAGGCCGTGCGCGGCGTCCAGCGGCTGCACGAACTGCTCGCCGGGGACAAGCGGTTGGACGCCACCACCGTGCAGACCGTAGGCCGCAAGGGCTACGACGGTTTCACCCTGATCCGGGTGGAGGGCTGAGCACCGTGCGGATCGGACTGCTCGGCACCGGCCCCTGGGCGGGCCTGGTGCACGCCCCGGCGCTGGCCGCCCACCCCGACGTCGAGTTCGCCGGCGTGTGGGGCCGCCGCCCCGAGGCCGCCGCCGAACTCGCCGCCGCACACGGCGTTCCCGGGTACACGGCGGTGGACGACCTGCTGGCGGCGGTGGACGCCGTCGCCATCGCGCTGCCGCCGGACGTGCAGGCCGAGTACGCGGTGCGCGCCGCCGCGGCCGGCAAGCACCTGCTGCTCGACAAGCCGGTCGCCGCGACGGTGGACGCCGCCCGCGCCGTCGAGGACGCGGCCGCCGCGGCCGGTGTCGCCTCGGTGGTGTTCTTCACCGTCCGGTTCGACGGTGTGCAGGGCCCCTGGATCGACGAACAGGCCGAGCGGGGCGGCTGGTTCACCGCGCACTGCCACTGGATCGGCTCGGTGTTCACCACCGACAGCCCCTACGCGGTCTCGCCGTGGCGGCAGCAGAAGGGCGCGCTGTGGGACGTCGGCCCGCACGCCCTGTCGGTGCTGATGCCCGCCCTCGGCGACGTCGAACACGTCACCGCCGCGCCCGGCCCCGGCGACACCGCGCACCTGATCCTGCGGCACGAGGGCGGCGCGTCCAGCACCGTCACGCTCAGCCTGACCGCCCCGCCCGAGGCCTCCGCGCTCGGCGCGGGCGCCGAACTGCGCGGCGCCTCCGGCGTCACCCGCCTCCCCGACCGGGACGGCCCGCCCACCACCGCGTACGGCCGCGCCCTGGACGCGCTGCTGGCGTCCGCCGCGACCGGCACCCCGCACCCGTGCGACGTCCGGTTCGGGCGGCGGGTGGTGGAGGTGCTGGCACAGGCCGAGGAGCAGCTGGTCACGTAGCAGTAGCCGAGGGGCCGTCAGGGGTTGGCCGGGCGGCGGTCCGCCGGGCGGCGCGGTGGGATCGGGGTGGCGGGGAAGTCCCGCGGCCCCGTCCACAGTGCCGGCACCGCGTCCGCGCGGCGGGCCAACTCGTAGGCGATCGACTCGTAGTTGACCCGCCAGCCGCGGAAGTGCGGCCAGGCGTCCACGATCGGCCGCTCCAGCCGCACCCCGGCGGCCGTCACCATCGCCACCGCCGCGTCGAACTCCGCGAAGGTCAGCCGGATCGGCTCCTCCGGCTCCGGGTCCGGTTCGAACGGGATCCGCAGCGCGGTCGCGATGTCGCGCAGCGCCGTGAACCCGGCCCGCAGCATCAGCCGGGCCTCCGGCGGGGCCGAGCGCGGGTTCAGCGCCAACTGCATCGCGGCCGCGTCCATCACCGCGATCAGGCCCACGATCCAGCTGCGGTACGGCTGCGGGGAGCGGAACGCGATCAGCACCGGGTAGTTGGAGTGCCCCTCGCCGAGATCCGCCGCCAGCCGCTCCCAGTCCCGGTACAGCTCCGGCAGCCCGGCCTCCGTCCCCACCAGCGTCTGCCGGGCCAGCAGTTCCGGCCCCCAGGCCGGCTCGCCCGCCCGCGACTGGAGCAGCGTGACCTCCAACTCCCGCCGGTTGTACGCCGAGTACAGCGTCGGCAGGTAGGCGATCAGCAGCGCGATGATCAGCGGGCCGTTGGCCGCCGCGAGGAAGTCGAGCACCGACAGGTGCAGCCGGTCGCCGCTGGCGAAGCCGAGCGTGAACAGGCTCGACCCGGCCTCCCGGAACGCCACGTGCCACGGCAGTTCGGACGTCCCTATCAACAGCAGGGTGTACGCGGTCAACGTGAACAGCAGCCAGCAGCCCAGCATCCCGAGCAGGGTCAGCGGCGCCAGCCAGGTCTGCGCCCGGTCGATCGCCCGGTACCCACCGAACGGCGCCGCCACCACCCGCACCACCACCCGCAGCGAGGACCACAGCCGGATCGCCATCGCCGAGTACAGCCCGCGCGGCACCACCAGCGTCCGCAGGATGCTGGCCGCCGTCCAGACCAGCAACGCGACTCCGGCCACGGTGAAGATCACTCTCATCCGGCCATTGTGACGCCCCACCACCCCCGCCCGGTCCGCGACGGCTCCGGGCCGGTCAGAACGGCCCCCGGAGATGGGGTAAGCTTCTCAGCAGGTCGAACGGAGCAAACGAGCCACCAACGACTACACCCTTGCGCGGGTGGCGGAATAGGCAGACGCGCTGGATTCAGGTTCCAGTGCCCGAAAGGGCGTGGGGGTTCAACTCCCCCCTCGCGCACAGCGAAGCCCCGCAGATCTTCGGATCTGCGGGGCTTTCTCGTTCCCTTGAGGTCTCCTCAGATCCGACCCGCCGTCAGCAGCACGGACGCAGCCGGGGGCGGACGCCGGTGGCTTGGGCGTCGGCGATCCAGCCGCGGAGCATGGCGTCCATCAGGGCGTGCCGCTCGACCTCGCCATGGACGTCCTGAGCGCCGCGACGACGGTCACGGTCGGCCACACCCGGGCGGAGCTCGCCCGCACGCCGGGCGCCCCCGCCCGTCCCCGACGCCGAGACGTGCCCGCACTTCGCAGAGGCGCTCGCGACCGGCGCCGGACTCGACTCAGCTGGACGGGCCGTCGGCGCCCGCGTTCACCGGGGTGCGGCGAACGCGTCCTCGTAGAGGCGGAACAGGCGAGGCAGTGGGGTGGCGGGGGCGGGGAGGGCGCCCAGCGTGGCCCAGCACTGTCGGGCGAGGTGGCGGGCGTGGCGGCCCGGCCAGTGCGGGGGCAGGAGTTCCGGGGGGAGGAGCGGGTCCGGGGTCATGGCGGCGCTGAACTCGGCGGCGAGTTCCACGGCCATGGTGAGCCGCTCGGCGGCGGGCAGGGCCGAACCGGTGGCCCGCTCGGTGCCGGCCGCGGCAAAGGCCGCCAGGTGTTCGTAGCGGGCGGCGATGGCCTCCAACGGCCAGGCGTGGGCGGCCAGTTGGGCTGGGTCGGTGACGTCCCCGATGCGCAGGTCGGTGCTGGTGAGGAAGGTGACCGAGTCGAGCGCGTCGAGCTGCCGGGCCCGGGCCTCGACCAGCTCGCCGATCGGGTTGGCCGCGACGTACAGCCCGCCCTGGACGGGTGCCGCGCCCAGGTGCAGGAGGGTCTCGCGCAGCGCGTCGCGGACGGCGCGGCGGGCCTCCGGCACGGCGAACGCGAACAGGTGCCAGACGCCGTCCCAGGGCGCCAGCCCCGCGTCCTGCCGGTACGCGTACCGGATGTGGTCGGCGTCGGGGGCGAGGGCGCCGCCCGCCGCGTCGGACACGCTCCGCAGGACGGCCCGGCGCCCGCGCCCGTCCTGGCGGAACTTCTCCTCGCCGACCAGGCGTTTGACACACAGTCGGACCTGCTGATCGGTCATCCCGAGCAGTCCGGCGACGGTGTAGAGCTCACCGGCATCGACAGTCCCGTCCTCACGGACCAGCGCGTGCACGAGCAGCCGGGTGGTGATCTCCGGCCGGGAAAGGTTCACAGGTGCGCCCTTCCGAGTGGGCCGACAGCCCGGTGCATGGTGGTGACGGCCCCGAACCCCATCAACGTCCGCAGGAACGGCGTCCGTTGGGTACGCAGGGCGCGGAAACCGTGACGCGTGTACAGGGCCTGGGCACGCGGGTTGGTGTCGATGACGTCCAGCCGGATCCGGGTGCAGCCGCTCTCGGCCGCGACGGCCGCGATCTCGTCCAGCAGCAGGCTGCCGACACCGGCGCCTCGCTGCGCCGCCGCCACGCAGATGCCGTCCATGACGAGTTCGCCCTCGGCGGGCTTCCGGGAGAGCAGCGCGAGCAGGGCGAGCCGCGGCGGCCCCGCCCACGGGCCGAACACGGACAGCACGTCGCGCGCCGAGCCGCCGGTCAGGCCGCGCCCCGCGAGCTGGTAGCCGGCGACACCGACCACCGCGCCCGTGCTGTCGAGCGCGACGATGCCGCGGTCGTGCCGCAGGTGGGCGGCGAGGAACGCCCGGCCGGTCTCGGGCGGGCCGAGCGCCGGGCCGAGCTTGCGCCCGAACGCCTCCCAGTACAGGGCGGCGACCTGCCCTTCGGCCCCTTCGGGGACACCTCGCCGAAGCTCAGGACCGGGTGCCGCCGGTTCGTTCGGTGCGCCCATGGCTTCCTCCGCTGCTCGTCGTCCACGACAGCCGTAGTACGCTCGTTCTGAGAACGGTCGTTTCGCGTTCGATAGATTTGTACTTCGGGGAGGGGCGTATGAGCAAGACCGACCAAGATGCGGCGATCAGGGTTCGACAGAAAACCTCGGACCGCGTTCTGGTGGCGGCCGGATTTCCGGTCCTGGGCGCCGGGGCCGGATTCCTGCTGAAACTCCTGGCGCACTGGGCGTCCACCTGGCCGTGGATCCCGTGGAAGGGGCCGGTCGATCTCATTGCCAAGGCGCCCGAACCGGCCGCCACCATCGGGAGTCTCGTGCTCGGCGCCCTGGCCGGCGTCGCCGTCGTGGTACTGGCCGAGCGCGGCTACGTCACCGTCACCATCGAGAGGGACCGGATCACCACGGATCGCGGCGACTCCACCCAGAGCGCCCCCCGGGCGGCGGTCAGCGGCGTATTCGCCGACCGCAAGCGGCTGGTGGTGCTCGGCGCGCAGGGCGAGGAGCTGATCGCCGAGTACAAGAACGAGGGCGCCGACCTGCCGTCGATCGAACGCCTCGCGGAGGCCTTCCGCACCCACGGCTACCCGTGGCTGCCGGACGGCGACCCGTACCAGGACACCTACCGCCGCTGGGTCGCCGACATGCCGGGCCTGCCGCCCGGCGGCAACGTGCTGTTCAAGGCCCGGGCCGAGGCGCTGAAGAAGAGCGAGGAGAAGGAGATCGGCGAACTCCGCCGCGAACTGGCCAGACTCGGCCTGGTCGTCCACGACACCGGCGGCCGCCAGTGGTGGCGAGAGACCGGGGCGCCCGCCAGCCCGTAGCGCGCCCCCGCGGCGCCCCATGCGGGGCTGGGGCGCCATACCCTGAGAGCGACGGAAAGGAGCAGTTGATGAGCGTGGACGCGGTCATGCGCACCGAGTTCCCTCCGGGGCATGTGGTCTTTTTCGGCACGGACGGGAAGGTGGTTATGACTCCGCAGAGCTTTGAGCACTCCAGCACGATCAAGTCGATGCAGATCGACTCGCTCTCGCTGGGCAGGCGCGCGAAGACCGCCTCCTACGTGTACCTGGAATTCCCGGCCGACGAAAACTCCGCCCCGGACTTCGCGATCCTTCGGGAGGACGCGGAACGGCAGGGCAAGCGCTACAGCTTCGAGGACGTGCTGCTGATCGCCGAGGTGGTGTCGGTCTCCTCGGCGCGCAAGGACTACGACGACTGCACCGCGAAGTATGGCCGCTACGGCATCCCGGTCTACGTGGTCGTGGACCCGTATGCCGGTGAGGTCGTCGTCCACACCCGCCCCACCGGCTCCGGCTACATCGCGGCGTTCACGCACAAGTACGGCTCGGGCAAGCTGCCCATCGAGCTGGCCGATGGGCGGACTTACACGCTCGACCTGGACGAGCTGCCCCGGCCGGAGCCGGGCGTCAGCTGACGCGTCGGCCGCAGGTCACTTCGCGTACTCGGGGGTCATCGCCCCTGCCAGGGCGAGGTGCACGGCGGCCTCCTCCGTGCGGCCCTGGCGGGTGAGGGTGCGGCCGAGCAGGAGGCGGGCGTAGGAGTCGTCGGGGGACTGGGCGACGAGTTCCTCCAACATGGCGGCCGCGCGGCCGAGTTGGGCGGAGGCGAAGTAGGCGCGGGCGGCCAGCAGGCGGACGCTGGGCTCGTCGCCGTACTCGTCGAGCAGGGGGCGGAGGAGGGTCAGGGCGCCGAGCGGGTCGCGCTTGTCCATCAGGGCTTCGGCGTAGCGGAGACGCTCGACCTCGGCGGGGAGCTGCCGGGGCTGCTGGCCGGCGGCGTCGCGGAGGAAGCGGGTGATGGTCTCCGGCGACTGGGCGCCGGCCAGGGCCTGTCCGCCCACCACCAGGGTCGGCGAAGTGGCGACACCGCGGGCCTTGCCGATCAGCAGCAGCTCCTTGACCTGCTGGTCGGCGGCGCCGTCGGCCAGCAGCGCGGCGGCTTCGGGGAATCCGGCGTCGGTCGCGAGCTGCGCCAGTGTCTCGGGGTGGCTGATGTCGCGGCCCTCGGTGAAGTGCGCCTTCATGACGGCTTCGGCGAGGGTGTGCTGGAGTTCGGCGCCGCCGTGCCGGTGGGCGAGGGCGAGCAGCCGATGTGCGTCGTGGCTGCTGGCGCGCCAGGCGGCACCCCAGTTCGGTCCGAGCCCTTCGGCGGCGGCGATCTCGGCGATCGGAGGCGCCTGCGTGACCGGGCCGGGCCCGATGGCGCAAGCGGCTCCGGCGTAGTCCCGGTTGCCCAGGATGCCGAGGTCGCTGAGCAGTTCGTCCGCCGCCGAGCCCTCGAACGGCGTGGCGGGAACGGGCGCGGTCGGGTCGATGCGGAACGGCTGCCACAGCACCTCGACCGGTTCGCCGTCCCAGTCGGCGAGGGCCTTGTCCAGCCGTCGCTTGCCGATGTACGCCCAGGGGCAGACCGGGTCGGCCCAGATCTCGATTCGCATACTCGTGACAGTAAGCGACGCCTGTCGTTTAAGCAACACTCGTCGGTTACGCGACGGACGTCGTACAGTGAGCCGCATGAACCTGGACGACCCGCGCGCGCAGCGCACCCGAGCCCGGCTCCGGGAGGCGATCCTGGAGCTGGTCGCCGAGCAGGACCTGGACGCGATCACCATCTCCGCCGTTGCCAAGTGCGCCGGGATCAACCGGGCCACGGTCTACCAGCACTACCCGGACGTGCACGCGCTGGTGGTGGACGCGATGGACGGCCCGATCGCCGAGGTCGCCCGGGCGGTGCGCGTGTGCCCGGCCGACGCGCCGCCCGACCGGGCCCCCGAGGCCCTGGCCGGGCTGTTCGAGCACATCGCGGCCCGGGCCGCCGTCTACCGGTGCGCCCTGGGAGACCAGGGCAGCGCCGGCTTCGCCGGCCGGATGCGCGAACAGGTGACCGCCGCCCTGGCGGAACGCTTCCACGAGGGCAAGCGCCCCACCGGGTTCGACGACGTCCCGGTGGACGTGCACGCCGCCTACCTGGCCGGTGCCCTGCTGGGCGTCGTCACGCACTGGATCACCGGTGAACGCCCCGCTCCCGCCTCCGAGTTGGCGGCGGCGTTCTGGCGGCTGTTCCGCGCCTGAGTGAGAGTTTTTGACGATTCGTCGGATTGTGGCGGTGGATGCGCAGGTACAGATCAAGCCGCCTGCGGTCGAAAGCAGATCGCCGGGATCCTCGACGCCAGCGGGAACCTGTACATCGCCGGGAAGGTGATTACCGACCGGAAGGACCTGAGCTGGTAGCACCCGCCGACGGCGCAACTGGGCGGCGCGGAGCAGCGGACCGGGCCGCCCGTCGTCGTGTCCGGCCCCCGTATCTCGCTCAAAAACCGCTTGGGGCAAGGCCGTTGGAGCCGGTAGAAAGGCGGGGTTTGCCAGCGGAGCGAGAGCGAAGGAGCGGGACTGTGGCACTCCCGGAGGGAATGACGGTGCGCCCGGCGGTAGTTGACGATGCCGAGGCCGTGTGTGCGCTGCTCAATCAGGTGGACGAGATCGAAGTGGGCCGCGCCTTCACCGAGTTGCACGAGGTCGAGGAGGATCTCGGCCACCCTTCGGTGGACCTGGAGCGTGACTCCTGGCTGCTGCACGACGCCGACGGCCGGCTGGTCGGTTACGGCCTGGTCCGGGACCGTTCGGCGGGGGAGCGGATCAACCTCGACCAGTACCTGCTGCCCGGGTACACCGATGCCGGACTGTACCTGTTCGCGCTGATGGAGGCCCGCGGCGCCGAACTCGCCCGCGGCAACGGCGCCGACCGCGCCGTCCTGCACCTGATGCTCAACTCCCAACCCACCCTGGACACCGGCGCGTTGGCCGGTCGCGGCTGGCAGCACGTCCGCCGCCACCACGCGCTCAACCGCACCGTCGACCCGAAGACCGACCCGTTCCCGGATGCCCCGGCGGGCCTGCGGCTGCGCGCCTGCGCCACCGAGGACGACCGGCGCACCGCGCACCGGCTGATCCACGAGACCTTCGCCGAGCACTTCGACTTCCAGCCCCGCAGCTACGAGAAGTGGTGCGCGGACACCGGCGCGGACACCGCCGACTGGTCGCTGGTGTGGATCGCCGAGCTCGACGGCCACGGCGACGTCGCCGTGCTGCGCACCCGCGACGACCGGTCCGACATGGCCTGGGCCACCCAGATCGGCGTGCGCTCCGAGTTGCGTGGCCGGGGCCTCGGCAGCTACCTGCTGCGGTACTACTTCGCGTTCTACGCCGACCGCGGCCGCACCCGGGTCGGCCTCGGTGTCGACACCGACAACGCCACCGGCGCGCCCGCGCTGTACCGCAACGCCGGTATGGTGCTCGATTTCGCCGTCGACACCTGGGAGTTGACCGTCCCCACCACGTAAGAGCAAGGCCCTGCCCGCGACCGGAGCGGGGCGAAGTCCGGTCGCAGGCAGGTGTATTGACGGACCGTCAGCCGTTGGCGAGGGCCTGGACGCGGTCCAGGGCGCCGTTGAACCAGTTCTGGTCGCCGGGCAGGGTGCCGGAGTCGGCGTACTGCCAGATGGTCTGGTAGGACCAGCCGGCCGGCAGGGTGCCGACGGTGGAGGCGTAACGGGCCACCCACAGCGGGTTGGTGGCGCCGAAGGAGCTGTTGTTGCCGGTGCAGGTGGTCCACCAGTCGGTGGTGGTGTAGATCACCGGGTAGCGGCCGGTCTTGGTGTGCACGGTGTTGGAGAAGTCCCGGATCCAGTTGACCATGCCGGCCTGGCTCAGGCCGTAGCAGGTCGCGCCGTACGGGTTGTACTCGATGTCCAGCGCGGGCGGCAGGGTCTTGCCGTCCTTGGACCAGCCGCCGCCGTGCGCGACGAAGTACGCGGCCTGGGTGGCGCCGGAGGAGACGTTCGGCAGCGCGAAGTGGTAGGCGCCGCGGATCATTCCGGCGTTGTAGGAGCCGTTGTACTGCTGGGCGAACGAGGGGTTGGTGTAGGTGGTGCCCTCGGTGGCCTTGACGTAGGCGAACCGGCCGCCGTTGGCGTACGCGGTGCTCCAGGCGACGCTGCCCTGCCAGTTGGAGACGTCCATGCCCTTGGTCTGGGTGGCGGCCAGTGCGGCGACGGAGTTCGCGGTGGAGGCGGAAGTGTCCTTGCCCTCGTGGGCGGCGACGGTGGAACCCGCGTAGTCGAGCTCGGGGTGGAAGTTGGCGGGAGTGCTCGGCTTGGCGGCCTGGGCCGGGGAGGCGGCGGCGACCGCGCCGACCAGCAGGGCGGCGGACGCGACCGCGGTGGCGGCGCGACGGAACGTGCGGCTGGTGCCGGAAGCGGGCATGACGAGTCCTCAGTGGGGTGAAGGGGGAGGCCGATTTTCGGCCGCTGCGGAGCATATAGTCATGGACCCGTCAGTCAACAGAGTGTAGAAGCCACACATCGTCAGAACGTATGTAGAGCGGACAGACATAGGTGTCACTGCTGAACACCGGCGGTTCCACTGGATGTTGACACTACGACAGAGACCCCTTCCTGCTGGCGTAGCCGACCCCCCGGCGGTAGCGTGTCAACGCGCGTTCCACTGCCGGGATGCGCCGGCGAAGCGGAACCGGTGCGCCGGTGGACACGAACTGGGGGAGCGGTGGCGGACGGACGCCTGCTCGCAGTGAGCGACCTCCACGTCGGCGTCGCCGAGAACCGGCCGGTCCTCGACGCACTCCGACCAACAGGCCCGGACGACTGGCTGATTGTCGCCGGTGACGTCGCCGAACAGGTCGACGCCGTCGAAGGCACCCTGCGCTTCCTCGCCGGACGTTTCGCCAAGGTCATCTGGACGCCCGGCAACCACGAACTGTGGAGCACCACCCGCGATCCCGTCCCCATCGACGCCCCCGAGCGCTACCGCCAACTCGTCGAGCGCTGCCGGGAGATCGGCGTCGTCACCCCCGAGGACCCGTACCCCGTCTGGACCGGCCCCGGCGGCCCCTGCGCCATCGCCCCCGTGTTCACGCTCTACGACTACAGCTTCCGGGTGCCCGGCGTGCACACCAAGGCCGAGTCGCTGGCCCGCGCCCGCGAGAACGGAGTGGTCTGCACCGACGAGTACCGGCTCGGCCCCGCACCGTACGCGGGCGTCGAGGACTGGTGCCGGGAACGCGTCGAAGCCACCGAGAAAGCGCTCTCCGCACACGACCCGGAACTGCCGCTGGTACTCGTCAGCCACTGGCCACTGGACCGCCGCCCCACCGACGTCCTGTACTACCCCGACTTCGCCCAGTGGTGCGGCACCGAACTCACCGCCGACTGGCACCGCCGCTTCAACGTCGCCGCCGTGGTCTACGGCCACCTGCACATCCCGCGCACCACCTGGTACGAGGGCGTCCGCTTCGAAGAGGTCTCCCTCGGCTACCCCCGCGAGTGGCGCCGCCGCGGCCACCCGCGCGGACTGCTCCGCCAGATCCTGCCCTACCCCGGCCCCGCCGAGCAGCCCGTCCCCGCGAGCGAGCCGGCCTGAGCCAGGGCCTGTCCGGCCGATCTTGCCGGGCGCGCGCCGCCGGATCATCCCGCCTGGAAGCGGCCGGACAGGCCCGCGTTTCACGCGTACGTCCGGTCGTCGGACGGCCCCCGGGGCCGGGCAGGGCGCTGTGGCACGATGGCCGTTCCAGCACCTGTAAGGAGCGCACCACATGATCGCCGAGCCGACCGCCTCCCGTCCCGCCGACCTCGACGCCGTCTCCGGGCCGGCCTTCCGACCGGCCGGGGCGCAGGACGTGCCGGAGGTGGTCGCACTGGTCGAGTCCGCGTACCGGGGCGACGCCAGCCGGGCCGGCTGGACCACCGAGGCGGACCTGCTGGACGGCCAGCGCACCGACGAGGCCGCCGTGGCCGAACTGCTCACCCACCCCGAATCGGTGGTGCTGCTGGCCGAACAGGACGGCCGGCTGCTGGCCTGCTGCCACGTCGAACGGCGGGGCGCCACCGGCTACTTCGGCATGTTCTCGGTCTCCCCGGCCGCCCAGGGCGGCGGCCTCGGCCGCCAGGTACTGGCCCGCGCCGAGGGATGGGCCCGGGACGCCTGGGGCGTCACGACGATGGAGATGACCGTCATCGAACAGCGCCCCGACCTGATCGCCTGGTACGAGCGGCGCGGCTACACCCGCACCGGCGTGTACGAGCCGTTCCCGTACGGCGACGAGCGCTTCGGCCTCCCGCGCAGGCCCGACCTGCGCTTCGAGAAGCTGATCAAGTCGCTGTAACGGAAGCAGTGGTCAGCCGCCGGCGGGCCGCTCGCCGGACGCGGCGCGCCGCGTCCACTCCACGTACCGGCCGGACTCCCGCGTCAGGCCCACCAGGAACCACAGCAGCAGACCGGTGTCGTCGCTCCAGCCGAGCACCGGGATGAAGTCCGGGATCGCGTCGATCGGGCTGACCAGGTACACCGCCACCACGAAGGTCAACAGCAGCAGCTTGCCCGGCCCGACCCCCGAGTAGCGGCGCAGCAGCACGTCCCGGACCAGGCGCGGCAGCGCCCACACCCGCGCCGCCAACCCGGGCGCGCCCGGCTGCCGGGTTTCCCGGTACAGCCCCCACGCGGAGCGCGTCACCGCCAGGCCGTCCAGCCCGCGCACCCGCGCCGCCGCCTTGCCCTTGCCCATGCGGTCCTCCCGAGGAACCCTGCGAACTCCCCTCCACGGTACGGGACTGCCCACTTTTCCCACCGTCCGTGCCGGACCGGGGCCCGTCCGTGACACCCCCGGTGCGATCGGGGCCGAACGGTGACACCTGCGGCGGCATCGGCGGTGCGAGCGCGCGCGGCACCGGGACGCGGCCGAAGCTGGCGGCATGACGACCAAAAGCAACACCGGAAACGGGACCGGGACGGCCGACGAGCCCCTGGTGCGGGTCGCGGAGTTCCGCACCGACAGCCGCTACCGCCTCGTCCACTTCAAGGACGCCGGATGGAAACCGCTCGCCCCCGAGGAGTTCGAACCGGAGGTGAAACACCACTTCCCCGACCTCGACCCGCACGACCCCGTCCGGGTGCACTGGGACGACCGCCCCTGGCAGTGGCCCGCCTGGCACCCCGGCGAGGCCTGAACGGACTTGCCCAGGAACCCGCCGGCCGTTTCGACCGCCCGGCGGGTTCCGCACGTCAGCCGCGCAGCTGCGCCTCGATCGCCGCCACCAGCTCCGCCGACTCCGGCTCGGTCCGCGGCCGGAACCGGCCGACCGGCTCGCCGTCCGCACCCACCAGGAACTTCTCGAAGTTCCACTGGACGTCCCCGGCCTCGCCCGAGGCGTCCGCCAGCTCCGTCAGCCGCGCGTAGATCGGGTGCCGGCCGTCCCCGTTCACGTCGACCTTCTCGAACAGCGGGAACGACACCCCGTACGTGGTCGAGCAGAACTCCTGGATCTCCTCCGCCGACCCCGGCTCCTGCCCCGCGAACTGGTTGCACGGGAAGCCGAGCACGGTGAACCCGCGCTCCCCGTACGTCTGCTGCAACCGCTCCAGACCCGAGTACTGCGGCGTCAGCCCGCACTTCGACGCCACGTTCACCAGCAGCAGCACCTTGCCCCGGTAGTCCGCCAGCGACGACGGCTCGCCCGCCAGCGTCCGGATCGGAAGCTCGAACAGCGACTCCATACCCACCTGCCCTCTGTACGCCGGCCCCCGGACACCCCGGGACACCGGACGGGAACACCAACACCCCGAACCTACCCCGCCCGGCCCACCCGCCTCAGGATCTCGGGATCTTGTGGCCCGGCCGCCCGGGCCGATCGGCCCCTGGCCGGACCGGGTGGAGCGAGGTGCACTGGAAGGGAAACCCGCAGGCCGACGGAGGAGACCCCCCATGGCACCGCACACCGCGCCGAGCGAACATGGCGGCGCCCGACAGCTGCTCAGCGGCGGCGGCATCGAACCCGTCCTGCTCGGCGCGGTCGCCGTCGCCACCGCCGTCGGCCTGATCGCCTGGGCCGCCGGCGCCCACGGCTTCGCCGACCAGTGCTGGATCGTCGCCACCGCCGCCGCGATCGCCCCCGCCCTGATGTGGGTCGTCCAGGCCCTGCGGCGCGGCCGGGCGGGCGTCGACCTGATCGCCGTCCTCGCGCTGGTCGGCACCCTCGCCACCGGCGAGTACCTGGCCGGCGCGCTGATCGCCCTGATGCTCTCCGGCGGCCGCTGGCTCGACGCAGCCGCCGAACGCCGCGCCACCCGCGACCTGCGCGAACTGCTCCGGCACGCCCCCCGCACCGCCCGCCGGCGCACCGGCGACACCACCGAGACCGTCCCGCTCGCCGACATCCGGATCGGCGACCGGCTGATCGTCGGCCCCGGCGAAACCGTCCCCGTGGACGGCCGGATCACCGGCAGCCGCGCCGTCCTCGACGAGTCCGTGCTCACCGGCGAATCCGCCCAGGTCGCCCGCGCGGCCGGCGACCCCGTCCGCAGCGGCGCCGTCAACGCCGGCAGCGCCTTCGAGCTGCGCGCCACCGCCACCGAGGAACACAGCACCTACGCCGAAATCGTCCGCCTCACCCAGCAGGCCGGCGCCGAACGCGCCCCCGTCATCCGCCTCGCCGACCGCTACGCCGCCTGGTTCCTGCCGCTCGCCCTCGCCGCCGCCGGCCTGGCCTGGCTGATCTCCGGTGACGCGGTCCGCGCCGTCGCCGTCCTGGTCGTCGCCACCCCCTGCCCGCTGCTGCTCGCCGCACCCGTCGCCATCGTCTCCGGCATCTCGCGCGCCGCCCGCAAGGGCGTCGTGGTCCGCGACGGAGCCGCGCTGGAAACCCTCGGCCGGGCGCGCACCGTCTGCCTCGACAAGACCGGCACCCTCACCACCGGACGCCCCCGCGCCTTCGACATCGCCACCGCCCCCGGCCGCACCCCCGCCGAGGTCCTCGCGCTCGCCGCCGCCGTCGACCAGTACTCGCCGCACGTCCTCGCCGAAGCCATCACCGCCGCCGCCTCCGAACGCGGCCTCACCCTGCCCCCCGTCCACGAGGTCACCGAACAGCCCGGCCACGGCGCCCGCGCCACCCTCGCCGACGGCAGCACCGCCACCGTCGGACAACGCGACACCTCGCAGCTGCCTGCCTGGGCCCGCGCCGCCGACAACCGCGCCGCGCTCGACGGCGCCGCCGTCGCCTGGGTCGCCGTCGACGACCGGCCGATCGGCGCCGTCCTGCTCCGCGACCCCGTCCGGCACGACGCCCCGCGCACCGTCCGCCGCCTGCGCGGAGCCGGCGTCACCCGGCTGGTCATGATCACCGGCGACCGCCCCGAACCCGCCCGCGAAATCGCCGCCGTGGTCGGCCTCGACGAGGTCCGCGCCCGCCAGTCGCCCACCGACAAGGTCGCCGCCGTCCGCGCCGAACGCGAACGCGCCGTCACCGTCATGGTCGGCGACGGCGTCAACGACGCCCCCGCGCTCGCCGCCGCCGACGTCGGCGTCGCCATGGGCGCCCGCGGCGCCAGCGCCTCCTCCGAAGCCGCCGACATCGTCCTCACCGCCGACCGCGTCGACCGCCTCGCCGACGCCGCCCAGATCGCCACCCGCTCCCGCCGGATCGCCGTCCAGTCCGCGCTCGGCGGCATGCTGCTCTCCCTCGTCGCCATGGGCTTCGCCGGATTCGGCCTGCTACCGCCCGCCGCCGGCGCCCTGCTCCAGGAACTCATCGACATCGCCGTCATCCTCAACGCCCTGCGCGCCCTGCGCCCCGGGCCCGGCGTCGGACCGGAGATCACCGCCGACACCGAAGAACTGGTCCGCCGCTTCGCCGCCGAACACGACGACCTGCGCGATGTCCTGGAAGCCGTCCGCGACGCCGCCGACCGGCTCACCGCCGCCGACCCCGGCTCCGCCGACGCCCTCGCCGCCGTCCGGCACGTCGACCACCTGCTCACCACCCGGCTCCTCCCGCACGAGGAGGCCGAGGAACACGAGCTCTACCCCGCCCTCGCCGACGCCCTCGGCGGCCCCGAAACCACCGCCACCATGAGCCGCACCCACACCGAGATCCACCGCCTCGCCCACCGCATCACCACCCACCTCACCCACGCCGAACCCACCGGCGCCCTCGCCCCCGAACAGCACGACGACCTGCGCGCCTGCCTCTACGGCCTGCACTCCGTCCTGCAACTGCACTTCGCGCAGGAGGAGGAGAACTACTTCTCACTGAGCGCCGCCTGACGGATTGTCTTCTTGTCGCTACGGCACGCCGGACCGTCCGTCGAACGGCGGACGGTCCCGGGCCGGTGTGCGGACGCATGGTGCGATGAGGCCCCCCTGCCCCGCTCCCGAAACGGACAGCGATGACCACCTACACCGACCTGCGGGCGGTCTTCCTCAACTGCACCCTCAAGCGCTCCCCCGAACGCAGCCACACCCAAGGCCTCATCGACATCAGCGCCGACATCCTGCACCGCCAGGGCGTCCAGGTCGAACAGATCCGCGCCATCGACCACGACATCGCCACCGGCGTCTGGCCCGACATGACCGAACACGGCTGGGACACCGACGACTGGCCCATCCTCTACTCCCAGATCATGAACGCCGACATCCTCACCCTCGCCGGCCCGATCTGGCTCGGCGACAACTCTTCGGTGATGAAGCAGGTCGTCGAGCGGCTGTACGCCTGCTCCTCCATCCTCAACTCCCATGGCCAGTACGCCTATTACGGCCGCGTCGGCGGCTGCCTGATCACCGGCAACGAGGACGGCGCCAAGCACTGCGCGATGAACGTCCTCTACAGCCTCCAGCACCTGGGGTTCGTGATTCCGCCCCAGGCCGACGCGGGCTGGGTGGGGGAGGCCGGGCCCGGGCCGTCCTACCTGGACGAGGGATCGGGCGGGCCGGAGAACGACTTCACCAACCGCAACACCACGTTCATGACGTGGAACCAGCTGCACCTGGCGCGGATGCTCAAGGACGTGGGCGGCATTCCGGCGCACGGCAACCAGCGTTCGGAGTGGGACGCGGGCTGCCGCTTCGACTTCGAGAACCCCGAGCACCGCTGAACCGTCGGTTTTCAAAGACGAGGGTGGAACGCCCAAGTCATGCGCGGGTCGGGGGAGGCTTTGCCGCTGTTCGGAGCCAGGCTCTAGGGTGGCGCGGATGGTGACAGGGATGGCAGACCCCGACGGCGGGGCGGTGGGCCGGGGCGGACGGTTCCGTTTCGTGGGACGGCGACGCGAGCTCGGGGAGTTGATGGCCGCGCTGCGCCGGCCGCCCGCGGTCGTGCTGGTCGAGGGCGAGGCGGGGATCGGCAAGTCCCGCCTGGTCCGGGAGGCGTGCGCCGCGCTGCGGGCGGACGGGCTGCGGGTCCTGAACGGCAGCTGCCATCCGCTGCGTGAGCCGTTTCCGTACGGCCCCGTGGTGGACGCCCTCAGCGGGGCCGACCCGGCGGACACCGTCTTCCCGCCCAGCGTCGGCGCGCTGGCGCCGCTGCTGCCCGACCTGGCCGACCGGCTGCCGAGTGCTCCCTCCCGGCCGGCCGACGCTGCCGGGCAGCGCTTCCAATTGCGCCGCGCCGTACGCTCGTTCCTCACCGCACTCGGGCCGACCACCCTGGTCGTCGAGGACCTGCACTGGGCGGACGACGGTACCCGCGAACTGCTCCTGCTGCTCGCCCGCGACCTGCCGCCGCAGCTCAGCCTGGTACTCACCTATCGGGCCGAGGACCTGCCTCCCGGGACCTCCGTACTCGGCGCCGCCTACCGCCAGCCGCCCGGCACCGGGGGCTCGGTGATCCGGCTCGGCTCCCTCCTGGAGCCGGACGTCCAGGAGCTGACGGCCGCCGCGCTAGGCCCGCATGCCACCGCCGCGCTCGGCACCGCGCTGTACCGGCGCAGCGAGGGACTGCCGCTGGCCGCCGAGGAGGACCTGATCACCCTCGCCGGGCACATTGGTACGCACGGCTGTGCCGGGGCCGTGCAGCGCCTGCAGGACGCCGACGTCGCGCACGGACTGCGGGCCGCGGTCACCGAGCGGCTCGACAGGCTGTCCCCCGGCGCCGTGGCGGTCGCCGAGGCGGCGGCCGTCCTCGCGGCGCCGGCACCGGAGGACGTGCTGGTCGGCCTCACCGGGCTGGGCCCGGAGGAAGGCGCAGACGCGGTCACCGAGCTGCTCCGGGCGTCGCTGCTGCACGAGGTGGACCAGGCTGAGTACGCGTTCCGGCACGTGCTCGCCCAGCAGGTCGTCCACCGGCGCATCCCGGCCCCGGCCCGGGGCCGCCTGCACCGCCGGGCCGTTGAGGTACTTCGGGGACGCACCCCCGCACCGCTGGTTCAGATCGCCCACCACACGCTCGCCGCCGGTGACCGGACGGAGTGGCTCCTTCGGGCGCAGGAGGCCGCGGACGAGGCGATCGCCGTCAACGACGGCGGCACGGCCGCGGAGCTGCTGCGCCGAATGCTCGACCGTCCCGAGCTGGTGGCCGAGAGCCGCTCCCGGGCGGCCCTGGCGCTGGCCGGGATCGCCGCGTGCAGTGTGGACTTCCCCACGGACGCCCGGCTACTGCGCCGCCTGGTCGTCGACCCCCAGCTGCCCGAAGGAGTGCGCGGGGAGATCCGGCTCGGCCTGGGCCTGGGCATGCTGAACGAGACTGCGGATCCCGCAGGGTTCGACGAGGTGGAGCGCGCCACCGCCGAGCTGGTGTCCAGCCGCCCCGGGCTCGCCGTCCGGGCGATGGTTGCGCTGGTACTCAGAGACGGCAACGGCCCGGCGTATGCCCGCTCCTGGCTGGAGCGGGCCGAGGAGGCCGTCCAGGTGAACGGGACCGAGGCGATGAAGACCGCTGTGCAGGGCACCCGGATCACCCTGATGGCCGGTCGGGCAGACCCCTCGCTGTGGGAGTTCGTGGATCGACTGCCGCGCGGGACGGGCGACCGGGAGGTGCTGCTTCAGACGGCACGCACCCTGCACAACGTCGGCAACGTCGCCACGTACCTGGGCCATGACCGGCGAGCCGCCGCGTTGATGGCCGAGGCCGGGCAGGTGGCCGCGCGGGTTCCCAGCCCGATCACGGCGTTCCTGTCGCGCGGTTCGCTGTTGCGGCTGGACGTCCTCGCCGGGCGGTGGGAGGGGTTGGCGGAGCGCCTGGACGCGCTCGTCGAGGAGTACCCCACGGCGCTGGCGGTGCACGTCGAGCGGGCTCTGCTGACCGGCAACCTTGCGGCGGCCCGGGGGCAGTACGCCAGGGCACTCGAACTGCTCGGCGAGGCCGCCCGGATCGGCGCGGACCTGCAAATGGTGGGTCAC
This sequence comes from Kitasatospora sp. NPDC051984, assembly GCF_044593455.1. Classification (NCBI taxonomy): domain Bacteria; kingdom Bacillati; phylum Actinomycetota; class Actinomycetes; order Kitasatosporales; family Streptomycetaceae; genus Kitasatospora; species Kitasatospora sp. NPDC051984. The sequence goes on from NZ_JBIUCB010000038.1 coordinate 25,571, forward strand.
GAGCTGCGGGCCGCCGCCGGGCTGGCCACCGTCCACCTGCTCAAGGGCGACGCCCTGCGGGCCCGGACGGCCGCCGAGCGGGCCGTCGCCACCGTCCGGCGGGCCGAGGCCTGGCCGCGGGCGGCCGGGCTGCTGTCGGCCGCGGTCGAGGCGGCGCTGGCCTCCGGCGACCGTGCGGACGCCGAGCGGCTGGCCGCCGAGACCGGGCGCGGGCTGGAGGGGTGCGACGCCCCGGCCGCGGCGGCCGACCTCCAGGTCGTGCACGGTCTGCTGCGCCGGGAGGCGGAACCGGAAGCCGCCGCGCGGTGCTTCGCCGGGGCGGCGGACCGGTGGCGGGAGATCGGGCGGCCGTACGAGCGGGCCCGCACGCTGGAGCGGCAGGGTGGCGCGCTGCTGCCGGCAGATCCCGGCGCGGCGGCGGCGCCGATCACCGAGGCGCTCGACCTCTTCACGGACCTGGGGGCCGTCGGCGACGCCGCACGCTGCGGGCAGGTCCTGCGCGATCTCGGCGTCGTCCGCCGAGGGCCGGGCCGGCGTGGGTACGGGGGCAGTCTCTCGCCGCGCGAGCACGAGGTCGCCGCGCTGCTCGCCGCCGGCGCCACCAACCAGCGGGTCGCCGAGGCCCTGTTCCTGTCGCCGCGCACGGTGGAGAACCACGTGGCCAAGGTGCTGCGCAAGCTCGGTACGGGCCGCCGGCAGGTCGCGGAGGTGTATTCGGAGCGCCCGGACGCCGGGTGAACCGGCCCTGCCACGACGAAGCCGCCGCCCGGGGTACGGGCGGCGGCGTCCGCTGCGAGTGGAGGCGAGCATCGCCCGTTCGCAGCGGTGGCCCGGCACCGGGTGGCCCCCTCCAGCCATCCGGTGCCGGGAATCGGTGACGGCCCGTCGGTCTCCGCTCAGGCGGTGGTCCACTGCTGGTTGAGCTTGTCGCTGCCGCCGCAGGTCCACTGGACGACCAGGGCGCCGGCGGACTGCGAGTTGGCGGTGACGTCCAGGCACTTCCCGCTGTTCACGGACACCAGCTGGTGCGCGCCGCTGCCGGTGACCGGCGCCATGCGCCACTGCTGGTTGGGCTTGCCGGTGCCGCAGGTCCACTGGACGACCTGCGCGCCGTCCGCGGTGGAGGCGCCGGTGACGTCCAGGCACTTCCCGCTGTTCGCGGAGACCAGCTGGTAGGTGTCGGCGGCGACCGGGACGAGCTGCCACTGCTGGTTGGCCTGGGTGCCGCAGGTCCACTGGACGATCTGGGCGTCGTCGGCGGTGGAGGCCCCGGCGACGTCCAGGCACATCGAACTGTTGACGTTGATCAGCTTGTTGATGGCCGGGCCGGCCAGCGGGGTGACGGCGAGGTTGGCGAAATCGGCGTTCTGGAAGCCGCCGACGCCCAGGCCGAGCTGCCCGGTGAGGTGGCTGTAGTCGGTGACCGAGGCGACCTGGACGTGGTCGACGGACGCGGTGATCGACGGTCCCTGCATGGCCAGTGACAGGTGGTGCCAGGTGCCCGCGCCGCCGCCGGAGTAGCTGCCGGTGGCGAGGGTGGTGTCGGTGCCGGAGGCGCTCTCGGTGAACAGCGTCCAGCTGCCGGTGCTGGTGATCTGCAGGTGGTAGGCGGAGTGGTCGTGGTCGATGTGGTCGAGCCGGCCCAGCAGCTCCGCGGAGCCGGACTGCTCCAACTGCACGTCCACGTCGGCCTGGTAGCTGGTCCAGTTCGGGTCGCCGACCAGGGTCAGCGGGGTGTACCCCATGTCGGTGTGCCACGGGATGGGCGCGGTGGTGAGCACCTGGCGCGCGCAGCCGGCGGTGCCGGCGCCGGCCGGGCACGGGGCGGTCTCGAACGCGCCCGCCCAGTCGTGGAAGTACGGGACGGCCGCGCCGGCCCTGGCGGTGCTCAGGTCGGCGGCGTAGGGCAGCGGGAAGGCGCTTCCGGCGGGCGGCACGGCGGTGCCCTTGCCCTGTCCGGTGGTGGTGGTCAGGGTGTAGAGGTAGCCGGGCTGCGCGGTGAAGGAGTACGCGCCGTTCTTCGGCGTGATGTCCTGGGTGTGCTGGAACCACCGGCCGGGGTCGGTGGAGGCCATGTCGGTCGCCCACACGTGGACGGACTTGCCGGACAGGCCGCCGGTCACCTTCAGACTGACGGTGGCCGCGGCCGACGCGTCGGTGGTCTCGATGATCGTGCTGTAGTCCTTGCCGGACTTGAGCGTCACGTAACTGCCGCTGTGCGCATCGCCGTTGAGGCCGGTGCCGGGCAGGTAGCCGCTCGCGCTGTCGAGGTACTGCCAGCCGGGCTGGGCGAACTGCGTGGTGTGGGCCATCGCCCAGATGTCGCGGCCCACCGTGTAGGAGCCCGACCACGGCTGGTCCGCGGTCATCAGGCCCGCGCCGTAGTACGGCAGGTGGGCGGGCCAGGAGCTGACCAGCGCCCACTTGATGTCGGCGGTGACCCGCGCGTCGATGTACTCGCGGTTCAGGTTGCGGGCCAGCGCCGTCGGGTTGGCGCCGTAGCTGTCGTTGTCGTCCTCGGACTGCCAGATCGGCTTGTTCAGGCCGAGGGCGGTGCTGTTGCCCGGGCAGCCGGTGTACACCGGGGTGGAGTGCCAGCAGACGCCGTGCGCGCCGATCACCGCGACGGCCCGGTTGAAGGCCTGGTCGGTGGCGAGGTCGGTGGCGACCGCCCAACTGGGGTCGTCGGTGTCTGCGGCCACCAGCTTGGTGCCGCTGTGGCCGCTGCCGTCGAGGGCGGAGCGCAGGTTGACGAACCAGGCCTTGTCGTACCCGATCTCGTTCCAGCCGCCGAGGTAGCCGACGGAGAGCCCGTGGCTGTCGGCGCAGCCGAGCCACTTGGTCAGGTAGTCGATGTTGTCCTTGGACCACATGCCGCCGTCGAACCAGCCGGGGCCGGCCCACTCCAGTCCGTAGAACGTGATGGCGGGGTTGCGCTGCTTGGCCTGCGCCATCAGCCACCACTCGTAGCCGCGGTTGCAGTCGAGGTCGGTGCGGCTGCGCATGTGGCTGGGCTCGGGGCCGTCGCTGGAGTTGGCGTCGGCACCGATCTCCACCTTGAGTATCTGCAGGTTGGCGCCGTAGCCGGGCTTGAACAGGTAGTCCAGGATCTGGGAGCGCTGCGGTTCCGGGTAGTCGACCAGCAGACGGGAGGTGGCGCCGCCGCCGCTGATCGCGCCCATGCCGTCGAAGGTCCGCCCGGCGGAGGTCCCGTCGATCGTCACGGTCTGGCCGGCGGGGGCGGTCGCGGCGGCGGCCGGTGCGGAGATCGGGGGCAGGACGGCGGCGGCGAGGGCGAGGCCGAGTGCCGCTGCGCCGGTGGCTGCACGGCGCAGCGGCGCGGGAAGGCGTTTCACGGGGTGCTTCCTGTCTGTCGGCGGGAGGGGGGAAGCGTCAGGCGGGGAGGCCGACTGCGCGTTCGCGGGTGCGGCGCTGCTGGATGACCACGGCGGCGACCAGCAGGGTGCCCTGGGCGACGTTCTGCCAGAAGGTGTTGATGCCCTGGACGGTGAGTCCGTTCTGCAGGGCGCCGAGCAGGGCGACGGCCAGCAGGGTGCCGCCGATGCTGCCTTTGCCGCCCTTGAGGGCGCAGCCGCCGAGGGCGGCGGCGGTGATGGACTGGAGTTCCAGGCCCTCGCTGCCGGAGACCGGCTGGCCGCTTCCGGTGCGGGCGGTGAGCAGCACGCCGGCGAGGGCGGCGACGGCGCCGCTGAGCGCGTAGGCCGCGATCAGGTACTTGTTGAGGTTGATGCCGGCCAGCCGGGCGGCGGTGTCGTTGCCGCCGATGGCGTAGATGTTGCGGCCGATGTCGGTGTACGTGAGCAGCACGTGGACGGCGGCGGCGACCAGGATCAGGATCCACACCATGGTCGGCAGGCCGGCGATCTTGCCGCGGCTGAGGAAGACGAACACCGGGTCGCCGAGCACGTAGCCCTGCGCCCGTCCGTCGGAGACGAGTTGGGCCACGCCCTTGTACGCGGCGAGGCCGGCCAGGGTGGCGATGGTCGGGTTGACCCGGCCGTAGATGATCACCGCGCCGTTGAGCAGGCCGACGGCCGCGCCGAGCGCGAGCGCGGCGCCGATGCCGGCGGGGGCGCTGGAGCCGGCGGCGGTGAACACCATCGCGGAGACCACGGAGGCGAGGCCGGCCTGCGAGCCGACCGAGATGTCCAGGCCGCCGCAGATGATGACGACGGTCTGCACGACGGCCAGCAGGCCGGCGATGGTGGCGGCCTCGGCGATCACCTGGATGTTGTCCCAGCCGAGGAAGTTGGCGTTGAGCGAGCCGAACAGCGCGACGACGGCGACGAGCGCGCCGATCAGGCTGAGGTTCTGCCCGCCGACGGCGCCGAGGAGCGCACGCGCGCCGCCGGTGCGCTGCTGCGGTGCGGTGGTGGGGGCGGTGCTGGTGGTCATGCGGTTGCTCCGGTGTTGGCGGGGACGTCGGTCGGGTCGTCGGTGGACAGGTCCTCGGCCATGGCGAGGGCGAGGATGGCCTCCTCGGAGGCTTCGTCGCGGGTCAGCCGGCCGGTCACCCGGCCGTTCTGCATGACGACGACGCGGTCGGCGAGGCCGAGGACCTCGGGGAGTTCGGAGGAGATGACCAGCACCGCGACGCCCTCGCGGGCGAGGTCCGCGATGATCCGGTAGATCTCGGCCTTGGCGCCGATGTCCACGCCGCGGGTGGGTTCGTCCAGGATCAGCAGGTCGGGTCGTCGGGCCAGCCAGCGGGCCAGCACCACCTTCTGCTGGTTGCCGCCGGACAGGGTGCGGACCTCGGTCTCGATCGAGGGGGCGCGCACCCGCAGCCGGTCGGCATAGCGCTGGGCGAGTTCCTTCTCCGCACGGGTCTTGACGAAGCGTCGGCGGCGCAGCCTGTCCAGGCTGACCAGCGAGGTGTTGTCGCGGATGGTGCGGTGCAGGAACAGCGCCTGGGCCTTGCGCTCCTCGGGGGCGAGGCCGATGCCGGCCCGGATCGCGGCCCGCGGGCTGCTCAGGCGCACCTCCTGGCCGGAGAGGCTGACCGTGCCGGAGTGGATCGGGGCGTCGCCGGCCAGGGCGAGGGCGAGTTCGGAGCGCCCGGCGCCGATCAGGCCGGCCAGGGCGACGACCTCGCCGGCGTGCACGGTGAGGGAGACGTCCTGGACGTCGTCGGTGCACAGGCGGTCCACGTCGAGCACCACCCGGTCGGTGGCGACGTTCTGCCGGACGAACAGCGCGGACAGGTCGCGGCCGACCATCAGCCGGACCAGTTCGCTCTCGTCGGTGTCGGCGGCCTCGACCACGCCGGCCAGCGTGCCGTCGCGCAGGACGGCGATGCGGTCGGCGAGTTGGAAGATCTCCTTCATCCGGTGCGAGACGTAGATGACGGCGATGCCGTCCTCGCGCAGCCGCCGGATGAGCGCGAACAGCGCGTCCACCTCGTGTTCGGACAGCGAGGAGGTGGGTTCGTCGAAGGCGATCGCCCGGGGCGGGGTGCGGCCGGTGAGGGCGCGCAGGATCTCGACCAACTGCCGCTGGGCCGGGGTGAGTTCGGAGCCGAGGAGGTCGGGGTCGAGGACCTTGGCAAAGCCCAGGCGCTCCAGGTCGGCGGTGATCCGGCGGCGCAGTTCGGCGCGGTCCAGTCGGCGGCCGGCCCGGCGCGGCAGGGATCCGGCGTAGACGTTCTCGGCGACCGACACGTGCGGGACGATCTCGGGTTCCTGCGGGATGATCCGGATTCCGGCGCGGCGGGCGTCGGTCGGCGAGTTCAGTTCGAGCGGCTCGCCGTCCAGCAGCACCCGGCCCTCGCTGGGCCGGTGATCGCCCGTCAGGATGCGCAGCAGGGTGGACTTTCCGGCGCCGTTCTCGCCCATCAGGGCGGTGACCCGGCCGGGCGGGAAGTCCAGGTCGATGCCGTTCAGCGCCTGGACGGCGCCGAAGTTCTTGCCGATGTTCTCGGCGGTCAGGCCGGCGGGTGCGGCGGGCGAGCGGCTGGGTGTGGTCATCGTGGCCTCAACTGGCGTTGCGGATCAGGCAGTTCCAAGTGCGGGGTGCCCCTGCGGGCAGCGTGGTACGGGCCGGTGCGGCGCCAGGTGCGGAGGTCCGCCGCGCCGGCCCGGGCCGGGGGGTCAGCCGCAGGAGACGCCGGCGGTCTGCCAGGTGGCGGCGTCGACCATCTTGGTCGGGGCGAACGCCTCGGCGGGCATCTCCTTGCCGTTCTTGAGCTTGTCGTACATGGTCTGGACGGCGAGTGCGCCGACGTCCTTGCCGTTGATGAAGAGCGCGGCCTTCATGCCGGACGGCTTGCCGGACTTCCAGTCCTTGCAGGCGAGGTAGGCGCCGAGGCCGACGCCGTCGATGTCGTCGGGGCTGACGTTGGCGTTCTGCAGGGCGGTGACGGCGCCCTGGACGTTCTCGTCGTTGCAGCCCCAGACCACCCAGTGCTTGACGCCGGGGTTGGCGGTGACGGTGGCGGCGACCTTGTCCTGGGCGCCGGTGGGAGTGTTGTCGGTGGCGACGTCGATGTTCTGGACGCCCTGGACGGTCGAGTTGAAGGCGGCCTTGGCGGCCTTGACCCGGTCGCCGCAGACCGTGACGTCCTGCTTCCAGGCGGAGATGATCCGGGTGTCGGCCGGGTTCCAGCCGGCCTTCCGGTACTCCTCGGCGGCGCGCTTGCCGACCTCGCCGCCCATCTGCTCGCCGGAGAAGCCGATCCGCGGCACCAGCTGGTCCTTGCCGCAGGAGGCCGGGGCGGGGCCGGTGGTGCAGATCTGGTCGTCGGAGGTGAGCAGCGCGACCTTGCCGTCCTTGGCGGTCTGCACGACCTGCGGGCCGACCGCCGGGTCCGGGACGACGACGATCAGGCCGTTGCTCTTCTGCGCGATCGCGGCCTGCACCTCGCTGACGGTCTTGTTGGCGTCGTTGCCGAGGTTGACCACCTTCAGGTCGACCCCGAGCTCGGCGGCCTTCGCCTTCGCGCCGCCCGCCTCACCGACGAAGTACTCCTGGTCGCCCTGCTTCTGCAGGTACGTGATCGAGACCTTCCCGCTGACCGGGGCGATCGGGGCGGCTCCGGAGGTCGACTCCTGGCCGGTGGAGCAGGCGGTGAGGCCGAGGGCGGCGGTGATGCCGAGCGAGGTGAAGGCGAGCAGGCGGGAACGGGCGGGGGACATGGAGCGGCTCCAGGGTGGCTGAGGGAGGCCGACCGGATGCAACACAACCGATCAGAGTTCACCACTTTCAAACGTGGTGAATCACAGGAAAACCATCGGTTCACCCGCCCGTCAAGAGGCCGCAAACGTTCGAATCGCGGGCGATATCCATCCGTTACAGAGTGGCCTCGCAGAAGTCTCCGGACAATTCACTACCTACGAAATGAGGACCTTTTTACTGAGTACCCGGATCCTTTCCTCGAAGGGTGGATGCGCAGCTCAGTGCCCATCTAGGGTGGAAGGGGCCGCATCGCGCGCCCGCGCGCACGGGCGCGCCCGGAGTAATCCGCTCCGCTCCGCAGAGTGCCGCCGCCAGGCTCAGGACGATTCCACCGGATGCCGATCCGGCCGAGCCCGGGAGTTGTCCGGAAAAATCCGCAGAGCGCCTCGTTGACCGACGCCGACCACCGCCCTACTGTTCGGTTCTGCTCGAGTCCGTTTGTTTGTGAGTACTCACGAAGGGCGCCCACCCATGCGCGGATCCCCCCACGTCCTGGCCGTCTCCCGACGCGCACTCAGAAAGGCGGCCGTCGCCGCCTCCCTCCTGCTGTCCGGCGCGCTCGTCGCGGCCCAGGCAACCGCCCCCGCCCTCGCCGCCCAGGCCCCCGCCCCCGGAACGTCGATCACCGTGGACGGCGGCAAGTCCGGCCGGGTCTTCGACGGCATCGGCGCCGCCTCCGGCGGCGGCGGCAACTCCCGCCTGCTGATCGACTACCCCGAGCCGCAGCGCAGCCAGCTCCTCGACTACCTCTTCAAGCCCGGGTACGGCGCCTCCCTCCAGTCGCTGAAGATCGAGATCGGCGGCGACACCAACTCCACCGACGGCGCGGAGCCCAGCTACCAGCACACCCGGGGCGCGGTCGACTGCAACCAGGGCTACGAGTGGTGGCTGGCCGAGCAGGCCAAGGCCCGCAACCCCGACATCAAGCTCTACGGCCTGGCCTGGGGCGCGCCCGGCTGGATCGGCGTCGACGACCCCGCCAACCCCGCGCCCGGCAAGCCGTACTTCTGGTCCCAGGACATGGTCGACTACCTGATGGGCTGGTTCGGCTGCGCCGCGCAGCACCACCTGCCGATCGACTACCTCGGCGGCTGGAACGAGCGCGAGTACGACGCCGCCTGGTACAAGAAGCTCAAGGCTGCGCTGCTCGCCAACGGCCACGCCGGCACCAAGGTGGTCGGCGCGGACAGCTACGACTGGAACCTCGCCACCGCGATGGCCGCCGACCCGGCGCTGAACTCCGCGATCGACGTCATCGGCATGCACTACCCGTGCGGCTACCTGGGTTCGATGTCCACCTGCAACAGCACGGCGGCCGCACAGTCCCTGGGCAAGCCGATCTGGGCCAGCGAGAGCGGCTCGCAGGACTACAACGCCGGAGCCCCGGCGGTGGCGCGCGCGATCAACCGCGACTACATCGACGGCCGGATGACCTCCTTCATGAACTGGCCGGTCGTCGCCGCGCTCTACCAGAACCTGTTCTTCTCCACCGACGGCCTGTCACTGGCGGCGCAGCCCTGGTCCGGCAACTACTCGGTCGGCCAGACCACTTGGGCCACCGCACACACCACCCAGTTCGCCAAGCCGGGCTGGACGTACCTCGACCCGGCCAGCGGCTACCTCGGCGGCAACCGGGCCAACGGCAGCTACGTCACCCTGAAGTCACCGAACGGCGCCGACTACTCCACCGTGCTCGAGACCATGGACGCCACCGCCGCGCAGACCGTCGCCCTCACGATCACCGGCGGCCTGTCCACCGGCCGGGTGCACGTGTGGTCGACCGACCTGTCGACCACCGACACCTCCGACGACTTCGTCCAGCAGAAGGACGTCCTCCCCTCCCACGGGACGTACACCCTCACCCTGCAGCCCGGCCACATCTACACCGTGACCACCACCACCGGCCAGGGCAAGGGCACCGCCACCGCGCCGGCGGCCGCACCACTGAACCTGCCCTACACGGACGACTTCGACCGGCCGGCCGCGACCACCTCGCCGAAGTACTTCTCCGACATGAACGGCGCCTTCCGGACCGGCCCCTGCGGCGGCGGCCGCACCGGGGCGTGCCTGCGCCAGATGGCCCCCACCTCGCCGATCCGCTGGACCGACGAGCCGAACAACATGCCTTACAGCATCGTGGGCGACACCAGCTGGGTGAACTACACGGTCGGCGCCGACACCCTGTTCGAGCAGCCGGGCTCCACCGAGGTGCTCGGCCGGGTCAACCAGCAGGCCCGCAACAACAACGGCCTGAACGCCTATCACCTGCGGCTCAGTGACACCGGCGCCTGGGAGATCCTGCGCACCGACCTGTCCTGGAACTCCACCACCCTGGCCTCCGGCACCGTCCCCGCGCCCGGTCTGAACGCCTGGCACCACCTCGCCCTCACCATGCAGGGCTCGACGCTGACCGCCGCGATCGACGGGCAGACCGTCGGCACCGCCACCGACCACGCGTTCACCTCCGGTATGGCCGGCCTGGCCGTGACCGGCTACCAGACCCAGCAGTTCGACTCCTTCGCCCTCACCCCCGGCACCGGCGGCGGCCCCTTCACCGGCCCGGTCACCTCCGGCGTCCCCGGCAAGTGCCTCGACGCCGCCGGCGGCTCCACGACCGACGGCACCAAGGCCATGATCCGGACCTGCGACACCGCCGACCCGGCCCAGACCTGGACCTGGGACAACGGCCGGCTCCTGTTCGGCGGCAAGTGCCTGGACGTGGTCGGCCAGGGCACCGTGCCCGGCACCCCGGTCGACCTGTGGACCTGCCACGGCGGCACCAATCAGCAGTGGACCCCGCAGCCCGACGGCAGCCTCAAGGGCGTCCAGTCCGCCCTGTGCCTGGACGACCCCGCCGCCAGCACCACCGACGGCACCCAACTGATCGTCTGGACCTGCAACGGTGGCGCCAACCAGCGCTGGAACCTGCCGTAATCCTCGTCGGGGGGGGGGGGGGGGGGGGGGGGGGGGGGGGCCGCCGGGGGGGGGGGGGGGGCGGGCGCGGGGGGGCGGGGGGGGGGGGCGGCCGCCGCCCCCCCCCCCCCCCCCGCGCCCCCCCCCCCCCCCCACGACACCGGGCATGGCGCTGCACAGGACGAAAGACGAGGTTCTGCCCGACGGCCGTCAACCGGCCGCCGAGTGCCCGACGCGCCCCCGACGTCACCCCGGCCCGCTGACAGGCAGGCGGCCGGCTGGAGGCGGTCGCGGGCGGCGGGACCCGCGGTGACAGGCGAGTTGATAATGGGCTGACGAACCGTCCGGCGCCTGCGACGATCAGCCCCGTGGCCCTGCGCATCGACCGTGTTCTCGCCGACCGCCCGTTCGCCGAGGTCGGCACGCCTCGGGTGGCGGTGGTGGACGAGCGGCGCGGCCTGCTCGCGGTGGCCGGCTACGTCCGGCACGGTCGGCCCGCGCCCATGGCTGTGTACCGCACCTCCGATCTGACGTGCGTCGCGGTGCTGCGCTCGCGGTTTCCCGTCAACGCGCTGGCGTTCCATCCGGAGCTGCCGCTGCTCGCGGTCGGCACCGGCCAGTACGACGGGGGGCTTCTCAACAGGGGTGAACTCCTGTTGCTGGACCTCGAATCCGGGCCGGCCGTGTCGGCGTTCCGCGATCCGAACGGGCGCACCGTGCGCGAGGTGGAGTGGTCGGACGGGCAGTCGCTGCGCCTGTACCTGGAGCCGGTCATGAAGGATTCGCGGGTACCGCAGGTGGAGCACCTGGTGGACCTCCACCGGACCGATTGGCGTGCCTTGGAGGCGCGTTCGGTGCGCGGTGCGGAACTGGGCAACTCGAGGACCCGCCCGCTGGCGGCGCACCGGCCACCGGACCCGGCGGCGGTGCTCGATCGGTACGGCCCCGGGCGCGACCTCAGGAGCCTGGTCCATGAGGTCGAACTGCTGGACGACGGGCGGCTGTTGGCCTCCTTGGACGGCGTGTTGCTGGAGTGCCGGCTGCCGTCCGGCGAGCTGTCCTGGTCGGTCCCGGTGATCGCCTGCGGCGGCATGCAGCTCGCGGTGGCGCCCGACCAGCGGTCGGCGTGGGTGCATGCCGGTCCGTGGCAGGTGTCGGGTGTTCCCGACTCGGTCAGCCGAATCGACCTGTCGAACGGCACCCGGACCGCCCGGGTGCGGCTGTCCGCCCCGGCCGGCCTGCACCTCGGCCCCGACGGGCTCCCGGTCCTCGTTCCGCGCGGCGGCCTCCGGGTCCGGCGCGGTGGCGGGACGCTCACCACCACTTTCCGCGTACCTGAGGGCCCCGGTGGGGAGAGCGGGCGGTGGGTGGGCGCGACGGCCCCTGTCCCGCTGCCCGGCGCGGAGGAACCGTTCGTCTCGGGGTCACCTCCGGTCGGTGAACCGGGGACGTTGCTCGAGCCGGTCTGGGCCCCGCCGCACCCGCTGTTCCCGCTCGCCCTCGCACCCGGCGAGGACCACGACGGCGGCCCGGGCGTGGAACTCCCCGGCGGCGATCTGCTGCAGGCCGGCGCGCGGTGGCGCCGGGAAGGACGCCGCCCCGGCGACTGCTACGTGGCGCGCCGCGACCCGACCGACGGTGCAACGCGCTGGGTGTTCCGCACCGATCGACCGGCCGTCGTCCTCGACACCGACGACACGACCGGGTACGCCGGCTACGAGAACGGCGATCTGCTGGCGCTCTCGCTGGCCGACGGCACCCTGCGCGAGTGGGTCCGCCTCACCCTGCGCGGGGCCCCGCTGGTGCCGACAGCCCTCACCGTCACCGGGCCCGGCCGGTTGCTGGTCGGCACCGAGTGCGGTCGCCTGCTCGACTGCGCCCTCGCCTGACGCACGCCGACCCGCACTCCGATCCCCGGCCCGGCCGGGCGCGGATATCAGGCTGTCGGGGCGAGGAGGGTGTGCAGGGAGCGGTTGTGGTGGCGGAGCCAGGCGCGGTAGGCGGGGTTGATGCTGGCCAGGTCGAGGTAGGCGTGGCAGAGGTCGATCCAGAGGCCGTCGAGCGCGGGGCCGCCGACGGTGTCGGGGCGCCAGGTGAGGAGGAGCCGGACGGCGAGGGGGTCGCCGTGGACGGGGCGCAGGACGGTGCCGGGTCCGGGCGGTGAGGTGGGCTGGCAGGGGCGGACGGCTTCGCCGGAGGCGACGAGTTCGGCGGCGGTGGCGTTGTCGCGGACCTGGACGACGCGCGGGTCGAGTCCGGCCTCGGCGAAGACCCGGCGCAGGGCGGCGTATTCGTGGTCGGCGGTCGGGTCGACCATCCAGGTGTCGTGGGCGAGGTCGGCGAGGGTGACGACCGGCCGGCCGGCGGCGGGGTGGGTCTCGGCGAGGGCGACGAACTGGGGCTCGCGGGCGACCAGCACCCGCTGCTCGGTGCCGGGCGGCACCTGTAGCGGAAAGCCCTCGCTCTCGTGGACGAAGGCGATGTCGAGCTGTTCGACGGCGACCAGGTGGATCAGGGCGATCGCCGAGATGTCGATGTGGATGGTGGTGTCGGTCTCGGGGAGCCGGTCGTGGATGCGGCGCAGCCAGGCGGCGACCGCGCGGCTGCCGACGCTGCCGATCCGCAGTCGGCGGCGGCCCGGTCCGGCGGCTTCGGCGCGGGCGGCGGCGACCAGGGCGTCCATCCCGGTGATCACGGGTCGGGCGCGGGAGAGCACCGAGTGGCCGAGGGCGGTGGGGCGGCTGCCGGTCTGTTCGCGGGTGAACAGCCGTCCGCCGATGGCCCGTTCGATGCGGTGCAGTTGGGTGGTCAGCGACGGCTGGGCCATGCCGAGTCGACGGGCGGCCTTTCGGACGCTGCCGGTGTCCGCGATCGCGCACAGCACCCGCAGGTGTCGGACGTCGAGCTCCATCACGGGAGCATAGCCAGGCGTCCACGGCCTGCCAAGGGCATGTCAAGCTCCGCTCATGGAGCGTCAAATCAAGGGCCCCGCAAGGGTATTGCCCCCGCCTATCGCCGGTTGCCATCTCCGCGCCCCGCCCGCCCTGCCCCAAGCTCGGTGCAACAACTCGTCACCGCGTCCCGGACACGCCCTCCCCACGGCCCCGGGACCCGCGAAATGGAGTCCCCACATGAACCGCTCCATGACCGTGCTCGCCGCCGCCCTCGGACTGGTCCTCGCGGCCGGCACCGCCGCCGTGCCCGCCGCCGCGGCCACCACCACCCAGGGCTACACCCCGTCCGCGGGCATCGCCGCCAAGTCCTCCGAGGACGCCAACAACAAGGCGTTCTACGAGGCAGTGATGAAGTCGGCCCGGGCCAAGCAGGCCGCCAACCCCTACCTGATGGCCGTCACCGTCACCTACGACGCCAGCTCGGCCCCGACCTTCCGCACCGTCATATCCCAGGCCGCGCAGATCTGGAACTCCTCGGTCAGCAACGTCCAGCTCCGCTCCGGCACCAACGCCGACTTCCGCTACTACGAGGGCAACGACTCCCGCGGCTCCTACGCCTCCACCGACGGCCACGGCAGCGGCTACATCTTCCTCGACTACGCGCAGAACCGGCAGTACAGCTCGGTGCGCGTCACCGCCCACGAGACCGGCCACGTGCTCGGCCTGCCCGACCACTACTCCGGCCCGTGCAGCGAGCTGATGTCCGGCGGCGGCCCCGGCACCTCGTGCACCAACCCGTACCCGAACGCCACCGAGCGCAGCCGCGTCAACAGCCTCTGGCAGTACGGCCTCGCCGCGGCCGGCTGACCCCGCCCGTCCGCGACGCACACGCCGCCCGGCGGGGCCGTACAGCCCCGCCGGGCGGCGCGCCGCGCCGGGTTCAGTGCAGCGGACCGGGGTGGCTGAAGCGCCCGGCCCGGCGGTGGATGCGGTGCTCGCGCTGCCGCCGGCGGGGTGCGGGCAGCGCGGCCACGGGGGTGACGGGGCGGGAGAAGAACCACCGCTTGACGCCTTCGATCAGCACCAGATAGGTGACCACCATCCCGGCCAGGGCCAGGAAGAAGGCCGGCGGGAGGGGAGTGAAGCCGAGCGTCGCGGCGGCCGGCGAGAACGGCAGCGCCACGCCCACCGCCACCACCCCCAGCGAGGCCACCAGCAGCGGAATGCTCGGGCGGCTCCGCAGGAACGGGATCCGCCGGGTGCGGATGGCGAAGATCACCAGGGTCTGGGTGGCGAGGGACTCCACGAACCAGCCGGAGCGGAACAGCGCCGCGTCCGCGTGGAACACACCGAGCATCACCCAGAACGTCAGGAAGTCGAAGAGCGAGCTGGCCGGACCGAACCACAGCATGAAGCGGCGGATGAACGAGATGTCCCAGTGCGCGGGCGCGCGCAGCTGCTCCTCGTCGACCCGGTCGGTGGGGATGGTGAGCTGGCCGGTGTCGTAGAGCAGGTTGTTGAGCAGGATCTGCGAGGGCAGCATCGGCAGGAACGACAGCGCCAGCGAGGCCCCGGCCGCGCTGAACATGTTGCCGAAGTTGCTGGACGTCCCCATCAGCACGTACTTGATGGTGTTGGCGAAGATCCGCCTGCCCTCGGCGACCCCCTCGGCGAGCACCCCCAGGTCCTTCTTCAGCAGGACGGCGTCCGCGGCGTCCTTGGCCACGTCGGTGGCGCTGTCCACCGAGATGCCGATGTCGGCGGCATGCAGCGCCAGCGCGTCGTTGACGCCGTCGCCGAGGAAGCCCACCGACCGGCCGCTGCCGCGCAGCGCGCGCACCACCCGGGCCTTGTCCTCCGGAGACACCCGGGCGAACACGGTGGCGTCTGCGGCGGCCGCGGCCAGCCGCTCGTCGTCCAGGGCGCCGATGTCCCGGCCGGTGAGCGTGGCGCCGGCGGGCAGGCCCAGGTCGGCGCAGACCTTCTCGGCCACGACCGGGTTGTCGCCGGTGCAGATCTTGACGGTGATGCCGAGGCCGGCGAGGCGGCGCAGCGACTCCGCAGCATCCTGCTTGGGCGGGTCGCGGAAGACCAGGAACCCGGCCAGCCGCAGCCCGGTCTCGTCGGCCCCCGTGATCGTGCGCAGCTCCCCGGCCGGCCTGGCGGCCACCGCCACGACCCGGTCACCGGCGGCGAACAGCCCGTCCAGGACGGGCGCGGCCGTCGCGGGGACGTCCACGCACCTGGCCAGCACCTGCTCCGGCGCGCCCTTGGTGACGAGCACCGGGCTGCCGTCGGGCCGCCGGACGAGGGCGGAGGAGAGCTGGCGCTCGTGGTCGAAGGGGAGGGCGGCGAGCCGCCGGTGCCCGGCTGCCAGCCGGGCGGCTCCGGGGGCCTGCCACAGCGCGGTGTCCAGCGGGTTGTCCCCCAGGTGGTCGCCGTCGAGGTCCCCCTCGGTGGCGAGCAGGCCGAGCAGCAGCACCTCGTCGCGGGCGGTCCCGGCCGGATCGAGGGCGCTCTCGAAGGTGATCCGGCCCTCGGTGAGGGTGCCGGTCTTGTCGGTCACCAGGACGTCCAGGTCGCCGAGGTCCTCGATGCACACCAGGCGCTTGACCAGGACGTCCCGGGCCGCGAGGCGGCGGGAGCCGGCCGCCAGGCTGGTGCTGACCACGGCCGGCAGCAGCTGCGGGGTGATCCCGACGGCGATCGCCAGCGAGAACAGCAGCGCTTCCAGCAGCGGCCGGTGCAGCACCGTGTTGACCACGAAGATGCCGGTGGTGAGGACCGCGGCGACCCTCAGCAGGAGCATCGAGAAACGGCGCAGGCCCACCTGGAACGCCGTCTCCGGCTGCCGTTCGCCGAGGCCGAGCGCGATCCGCCCGAACGCGGCGCGGCCGCCGGTGGCGACGACCGCCCCCGTGCCGCTTCCCGCGTGCACCACCGTGCCCATCAGCGCACACGACGACAGCTCCGCCAGCTCGGCCCCCTCCTCCACCCGCGCCAGGCCCTTGGCCACCGGCGCGGACTCGCCCGTGAGAACGCCCTCGTCGCACTGCAGCCCGGTGCACTCCAGCAACCGGACATCGGCCGGGACGATCTGGCCGAGCGCCAGCCGGACCACGTCGCCGGGTACCAGAGCGGTGACGTCCACGTCCTGCTCGTGGCCGTCGCGCAGGACGACCGCGGTGTGCCGCACCCGGGAGTGCAGCGCCTGGGCGGCCCGC
This sequence comes from Kitasatospora sp. NPDC051984, assembly GCF_044593455.1. Classification (NCBI taxonomy): domain Bacteria; kingdom Bacillati; phylum Actinomycetota; class Actinomycetes; order Kitasatosporales; family Streptomycetaceae; genus Kitasatospora; species Kitasatospora sp. NPDC051984. Next base: position 41,796 of record NZ_JBIUCB010000038.1, read on the forward strand.
TCGGCCCGGTACTCGTTGGTGAAGCCCAGCACGACGCTCAGCAGCAGGATGACGCCGATGACCACCGCATCGGTGCGCTCACCGAAGAAGAAGGACACCAGCGCGGCGGCCAGCAGCAGGAGCAGCAGGGCGCTGCGCAGCTGGCGGCCGAGCACCGCCAGGGCCTTGACCTGGTGTGTGCGCACCGCGTTGGGGCCGCCCGCCGCGAGCCGGCGTTCGGCCTCGGCCCCGGTCAGGCCGGCCGGGGTGGCGGCCAGCCGGCTCAGCACCTGCGCGACGTCCTGGGCGGCGGCCTCGCCGACGGGCACCCCGGCCGCCCCCGCGGACCGGTCGGCGGCGGGGCCGGGCCGCGCCGCGGACGGGCGGAGCTCCCGCCGAGTTCCGGACCCGGTCACGAGGCCGCGCCGGACGGGCCATCGGCGGCTGCGGCCTGCCACAGGGCGGCCCGGGACGGATCCCGGTCGTCCGCCGCGACCACGAGGCGCGGCCTCCCTGTGCCGTTCATCCTGTCCACGTCCTTCTCCTCGGTGGGTGGTGCCTGGAGCGCGGGCAGGCCGCGCAGGTCGAACACGAGACGGGCACCGACCTTGCCGTCCGGGACTCGTGCTGCCACCATTCCACCGCCCCGGACCGGCGTGCGCTGGGGCCTGCCGGGGCAACAAGCGAAGCCGAAGGTCCTGCGGACGGCGGGGCCACCGCCGCGCTCCGCCGGCGCCGCGCCGACACCGGGACGTCCGAGGTACGCCTCCGCGCATCCCGGGACCTTGGGCCCCGCCCGCGGCGCCCGGCAGGCCCTGGAACCCCGGGCCGTCCTCGGCGAGGCTGGTACCCGATCCCGAGCGGTGACGCCGGGGCTTGTCGAATGACGGAGAGCAGGACACTTCCATGAGCAGGTACATCCTGGCCGGCACCGACGGCTCGGCCGAGAGCATCGCGGCGGCGCGGTGGGCGGCCGACGAAGCGGTGCGCCAAGGCCACGCGCTGCGCATCGTCCACGCCTGGACCTTCGAGGACGACATCCACGCCGCCCCCGGCCAGCCGGCGGAAGTACGGGCCCTGACCGAACGAATGCTCGCCGACGCCGCCGAGCAGGTGCGCGCGACGCACCCCGGGCTGGAGGTGCGCACCGGTCTCCTGACGGACGACGCACCCGTCGCGTCGTTGGTCGCCGCCGCCGCCGCCGCCGAGTCCGAGCTGCTCGTGCTCGGCTCGCTGGGCCTCGGCGGCTTCGAGGGCCTGCTGGTGGGCTCGATCGGCCTCGGGGTCGCGGCCCGGTGCGAGGTGCCCGTGGTCCTGGTCCGGGCCGAGCGGGCGGACGGCGCCGGCCGCAGGGCCGAGGTGGTCCTCGCCGTCGACACCCGGGAGCCGGCGGCCGAGGTCGTCGACTTCGCCTTCCAGCAGGCCGCCGCCCGCGGCGCCGTGCTGCGCGCCGTCCACGGCTGGACCCCGCCGCCGGTGTGGGGCTACGCGGGCTGGGTGACGCCGCAGTTCGAGACCGAGCAGTTCCGCGCCCTGGAAGCCGGGCTGCTCCGCGAGGCGCTCGGCGCGTGGCGCGCCAAGTACCCGGACGTCGAGGTGGTCGAGGACAGCCGGATCGGCAGCGGCGCCGGCGCGGTGGTGGACGCCTCCGGCGATGCCGCGCTCGTGGTGGTCGGCCGCCGGCGCCGCCACCGCCTCGGCGCCCACCTCGGCCCGGTCGCCCACGCGGTGATCCACCACGCCCAGGCGCCGGTCGCGGTCGTCCCGCACAACTGATCCCGGCCCGGACGCGAGAGCCCCGGTGCCGCCACCCGCTTCGTGCGGGTCGCGGTGCCGGGGCTCGGTCCGTTGCGGGTCACTGCGGCGAGGCTGTGGTGACGGTCCTGGTCCGTTCTTCCGCCGCGGTCGGTGGCCCGGACGCGAGAGCCCCGGTGTCGCCACCCGCTTCGTGCGGGTCGCGGTACCGGGGCTCGGTCCGTTGCGGGTCACTGCGGCGAGGCTGTGGTGACCGTCCTGGTCGGTTCTTCCGCTGCGGGCGGCGGCCCGGACGCGAGAGCCCCGGTGTCGCCACCCGCTTCGTGCGGGTCGCGGTACCGGGGCTCGGTCCGTTGCGGGTCACTGCGGCGAGGCTGTGGTGTCCGT
>NZ_JBIUCB010000038.1:44008-45262 GCF_044593455.1 Kitasatospora sp. NPDC051984
GTTCTTCCGCTGCGGGCGGCGGCCCGGACGCGAGAGCCCCGGTGTCGCCACCCGCTTCGTGCGGGTCGCGGTACCGGGGCTCGGTCCGTTGCGGGTGTCACTGCGGCGATGCGGCGAGGCTGTGGTGACCGTCCCGGTCTGTTCCTCCGCTGCGGTCGGTGGCCCGGACGGTGGTGCCGGTGGTGCCGAGCAGGGTGCCGAGGGCGTCGTCGAGGGGGCCGATGGCCGCGATCCGTCCGGTCTGCTCGGCGAAGGTGGCGGCGGCGTCCGCCTTGGGGCCCATCGACCCCTCGGGCAGGTCGAGTGCGCGCAGGCGCTCGGGGGTCGCGGTGAGCAGCGGCTCGGGATGCGTCGAGCCCCAGTCGGCGAACACGTGGGTGACGTCGGTGAGGATCAACAGGGCGTCCGCGTCGAGCTGTTGGGCGAGCAGGGCGGCGGTGAGGTCCTTGTCGACGACCGCTTCGATGCCGCGGACCCGGCCGGTGTCCGGATCGCGGGTGACGGGGACGCCTCCGCCGCCGGCCGCGACGACCACGTCGCCGGCGTCCAGCAGGGTGCGGACGGCCGCCAGCTCGACGATCGCCGCCGGCCGCGGGGAGGGGACCACCCGGCGCATCCGCGCACCGTCCCGGGCGGTGGTCCAGCCGCGTTCGATCTCCATCAACCGGGCCTGGTCGTCGGTGAGTTGGCCGCCGATGAACTTGGTCGGCCGGTGGAAGGCGGGATCGTGGGGGTCGACCTCGGTGTGGGTGACCAGGGCGGTGACGGCCCGGCCGGGCAGCAGGCCCGTCAGTTCCCGGGCGAGCAGGGTGCCGATCATGCCCTGGGTCTGGGCTCCGAGGACGTCCAGCGGGTAGGGCACGGTGAGCGCCGGGTCGGCCTCGCTCTCCAGGGCGAGCAGGCCGATCTGCGGGCCGTTGCCGTGCGTGATCACCACCTCGTGCCCGGCGGTGACGAGTGCGGCGAGCGAGCGGGCCGCGTCGTGGACGTGGTGCTGCTGGACGGCGGCGTCGGGGTGTTCGCCTCGCTGGAGGAGGGCGTTTCCGCCGATGGCTGCGACGATGCGCATGGTCACTTCTCCCCGAGGGTGGCGACGAGGACGGCCTTGATGGTGTGCAGCCGGTTCTCGGCCTGGTCGAAGACCAGCGAGGCGGGCGATTCGAAGACCTCGTCGGTGACTTCGAGGCCGTCGAGCCCGTGTTCGGTGGCGAGTTCGGCGCCGAGGTCGGTGCGGCGGTCGTGCAGGGCGGGCAG
>NZ_JBIUCB010000039.1:0-42713 GCF_044593455.1 Kitasatospora sp. NPDC051984
AACCCGGAAGCTAAGCCTCACAGCGCCGATGGTACTGCAGGGGGGACCCTGTGGGAGAGTAGGACGCCGCCGAACAATCATTCAGGGAAAGCCCCTGTCCGGGAAACCGGACAGGGGCTTTTCTGTGTTTAGCCGCCCGCAGGGCACAGGGGACGTCAGGGGGTCTCGAAGTCGTGGATCTTGTCGGCGGCCGACCAGACCTGTTGGCCGTCGGCGTCGAAGGCGGCCAGGTCGACGGCGGTGCCGGGGGTGACGGCGTAGGCGAAGAAGGTGCGGCCGTTGTGGGGGTGGGTGAGGGGGACGGGTTGTGGGGGGTTGGCGGTGAGGTGGGCGACGGTGGGGTCAGCGGCTCCGTAGATGAGGAGGACGCGGGGGTCAAAGGCGTCCAGGGCGATGTTGAGGGGGGCCGTTCGGGAGACGGGGGGTTCGCAGCCGCTGCCGGCGGGGTGGCCGTCGACGGTGGCCTGGGTGCAGAGTTCGCCCGCGACGGACACCAGGTCGACCCGCCACGGGACGCCGTCCTGGGTTCCCTCGCCGATCAGCGCGACGGGGGCCGCGGAGGTGGAGATGTCGACGGTGGGTGGGTCGGTGGGGCGGGTCGGGGCGCAGGCGGTCAGGAGTGCCGTCAGGCAGGACAGGGCGAGCAGGCCGCGCCTCGAAGTCACGGGTTCCTCCGGGCAGTTGAGGCAGGCAGAAGGGGGCCGGCCCCGGTGCCGAGGGGGCCGGGGCCGGCCGCAGGAGGTTGGGCGGTGGGGTTACGCGGTGTACGCGGACGCGCAGGGGGCGGACGCGTCGTGGCCGCCGTTGTCCTTGCCGAACCACCGCAGGTAGTAGGACGTGCCGGTGTTGACGCGGATACCGCGCGGGTCGGTGTGGTTCCGGCCGTCGGCGCCGTAGCTGTAGCTGGAGAACACCTTGGCGCTGTTGTGGGTCCGGACGAGTTGCACGTAGAAGCTGCGGGCCGCGCCGCCGGAGCAGCCCTTTCCGCCGATCCTGATGGTGCTCTTGGCGGGGACGAAGTCCGTACTGGCGTGGTAGGAACCGCTGCCGAAGGACTGGGAGAACGCGCTGGCCGGGGCTGCTGCGAGGGTGAGGACGCCGGTGGCGGTCGCCGTTATGGCGGCGATGCGGGTGACGGAACGCCAACGAATTGCCATGCAATCGACGGTAGGAGCGGCGGGATCGGTCGACAACAAAGCATCCCTGAATTCACCGGATCAGGGGACGGTGCGGCCACTTGTTCGTGCCGCAACTCCGCGTGTGGGGCGCGGAGTTGGGCGTCAACACTGGTACGGGGTCAGCCCGTGGTGACCACCTGGAGGACCGGCGGGTACGCGGCGTTCTCCCGACTGTTGAGGTTCACCGCCAGGCCCACCCGGCCCGCCGGCTGGCCGACCGTCAGGGTGAGTGCCGGGTCGGCGGTGACGGCGGAGGTGACGTCCAGGGCCACCCAGTCGGCGGCGGTGGAGATCCGGCCCGTGCCGAGCGCCGCGCCGGGGGCGGGGCAGCGGTTCCAGGTGGCTGCTGTCTCCTGCCAGGCGCCGGGGGCGGTGGCGAAGGCCTGGAGGTCGGTCTCGGTGCCGCCGGAGTCCGCGACCGCGCCGCGCACCCAGAGCACCGCGCGCTGCACCGTCCCCGTCAACTGCGAGGTGTCGAAGGCGAGTAGCGCCCGCCGGGAGAAGCCGGAGCCCGAGGTGTTGGTGTTCTTCACCGTCAGGATGTTCGCCGTCCCGTAGTTGGTGTCGGCGTACGAGCCGTCCCGCACGTACGTGTCCTGCACCGGGGCCAGCAGCGCCGCGTTCGCGCCCGCCGCCGTGCCAGAGGTGCGCAGGGTCACGGTGCGGCTCGCGCCCTGGGTGCCGCCGAGTTCCGCCAGCAGTTGCACCGAGGAGCCGGTGGCCAGCACCGTGACGCCGGTTGTCGGGTCTGCCGAGACGTAGCCCGGGCGGGTCACCGTCACCTGCACCGTGGCGATGGTGCGGGAGGGGTCGGCCACCGAGACGCTCAGGGTGCCGCCCGACTCGCGGACCAGCACCGAGCACGGCGCCGAGACGGTGATCGGACCGGCGCTGCCCGCGGTGAAGAAGTTGGCGGCGGTGACGCCGGAGGCAGAGTCGGAAACGGCCTGCACGGAGGGGGAGTTGGACAGCACGTTCACGGTGGGGGACGCCGCCCGGGCGGCCGTCGCCGCCGCGTCCGCGCCAGGAAGCAGCAGGTAGGCATACCCGGCGTCGGACGGGTCGGTGCCGTGGTCGAACCAGAGGGTCAGGTAGCGGCGGGTCAACGCCTCCGTGGTGCCGCCGGAGTTGATGTCGTGCCAACTGCCCGTCCGCGCCTCGCGCTTGGCACGCACCGTCGCGCCGCCCGGGAAGACGTAGCCGCCGAAGCCCGCGATCGCCATCGACTTCGCGTCGGTGAACTGCTGTGACCAGCCGAGCGTGACCGGCTGCGCCGTGCCGTCCACCGTGAGGGCGTGGGTGCCGGACGGGCCCAGGTTGCGGTTCTCCACCACCGTCTCCACCGGAACGCCGTCGGTGCAGGTCAGGCCCGCGCCCAGGCAGACCACCGAATCGTCCAGCAGGAACCAGGACTTCCAGCCCGAGAGGGTGGACGACAACCCGCGCACCGCCTGCCCGACCGCCGCGTACGTGCCGTCGCTCGCGCCGCCCGCCCAGACGGCGTCCGGCCGGGCCGCGCCCCACGCGCCGCCCGCCGCGTCCGCCAGCTTCTTGGTGGAGACGGTCGTTCCGGGCAGGCGGTACGGGTCGACGGTCGGCCAGAAGGCGTCCGCGTACTGGCCGTTGCCCGTGGTCGCGTTCCACCAGGCCAGCAGGCCGCTGTTGGTGTGCCAGCCGCGGACGTTCTCGCCGTTGCCCGTCTCGTAGAACGTGGTGCGCGCCGAACACATCGACAGCGACACCGCCCAGGCCGGACGGCGCACCACCGCACGGTCCATCGCGAACACCCGCGCACCCACCGGCTCCGCCGACGCCGACACCGCGCCGTCCGCCAACAGGGCCTGCGCGCGGGCCAGTTCGGGGACGTCGACGGCCGCGTCCGACAGGTACGGGCGGTAGTGGTCCCGGCCGATCCAGCCCTTCACCGCCGCCCGCCAGCGCGCCGACTGCGCGGCCGGCGCCGCACCCGAATCCGCCAGCCGCAGGATGTGGCCGATGATGGTGTGGCCGCGGCCGTGGTCGTCCTGCTGGAGGTGCAGCAGATCCGACGCCTGCAGGCCGCGGCTGCTCGCCCGGCCCACCACCGAGTCCATCACCAGACCGTTGAACAGGAACGGCGCGTACGCCGAATCCACCGCGTCGAACACGTTCTGCCGCTGCGGGTCCGTCACCTCCCACGAGGAACCCGCCAGCAGCGCGAACAACCGGCTGAGCCCGCTCAGCAGCACCTCGCCGTACGAGCCCGTGTACGGCACCCAGGTGTGCTGGACGAACGAACCGTCCGGGTACAGGCCGTCGCCCGTCAGCACGTACGGGAACACCGGCGACAGCGCCGCCGACGCCGTCGCCAGCTTCGCCGCGCTGCGCCCGACGATTCCGCGCACGGCCAGCACGCGGCAGAGGTCCACCCGGTTCGCGCCGGTGCTCGTTCCCGTGTAGGCGGCCACCCTGGAGTCCGGGACGGCGCGGTCGACGGCGGCGCAGTAGGCGGTGAGCTGGGCGGACGTCAGCTGCGGGGAGAGCAGGACGCAGGTGTCGAGCAGGGCCTGCGGCGAACCGATCTGCCAGTCCCACCAGTTGTCGTACGCCGTCGCCGTCGCGGTGTACGCCGAGGCGCACAGCTGGTCCAGGCCCGCCGCGACCGCAGCCGCCAGCGCCGCGTCGCCCGTCAGACCGGTGCCGGGCTGCGCCCAGGCCAGCGCCATGGTGCGCAGCCGGACGAAACTGCCGGTGATGTTCGCCGAGACCGAGCCCAGTGGCAGGTCCGGCCAGAGCGATCCCGCCGTGGGCGCCATCGCCTGCTGCTGCGCCCGGGCCCGGTCGCCGAGTGCCCGCAGCGCGGAGCCGAAGGGCTCGGCTGCCGGGTCGAAGCCGGTGCCGGTGAGCAGGGCGAGCCAGCGCAGGCGGAGTGTCTCGTAGGGGTCGGCGGTCGCGGCGGCGGCGGGGGTGGTGCCGGTGACGGCCAGGGCGAGGGCGCCGGCGGTGCCGGCCTGGAGCAGGGTGCGGCGGGACAGGGCAGGCAGGGACACGACGCCTCCGGGAGGGGGAGTGGGCGCGGGGGGAGGAGCGGGAAAGCGCTTTCCGGGTGCCGACGGTAAGCGCTTTCCCGTTGGGACGTCAACGGGTCGGGCACCCAATTGGTAAGCGCTTTCCAGCCCTTCGGCGTGCAGGTTTGCGTGCGAGGCGGCGCACCTGGCTCCGAGCCGGGTGCGAGCGGTGCGGGTGGCGTGCGGGCGGCGGGGGTCGCATGGTGGTGTGAGGGGTCGGTGTGCGGGGGCGGTCAGGTGTGGATACCTGACCATGCGTCAAGGTGCGCTCGGGTAGGGTGCGTTCGGCCTTTCGTGACCGGCCTTCCGGGATCGGCCCGGGTGGGCCGGTGGGACGGACGGGGACGGAGTAGCAATGCAGATCGGAATCATCGGAACGGGCACGGTCGGGCAGACGCTCGGCAGCAAGCTGGCCGCACTCGGCCACGACGTCGTCCTCGGCTCCCGCAGCAAGGGCAACGCGGCCGCCACCGACTGGGCGGAGCGCAACGGACCGCGCGGCCGGGCCGGGACGTTCGCGGAGGCCGCCGAGTTCGGCGAACTCGTCATCAACGCCACCGGCGGCACCGTCGCGCTCGCCGCCGTCGAACTCGCCGGTGCGGACAACCTCGCCGGGAAGACCCTGCTGGACGTCTCGAACCCGCTGGTGTTCTCGCCGACCGGGGAGATGACGCTCGACCCGGTCAACGACGACAGCGTGGGCGAGCAGCTGCAGCGGGCCCTGCCCGGTACGCGGGTGGTGAAGGCGCTCAACACCGTGAACGTGGCCGTGATGGTGGACCCCGACCGGATTCCCGGCGAGCACCAGCTGTTCGTGGCCGGCCAGGATGCCGACGCCAAGGCGCAGGTCACGGCGCTGCTCGGCGAGTTCGGCTGGCCCGCCGAGCGGGTCCTCGACCTCGGCGGGATCGACGCCGCCCGGGGCATGGAGATGCTGATGCCGTTCTGGATGCGCCTGATGCGGCACTACGGCCACGCCGACTTCAACTACTCGATCCGCACCGCGAACTGAGCCGAGCCCGTCACGAGGAGAGGCGCCACGATGACCACCCCCGCCGAGCAGAACCTGCCCCCGTACCTCCCGCTGGACGAGGACTGGGAGAGCGCACTCGCGATCGTCGCCCACCCCGACGACATGGAGTACGGCGCGGCCGCCGCCGTCGCCCGCTGGACCGGCCAGGGCAAGCGCGTCAGCTACCTGATGGTCACCAGCGGCGAGGCCGGCATCGACGGCCTGGAACCCGCGCAGTGCCGGCCGATCCGGGAACGCGAACAGGTCGAGTCCGCGGCCGTGGTCGGCGTCGACAGCGTCGAGTTCCTCGGCTACCCGGACGGCATCGTGGAGTACGGCCTGCCGCTGCGCCGAGACCTGGCCCGGGCGATCCGCCGGCACCGCCCCGACATCGTGATCACCACCAACTTCCGGGACACCTACGGCGGCGTGTTCCCCAACCAGGCCGACCACATCGCCGTCGGCCGGGCCACGCTGGACGCGGTGCGGGACGCCGGGAACCGCTGGGTGTTCCGCGAGCTCATGGTCTCGGGCCACCATCCGTGGAACGGCGTCCGCCAGCTCTGGGCGGCCGGCTCACCGGACGGGCTGCACGCCGTCGACACCACCGACACGTTCGCCGCCGGAGTCGCCTCGCTGGAGGCGCACCGCGCCTACCTGGAGGGCCTGGGCGGGCAGATGGCCAACGCCGCGGAGTTCCTGGAGTCGATGGGGCGCGCGGCCGGAAGCCGCTTCGGCACCGCGTTCGCCGCGTCCTTCGAGGTGATCACGTTCCGCTGAGTCCCGGGGCCGGGCCGTCCCCGGTGGGGCCGTCCTGGGGCCGGTCCGGCCAGAGGTGGGCGAGCGTGCCGAAGAACCGCACCTTGGGCGCGTGCATGACCAGCGAGGCGGTCAGCAGGTCGGGGTCGAAGTCGGTCAGGCCGGTGGCGGCCTGGAGCCGGCGGAGACCCCGGAAGTCGTCGAGGAACTCCTGCCCGACGGTGTCGACGAGGTAGCCGTCGATCGGCGACCCGGTGGGGTCGAGCGGCGGGAGCGCGGCGGCCGTCCGGGGGCGGCGGCACACGGTCAGGATGTCGGTACCCAGTCTGGGCCCCCACTCCACGGCCACCACCTCGGACCAGGGAACGAACTCGAACCGTTTACCGAACCGGAAGAAGGTGACGCCGTACCGGTCCAGCTCGAAGACCTTGCGGCGACTGGAGCAGATTGCCACGATCGACAGCAGTACCGGGACGAGCACCAGCTCGATGTGATCCAGCTCTGCGGCGAACGGCGTGAAGCCCAGCGCGATGACCGGAGTGAGAAGGGCGACAACGAGCACGGCGCGCCGCGTCCACCCCCACCGGACCACGTACGAACCGTCGAACTCTTGCATGCGCACCATGATTGCGGACAGCCTGCGGCCCGGGACAGACTGATCGGCGTTCGAGTTGCTGACGGTGTGTCAGCGGTGCCCGTTGCCGTCGGCCGGGACGTCGTCTCCGTTGTCCTGGTGCGGAATCCGGCCGGTGGTGTCCTGCGGCGGGCGGCGGCGGTGGCGCAGCCAGGCGCGGGTGACGAGCAGAGCGAGCACGGCGAGCACGGAGACCAGCAGCAGCACCTGGTAGCGGACGGCCTGCCGGTACAGGACGGTGATGTTGCTGCCCGCGAAGTAGCCGACGGCTGTCCAGACGCCCGCCCACAGCGCCGCGCCCGCGGCGTTGGCCGGCAGGAAGCGCCGCCACGGCATCTCGGTCGTGCCGGCCACCAGTCCGTTGGTCTGGCGCAGCCCGTCCACGAAACGGGCACCGGTGACCAGCAGGATGCCGCGGCGGCGGAAGAAGTCCTCGGCGCGGGCCATCCGCTCCGGCGTGAGCCGCACGTAGCGCCCCCAGCGGTGGACGAACGCCAGGCCGCCGGTGCGTCCGATCAGGTAGGCCAGGCCGTTACCGGCGAACGCGGCCAGCACCGCGACGGTCAGCACCACCGGCAGCGACAGCTGCCCCGCGCCCGCGTAGACCGCGGCCAGCACCAGGATGGTCTGGCCGGGCACCGGGATCACACAGTTGTCGACGAACACCAGGACGCCCACCGCCAGATAGCCGTAGTCGTCCAGCAGCGGGGCGAGCTGGGCCAGTGGGCCCGGCAGGGGTGGGGGCAAGGCGGACCGTTCCTCCCACCGGGCCGTGGCCCGGGATCAGCGCTGCTCCTCGGCGAGTCGGTGCTCGACGACGCAGTCGGGGCCGGGGTAGACGAGGCCGGAGTGCCCGTCCTCGAAGCGGACCAGGTACGGCGGTTCGCCGTCGGTGCCGCGCACCTCGACGATCTCGCCAATGCGGTCGTGCATGCCGACCGACCTGCTGTACATGTGGACGTGGTCTCCCACTGTGGCTTGCATCGCTGCTCCTGCGGTTCGGCGGACCGGTGGGACGGGGGCGAGCCCCTGGTTCCACTGTGCGGCGGCGCTCCGGGCCGTGCAATGGCGGAACCGGTCAGCCCACGGTGTGCGGCGGCGCGGTCACAGGGCGGGGGCGCTCGGTGTCCGTGGCTTCAGCTGCCGGTCGGCGGGGTGCTTGAGGGCTCAGCTGCCGGTCGGCGGGGTGGCGAGGTAGCTGCGGACCAGGCGCTTGCACTCGGCGATCAGCTGCGGGTCGCCGTCCGGGTCGGCGCGGAAGGCGAGTTTGAGCACGGCGTCCGCGCACTCCATGGCGACCCGCAGGGCGAGGGCGTAGCCGGGGGCGGTGAACAGTTCGCCGCTGATGGTGCGCAGGCGCAGGGCGACGGCCGCGTTGTTGTCGAGTTCGGCGTCCAGCAGGTGCAGGTCGTCGATCTCGGCGGGGACGGCGTCGACCAGACCGAAGTCGAGGTGGCCGAAGCCGGGGAGGGTGCGCTTCATCGCGACGAACTCCTCGACCGCGAGGTCGGTGAACTCCGCGATGCCCGGCCGGCCGGCGTCGTCCACCCGGCGGGCCAGGCCGTCCAGGAAGGACGCCAGGTTGCGTTCGGCGAGCGCGGCGAGCAGGCCCTCCTTGCCGGAGAAGAACTGGTACAGGGTGCCGATCGGCACCTCGGCGCGCAGCGCGACCTCTTTGGTGGTCAGCCCCGCCGAGCCGACCTCGTCCAGCAGGCCCGCGCACGCGTCCAGCAGCCGCCCGTACCGCTCCTGGCTGCGCTGCTGCACCGGGCGGCGGCGGGCGCCGACCGCCGGGACGCGGGTGACGGAGAGGGGGGTGGAGGGCTGCGCGGTCATGGCGGACACTCTGCCGCATCCGGTCGCGTCGCGGCCAATCCCCGTGCCGGGCCGGCGGGGCGGTGTGATTGGGTGGCCGTTCGACGACGGAACGTTCCGGCGCTCGGGACGGCCGGTGGGGCGAGTGGGTGGCGGAGGTGGCGGGCGTGGACGGGCGGCCGGTGACGGTGCAGCGGGCCGGGCGGATCGAGGACGGGGGCTGCCGGCACCTGCTGGTGTGGCGGGCCGGCCCGGGTTGGCGGATGGTCAGCTCCGGGGTGCTAGGCGGCGGCCTGGGCGAGCGCCACTGGGTCCTCAACGCGCAGGTCCGCGCCGGGTACGGACGTCTCGACCCGGACGCGCACCTGGCCGAACTCGCCGCCGGGCAAGGCTTGGTGGGCCCCGGCGTGGGTCTGATGACGGCCGCCGAGGTGGACGCCTGCAGCTGGGCGGAGGACGGCGGCGTGACGGCCGTGGTCACCACCGGGATCGGGGTGCCGACGTGGGCGGCTGCCGAATCCGACGTACCGTCAACCCCGTCTGATGCTGCCTACGTTCCGGGGACGATCAACGTGCTGGCGGTGGTCCCCGCCGCGGTGTCGGACGCCGGGCTGGTGAACCTGCTGGCGACGGCCACCGAGGCGAAGGTGCAGGCCCTGCTGGAGGCCGGTTACGACTGCTCGGGCACTTCGTCGGACGCGGTCTGCGTGGCCGTCCGGACGCCGGTGGCCGGTGCGCCCGTCGAGCCGTTCGGCGGCCCGCGCTCGTACTGGGGGGCGCGGTTGGCGCGGGCGGTGCGTGCGGCGGTGTTCGAGGGCGCGGTGCGGGACCGCGAGCGCCGCGCGGAGTGGGACGGGCCGCCGGTGCACCCGGCGACGGTTCCGGGCTGCGAGCTCGCCGACGTGCTTTCCGGCTGTGGCGCGGTCAGGCGCTGGGAAGCCGGTGCTGGTCGGTGACGAGCTGACGCTGCCGGGCTGCGGCGCGGTCAGGTGCCGGGAAGGCGGTGCTGGTCGGTGACGAGCTGACGCTGCCGGGCTGCGGCGCGGTCAGGTGCCGGGAAGGCGGTCCTGGTCGATGACGTAGATCCGGGTGCGTTCGGGCGCGTCCGCGCAGTGCTTGCCGAGTTTCTCCCACCTGGATTCGGGTGCGCGCAGCGGCCGGTGGCACCGACGGCACCGGACGACCGGGGCGGGGCGGCGCTCGACGGCTGTCCCCGGCAGCGGTGGCTCGGTGGTTTTCAGGTCGGTGCTCATCCGTCAAGTTCATCATTCCGGTCCGGCGGCCGTGCGACGGGGGCCGGGAATCGGGGTCCGACCTCCCGTTCTCGCCCGGCTGCGGACCGCCCGGCGGCCCGGCCGGGGGTCAGGTGCGGCGTGGGTATTCTGGGCGCTCTGTGTCGACGGGGGGATCGGGGCGCCATGGTGAGAGTGCTGCTGGCCGAGGACATGCACCTGGTGCGCGGCGCCCTGCGGGCGTTGCTCTCCGACGCCGGTGACATCGAGGTGGTGGCCGACACCGGGCACGGTGATCAGGTGGTTGCCACTGCCCTCGCCCACCGGCCCGACGTCGCCGTGCTGGACGTCGACATGCCCGGGGCGGACGGTCTGACGAACGCGGGCGCGCTGCGTGAACGGCTGCCCGGCTGCCGGGTGTTGATCCTGACCGCGCACCGGCGGCCCGAGGTGCTGCGGGCGGCGCTCGCCGCCGGGGCGACGGGTTTCATGCCGAAGGACGCCCCGCCGGAACGCCTCGCCGAAGCGATCCGGACGGTCGCGGCCGGCGGCACCGCGATCGACCCCGAACTCGCCGCCCGCGCCCTCACCGCGCCCGCCAGCCCGCTCACCGAGCGCGAGGCGCAGGCCCTCGCGCTGGCGGCGGACGGCTGCGAGCCGCGGGAGATCGCCAAGCGCCTCCACCTGTCGGCCGGGACCGTCCGCAACTACCTGGCCGCCGCCCAGGTCAAGCTCGACGCCCGCACCCGCCTGGACGCCGTTCGGATCGCCCGCGAGGCCGGTTGGCTGCCCGCCGGGTAGCCGGTCGTCCGGCCTCAAGTGGTGGATGGGGTGAGGGAGTTGTTTCGGTCGACCGGGAGGCCGGCGTTCTGTCAGGGTGCTGTTGGCGACGGGCTGTTGCGCAGGACGCGCAGATCGCGGACCTGCCAGGAGATCCGGCGGACATCGGGGCGGGGGCGGAGGTGGCCCCACTGGCCGGCCGAGACGGACAGGTTGACGATGATCCAGGCCCACCAGTCGGTGCCGACGCCCTGGCCGTCCGCGTGGACCTCGCGGCCGTCGACCGACCAGACCACCGAGCCCGTGCCGAAACGGCAGCTGACGGTGAACCAGGTGCCCGGGGTGACGAGTCCGTCCAGGTAGGCCGGGTTGCCCGGGTTGACGTGGTTGCTCAGCTCCAGCATCCGCGGGTGGTCCGGGTGGTACTCCAGGACGTCCACCTCGCCGTGCCCCGGCTGGGACCGGCCCGCGGCGAGGTCCCGTCCCCACGTCCAGATCGCCGGCCACGCGCCCTGGGTGGACGTCAGCAGGCACCGCGCCTCCAGTACGTCTTCTGGCCGGAGTTCGAAGCCGCCCCGAGTGTTCTCCGTGGTGACCAGTGGCGTCCGCCAGCTGAACGGGTTCTCGCGCACCGCCGTGAACGTGTCGCCGTCCGGCCCGAAGCCCGCCACCAGGTGGTCCAGCTTGTTGTCGCCGCTGTTGCGCCCGTCGGGCGGGTACGCGGACGAGGCGCCGGCCGCCCACTGCGAACTGTCCGAGAACGGGGCGTCGAAGACGACGACGGGCTCGGCGGGTTCGGGTGTGGTGAGGCTGCCGCTCGGGGGGATCACTTCGGTCACCGGACACTCTCCCGGGTCGTGCGATTGGTTCATCCAGGGGCATTCCCGGCGAAAACGTTCCACACCGCCCGACCCACCGGCGCACAGAGGTGCGAGCTCCGACGAGGGGGCGTGCGCGGGCGCGGGCGTGAGGCCGGCGGGCCGGTGCGGTGTGGCACAGTGGCGCGATGAAGACGATCGGCCTGCTCGGCGGCATGAGTTGGGAATCCACGGCGCAGTACTACCGGCTGCTCAACGAGTTCACCCGGGACCGGCTCGGCGGCCTGCACTCCGCCAAGTGCGTGCTGTACTCCGTGGACTTCGCGGAGATCGAGCAACTCCAGGCCACCGGGCAGTGGCAGGCGGCCGGCGAGATGCTCGCGGACGCCGCGAGGTCCGTCGAGGCGGGCGGCGCCGACCTGCTGCTGATCTGCACCAACACCATGCACAAGGTCGCCGAACAGGTCGCCGGGGCAGTCGGCATCCCGCTGCTGCACCTCGGCGACGCCACCGCGGAAGCCGTGCTGGCGGCGGGAGTTCGGCGGGTCGGACTGCTCGGCACCGCGTTCACCATGGAGCAGGACTTCTACCGCGAGCGCCTGGCCGGCCACGGACTGGACGTGATCGTGCCGGACGCGGCCGGGCGGGAGCTGGTGCACCGGGTGATCTACCAGGAGCTGTGCGTCGGGGTGGTCCGGGAGGAGTCCCGCGAGGCCTACCGGAAGGTGATCGCGGAGCTGGTGGCGGCCGGGGCGGAGGGGGTCATCCTCGGCTGTACGGAGATCGAGCTGCTCCTCGGGGCGGAGGACAGTCCGGTGCCGGTGTTCCCGACGACCCGGATCCATGCGGCGGCGGCGGTCGAGGCTGCGCTTTGACGCGAGGCCGCGCTTTGACGAGTGAGGGTGCGAAAACAGGGGCGCGGGGGACTGCGCGAAGCGGAAGACCCAGACCGCAAGATCGCGACCCAGAACAGTGACTTGCACGTGCTCGCGCCCTTACGGACAGGCTTGCGCTTGTCGCGCAGTCCCACGCGCCCCCGGTTGTGCTGTCCCTGGTTTCGCACCCGCTCACGTCGAGAGGGTGACCGCCAGGGTCCAGTGGTTCGGGGTGTCCGGGCCGGTGGTGAAGGTGGCGTGGTGGGTGGTGGCGCGGGTGGTGAGGTTGGGGGTGCCGTTGCCCGGGGGGTGGGGGCCGGGGTGGGGGTGGTTGTTGGTGAGGCGGAGGCCGGTGGGGGTGAGGGTGAGGGTGCAGTGGGTGGCGCGGCTGTGGCGGAGGAGATTGGTGACGCCCTCGCGCAGGGCGGCGGCGAGGAGGGGGCGGGCGGCGGTGGGGGTGGTGTCGGGGGTGCCGATGAGTTGGAAGGTGATTCCGGCGGCGGTCAACAGGGCCTGGGCGGAGGCGAGTTCGCGGGTGAGGTCGAGTTCGGTGTGGTCGGCGGGGATCGCGCGGAGTTCGGCGAGGGTGCGTTCGGCGAGGGCGGCGGCCTGTGGCAGGTGGTCGGCGTCGGGTTCGCGGAGGGCGAGTTCGGCGGTGACGGCGATGGCGGTCAGGCCGGAGCCGAGCAGGTCGTGGACGTCGCGGGCGATGCGTCGGCGTTCGCGGGCGACGGCCAGTTCGGCCAGTGCCCGGCGGGCCTCGCGGACGCGGTGCACCAGGGTGGTGAGCAGCGTCAGGCCGTAGTAGACGAGTGCGATGGTGACGACGTCGACGGCCGCCGTCCCGCTGACCGTGCCGGCCGCGAGCACCGCCGCGCCGAACGCGGGCCAGCCGGCGGCGGGAGGCAGCAGGACGAGTGCGGAGGCGGCGGCAAACGCGAGCAGTTGCGGGTGCGGGCCGTCCGGTCCGAACAGCACGGCGACGGCGAGGGCGCACTGGAGTGCCCACGTCCAGAGGTGGCCGGGTGGGTGGAGGCCCGGTGGGCGGGGGAGTGAGTGGTGGACCTGGAGGCCGGTGACGAGCGTCAATGCGCCCAGGGTGAAGGAAAGTTGGAGGGGGGTGAGGCCGAGGTCGGCGAGGTGGACGACGCCGACCGCCAGGTAGCCGAGGTGGACGGCGACCAGGATCGGCAGTACCAGGGCGGGCATCGGGCCGTCCGGCGCGGGGACGGGGTACGGGGGTTCGGGTGTCGCGCGGACCCCCGCTGCGGCGCGGCGGGCGGTGGCCGCGACGGCGGTGGCGTCGCCGTCGGCGGCGAGTCGCAGGATCGCCGCCAGGGGGACGCCGATTGCGGCGTGCAGTTCCTGGGCCGCGCGTTGCCGTTCCGACGCGACCTGTGCGGCCGCCAACTGGTCGCGGGCGGCGTGGAGTTCGGCGTACAGGTGGAACAGCCGGGTGAGCGCGTACACCGTCAGGCCCTGGGCGAGGGCGTTGCTCGCGCCGTTCGCCGCCCGGTAGCCGCCGTCCCCGGCGAGGGCCGCCGCGCCCGCCACCACCAGCGCGAACAGCACCCAGCGCACCGGGCGGCGGACCAGGAGGAGTACCGATGCGGCGGCGAATCCCGGGACGCCCGACCAGGGGGCGAGCAGTAGTTGGGCGGCCAGCGTCCACGCCCCGCGCAGCCGGGTCGTCCACGGCAGGCAGTGCACCGCCTGCACGGCCAGGGCCAGCAGCGCGGCGGGCGCCGGCCACCAGCCGCCGGCGGCCGGTGCGGCCATCCCGAACATCGCGCCCAGCAGCACCAGCGACAGCACCACCGGGCCGGGCAGGCCCTCGTCCTCGTCCTTCGTTCCCCCGAACACCCGGCCATTGTGCCCGAGTTGATCATCCGGGTGGCGCGCCGGTCGGTGGGTGGACGGCGCGGCGCGCGCCGATGTGCCAGGCGCGAGACGCTGGAGAGGAGGCACGGACTCGTAGGAAGTTGCCATGACTCACAAGGCTCGTTGCGGGCCAGAGCGGGATCCGGAGTTCTTCAGGGAGCTCGACGCGGTGTTCGCGAAGCACCCGGGTACGTCGAGGAGATATTCGGTGCGGTGCCTGGCCGTCGAGGCCGAGGTGCTGAAAGTGGACTTCACGAAGCAGGTCGGGCTCTCGCGCATCGAGGGCGACCGGATCGTGGCCGAGCTCCGCAGCCGCGACGCCTTCGGGAACGACTTCGGGAACGGCTTCGGGAACGACGGCGAGGACGAACCCCGGTGCTGCGAGTGGATCGGCGAGTCGCCGAACCAGACCTGTGCTGTCTACTGCAAGGTCTGAACTGCCAGTGGGCCGGGCGTGCCCCGGTCGGCGGGTGGAGAGCGCGGCGCGCGCCGTCGTGTCGCCGGGGAGAAGCTGGAGTTGAGAGGACGGAGTCGTAGGAGGTTGCCATGACTCACAAGGCCAAGTGCGGGCCGGAGCGGGACCCGGAGTTCTTCAGGGACGTGGCCGAGGTGTTCGCGAAGCATCCGGGGGCGTCGAGGAGATACTCCGTGCGGTGCCTGGCCGCCGTGACCGAGGCGCTCGGGGTGGACTTCACGAAGCAGGTAGGGGTGTCGCGCGTCGAGGGGGACCGGATCGTGACCGAGTTCCGCAGCCGCGACGAGTTCCCGCACGAGGGTGAAGAGGAACCGCCGTGCTGCGAGTTGGCCGGCGATCCGCCGCACGAGTTCTGTGTCTGTTACTGCGGGCTCTGAACTCGCAGCAGCACGGACTGGCAGGAGGTTGCCATGACTCACAAGGCCAAGTGCGGGCCGGAGCGGGACCCGGAGTTCTTCAAGGACGTGGCCGAGGTGTTCGCGAAGCACCCGGGGGCGTCGAGGAGATACTCCGTGCGGTGCCTGGCCCTCGAGGCCGAAGTACTGGGAGTCGATTTCACGAAGCAGGTCGGGGTGTCGCGGATCGAGGGGGACCGGATCGTGACCGAGTTCCGCAGCCGCGACGAGTTCGGGAACGGCGAGGACGAGCCGCGGTGCTGCGAGTTCGCCGGTGATCCGCCGCACGAGTTCTGTGTCCGGTACTGCTTGTACTGAACTGCCGGAAGGCCGGGCTCGTGCCCCGGTCTGCGGGTGGACGGTGCGGCGCGCGCCGGAGTGTCGTGGGGGGCAGGGTGCGTGCCGCAGGGCAGGGTGCGTCCCGCAGGTGGGGGATGTGCAGAATGCATGTCGGGAGGTGCGTCAGGCACTGCACCGACCCCTGTGCCCGGCGCGATCGTTGATGCATGATCAATCGCCGAACCGCCGCCGTTCTCGGTCTCGCCCTCGCCGCCGCCCTGCTGCCGACCGCCGCGCACGCCGCCGCTCCCGTCGCCCCCGCCACGCTGGCCGGGCTGATCGACCGGACGGTGGCCGAGCAGTTGGGCCGGGACCGGATACCGGGGGCCGCCGTGGCCGTGGTGAGTGCGGACGGGGGCGTGTTCACCCGGGGTTACGGCGTCGCCGATGTCGCTGCCGGGACGCCGGTCGATCCGGACCGGACCGGGTTCTATCTCGGGTCGCTGGCCAAGCTGTTCACCGCCCAGGCCGGTGCCCAGCTGATCGTGGACGGGCGGCTCGACCCCGGCGCCGACGTCAACCGCTACCTCCCGGCCGGCAACCGGATCCCCGACAGCTACCCCGGGCACCCCGTCACCACCGACCACCTGCTGACCCACACCGCCGGTTTCGACAGTGACCTGGTCGGCGTCAACTCCACCACGCCGCAAGGGATTTCCGGCCTCGCCGACAGTCTTGCCGCGCACCGCCCGGCCCGGGTCCGCCCGCCCGGGACGGTGATCGCGTACGACAACTACGGCGCCGCGCTCGCCGGGCTGGTGGTCGAGCGGGTCAGTGGACGCCCGTTCGCCGAGCAGGTGCGCACCCGGGTCCTCGACCCGCTCGGGATGACCCGGACCTCGTTCGCCCAGCCGCACCCCGACGGGCTGCAACCCGCCCGCGGCTACCGGCCCGACGGCGCGAACGGCTGGGTGGAGGACCGCGGCCAGTACGGCCCGTGGACGCCCAGCGGCCCCGGCGGGATCACCACCGCCGCCGACATGGCCCGCTGGCTGCGCGCCCAACTCGCCCCCGACGCCGCCGGCCGGCTGATGCAGACCACCCACTACCGGCAGGACCCCGTACTGCCCGGCATGGGCTACGCCTACGAGGGCTGGACCCGCGACGGTTTCACCGGCTGGTTCAAGGACGGCGACCTGCCCGGCTTCCACGGCAACCTGCTGGTGCTGCCCGAACAGGGCCTCGGCATCTACGTGGTGTACAACGGCGACGGCGTGGACGGCGCGGCCAACTGGGACGGCAAGGAGCTGATCCGGGCCGTGGTCGACGCCCTCCCCGGCGCCAAGTCACCTTCGGGAAGCGGCAGTTCGGGGAGTGCGGCGGAGGCCGGGAAGGTCACCGGGACGTATCGGGCCGCCCGGGTCAGCCGGGACAGCCTGATGCGCACCGAGGAACTGTTCGGTTCCGTCACCGTCACCGCCGAAGGCAGCGGCCTGCGCACCGAAGGACTCGCACTCGACCCCCGGCACCCCGAACAGCACTGGCTGCCGCTCGGCGGCGACCGCTACCGGGAACGCGACGGGCAGGCCGAAATCGCCTTCCGCGACGGGGTGTTGACCGCGTCCGACAACCCGTCCACCGCCTACCAGGCACTGACCTGGCGGCAGGATCCCGGCCCGCGGCTGGCCGTCCTCGGCGTCGCCCTGACCGTGCTGCTGGGCGCCGCCGTCGCCGTCCCCGCCACCGCGATCGGTCGCCGACTGCGCCGGCGCCCCGCCCACCCGCGGCCCGCGCAGGCCGCCCGCGCCGCCGCCGCCCTCGCCGGGCTGCTCGCCGCCGGATTCCTCACCGCGCTGCTCGCCCTGGTCTCCGACGGCAACGCCATGATGGAGGCCGTCCCGCTCGGCACCCCGCTCGCCCTCGCCCCCACGTGGTGGGGCGCGGCCTTCCCGCTCGCCGCCCTCGCCGTCACCGCCGGCGCGGTGGCCGGCTGGCTGCGCCACTGGTGGCGCCTGCCCGGCCGGCTCGCGATGACGGTGACGGCGCTGGCCTGCTGCGCGTTCACGGCCTTCCTGGCCCAGTACCACCTGATCGCCGGGCCGCTCGGCGCGCTGCTCGGCTGAGCGGAGCGGCGATCAGCTCAGACGGGTGACGCAGAACGGGTGGCCGGCCGGGTCCAGCAGGACCCGCCAGCGCTCGTCCGGCTGGAACTCGGGGACGACGGCGCCCAGTTCGACCAGTCGGGCCTGGGCGGCGTCCAGGTCGGCGACGTCCAGTTCGATGTGGGCCTGCTTCGCCCCGGACTCGTCCGGCCAGGACGGCGGGCGGTGGTCGGCCACCCGGTTGAACCCGAGGCCGGCCGCGCCCTCCTGGCCGAGCAGGACGAAGTCGTCGGTGGAGTAGACGACGGGCAGGCCGAGGGCGTCGCCGTAGAAGCGGGCCAGTTCGGCCGGGTCCGCGCAGTCGAAGGTGACGGCGGCGTAGCGGATCGCAGGTGCGGAGGTGTTTCCAGTGCTCATGGGGGAGACGCTACGACCGGACCAGGACAGGTTCGGTCCTGGTCGTGCGGCACACTTCGGGGCGTGCTCACCACCTCCGCCCGGCTGCTGCGCCTGGTCTCCCTGCTCTCCACCCGGCCGTCCTGGACCTGCGGCGAACTGGCCGAGCGGCTGGCCGTCACGGACCGCACGGTGCGACGGGACATCGCCCGGCTCCGGGAGCTCGGCTACGGCGTCGAGTCCGACGCGGGCCCGTGGGGCGGCTACCGGCTCCGCCCGGGGGCGCGGGTGCCGCCGCTGATCCTCGACGAGGAGGAGGCGCTCGCGGTGGCCGTCGGGCTGCGCGAGGCCGCGCTCAGCGGCGTCCTCGGTGGCGACCAGGCCGCGCTGTCGGCGCTGCTGAAGCTGCGCCAGGTCCTGCCGCCGCGGGCCGCGGAACGGCTGGGCGAGCTGGACGCGGCGCTGGTGCACACCCCCAGGAACGGTGAACCGCCGCTCGCGCCGGGCCAGTTGCTGGAGCTGGCCGCCGCCTGCCGGCGGGGCGAGCGCAGCCGGCTGTCGTACCGCGACCAGCACGGGAAGGCCACCGTCCGGGACGTCGACCCGTACCGGCTGGTCAGCACCGGGCGCCGGTGGTACTTCGTCGCCCGGGACGTGGCGCGCGGCGAGTGGCGGACCTTCCGCGCGGACCGGGTCGGCCGGATACGGCCCACCGGGCGCCCGGTGGAGATCGTCGACCCGCCCGATCCGGCACTGCTGGTCGCCGACTCGCTCGGACGCGCCACGTACCCGCTGTACGTGACGATCCGGCTCCCACTGCCGCTCGACCGGGCGCTGCGCCTGATCCCACCGACCGTCGGCACCCACCGCCCCGACGGCCCCGACGCCACCATCGCCGAGATCGGCGGCCCCGACGCGGACGGCCTGGCCGGCTACCTGCTCGGCCTTGCCACACCGCTGCGGGTGCTGGCGCCGGACGAGGTGCGGCAGGCACTGGTGCGGCGCACCCGGGAGCTGCTCGACGCCAACGCGTGATCCATCGGGGTTGATGTTGATCTGTGGTGGGGGCCACCAGGAGGATCGACCCGAGCGGCACTACAGTTACGCCATCCTGCAGGCGCCGTTCCCGGCCGACGGCTACGTCTCGACCATCCGGGTCCACGCCGTCCCCGGCAGGGACGACCTCGCCGAGGTCCAGTGGTCCGGCCGCTTCAACCCCGTCGGCGCCACCGAACAGCAGGTCGTCGACCTGTTCACCGGCATCTACGCGGACGGCCTCGACGCCCTCCACCAAGCCCTCACCGCCTGACGCCGCACACCACCCGCACGGCCCGGACACGCACCCGCGTGGCCGGGCCGCGGCATGTCCGGCGGAGCCCACGACGTCCCCCGGGGCCGGGGGGCGGGGGAACGCGGGGCTAGACTGGCGGCGGTCGCGACGCCAGGGTGCGTCCGGAGTGTGAGGAGGTGAGAGCCGTGGAGTGCAGTAGTCCGGGTCGAAGTCGGCCCCGCTCCGGGAAGTTCTCACCCGCTCCCGGCCCCCGGACCCTCCGTCCACGCACCGCCCGCTGAACGCCCCGCGTTCCCCGGCCCTGCCACGCGGACGGACCACCGGGGCCGGCCGTCGCCCCCCGTGCGGGGTGCGACGGACCCAGACCCGTGGAGGTACCCCGCCATGTCCGACTGGCGTGTGCGCGCCGTGCGCGCAGGCAAGCGACCGTTCGGCCGCAGCCCCCGGCTCGTCTCCGACCACTCCGTGGCCCCCGAGCACTCGATGGACCCGCGCTCCGACCAGAACGCCGACGACCGCGAGCCCGCCACCGCGGAACGCTCCGTGGTCGACGCCGCCGTCTACCGCGACGGCCACCGAATAGAGTCCCCCGCGAGCCTCGCCGAGATCTACCGTGACCTCCCCGGCAAGCCCGGCACCATGGCCTGGATCGGCCTCTACCGCCCCGCCGAAGCCCAACTCGTCGAAGCCGCCGAGAAGTTCGACCTCCACGAACTGGCCCTCGAGGACGCCATCGTCGCCCACCAGCGCCCCAAGCTGGAACGCTACGGCGACACCCTCTTCGTCGTGCTGCGCGCAGCCCGCTACCTCGACGACGTCGAAGAAGTCGACTTCGGCGAGATCCACCTCTTCGTCGGCCCCGACTTCGTGGTCACCGTCCGGCACTCCCAGTCGCCCGACCTCTCGAGGATCCGCGGCCGCCTCGAAGCCGACCCCGACCTGCTCGCCCTCGGCCCCGAAGCCGTCCTCTACGCCGTCCTGGACGCCGTCGTCGACGGCTACGCCCCCGTCATCGCCGGCCTCCAGCACGACATCGACGAAATCGAGACCGAAGTCTTCGGCGGCGACCCCCGCGTCTCCCGCCGCATCTACGAACTCTCCCGCGAAGTCATCGAACTCCAGCGCGCCACCGGCCCCCTCCTGGAAATCATGCGCGCCCTCGAAGCCGGCTTCCAGAAGTACGGCACCGACGAAGAACTCCAGCGCTACCTCCGCGACGTCGCCGATCACGCCACCTACGCCGCCGAACGCGTCGACGGCTTCCGCCAGATGCTCCAGAACATCCTCACCGTCAACGCCACCCTGGTCTCCCAGCGCCAGAACGAGGAAATGAAGCAACTCGCCGAAGCCGGCCACGTCCAGAACGACGAGATCAAGAAGATCTCCTCCTGGGCCGCCATCCTCTTCGCCCCCACCCTCATCGGCACCGTCTACGGCATGAACTTCGACGAAATGCCCGAACTCCACTGGGCCTTCGGCTACCCGTTCGCGATCGGCCTGATGGGTGTGGTCTGCGGGAGCCTCTACCTGATCTTCAAGAAGCGCAACTGGCTGTAGCCGCGGCGGCGGGAAACACCTCTGCCCCCACCGCGTGCACCCCTGCGCGGCTTGCGTGCCCCACCGGGTTCGTTCGTACCGTCACCGGGTCCGAAGTTCCGCAACGGTGGGGGTGCTGTGAGAAGACCGGTGGAGACGGTACTGACGGATCTCATTCAGGAGTCGATCGTGTCGGTCCGCTCGGGCGAGGGCCTGCTCGGCAGAGTGGCGGCGGTCATTGCGGCCGACGACAGGAAACGGGCGGACAAGGACGAGGACCCGCTGCGCCGTAAACCGCTCCTCGCGCCACTGGCCCCTGCGGAGTCCGGGGACCTGACCGTCGCCATGTGGGATGTCCTGCACACCCTGGCATCGGTGACCGCGCTGTCGGAGAAGGGTGCGGGGCGGGGGCTGGCGGAGCACTGGGGCGCACTCAACTACAACCAGGCGCTCGGCGTCGGCGGGCAGCTTCAACTGCTCGGCCCCGGCCAGTACCTCAAACTGACCGGCGAAGGCCGGGGGATAGGCGAGTACTACAAGCACCAGCAGTCGCGCGACCTCGGTACCGGGCTGGCCCTCACGATCGCCAAGCACGTGCTGGGGCAGCGGTACCCCGACCACTGCGTGTCGATCCTGCCCGCCGAGACGGTGCTGCGCGCGGGCCCAGGACTGACCGACCGGCGGAAGAAGACGGGGGAGGGACGTACTTCCAGTCATCCGTACCGCCCGCAGTACCTGGCCGAGATCTGGCGCCCCGGGGAGGCGTCCCTGGTGGTGCCGATCGTCTCCAAGGGCAACCACGGGAATGCCGTCAGGTCGGCCGAACAGCTCGCCTCCGCCTCCGCGCATGCCGAAGGGATGCACATCGGCGAGTGGAACGAGACCCAGGGGCTGCTGTTCAGCACGGAGTTGTCGCGGGCCGGCGTGGTGACCGTGCACGCCCTTCAGGCCCCGGGCCGGGGCGGCCGGCTCCACCTGCCGGCCGGAGAACAGCCGGTGAGTCTGGACGGACAAGCCAGAGACCGGCCACCGGTCGGGGGCGACCACGATGCCGCACCCGCGTGGCACCTCGGGCCCAAGGACTTCCGCTGGTTCCAGGAGGCCCTCGGCCGGACCGAGGCGGCCGGCCTGATGGCGTTCACCGACTCGGGCGACGGCACCGCGCAGTATCTGACAGACCACCAGGGAGCCAAGCGCTTCGACGGCTACGAGCACGCCGCCGGCGTCGGCCGCCGGGGCATCGAGAAGACGCTCCTCGGAGTTCCGTACGTCGGCACCGACCACGTCTTCCGGCTGAACGGCCGCCGGGTCGAGGCGTACTCCGGTGTGGACGCGGAGCTGTTCGACCTGCTGAGGAAAGGGCGAGTGGAGGAGTATCGCGCCGCCGTGCACGAGACCCACAAGATCCGGCCCTGGCTCGGCCGGGACAGGGAGTGGGGTGGTCCCGTTTCCGTCCATCCGGACGGGTCGGTGTTCGCGATTCGGGTGATGAAGAGTCGGCCGTGCGACGGCTCCTGCGAGAAGTGACCGACCGTCAGAGCGTCCGGTCCGGGCAGTACTGGACGTGAAGTTGGTGGGTGACGGCCGGAGTTTCGGCCGGGTTCTCAGGCCGGGACGACCAGGGCCAGGTGGCCGTCGAGGCGGCGGTAGAGGAGGCGGCCGCGGCGGGTGGTGGGGTCGGTGAAGAAGAGGTAGGGGAGTTCGGCGGTGGTGAGGCGGGTGGCGGCCTGGGCGGCGGTGAGGGGTGGGGCGGGGTGGGGGCTGAGGGTGAGGGGGGTGGCGGGGTGGGTCGGGGGTGCGGCGGGGAGGGTGCGGGCCAGGCGGTAGCCGGTGGGGCCGACGCGGTGGACGACGGCGTCGGTCTCGGTGGCCGGGTCGGTGAAGAGGTGGATGTCGTAGTCCATGGCGTCCAGGGTGCGGACCGCCGCGTCGGGTGAACACCACACCAGCGGGGCCGACTTGATCCGGACGATGCGCTCGGTGCCGGTGGCCGGGACGCCGATCGCGCGGTCGTTCTCGGAGGGCCAGGGCCGGGGCCGCCAGCTGGAGGAGACGGTGCGGATGCGCCGGCTCAGCTCCTCGGCGAGCCGGTCGGCGGCGTCGCCGATGGTGCGTGCGGCCAGTTGGACCCGGACCCGGCGCCCGTCGACCTCGGCGTTGACCTGGGCGAGCACCCGTCCCGGCGCGCCGGCCAGGCGGATCCGGACGGCTTCGACCAGCGCGGAGGCGTCCCGCGCGACGGCGTTGACCCGGGCGCGGGCGAGGGCGGCCGCCTCGCCCGGCAGGCCGGCCGGGTGCGGGGTGATCGACTCGGCGACGTCCATGGCTGTGCTTCCTCCGGGGGGAGAAGGGGTTCAGTGCGGGCGGGTGCGGTTCAGGGCGACCAGCAGGATCAGCAGGCACAGGCCGACCGACCCGGCGACGGTCACCACCGCGGAGCCGGCCGGCCCGGGGCGTCCCGCCAGCAGGGTCGCGGCGGCGGTCGCGGCGGCGATCGCGAGCCCGCCGGTCACCCAGCCGACGGTGGCGGCGGAGGGGCGCACGCCGCGGACGGTCGGCAGGTCGTACGGCAGGCTGCCCCAGGCGCGGTCCTGTTCGCGCCGGTCGGCGCTCCTCTCGGCTGCGGCGAGGACCCGCAGCGCCGCACCCGACAGGGCGCCGGTGAGGGCCGCCCCGAGCGGGACGTGCCAGCTGAGCGGGGTGGTGAGCAGGATCGCGGCGGCGGCCAGTCCGGACCACCAGAGCAGGCAGCCGGTGGCGGCGAGGCGGGCGGCGCGCGGGCGGTCCGCGCCGGCCCGGAGGTCGAGCAGCGCGGGCAGGTACCAGGCGCTGCCGGCGGCGGTGAGTGCGGCGGTGCCGAGGGCCAGGACGGGGTGGGCCATGGCGGGGCCTCCAGAGCTGAGGGGTGCCGTCCCCGCCCCGCCCGTGCCGGGAGATACGGCGGGGCGGGGACGGCGGTTGTGGGCCCGTCGGCCCGGGAGCGGGGGCCGGCGGGGGTTGCAGCGGTCGGAACGGTCAGTCCTCGGAGGAGGACGCGGCGAGCTTGCGGCGGTCGCGCTCCGAGAGGGAGAGCTTGGCCGGGGTGACGTCGGCGAGGTGCGGAGCCGGCTTGCCGTGGTTCTCGATGTAGTCGAGCGCGGCGATCTCCGGGTGGTGCAGGTCGAACGCCGGGGACTCCGAGCGGATCTTCGGCAGCTTGCTGAAGTTGTGCCGCGGCGGCGGGCAGGAGGTCGCCCACTCGAGCGAACGGCCCCAGCCCCACGGGTCGTCGGCGTTGACCTTCTCGCCGTACTTGGCGGTCTTCCACACGTTGTAGATGAACGGGAGGATCGACAGGCCGAGCAGGAACGAGCCGATGGTGGAGATCATGTTGAGCGTGGTGAAGCCGTCCGCGGCCAGGTAGTCGGCGTAGCGGCGCGGCATGCCCTGGGCGCCCAGCCAGTGCTGGACCAGGAAGGTGAGGTGGAAGCCGATGGTGAGCGTCCAGAAGGTGATCTTGCCGAGGCGCTCGTCCAGCATCTTGCCGGTGAACTTCGGCCACCAGAAGTGGAAGCCGGCGAACATCGCGTACACCACGGTGCCGAACAGCGTGTAGTGGAAGTGCGCGACCACGAAGTACGAGTCGGAGACGTGGAAGTCCAGCACCGGCGCGGCCAGCAGCACGCCCGTCAGACCGCCGAACATGAAGGTGACCAGGAAGCCCGTCGCCCACAGCATCGGTGTCTCGAAGGACAGTGAGCCCTTCCACATGGTGCCGACCCAGTTGAAGAACTTCACACCGGTCGGGACCGCGATCAGGAAGGTCATGAACGAGAAGAACGGCAACAGCACCTGGCCGGTGACGTACATGTGGTGCGCCCACACCGTCACCGACAGGCCGGCGATCGCGATGGTGGCGGCGATCAGGCCCGAGTAGCCGAACATCGGCTTACGGCTGAACACCGGGACGACCTCCGAGACGATGCCGAAGAACGGCAGCGCCAGGATGTACACCTCGGGGTGGCCGAAGAACCAGAACAGGTGCTGCCACAGCATCGGCCCGCCGTTCATCGGGTCGAAGACGTGCGACCCGAACTTGCGGTCCATCTCCAGGGCGAGCAGCGCGGCCGCCAGCACCGGGAAGACCATCAGCACGAGCAGCGAGGTCAGCAGCACGTTCCAGGCGAAGATCGACATCCGGAACATCGTCATGCCGGGCGCGCGCATGCAGATGATCGTGGTGATGAAGTTGACCGCGCCGAGCACGCTGCCGAAGCCGCTGAACGCCACACCCATGATCCACATGTCGGCGCCGACGCCGGGGGAGTGGATGGCGTCGGACAGCGGCGCGTAGGCGAACCAGCCGAAGTCGGCCGCGCCCTGCGGGGTGAGGAAGCCGGCCGCCGCGATCAGCGAGCCGAACATGAACATCCAGTACGACAGCATGTTCAGCCGCGGGAACGCCACGTCGGGCGCGCCGATCTGCAGCGGCATGATCCAGTTCGCGAAACCGGTGAACAGCGGCATCGCGAACAGCAGCAGCATGACCGAGCCATGCATGGTGAACGCCTGGTTGAACTGCTCGTTGGAGAGGATCTGCGTCCCCGGGCGGGCCAGCTCCGCCCGCATCACCAACGCCAGCACGCCGCCGATCAGGAAGAACGCGAATGCGCTGACCAGATACATCGTGCCGATCGTCTTGTGATCGGTTGTGGTGAGCATCCGCACTATCGCGCTGCCCGGTGTGCGTCGTGGAGCGGACTCAGCCGTCCCTCGACTCGCCTCGATGGCAGCCATCGGCCGCCCTCCTTCGTCCTTGCCGAACCTGGTGGCGCCGCCGCCCGACGGGCCGTCACCCGCCATGACAGGAGACGGACGACGCGACGCCCGCGACCGGGCGGCGGCGCAATGCCGGACCACCCGGTCCGCGGGGTGCTTCCGGGGAGTGGAGCACCTTCGCCGAGCGGCGGCGCTCCATGCTCGTTCGTGGGCGGGTCCGGGCCCCAGGGCCGATGGTCCCGCCCTTGGCGGCCCGACGTCCCCGGTCCACGGGCCCCTCCGAGCCGAACGGCCCGGGGGCGGGAGGGACTGACGGGCCACCAGGTACCACCAGGTACCACCAGCTCAGGGGCCGGGCGGGCGCGAATGTGCAGCATCGGCACAGCGGGGACGCGGACGGGGCGTCGAGGGGGCGCGGACGGGGCGTCGAGGGGGCGCGGGAGGGACGCCGGGTGGTGCTGCGGGGACGCGAACGGGCGCCGCAGGGACGCCCGTTGGGTGCGCAGGGGTGCGGACTGTGCGCCGCAGGAGGGTGGACGGGCCGTCAGGCCGCGACGGGGTGGTGGTGGCTGTGGCGGGCGTCCGCGCCGTGCAGCGTGCGCAGGCCGGCCATCAGCAGCGCCGGGTCCTGACGCAGCCACAGCCGGACCGCCGCGCCCAGCGCCTCGCACGGGGTGCGCGGGCGGACGCCGCTCAGCTCCGTCATCCGGTCGGCCAGCGCGGGCAGCAGCTCGGCCAGCTCCGGCGGCAGCCACACCGTCACCGCGCAGGGCGCGAACCGCCGCAGCTCGTCGGCGAGTTGGGGCGTACCGCCGGTGAGTACGGAGGGCAGTACGTCCAGCAGGGCGTCCGACACCACCTCGGACACGTCGCCGCGGTGTCCGTGTGCCAGACGCCGTAGCAGCGTCCGGTCCTGGGTGGTGAGTCGGACAGCCAGCATGACCTCGTCGGTTTCCATCGCTCGGCCTCTCCGGGCACCCACGCCCAACCCGACCGGCCCGCCGAATGCGGGCCGGACACAGACAACGCTGACCTGTTGACCTGGGTGTCACTGTCCCCAAGTCGGAAACGGCGGGGGAAGGGCCGAACGGCCCCGTCCGCCGGGGCCTGACGGCGGGCCGACCCGCCAATGGGCCGCCAATGGGCCGCCTTTGGGCCGCCTTCCGGCCGCCCCGGGCCGTCAGTGCTCGGCGCGGGTCACCCCGTCGTAGCGGATCCGCTCGTCCGGGACACCCGCGTCCAGCAGCAGCGAACGCGCCACGGCGACCATCCGCGGCGGGCCGCTGAGCAGCGCCAGCCCCGGCACGCTCTGGTGGCCGCGGAGCATGGCCGCCAGTCCCTCCAGGTCCGGGCCGAGCACCGGCGTCAGCTCCAACCAGGAACGGTTGGCGGCGAGTTCGACCAGCGACGGCCAGTCGTACAGCTCCTCCCGGCCGCGCGCCGCGACCACCAGCCGCACCCGGCGGCCGCGGGCCCGGTGTGCCGCCGCGAACTCCTCCGCCAGCGCCTTCATCGGCGCCAGGCCCGTCCCGCCGCCGACCATCAGCACGTCGCGGTGCGGGTCCGCCCCGTCGAAGTCGAGCGAGAGCGAGCCGCGCGGCGGCCCCACCCGGACCTGGTCGCCGACATTCGTGCCCTCCACCAGTGCCGCGCTCAGCCCGCCCGGCGAGGTCCGGCGGACGTGGAACTCCAGCACCCGGTCCTCGCGCGGCGCGCACGCCACCGAGTACGGCCGCCAACTGTGCGGCAGCAACGGCGACTCCAGCGCCGCGTACTGCCCCGCCCGGTACGGGTACGGCTCGCCGGTGCGCACCCGCAGCACCGCCAGGTCCGGGCGGCGCCGCTCGTGCCCGACCACCTCGCCGTGCCAGAACGGCGGCTCGGTGGCCGCGCCCTCCGCGCCCGCGACCATCGCCGCCACCGCGAACCGCAGCATCCGCGTCCAGGCCTCCTCGACCTGCACCGTCCAGGCGCGCCCGCCGCGCACCCGCAGCGCGGTGATCAGCGACTCCTCGAACGCCTCGTAGTGCGCCGGCCACACCCCGAGCTTGCGGTGGTCCGCGCCCAGCGCCCGCAGCCTGGCGTCGAGTTCGACGGGACGGTCGAGGTGGTCGATCAGGTGCTGGAACATGTGCCCCAGGTGCTGGCGCTGGAACTCCATCGACTCCGGGAACAGCCGCCGCAGGAACGGCCTCCGGACGAACATCGCGTCGTACAGCACCTCGATCAGCGCGTCGAACGGCAGCAGCGGCGCCAGGTGGCTCACGATCAGGTCCCGGTCCCCGGGCTCCGGAAGCTGGACCGCCGGCCGCCGCGGGCCGGATGACTGTCCGGTTGGCGAGAGGATGCTGCGGCGCAATCGCATCGCGTGGTGGCGGGCGAGCAGGCGATCGTACTCCGGGCTGAAAGCGTCCTCGTCGTAGGAGCCGATGGGGGTGGGGGTGGCGGTGCGCGGAGCGCCGCTGCTGGTGTACTCCATGAACGTCAGGTTAACCACCCGCGAAGATGAGTTGATCATGGACTGTTCGGCCGCCCGGAGGAGGGACGTTCGGCCCTTGACCTGGTGCGATGCCTGCGGTCGAGGGGTTGTCCACGGGCTCGCCGCGGACGGTGCGGCGGGCCGTGGGGTGGGCGGTGGGGCGGTGGCGGTGGCGGGCGGTTCGGCCCGGGGGCTCGGGGGTGTCCTACGCTGGAGAGCATGTCGAACCCCGATGGGCTGCTCGTCGAGATCGCCGCGATGGTCGAATCCGAGCACAGCAACCAGATGTCCCTCACGGTGGTCGTCCCCGGCGCCGTGATCACCGGCAGGCTCGCCCCTGTGGCCCTGTGGTGGGAACGCGTGGCCGACGTCCTCCAGGCCTCCGACCACCTGAAGCCCTTTGCCGCCCTCTTCGCCCCACCCGCCGAAGCCCCGCCGGCCCGCCCCACCCACCTCCACCTGCACCGCGCGAGGATCCTCCAGGGCGACTTCGGCCTCCCGCACACCGGAGGCATGTACCGCATCGCGATCGGCGACATCAGCGCCTGGTCGGTCGGAGACCTCAGCTACTCCGACGCCTGAGCACCACCCGCTCGGCCCCGCCGTGAACGTCCGTCCCGCGGTGGTGAATTGAGGGCGTCCTGCCGGGCCGGATTCCGTCCCGCCCCCGGTGTCTTCTGCCGGGTCACCGGGGGCACGTTCAGGCGGCGGCCCGGGTCAGCTGGGCGACCAGGTCGACCGCGCGGGCCGCGCCGTCCTCCTTCGCCATCCGGTCGGCTGCCGCTGCCGCGTGTTCCCGGTGGGAGGGTTCGGTGACCGCCAGGCGGATCGCGGCGGCGAGGCGGTCCGCCGTGAGACCGGCGAACGGGATCGGGGCCACCGCGGCGCCGATCGCCGTCAACCGGCGGGCCCAGAACGGCTGATCGGCCGTCACCGGGACGGGGACCGAGGGTGCTCCGGCGCGGAGCGCCGCCGCTGCGGTGCCCGCGCCCGCGTGGTGGACGACGGCCGCCATCCGGGGGAAGAGCGCGGCGTGGTCGAGCCGGCCCACCGTGAGGACGTCGTCCGCGTCCGCCGTCAGGCCCGCCCAGCCGGCCTGGAGGATGCCCCGCCGGCCCGCCGTGCGCAGCGCCTCCACCGCGAGGCGGCCCAGGCGCTCGCCCTGGCCCGCGCCCATGCTGCCGAATCCGATGAACACCGGGGCCGGGCCGGCCGCGAGGAACTCCTCTACTGCGGAAGGGAGTTCACCGGTGGGGGCCGGCCACCAGTTGCCCACCACCTCCAACCCCGGCCGCCAGTCCGCCGGGCGGCGGACCAGCGCGGTGCTGAACCCGTGCAGCGCCGGCCACTGCTCGCGGACCAGCCTGCGGCGCATCGCCGCCCCGGAGAGCGGCGGCAGGTCGAGCCGGGCCCGCAGCTCCGCCACGGCGTCCCGGTGCAGCCGGTCGACCACCCCCAGCGCGGCCCGTCCCGCCGCCCGGTTCCCCCACCGTCCGAGCGACCTGGTGCCGCCCACCACCGGCCCGAACTCCCCCGTGGGCTCCACCGGTTGGAGGTACACGCCCGCACTGGCCGCCCCCAGCGCCTCCGCCACGTGCCACCCCAGCGGCGCCGTCGACGTGGACAGCAGCAGCACGTCCGCCCCCGGCTCCGCCACCTCCGCGATCCCGCGCCCGAGCTCCCCGACGAACTCCTTCGCCCGGCGCAGCATCCCACCCCGGCCCTGCCCGCCCTGGCCCTGCCCGCTTTGGGGGTCACCCGGCAGCGGCCGGAACTCCAGCCCGCACCCCTCCACCATCGTCCGGTAGCTGTCGTGCGTGGCCAGCGCGACCTCGTGCCCCGCCTCCGCCAGCCGGACGCCGAGGCCCGTGTACGGTGCGACATCGCCGTGCGAACCCGCCGCCGTGATCAGAATGCGCATCTGTGCTTCAACCCTCCATGATGCGACGGGCGTTGGCCTCGATCGCGGCGTGCAGGAACTGCGCCAGCCCGGGCAGCTGCTCGGACGGCGGGACGAGCATCGCGAACGCCCGCGGATCGGTCAGGTAGTCGTCCGCGATCATCCGGTGCGACTCCGGCGGACACGCCGTGAACCACCGCTCCACATGCGCCCGGTGCTGCTCCGCGAGATCCATCGCCCGCTCACCCCCGGCCGGCTGGCCGTCCTCGAACGCGACGATCAACTCCCGCCGCCACGCGGCCGATTCGGCCATCAGCTGCCGCCAGTCCTCCTTGCTGTGCCGGGCCGCCCGCTCCATCGACTCCCGCTGCCGCGCACTGTCCGCCCACTTCAGCTGCGCGTCCGTCGCATAGCTCAGATCCCAGCGAACCTCACCGAAGATGTCGAACCGCTCCTCCGGCGAGAGCCGCACGCCCGTCCGTTCCATCTCGATGGCCTGCTCGGCGACTTCCACCATTCGCTGCAACTTGGCTATCTGTTCATTGAGTTGACGGTGCCGTTCGCGCAGCGGGCCGAGCGCGGTGGCTTGCGGGTCGGTCAGGATGCTGCGGATCTCCTCCACCGGGAAGTCGAGCTCCCGGTAGAACAGAATCTGCTGGAGCCGCGCCAAATCCCGGTCGTTGTACAGCCGATACCCTGCCGCACTCCGCTCACTCGGCGAAAGCAATCCTTCCCGGTCGTAATAGTGCAAAGTCCGCACCGTTATCCCCGCGAATCCCGCCACCTGCCCCACCGAATAACTCGCGCCTCGCTCAGTCACACCCGTCTCCTCTCGCGCACCGCCATGCTGAACCCTGACGCCAGGAGAGGGTCAACCCGGGGCCGGTCGCCGCCCAGGGAGTCGGCGCCTATGACGTACCCGCGTTCAGGAGCGTGGCGTGCCGGCCACGATCCGCGTCCTCCGCACCGGTTTTTCGTCCCCGACTCCGAAGCCGTGTAGCTCGGTCGGGCGAGCCGGGCGCGCGGCGCGGCCGGTGACGGGGCAGCGGCCGGTACGGTCCGGCCGTGACCACCTACCCCGCTCCCACCGCTCCCACTGCTCCCACCGCTCCCACCGCTCCCGCCGATCGACCGCACCGCGGTATCTGGGCCTGGCTGGCAACCAGCATCGCCACCGCGGCAGCGGCGGCGGTGTGGGCCTGCCTCGTCGCCGGGCTCGCCCCCGGCCTTCGTGCCACGGGATTCGGGCCCGTGGAGGCCTGGGCCGTGACCGCGGTCCTGCCGGCCCTCGCCGCTTTCGCCGTCCGCCAGCGGCTGCTGCTGGTCCCCGTCGGTGTGCTGACGGTCGTGCTGCACCACCATGCCTGGCATCAGCAGCAGGGACCTGAGTTCGGCTGGGGCTGGTTCCCCGCGCTGGGCGAATCCTCCTGCGTGCTGTTCCTCGGCGTCGCGCTGCCGTGGATGGTCCACCTGCTCCCGGCGCTCTCACGCGCCGAACAGAACTGACGGCCCGTCGCCCGAGCGGCTTCCGTCGCCGGCCGTTCGGCCGCTGACCGTCTCGATCCGGCCAACCCACCTGCACTCCCGGCCGGTTGGGCCTGAATCCGACCGCAGGAAGCCGTCACCCCCTTACGATCACCGCCAGCAGCCTGGTCCGGAGGGGGAGCATCGTGGCACGCAGGCCAGCCCGTCGCCGCCGTCGCAGTGCAGCCCGCCGCGCGCAGGCCCGCCACCACGGCATCGTCCTGTTCACCCTCACGACCGCCGCGGTCATCCTGGCCGTGCTCCTGCTCGACTGGCTCCTCCACCACCTGCTGCTCCTGCTCGGCCTGCTCGCCGCCGCCCTGGCCGTCGCGGTGCTGGTGGTGCGCGGCCGGGTGGCGGCGTCGAGGCGGGAACACGAGGGGCAGGTCGCGCAACTGCGGCACATCGGGGCGTTCCAGTCGATGAGTCCGAAGGAGTTCGAGCACGCGCTGGCGGTGCTGTGCCGGCGCGACGGCTGCACCGAGGTCACCGTCGTCGGCGGCGCCGGCGACCTTGCCGCCGACGTCCTGGCGACCACCCCGGCCGGGCAGCGAATCCTCATCCAGGCCAAGCGGTACGGGCCGAAGACGCTCGTCGGCTCCCAGGACGTGCAGAAGGTCAACGGCACCTACCGTGACGTCCACCGCTGCGACCTCGCACTGGTCGTCACGACCAGCACCTTCACCAAGGCCGCCGCCGCGTTCTGTGCCCAGGTCGGGATCCGCGCCGTTGACCGCCGGGCCCTGGCGCTGTGGGCGGAAGGAACCGGCCGACCGCCGTGGGGCTGATCCCTCCGCCCGGACCGGGTCGACCAGCCCGCCGCGCTCCGGCGGCTGCCTTCCGTGATCGTCCGCCGGCGCCGAACGTGCCGGGGGAGGGCGGTCAGTACAGGGAGTCGCCCATGGGGGAGCCGTCGCCGGTGACGTAGGCGCGGATCGAGGCCAGGTACTCGTCGCGGCCGACCAGGCCGTCCGCGTCGGTGTCCAGGGCGTCGAAGGCGGCGTCGGCGTGGTCGGGCCGGTTGCCGAGGGCCTGGCGGAGCGCCGTGAACTCGGAGCGTTGCAGGGCGCCGTCCTGGTCCGCGTCGGCGAGGTCGAACAGGGCGGCGAGGGCGTGGCGGCAGACGTGGTCGAACTTGTCCGCGTCCACCCAGGCGTCGTACTCGGCGAAGGTCATGACGCCGTCGCCGTTGGCGTCCATCGCGGCCCAGGCGCGTTCGCCCGCCGCGAGGGCGGCGAGGACCAGGGGGTCGTCCGGCGTCCGGCCGGTGGCCCGGCGGGCTCGTTCAATGCGGACGAAGTAGTCGTGCCGGGAGGCGGTTCCGTCGCCGTCGGTGTCGAGCATCGCGTAGACGCGGGCCTTGGGGCTGGTGAGTTGGGCCGGGAGCATGTCGGGTCGTCCTTCGTGGTGCGGGCGTCGAGGGGTCGTTCAGGAGTCGTTTCAGTGGCTGAGGCGGAGCACGAGCGTCGAGTCGAGCGCGGTTTCGCCGGCCGGGGTGCCGCAGCCGGCGCCGAAGCTGGTGCCCACCGCCTTGAGGGTGTCGCCCGCGAACTCCGCGCTGTCGCCGGTGACTTCGCCGCTGACGACCAGTGAGGCGGTGCCGTTCACCTTCACGACGTCGGTCTTGTCGAACTTGAAGGTGGAGGTGGTCTTGTCGCTCCAGTGGACGGTCGTGGTGGAGGTGTCCCCGTGCTCGTCGCCGGTGCACTCCGTGGCCGGCATGGTGACGGTCCGTTCGAAGGTGCCGGAGGCCACGGGCGCGCCGGCGGGATCCACGCAGGTCACGGTCCCCGTCATCGCCAGTGTGTCGGGGACCGGAAGGTTGGTGCCGCCGGCATCGACAGCGCCGGTGAAGACCCCGTGGCCGCGGAGGACGCACGTGGCATCGGTGGTGGGTGTGGCGGAGTAGGCGCGGGCGGAGGTGTCGACGATCAGCGGCAGCGTGGCGAGCAGTGGGGCGGAGGCCAGCAGGGTGCCGCGGAAAGCGGTCTTCATGAGGGTGCTCTCCCGTTTGTCCCGGTTCGGGTGGTGATGGATCCGTAGGACAACGAGCTTCAGGAGCACGGGTTTCGGGTATTCCGCCGCACGGATGAAGCGAGGGCCGGCGGGTACTGGGCAGCACACTGTACGTGCGGCGCTCGACGAGGGGCGCGGCCCCACGCTTCGGCCGGCCCCGGGGAGCAGCCGGACGGGGGAGCAGCCGGACGGGGGCGGCCGCTGCGGGTCGTACCGGGGATCATCCCCGCGGGCCCCGATCATTGGACCAGTACTCCCGTCCCATCAGCACGGAATCTCCAACTCGGGTCGCTAGGTTCGGGGAGGGGCCAGATGGCTCCGGCCGGGCACCCGCCCGGCCGGACGGGGCCGAGGCGAGGAGGGGTGGCAGTGACGATGCGGGAGTACCCGCTGGCGGGCGGGCCGGTGGAGGTACGGGGCGCGCTGGACCTGGAGGCGACGGCGGCGGGGGTGATGCCGCGACGGTTGCCGGCCTGGACGAAGGAGCAGTACCAGGACCCGTCGGTCTACGGGGGCACGCTGATGCCGTCGGGGGTGCGGCTGGTGTTCCGCACCGATGCGCGGGTGCTGGAGTTCGTGGTCCTCACCTCCACCGGGCAGCTCGACAGCGACCCCCGCCCCCGGCCGACCGGGATGCTCGAACTGACGGTGGACGGTGTGCTGTTGGGTCGCCGACGAGCACCGTTGGGGAACGTGTGGCGGATGGCGGCCCCTGGGGCAGCGCCGCGGCTGATCCCGGGAGAACCTGGGACGGCGCGCTTCGCCGGGCTGCCGGCCGGGATGAAGAACGTCGAACTGTGGCTGCCGCAGCAGACCCCCACCGAACTGGTGGCGCTCCGGGCCGACGGTGAGATCCTGGCGCCGCTGCCCGACGGTCGTCGCCGGTGGGTGCACCACGGAAGTTCCATCAGCCACTGCCTCGAGGCCGACGGCCCCACCGGCACCTGGCCCGTGGTGGCGGCGTCGCTCGGGGGCGTGGAAGTCACCAACCTCAGCCAGCCCGGCAACGACATGCTGGACCCCTACGTCGCCCGGACCATCCGCGACCTGCCCGCCGACCTGATCAGCATCAAAACGGGCATCAACATCGTGGGCCTGGCCACCTTCCGGCTACGGACGTTCGGTCCGGCCGTCCACGGATTCCTCGACACCATCCGGGACGGGCACCCCGACACCCCGCTGCTGGTGATCTCCCCGGTCAGCTGCCCCGCACTCGAGACCCACCCCGGCCCGACCACGACCGGCCGCGACGGAAAGGTCACCGCACTGGGCGACCCGGCCGAACTGGCCCGCGGGGCACTGTCGTTGCAGGTGGTCCGCGACGAGCTGGCAAGGATCGTCGCACTCCGGCAGGCACACGACCCTCACCTGCACCACCTCGACGGCCGCGACCTGCTAGGCCCCACCGAGACGGCCGACCTCCCCGACGGCCTGCACCCCTCCGCCGCCGCCTACCGCCGCATGGGCGAACGCTTCGCCGCCCACGCCTTCGCCGCCGATGGCCCGTTCCGGCCGGGGACCGGTGAGGGCGCTCCGGCGGGGGAACGGGGGTGACTGCCCGTCGTACGTTGACCCTCCCCGCCGATCTCCCAGCCACCGGCAGGAGACGGACGGCACCGCCACCGACCTGATCGCCGGCCTGGCGGGTCGCCACCCTCGACCCGGAGGGCGTTGAGCTGCTCGTCCGCCATCTCACGGCCCGGTGACCCGGCGCGACCCGGTGCCCGTTGGAGCAGCGGCCGACTGCCGAGCAGGGACGCGGTGGCCGGTCGTCGGCATGCTGGGTCCGCCCGGTAGCATCAGCGCGGACGGGACCGCAACGTCGCCCGTGGATGCCCGACCCGGGCCGTACGAGAGGGGAGATGGGGCCGACTATGACGACGACACCATCGATAGGCGAGCAGGAGCCCCAGGCGACTGTGCGTGAGCTTGAGTCCATGCTGGACGCGGTCACCGATCAGGCTTTGATCAAGATCAGCCCAAGTGGGCAGGTGGTTCGCTGGAGCCGCGCTGCCGCCTCGATGACGGGTTACACCGGCGCCGAGATGGTGGGGCGGTCGGTGTCGGTGCTGCACACCGCGGAGGATCGCGACGCCGGACTGCTGGATCAGGAACTGGCCGCGGCAAGCAAAGAGCGCCGGTGGAGTTTCGAAGGCTGGCGGATCCGCAAGGGGGGCGAGCGTTTCCTGGCCAGGGTCGCTCTGACGCCGGTTCTGGACGAAGAGGGCGCAGTGACCGGCTTCGTCCTGGCCCTGCGGGATGTCACCGAAAGTGCGCGGGCCGAGTCGCTGTTCCACGGTCTGCTGGAGTCGGCCCCGGACGCCATGGTGATCGTCGGCCCGGACGGGCGCATCGTACTGGTCAACCGGCAGACCGAGACGCTGTTCGGCTTCGATCGCGGGGAACTGGTCGGCCGGGAGATAGAGGTGCTGGTACCGCCGCGGTACCGCGACCGCCACGTGGGCCACCGCAACGGCTTCCTCACCGGCCCCCGGCTGCGGCCGATGGGCGCGGGACTCCAGCTGTCCGGAATGCGCAGGGACGGCACGGAGTTCCCCCTCGAGATCAGCCTGAGCCCGCTCCAGACGGCCGATGGTCTGCTGGTCGCCGCAGCGATCCGCGACGTCACCGAGCGCAGGGAGACCGAGCAGCGGCTGCAGCGCCAACGCGACGAGATCCTGGAGCTGTCCACGCCGGTGATCCAGGTGTGGGACAAGGTACTCGCGTTGCCGATCATCGGGACCCTGGACACCCTGCGGGCCACCCGGCTGACCGAGGGCCTGCTGGAGAAGATCGCCCAGACTCAGGCGGAGGTGGCGATCCTGGACATCAGCGGGGTGCCCACCATCGACACCCAGGTGGCTCAGCATCTGCTGAAGACCGTCCAGGCGGCTGCGCTGATGGGGGCGGTGAGCATTCTGAGCGGGGTGCGGCCGGAGACCGCGCAGTCCATGGTGCACCTGGGCATCGACATGGGGCGCCTGCGGTCGCGCAACACCTTGCAGGACGCGTTGCAACTGGCGCTGGCGCTGCTGGCCGAGCGGGCCGGGACCGCCGAGACCGCCACCCGGGCGCTGTCCATGGGGGGTTCGCTGTGAGCGACGACGTCGTACCGGTGATGCGGATCGGTGACACGCTGCTGGTGGCGTTGCAGGGCGACCTGGACGACACGACCGTGGTCCAGATCGAGGAGCAGCTCACCCGGGAGGTCGCGCGCACCGGTGCATCCGGGATGTTGATCGATGTGAGCCGGCTGACCATGGTCGATTCGTTCATCGCACGGGTGCTGGCACGAATCGTGGCGATGATCCGGCTGCTGGGAGCCCAAGCCGCGATCGTGGGAATTCAGCCCGCGGTGGCCATCACACTGGTGGAACTGGGTGTCCCGATGGGCCATCTGGACACGGCGCTCAACGCCGAGCAGGGCCTGGCATTGCTGCAGCGGCTGCGCCGCGGCGAGAACGGCGCGGTCCGGCTGTGACCTGGAATACCACAACGGACGCGGAGCCGGCCGTCTTCGCGATCGCCCATGAGGCCGATCTGATCCGGGTCCGCAAGGTCCTGCGTGCCGAGGCCGAGGCGGTGGGTCTGGGCCTGGTCGACGCGACCAAACTGATCACGGCCGGAAGCGAGCTGGCTCGTAACATCCTCAACTACGCCACCGGGGGCCGCGGCCGGATCCGTGCCGAGCAGGTGTACGAGCAGGGGCGCCGGGGGGTGCGAGTCACCTTCGCCGACGACGGTCCGGGCATCGCCGACATCGAGGCGGCGATGACCGACGGCTTCAGCACCAAGGGCAGCCTGGGCCTGGGCCTGCCGGGGTCGCGACGGCTGGTGGACGACCTGACCCTCACATCGGGCGCCGACTCGGGCACGACCGTGGTGATCGTGAAGTGGCAGCGGTAACAGGGGTGCGGCAATGAGCGAGAACGAACACCGCCTCCATGCGATCGAGGCAGAGGAGGACGTGGGTGCCCTGCGCCGGGCGGTCGCCCGGATGGCAGTCGGCCAGCACGGCCTTCCTGCGGGCGTGGCCGAGCTGGTGGCAACCGAGCTCGGCACCAACCTCGTGCGGCACGCCCACCCCGGGGGATACGTGCTGGCCCGCAGGACCGCAGACGGGATCGAGCTCATCTCTGTCGACCGCGGCCCGGGAATGACAGCGGCGTCCCTCACTCCCCCGGTGGACCTGGTGCCGTCCTCGAACCGTCGTGGCGGTCTGAATGCCGGGTTGGGCGTCGTGCGGCGCAACTCCGTCGAGTTCGACTGGTACTCCACCCGGGGAGGCACCGTCGTCTACGCCCGGCTGGGCGCCAACCCCCCAGGCACGGCAGGGCGTTGGTGTTTCGGCGGAGTCAATGTCCCGCTGGGCGGTGACGGCGAGTCCGGAGACGCGTGGTCGGTCATGCCTGGCGAGCGGCTGACCGCCCTGGTCGTCGACGGCCTCGGCCACGGCGCCGGTGCCGCCTTGGCGGCCAGCGCCGCGATCACCACGTTCGAGCACGGCCCGGTCACCGCCCTCGACGACTTCATCCGGCGAGCCCATCAGGCGATGCGCGCCACCCGGGGCGGTGTCCTGGGCGCGTGCGTCATCGACCCTGAGAACGGCGAGCTCAGCTATGCGGCGGTCGGCAACATCACCGGACGGATCATCACCAACGGTCACCGCTCGGTCCATCTACTGGACCGCCCGGGCACCCTCGGTACCCATCTCCCCGTTCCGCGCACACACCTCCAGCACTGCCGCTGGGAACCCGGCTCGACCCTGGTGCTGACGTCCGACGGGATCCGCTCCGGCTGGAACCTGGAAGACCACCCCCGCCTGCTGGAGCACCACCCGGCGATCATCGCCGCCGTCGTGCACCGCGACCACGCACGGCCCTCCGACGACGCCACCGTGCTCGTGATCCGCGATCGCAGCGGCATGCCATGATGATGATGCCCGGCATATGACAGACGACGGAGGACAGTTGGCCATCGGAGAGCTCCGCGACACCCAGCCCGCCGACAGCGCGGAGCTGATCGCCGACCTGCGCCAGGAGCTCGACGACACCAACCGGGGCCTGATCGCGCTGCACACCGAACTCGAGGCGGCCCAGCGCGCGGCGTCCCGGCTCGCGGCCATCGTGACGTCTTCGAACGACGCCATGATCTGCGTCGATCCTGCGCCCACCCACCTCGTCCAGACCTGGAACCCGGGCGCTCAACGCCTGTTCGGCCATACCGAGCAGCAGATCGTCGGGCAGCCGGCCGACGTACTCCTGCCCGGTGGGGCGATGGACGCTCTCCACGCCGCGGTGGCGGAGATCCGCGCCGGTGGACGTGCAGAGCCGCACGAGACCCGGTGGCGCCGATCGGACGGCACCGAGGTCGACGTGGCCGTCACCGTCTCGGCGATGTCCGGCGCCGACGGCACGCTGATCGGCTTCTCCACCGTGGCACGGGACATCACCGCGCAGCTCGCCGCCCAGGCCGAGCTGGCCGCCGCCCGTGCCGAACGCGAGGTACAGGGGGATCGCGACCGTATTGCCCGCGACATGCACGACCTCGTCATCCAGCGGCTGTTCGGCGGCGCCTTGACACTGGAGTCCACCCTGGGCCTGCTTGCCGACCGGCCGCAGGTGCACAAGCGGGTCCGGCGGGTCAGAGACGACCTGGACGACACCATCCGGGTCATCCGCTCCATGATCTATGCCCTGCGCGAGCAGAAGCAGGACAGGGACGGCAAGGGTCTGCGCTCGCGACTGGTGGCAACTATCGAGCGGGCCACCGAGGCGCTCGGCTTCGCCCCGGCGCTGCGGATGACCGGCCTCCTGGACACCGACGTGTCCACCGAGTTCGCCGACCAACTGCTGGCCGTGCTGGGCGAGGCCCTTTCCAATGCGGCTCGGCACGCCCACGCCACCGCCGTCGACGTCAGTGTGGAAGTCACCGCCGCGGATCTGTGCCTGCGAGTGAGCGACAACGGCCGGGGCATCGACCCGGCCGTCACGCGCCGCAGCGGACTGGCCAACCTGCGCTCGCGTGCCGAGGAACTGGGCGGCACCT
This sequence comes from Kitasatospora sp. NPDC051984, assembly GCF_044593455.1. Lineage (NCBI taxonomy): Bacteria > Bacillati > Actinomycetota > Actinomycetes > Kitasatosporales > Streptomycetaceae > Kitasatospora > Kitasatospora sp. NPDC051984. Next base: position 39,231 of record NZ_JBIUCB010000039.1, read on the forward strand.
TCACCCTCGTCGCGAACCAGCCGGCCGGCACCGTTCTCGAATGGATCGTCCCCCTCAGCGGCAGTCACAGCTGACCGGAAGTCCCTGACGCGACCGGCACTCGCTGACGATGTGCCGGTCGCCCAGCTCGCGCCGCCAGCCGTTGCACGGGCGTGGCCCGGCTGGGAGTGCCGGCGAACCGTCCTCGTACTGGGTGTACTTGGGCGGTTTGCCGGTGCTTCCAGGCGGGATGATCCGGCGTCGGGCGCCCGGCAAGATCGGCTGGACAGACGGACAGACCCTAGGCCGGGCGGCCCGCATTGTGGTGGTGGCCGGGGCCGGCGAGGGTCTGGGTGGCAATGATGGCGGCCTGGACGCGCCGCTCGACGCCGAGCTTGGCCAGGAGCCGGGAGATGTGGTTCTTCACGGTCTTCTCGGCGAGGTAGAGGCGCTGGCCGATCTGCCGGTTGGTCAGGCCCTCGCCGATCAGCGCGAGGATCTCCCGTTCGCGGTCGGTGAGCTGGGGCACGTTGGACGGCTCGGGGGCGGCGTCGGCGCGCAGCCGGGCCATCAGCCGGGTGGCGGCGCCCGGGTCCAGCATGGACTGCCCGGAGGCAACGGTGCGCACGGCGGAGACCAGGTCGGTGCCGCTGACCTGCTTCAGAACATAGCCCGAGGCGCCGGCCAGGATCGAGTCGAGCAGGCCCTCCTCGTCATCGAACGACGTCAGGATCAGGCAGGCCAGCTCAGGCATCTGGGAACGCAGCTCCCGGCAGACCGTCACCCCGTTGCCGTCCGGCAACCGCATGTCGAGGATCGCCACATCGGGGCGGAGCGCCGGCACCCGGGCCAGCGCCTGCGCGACGGTGCCGGCCTCGCCGACCACGGTCAGATCGGGCTCGGCGTCCAGCAGGTCGTGGACGCCGCGGCGGACCACCTCGTGGTCATCCAACAGGAACACCTTCACCGGGGCATTCGCCTGACCTGCCACGTTGTCCGCCATGTCATCTCCATGTGCCGTGCCCGCTCCCGCAGCGGACAGAACAATCTACCCCGATGGCCTGTCATAGCTGAAGATCGTCTGAGATGACGGGACTGCCCCACCTGCCTCGGGGTGACGTAGCCGGGATGTGAGTCACCACGCGGTGACGCCTGCCGATTGCCGCAGGCGGCCCGGGGCTGTCCGCCAAGGCGGACGCCGGCGACCAGGTTGGGGCCTCGGGACGGGGCAGCCGTCGAACGACGGGTTCCGTCCCAGCTGGATGGCGGCTGCGGGACGTTGCACACCGCGGCAGCGGCCGAGAGAGGTACTGCCCGGCTGTCGGAATCGGCGGCCCCCAGCGCGTATTGGGAGACGACGTGCAGGTGGCGGCCCTTCAGTTCGAGAGCTGTCACAGCAGCTGCCGGTCGGGAACCGGGGCCCTCAGGCCGTTGCGGCTGGGACCGGTGGCGGCACGATCAGGGCCCGTAGGTCCCTGGGTCGCTTCGCCTCGCCGATCGAAGATCTTTATCGGCGGACGGCAAACCCTCACCGCGTCCCGTCCCGTCCTCCCAGCCCATCGCCCAAGGAGTCAGATCATGTCCGCGCCCGACCGTGCAAGACCAGCAGCCGAGCCACCCGCGCAGGGGAACAAGACCTTCGGGCTGCCTGCGGCGACCGCGCTGGTGGTCGGCAGCATCATCGGTACCGGGGTGTTCGCGCTGCCGTCCGCGCTCGCGCCCTACGGGCCGATCGCGCTGGTCGCGTTCGTGCTGGTGACCATCGGGGCGCTGGCGCTGGCCGTCACCTTCGGGCGGCTGACCGAGCGGGTGCCGGGCAGTGGCGGTCCGTATGTCTACGCCCGGGAGGCGTTCGGCGAGTTCGCCGGCTTCCTCACCGCCTGGTCCTACTGGATCACCGCCTGGGCCGGCAATGCGGCGATCGCAGTCGCCTGGGTCGGCTACGTCGAGGTGTTCGTCAACAAGGGCCACCACACCTGGACGTCGGTCGCCATCGCGCTGATCGGCCTGTGGGTGCCGGCGATCGTGAACCTGACCGGGGTGCGCAACATCGGTGCCTTCCAGGTGGTCACCACGGTGCTGAAGTTCCTGCCGCTGGCGTTCATGGCCACCGCCGGGCTGCTGTTCGTGAAGTCCGGCAACTTCGGGGCCTTCAACGCCAGTGGCGGCTCGGCGCTGGGCGCGATCTCGGCGGCCGGGGCGATCGCGCTGTTCAGCTACATCGGCCTGGAGACCGCCTCGGTGGCGGCCGGGCGGGTGCGCGACCCGCGGCGCAACGTGCCGAGGGCGACGATATACGGCACGCTGGCCTGCGCCGCGATCTACCTGCTCGGCACCCTGGCCGTCTTCGGCACCGTGCCGCACGACCAACTCGCCTCCTCCAGCGCGCCGTTCACCGACGCCATGAACAACATCGCGGGCGGCCACTGGGCCGGCAACCTGGTCGCCGCCGCGGCGATCATCTCCGGGGTCGGCGCGCTCAACGGCTGGACGATGATCTGCGCGGAGATGCCGATGGCGGCGGCCCGCGACGGCCTCTTCCCGCCCGTGTTCGCCGGCACCAAGGGGCGCGGCGAGGTGCCGGCCTTCGGCATCATCTCGGCTACCGTGCTCGCCTCGCTACTGACCGTGGTCAGCTACACCCGCTTCACCAAGGTGTTCACCGAGATCGTGCTGCTGAGCGTGCTGACCGCGGTGATCCCGTACCTGATCTCGGCGGCCGCCCAGCTCTACTGGCTGGTGCAGCACGACCGCAAGCAGCTCGACCGGCGGCGGCTGATCAAGGACATCACCATCACGGTGCTCGCCCTCGCCTTCTCCTACTGGTCGATCCAGGGCAGCGGCTACCAGACCGTCTACTACGGCCTGTTCACCATCCTGCTCGGCATCCCCGCCTACATCTGGGTGAAGCGCCCGCACCCGACCCACGGCACCGCCGCCGAGGCCGACCCCGCCGCCGTGCCCGGCCCGGCCGCCAAGACCGGGCCTGTCGAGGCGCCGTTGCTGCCGTAGGCGGCCCTCACCGCCCGGCCGCCCGGTCTGCCCACCGTCCTGCGCCGCGCCCTGACCGCGCGTCACCGGCACCGACAACCCCTGCAGTACTGAACTCCCTTGAGAGGAGCGCCACCGATGTCCACCCTTCGTGTCGATTCCGAGGCCGGCCGCCTGCGCCAGGTGGTCCTGCACCGACCGGGCCTGGAGCTGGCCCGGCTGACCCCGGGCAACGTCGACGAGCTGCTGTTCGACGACATCCTGTGGGCCAAGCGCGCCCGGGAGGAGCACGACGCCTTCGCGCAGGTGCTGCGCGACCACGGCGTGCGCGTGCACCACTACTCCGATCTGCTCGCCGAGACCCTCGACCTGGCCCCGGCCCGGGCCTGGCTCCTCGACCGGGTGGCCGCCCCGGCCCTCGTCGGCCCGGCCCTGGTCGAACCGGTCCGGGACCTGTGCGAACAGCTCGACGGCGCCACGCTCGCCGAGTACCTGATCGGCGGCGTCCTCAAG
>NZ_JBIUCB010000040.1:0-41925 GCF_044593455.1 Kitasatospora sp. NPDC051984
GGCAACATGGTCGTCCGAGACGGTCACGTTGTGGACAACGGCGGTGCCGGTGTTCGTGACGGTGTACGTGTAGCCGACGGTCTCACCCACGTGGACGGGGCCTGCGGTGTCTGCCTGCTTGCTCAGGGCGAGGGAGGACGGGCCGATGACTGTGACGGTGGCTTCTGTCTCGGGGGAGGTGATTGGCTCGCCGTTGGATGTGCCGTGTGCTGTCGCGTGGTTGGTGGAGCGGCCGGCTGCGGCGTCGGCTGCGGTGATCACGTAGGTGCCGTGGCATTCTGTGCTGTCGCCGGGGCTGCCGCGGGGGGCCAGGGTGGTGGTGTCGCAGGTGATGTTGGTGATCTTGTCGTCGGTCACCGAGAGGTTCGTCACCTCGGTGCCGCCGGTGTTGCTCACCACGTAGGTGTAGGGGACGGTGTCGCCCACGTTGAAGGGCTCGGGGGCGTCCACGTGCTTGACGATCTCGATGCCCGGCGGGGCCACCACGGGGATGTCCTCGGTGGATGGTGGCGATGTCACGGGATCGCCGTCTGCGGTGCCCGTGGCTTGGGCGGTGTTGACGACGTGGCCTGCGGCGACGTCTCCTGCGGTGACCAGGTAGGTCGCTGTGCAGGTGACTGTCTTGCCCGGTTCCAGCACGGTCACGGGGCAGTTGATCGGACCGACCTTCGGGTCGTTGACGGCCAGGTTGTTGATCGGGATGGTCCCGGAGTTGGTGACGACGAAGTCGTACGGGATCGTGCTGCCGATCGTGAGGTCGGCGGGCAGGGGCTGGTGGGCCTGCTTGACGAGGTTGAGTTCGGGCAGTGGCTGGTCGGTGCCGATCACCACGTTGCGGATGAGGTGCACGTCCGTGAACAGGCCGGTGGAGCCGGCGAAGCCGAACTTGTAGGTCGGGGGGACGGGTTGCGGCGCGGGGGTGCTCAGCACCTGGTGCGGGCCTGTGCCGTCGTTGAAGTCGACGCTGATGGTCAGGACCGGGTTCGGCGCCGGGGTCATGTGGACGTTGACCCGGCGGCGGGACGGCTCCAGCAGTGCCTGGGCCTGGGCCGGCGTCACGCCCGGCGGCAGGGCGGTCAGCGGGCCCTGCAGGTTGCCCGGCAGGGTGGACGGCCACGGGCCGGTGGTGGTGAAGTTGCTGGTCGTCGCGGTCAGGAAGCAGTAGCCCTCGAGGCCGTTGCCCGGGCCGCGGACGGTGACCATGTTGGGTCCGGGCGCCGGGACGTGGAAGCCCGTTCCGGCCGGGGAACGCTGGCCGGGCGGGCAACCGTTGCCGCGGTGTTCCCAGTCGCCGAAGTAGTTGCCGAGGACGTCGAGTCCGACGCCCAGGTAGCCGCCGTCGACGCCGGGCAGGAAGGTCAGGTTCGGGTTGTCGTCGGGCAGCTTCTGCGCGTAGCCGAGGCTGCCGCCGAACGCGCCGGGGTGATCGAGCGAGACATCGCCGTTGACCAGGAAGAACGAGATGCCGTCCGCCGGGGTGGCGGGCGTGGTGCTGCCGTACTGCCACTGGTCGAAGCTCACGTCCAGACCGGCGTTGGCCGGCAGCGCCTGCTCGAAGAGCACCGCGCCGTTCTGGTCGTTGCTGGAGTCGGTGATCCGCAGGTAGCCGAACGGCGAGCCGTCCAGCGGCGGCACCGGGCCGACCTGCGGGAGCGGGCAGCCGCCCAGCGGGCGGCCGTCCGGCCCGAGGGGCGAGGTCGGAGCACCCGTCAGACACGCCGAGCCGACGGCGACGAACCTCGGGTCCGCGGTCGCGCCGGTGAAGTCCTCCTGCAGGAGGGGCGAACCAGTGGCTCGGACACGCTCCGGCATGGCCACCGCTCGGGGGCGTTCAGGGGCGGCGGCCTCGGCGCCCCACGAGGCGACCAGGCTGGTACCGACCAGGCCGAGTGTGGCTGCGGCGCTGATGAAGCGGGCCGTTCGGGATTTGAGCCGCCACGGTCCGCGGAAATGTCTCGTCATGCCCTTGACTATGTACAGCTAATACCAAGTGTTATCAATTATTACTATCAGTGGACCTGGCGAATCGCTCGGATGCCCGAACGCGGGATGCCAACCCGGCATCAGCACTGCCGCGACCACGGGGGCCTGATGAGAACTCAGGAGCGCGACGACCGGACACCCTCGAACGGGCCAGGCGGCGAGGTACGCACGCCGCCGACGACGCCCGGATCGGGATCGCCGGACGGGCGCCTCGATGGTCCCGCCGCGCGAGCAGTACCGCTCCCGGCCTCGGCCCGCCACTCGCGCCGAACATCGTTCCGCGCTCGGAGGACGCGCGCAGGGTTCGACCACTGCGGCACCCTGGCACCCGTGAGCGCCGCGCTGCGCCATCTGTCGTGTGATGAAAGTGATCTGACGATCTGTTAGGTAAATCAGAGCGCTTCCCGGGCGACCACCCAGGGGTGAACCTTCGAACCTCCCCTCCCCCGCAGGCGCAAGGGTTCTGAGGATCCGTCAGGACCAGACGGCCGCACGGCCCTTTTGCGGGCCTCCGGATCCCGTGGCGTTCTGGAATCGGCAGGACCGACACCGCGCCCGCCACCGACCAACTTCTCGGAGGAGATTCTCATGCGTGCTCTCAAGCGTGTTCTGGCCGTCAGCGCCCTCGCCGCCCCCCTCGTCCTCGGCTGCGCCGGACTCGCCTCTGCCCACGGCCACGAAGGCCACGAGGGCGCGGAGTTCAACCAGGGTCAGTTCATCGCCAACGAGGAGGGGGCCGGCGAGGCCAAGGTCCACTCCGAGGTCGACCCGTGCGGCGTCGAGCACTCCAAGGGCTGGGTCTTCGCCGGTGACGAGGGCGTCGAGGGCTCGCACACCGAGTCCGGTGCCCACTTCTAAGGGCTGACCTCAGCATTCGCATTCAGGTGCCCGGCGGGAATCCCACCCGCCGGGCACCGGCGTGTCCCGGCCGGCGGGCCCGACGGCACGCCGGCCGGGAGGGGCGGGCTCAGTGCTCGTCGAAGCGGTGCCCGGCCCGGTAGCCGGCGGGGACGCCGTCGGCGATGATCACGTCGGCCGTCATGTGGCGGGTGCGCAGGGGCAGGATGTCCTGGTAGGCGGGTGAGGTGTACCAGGCGTGGGCCTGCTGGTAGTCGGGGAACTCGATCATGATCAGGCCCTTCCGGCCCCAACTGCCCTCGATGGTCTCGAACTTGCCGCGGTGGACGAGGAAGCGTCCGCCGAACGCGTCGAGGGTGGCGTCGATGCGCCGCAGGTATTCGACGGTGTCGGGGCAGACCTCGACGGAGTGGACCTGGGCCAGGGCGTAGGCGGGCATCGTGGTGCTCCCATGCGGTCGGGGCGGCTGACCTCGATGACGCTACGCAGCGGCGGGACGGGGCGAATCCGTCATGAATCAGTCGGCCGGTGCCGCCGCACGTCCGCCCGGCCGTCGGACAGCCGGGCGGGGCAGGTGATGGGTCAGGCGTTCCACTCGCGGGCGAGGATGGCGTAGACGTATTCGGTGCCCCAGCGGTCGCCGTCGAGGTCGTTGTCGATCAGGTGGGCCTCGCGGCGCATGCCGAGGCGTTCGCAGACTCGGACGGAGGGGGTGTTGAGGGCGTCGAGCCGGGCGAAGAGGCGGTGAACTCCCAGGGATTCGAAGGCTGTTGTGGTGAGGGCGCGGGCTGCTTCGGTGGCGTAGCCCTGGCCGGCGTACTGCGGGTTGAAGACCCAGCCGATCTCGGCCTGGCGGGCGCGGGCGTTGGTGAGGGTGACGACGACCTCGCCGACGACGCCCGGCTGGTCGGCCCGGCAGACGGCCCAGAGGAGGCCGTCGTTGTCGGCGCTCCAGCCGGCGTGGACGCCGCGGGTGGCGATGGAGGCCTCGTTGCCCTCGCGGGTGAGTGCCGGGCGGTAGAGGTAGCGGACGACCTCGGGCAGGCACTGGTACGCGTAGCGGTCGTCGGCGTCGGCGGCGGTGAACGGGCGCAGGATCAGCCGCTCGGTGGTGATGGTGGCCGGGATGGTGGCCTGGAGGTGCTGTGCGGCCTCGGTCATGGGTCCCCCTGGTGGTGTCGTGCGGTTCGGCGCACGGTGGCAGGTGGTGCCACCGTGGCGTCCGCACACCATAGTTGACGGTTGGGCGGCAGATTTCGAAGGCCGGGGCGGCCTCGCAGGCGGGGCCGGGGCGGTCAGGCGCGGAGGCGGAGCGGGGTCAGGTGTTCGGGGCGGATCAGGCGGGTCTGGGGGGAGAGTTCGCGGGTCTGGTTGATGAGGCCGTCCAGGTCCATCCCGGTGTCGTGGACGGCCGGCTCGGTGAGCGGGGTCTCGAAGGAGTCCCAGTGCACGGGGATCACCGTGCGGGGGTGGTCGAGGGCCTTGAGGAGCCGCGGTACGTAGCGGTGGACGCTGTGGGCGTTGGTCTCCGCCGACAGCATGGCGATGTCCGGCTTCAGTCCGGCGTAGTGCTGTTCGGAGAAGTCGGCGGCGCCGGTCAGCAGGGCGGACGGGCCGTCACCGAGGCGGACCTGGAAGGCGAGGGTGTCACCCTCCGGGAGGTCGCCGATGGTCCGCGGGGCGGTGGCGGGCGGGCCGGTGAGGGTGCCTGGCACCCAGTACTGGTGCTTGGCGTTGCGGCTGTGCAGGCTGGCGACCACCTGGACGGTGAACCCGCCGAAGTCGAGGTATTCGCCGCCCTTCACCACGATCAGCTGCTCCGGTTTCACCCCCATCGCGCGGAGCAGGTGGCAGGCGGTGGCCGTCCCGACCACCTGCACGCCGTGGTGCTTGGCGATGTACGGGACGTCGTTGAAGTGGTCCCAGTGGCAGTGGCTGACCAGGACCAGGTCCGGCTTGCCGATGTGCTGGTCGATCAGGTCGGGGGCGACGGTCAGTTTCGTCTTCGGGTCGAAGTCGTTCGTCGGGTACCGCGTGATGTACGGGTCGAACAGGACGGTCTTCCCGTTGCCCTCGATCCGCCATCCGCTGTTGCCGAGCCACCGGTAGACGGTCTCGCCGCCGGTCGGTGCCGGTTCGTCCGTCTCGGCCGCGGCCGCGACTCCGGCGCTCGCGCCGACCGCGGCGCCTGCTCCGACTCCGGCCACCGGCAGGAGGGCCGCTCCCGCGACCGCCGTGCGCAGCAAACCCCGTCGTCCTACTACCGTGTTGTCATTCATGCGTGGGCAGACGATCACATCAGACCGCTTGGTTCCGGCTTTTGACGGATCGTCACTCACGTACTTCCGCGCACCGCCGGAGAGCGGGATCCTCGTTCGGAAGGTTCGGGTGGGGCGATGGCGGCGGATCGCGGTCCGGCCGGCACTGCTGCGCGCTAGGGTGTCCCCGCTGCGTTCGGGGGCGAACGGGGCGAGACGGGGAGGACTTGTATGGGTGAGGACCGGGCCAGCGAGCTGATCGTGCCGGACGGGCCGGGCGAGTCGGTCGTCGAGGGGTTTGTGCCGCCGCGTCCGCCGGGGTACCGGCCGTATCCGCGGATGTCCCGGGAGCAGTGCGCGGAGGCGGTGCGGCGCGGGGGCTGGCTGTTCAAGGCCGACGAGGGCCACGACCCGGACGGGCGGGTGCCGGTGGGGGTCGTGGAGGGGGCCTGGCAGGTGGACGGCGACGGTTTCCCGTTGCGGTTCTGGCCGAACCCGCGGTACGGCGCGCCGGAGCCGGAGCAGCCCGTCGCGGACGGCGCGGCGCCGCTGCCGCCGTTGCACGCCGGGCGGCGCCCGGCCGGGCGGGCGCTGCTGGGCTGGCTGGAGGACCCGCAGGCGCCGCGGCTGTGCCGGGTCGCCGGGTCGGGCGGCAGTGGCCGCAGTCACCTGCTGCACTGGCTGGTCGCCGCGTGCCCGCCGGACCATGCGCACTCCGGTCGGCGGGTCGAAGTGGCGCTGTCCGCCGCCGAGTTGACCGTGGACCTGTTCGTGTGGCGGCTCGCCGGGCTGCTGGGTGTGTCGGCGGCCGGGCCGGAGGAGCTGGTCGCGGCGTTGATCGACGGGGTGCCGCGCGTCCTGGTGGTGACCGACCTCGACCGGGCGGGTTCCGGTCTGCTGCCGGATGCCGCGCGGCGCATCGCGGCCGAGGTGTTGCGGCCCTTGCTGCGGGTGCCGTGGCTGCGGATCGTGGTGGAGTGCGCCTCCGACACGCCGGCGGCGGCCGCGCTGGACGTGCCGGCCGCCGTGCTCGACCTCGATCAGCCGCAGTGGACCGACCTGGAGGCGTTCACCCGGTGGGCGACGTCCCTGGCCGGACGCCGACTCCCGGCGGAGGTCTACCCGTCGCCCGCGCTGGCGCTGCTGGCCGCCCGCACCGGTGACGGGATACTGCTCGACGCGGGCGCCCCGCTCGCGCGGCGGGCCGAGACGCTGGCCGAGACGTGGTGGGAGTCGCTGCCCGAACTCGTCCGGGCTCCGGTGGTGGCGCTGGCCTCGGTCCGGGGCGCTCTCGACGAGGAGCTGTGGGGCGAACTGCCCGGCAGCCTCGGCCCGTTCGCGGTGGAGCAGGCCGTCGAGCTGCTGTTGCCCGCCGACCACGAGGGGCGCTACCGGGTCTGGCCGGACTCCTTCGCCGAGCGCCTCGCCCGGACCGGACTCGACCACCTGTCGATCCGCCAGAACCTCCTGCCGGAGGAGCAGCCCGGCCCGAAGGACGCCGACCGGCTCGATCTGGTGCTGCGGCACGCCGTCCGGACGTCGGCCCCGGTCGACGACCTGCTGGCGGACCCGGCGTTCCTGGTGCACGCCGATCCGCTGGCGGTCGGCCTCGCGGTGGAGCACGGGGTGGCGCTGCGGGCCGCGAACGGTGCGGAGTCGGGGGACGGCGGCGCCGTGCACCGGGCGTGGTGGCCGGCCGGGCCGCGGGTCATCGCCGCCGCGGACCCGGGCGAGCGCGCGTCCGCGCTGCACTGCTGGACGGCCGGTGAGGGCGGCGACCTGTCGGAGCGGTTCGCGCAGCTCGCCGGGCAGGGCTGGCGGGCCGGCTGGGCGTTCGCGCGCCGGACCGACCCGGTGTACCTGATCGCGCGGCACAACGCCCCGTCGCACGAGGGGCAGCTCGCGGTCGCCGTCGGCTGGGACATCGGGGCGATCGACCCTGCCACCGGTCGGCCCTCGGGCGGCTCGCCGCTCCGGCTGACGGACCGTTCCACCGTCGCGCTGGCCACCGGCCACGACGGCAGCACGTACGCACTGCGGCACAGTGGCGCCGTCGAGGAGATCCGCCCCTCCGAGCTGTCCGGCCCGTCCGGCGACGGGATGCGGCGGCTGCTGGCCTCGATGGACGCCGGGGCGACCGCGATCGCCGCGCGGGGCGGCGAGCAGCGCGCCGTGGCGGCCGGGGACGCGGCGGGAGGCGTGCACCTGCTGGAGGACCGGGACGGGACGGAGGCGGTGCGCAGTGACGCTCCGCTCCACGACGGGCCGGTGACCGCGCTCGATCTCGCCCACCACGGCGGGCACCACCTGCTGATCACCGGCGGCGCCGACGGCCGGGTGCAGGCGTGGATGCCGGGCCGCGGCCCGCTCTCCCCGCCGCTCCCGGCCCGGGACGTCCCCGTCACCGCGGTCGCCGTCGCCACCACGCCGGGCGGCCTGATGTGCGCGGCCGGGTGGGCGGACGGCCTGGTCCGCGTGGTGCTGGCTGGCGCCGAGCGGGTCACGCATGATCTGGCGATCGGCGCGGCTGCGGTCGGGCTGGTGATCACCGACGGGGGCCGCGTGGGCGTGGCCACTGCGGCGGGTGTCCTCGGGATCGACCTGGCGGGAGCGGCGCGGGCCTGAGGGTTCGGCGGGTGAGGACGCGGGCGGCACCGAGTGGAGGTCGCGCCCGCGATCCCGCCGCGCGCCGGGGCCTGTCGGGTGCGGGTGCGGACGACGGGCAGGCGTGGTGGGCTGCGCCGAACCGGCCGCCCGCGGCCAAGCGTTCGGCGGGGGTGGGGTCAGGTGCGGGGGCGGAGGGTCAGGTCGCTGACGGTGGCGTCGTGGGGGTGGTCGGTGCTACCCGTCGGTGCTACCCGGGCGGGGTGTCCTGGAAGACCGACAACCGGCCAACTGGGGCCTTTCCTGGGCGTGTTGTCCGAGGTGGGGCGCGCGGTGACGCTCCCACGCCGGGCGTGCGCGGCGGTGCGGGCACGCCTTCGAGGGTTGCGGCGCGCCGGTCGGGTACCGGACAGCGGGTGCCGGGTCGGGGCCCGTTCGGCGGGCGTGTGCGCTCCGACGTTGCGCCGAGGTGCGACCGGGGCGCGGTCGCTCCGGCGCGTGCGACGGGGGGACGGGCCCCGGCCCGGTATCGCCGCTGGCGGGACGGTGCCGCGGGCGGGAGCGGGCTCGCGGTTGCGGCGGCGTCCGGCATGGGAAAGCGCAGGTAAAGGGAGGGTTCGGGGGCAGGTGTGCGGGCCGGTGGCATGCGCCTGCGGGATCCGGCCAACCCTCGCCGGGGCTCTTTCGGCGCTCGCGCCCGTCCTTGCAGACTCTCGGTGACGGTCGGCCGGACGTCCCCCGCGTCGTCGGAAGCCGCGTCACATTCCCCCGCGAGGCGCCATGGAGCGATCCGATGGACATGCGCTACGAGGCGTACACCTACGCCGATCCGGTCTTCTACGACTCCCCGGTCCAGTGGGCGGCCCGCGACGAGTTCCCGGCGGCTGCCGGGGCCGCGCCGGACGGCTGGGTTCGCGGCCTGCGCGAGGCGTGGGTGGGCTACCGGCCGGGCGCAGTGCCATTGCCGGAGCAGGGGTGGAGGATCCACGTGTCGGCCTGTCCGGAGAACGCGCCGCGGATCCTGGAGGTGGTGCGGGCGTACTGCTTCGGGCACGGGGTGGCGTTCGAATTCCTGCGCAGCCCGGCGTTGGTGCGGCTGCAGAACGCCGAGTACGCCCCGCGCGACTCCAGTGGGACGTTCCTGACGCTGTACCCGGCGGACGACGCACAGTTGGAGCGATGTCTCGGCGGGCTGGACGAGGCCCTGGCGGGGGCGCCCGGCCCGGGCATCCCGGGCGGTCTGCGGTGGCGGCGCGGTCCGTTGTACCTGCGCTACGGGGCGTTCGCCGAGCAGTGGTGCCGCACCGGGGAGGGCGAGGTGGTGGCGGCGCTGCGCGAGCCGTCGGGCGTGCTGCGTCCGGAGGTGCGGCGGGCGGCGTTCGACCTGCCGGAGTGGGCGCCGGTGCCGGCGGTGCTGGCCGGGGCGGTGGCGGGCGCGGGGCTCGGGAGTGTCGACGGTTTCCCGTTCACGGTGGAGCGGGTGCTGCACGTCTCGAACGGTGGCGGGAGCTACCTGGCGCGGCCGGTCGGCGGTGGCGAGCGGGTCGTCCTGAAGGAGGGCCGCCCGTTTGCGGGCCTCGATCGGCGTGGTGAGGACGCGGTGCGGCGGCTGGCGCGCGAGCAGCGGGCGTTGGAGGCGCTGGCGGGTCTGGACGCGGTGCCGGCCGTGCTGGGTGAACTGACGGCGCGGGGGCACCGTTTCCTGGTCCGGGAGTATGTGGCGGGCGAGGGGTTGCACCGCTGGTTCGGCCGGCGCTTTCCGCTGGTGCGCGCGGAGGCGGACGAGGTGGCGGTGGCCGCGTACCGGGAGGAGGCGCTGGCGGTGCTGGACGCGGTGGAGCGCGCGCTGCGTGCCGTCCACGGTCGGGGCATCGTCCTCGGGGGTCTGCATCCGCGCGATGTGGTCGTCCGCGAGGACGGGTCGGCGGTCTTCGTCGACTTCGAACTCGCCTCCCCGGTGGGAGAGTTCGTGCACCCCGGGGTGGGTGAGGCCGGGTTCGCGGCGCCGGCGGGGGTGGCCGGGTTCGAGGTGGACGAGTGTGCGCTGCGGGCGCTGCGGATGTGGGCGTTCCTGCCGCTGGTGCCACTGACTGCGCTGCATCCGGCGAAGGGAGCGGCGCTGGCCCGTTCCGCCCGGAAGCGTTTCGAGCTGCCGATCGGCTACCTGCCCGAGGGCGGGTCGCGCGGGGAGGCTCAACTGGCCGCTGTGGAAAGCCTGTTCGGGGATGGGCGGGAGGGTTGGCCGCGGCTGCGGAACGGGCTGGTGGCGGCGATCGCCGGGAGTGCGACGCCCGAGCGTGCCGACCGGCTGTTCCCGGGCGACCCCGCGCAGTTCACCCACGACGCCCTGGGTCTGTCGTACGGCGCGGCGGGCGTCCTGTGGGCGCTGCACTCGGTGGGCGCGGGCGTCGATCCGCGGCAGGTGCGGTGGCTGGTCGACGCGGTGGAGCGGCGGCCCTGCCGGCCCGGACTGTTCGTCGGCGCGCACGGCGTCGCGTGGGCGCTGGACCGGCTGGGCCGGCGCGGGAGCGCGCTGGAGCTGTTGCGGCGCCTCGAGCGGGACGACGAGCCGGGTGCCGGGCCCGGGCTGTCGGCGGGCCTGGCCGGCATCGGGCTGGCGCGGTTGCACTTCGCCCGCGTCACCGGTGACCGCGCGCTGCTCGCCGCGGCCGTCGACAGTGCCGACCGGGCCGTTGCCGCCCTCCGGCTGGGCGAACCCGCGCCGGCGCCCACGGCCCGGCCCGGGCTGCTGCACGGCGCGAGCGGGACCGCGTTGCTGCTGGTCCGGCTGTTCGAGGAGTGCGCGGACCCGGCCCTGCTGGACCTCGCCCGGGCCGCCCTCGACCAGGACCTCGCGCGCTGCGTCGTCGCCGAGGACGGCACGCTGCGGGTGGACGGCCGGACACCGGCGTGCTTGGAGTCCGGCAGCGCGGGCATCGCCGCCGTCGCGCACGCCCTGCTGCGGCACCGCCCCGATTCCGTGCTGGCCGAGCGGGTGGGGCGGCTCCGGGCCGCCGCAGAACCGGAGTTCGTCGCGCAGCCGGGCCTGTTCAACGGGCGGGCCGGGCTGCTCGCGCTGCTCGCCCTGGACCCTTCCGGGCCTGCGCCGGACGATGAGGTGATCGACCGTCATGTTCGCCGCCTGGCCTGGCACGTACTGCCTCGGCAGGGCCAACCTGCGTTTCCCGGCGAGCAGTTGATGCGCCTGTCGATGGACCTGGCGACCGGCACCGCCGGGGTGCTGACGGCCCTGGCCTCGGTGTACGACGGCAGCGCGCCGATGCCGTTCTGGCCGGCCGGCAACTGAACCGTCCACACGGGCGGTTCGGCGGATCGGGGGGTGACGGCCTGTCGGTCGGCGCGCGGGGGCGGTGCGTCACAATGAGCGGATGACGGACGATCGGCTGCGGGTGGTGCTGGCGGAGGACTCGGCGGTGCTGCGGGACGGCCTGGCGGAGTTGCTGACCGTGCGGGGGCTGGAGGTGGCGGCGGCGGTCGGTAGCGGCGAGGAGTTGCTGGCGGCGGTGGCGGAGTACCGGCCGCGGGTGGCGGTGGTGGATGTGCGGATGCCGCCGACGCACACCGACGAGGGGGTGCGGGCGGCGTTGCGGATCCGGCGGCGCTGGCCGGAGGTCGGGGTGCTGGTGTTCTCGCAGCACCTGGAGACCGGCTGGGTGACCCGGTTGCTGGCGGACGGTGCGGCCGGCATCGGCTACCTGTTGAAGGAACGGGTGGCCCGGACCTCGGAGTTCGTCGACGCGCTGCACCGGGTGGCGGCGGGCGGCACCGCCCTCGACCCGGAGGTCGTCACGCACCTGATGCGCGCCCGCCGGCGCAGTGCGGTGGGCGAGTTGACGGCCCGTGAGCGCGAGGTGCTGGCGCTGGTGGCCGAGGGCCGTTCCAACCGGGCGGTCGCGCAGCAGCTCTCGGTGTCGGAGCGCGCGGTGGAGAAGCACGTCGCCTCGGTGTTCACCAAGTTCGACCTGCATGCCTCGCCTGCGGACAACCGTCGGGTGCTGGCGGTGCTGGCCTACCTCGCCGAGACGGGCGCCTGAAGGTCAGCGCGGGAGGCGGAGCTTGGCGGCGTTGGGATGCGTCGGGTCCGCCCGCCCTCGGCCAGTGCCGCCACGACCGTCCCGACCGTCGCGGTCTGGGCGGCGTGGAGCCGGCACCAGTTGGACGCCGCGAGCAGCTCGTCGGCGTCCCACGGTTCGTCCAGCGTCACCGCCCGCAGCAGCGTCCACTCGCGCAGGCGCCCGGAGACGAAGTCGCCCGCTGCCACGGGCCCGGTCATCTCGTCGCGCCAGGCCGGGTAGCCGGGGTCGGTGGGCAGTGCGGCGGCCCGACCGTCGAGGTATTCGCGGACCGCGCTGTTGGCCATCGCCGTGTCGGGGTCGGTGAGCAACCGGGCGATCAGTGCGGCCGCGTCCTGCGGGGACGCCTCGGCGAACTCCGCGAGGTAGCGGGCCCACCGGATGTGCTCGTCCGGTTCCCGGTCCCAGTACTCCCCCGTCATCACCGCTCCTGTCGTTCCCCGCGCGTTGTTCAGTGGGCCTGGTCGATGACGTCCTGGAGGTACTGCACGGCGAGTTTCTCCGCGTGGTGGCGCCGTTCGACCGTCGCTTCGCCGTCCTGTTCGGACCAGCGGCGGTAGAGGTCGACAGTGACGAGGAGCGCCTGCCCGGCCTCGTGGCGATCGTAGCCGCACAGCGTGGCGCGGAGGGCGCGAGCCTCCTCGGGGGCGACGGTCTCCAGGCGGCGCACGCCGCGCGGGTCCGCGCCGGCCCGGCGGGCGGCGAGCGGCCCGAGGACGATGCCGCGCAGCTGGGCGAGGACGCCGATGGTCTCGAACAGTTCGCCGCGGCCGAGCTTCGTCGCGCCGTAGTGCACCCAGACCCAGAACCGGTCCTCGATCCACTGGGGATCGAACTCCTGGGCGGCGGGCGGCTGTTGGGCGAGGGCTCCGGCCAGCAGGCCGTCGCGGTCCCAGAGGATTTCCGGGTCCTCGATCCGCGAGGCGAAGTCGGAGACCCGGACGAACTTGAAGTCCACGTGCAGCAGCGGCGGCCCGACCAGGGAGACGATGAGGCGGGGCTCGCCGACGTGCTCCCCGGTGAACCCCGCCACCAGCGGTGCCCAGGAGCCGATCAGCGCCAGCCGTTCCCCCATGACCGCGTCGTACGCCGCGTCGTCGATCACCACGATCAGGTCCACGTCCGAGTAGACGTCGGAGTCGCCCGTCATGATCGACCCGCCGATCGCCGCACCGGCGACGCGTGCGTCCTGCCGGATGCGCGGGAGCGTGTCGTCGAGGAACTTGCTGTGCAGGGCGGGGATGTCCATCTGCTTTCCTTCCGGCCGGAGCAAAGCAGACCAACGTAGCACCCGACGGGGTGTCACCGGTCGGATTTGTGCGCGCAGTTCGACGGCGACGACGGCGGGTCCGCCGCCCGGTGGGCTGCCGATCCGGGGTGATCAGTGTGGCGCGGTTTCGATGGCGAAGCCGTGGAGGAGCGTTCCGGTGCTGTCGGGGTCCTCGATCATGGGGCTGTGGCCGACGCCGTCGAGGATCTCGATGCGGGCGCCGGGGACTTGGCGGTAGTCCTGGGCGAAGGAGGGACGCCAACGGTGGTCCTGCGAGCCGAAGACCACCAGGGTCGGCAGGCCGAGGCCGGAAAGCCGGTCGGGGATGGGCCGTTCCTTCACGTACGCGCTGGACGCCTCGTCGGTCGCGGTGAGGCTTCGGTAGGTCATGCCCCGGACGTCGGCGACGATCCGGTCGGGGATCTTCACCTCGCGGGTGAACGCGGAACTCAGCGCGGCGCGGATGGTGCCGTCGGTACGAAACCGCCAGAAGAGTTCCGCCACCACCGGCGTGGACAGCAGGTGAGCGGCGAAGCTGTCGCCGAGGTACGCGTCGAGGCGCGGGCCGGTGTCGAGCAGTGCGATCGCCCCCACCAGGGCGCGGCGCTGCTCGGCCAGCGCGGTGGCGACGGCACCGCCGGTGGAGTGCCCGACGACGGTCGCGCGGTGCACCCCGAGTTGGTCGAGCGCGGCACCGACCCGGCGCGCCTGCTCCTCCATGCCGTAACCACCGGCCGGTTTGGCCGATCTGCCGTGCCCGAGCAGGTCCACCCGCACCACGTGCAGGTCCCGCAGCGCCGGCAGGACCGGGTCCCACCACGCCGTCGAGCCGCCGAGGCCGTGCAGGAGCACCACCGTGGGCGCGCCGGGCGGCCCGTCCTGGACGACATGGAGGTCCCCACCGGGGATGTGCACGATCTGGTCGCCGGAGGCCCCCGCCGTCTGGCCGCGCACGGACACCGTGTTCCCCGTGAGGAGGAGGGCCAGCACGCCGGCGGCGAGCAGGGCGATCCGCCACCGGCGGGTCCGCGCCCGCCGTCGGCGCGGGACGTTCGGGGCCGCCGCGTCCGGCCGGCTGTGGGGGTGTTTGTTCTGCGGGGCGTTCGGCTCGTTCATGATTCCTCCGTCGGTTGGCTTCGGTGCGAGG
Source organism: Kitasatospora sp. NPDC051984 (assembly GCF_044593455.1). Classification (NCBI taxonomy): domain Bacteria; kingdom Bacillati; phylum Actinomycetota; class Actinomycetes; order Kitasatosporales; family Streptomycetaceae; genus Kitasatospora; species Kitasatospora sp. NPDC051984. Next base: position 14,215 of record NZ_JBIUCB010000040.1, read on the forward strand.
TGCGAGGTGCGCGGCGCGCGGTGTCGGTGCGACGTGCGAGGTGCGCGGTGTGCGGCGCGAGGTGCGCCGCGTGCGGTGCCACCACTCTTGCGGTGGCGGGCGCGGGGAGTCTTGGAGAAATGTCGCGTCTCGCACGGTGGTTGATTCCGCTGCCGAGCCGCTCGTACCGTCGAGGCGTGCACCCTGTTGTCCGGACGGCAGACCCCACCGCTGCCTGGGAGATCGCGCGACCGTCACGAGTGACCGTGCTGCCCGGTGTCGAAATGGCCGGGTTCCGCATTCGCGGTGACCGCCCGATCGACCTACGAGTCATTCCTCACCCGGCCGTCACCGTGGCTCTCGATTTCGGTGACCGCCCGTTCGACATCCGCGGCGCGGAAGGCCGGATGCGGTCGGAGAGCCTGGCCGCCGGGCTCGGCTTCCGTGCCTTCCAGGTGTGCGTCGAGGGCGCCGACTGCGTGCAGATACGCCTGTCTCCGCTTGTCGCGCACCCCGTACTCGGGCTCCCGCTCGCCGAGTTGCGCGGGAGCGTCGTCGCGCTCGACGACCTGTGGGGCCGTGCCGTGCCACGCCTGCGGGAACGGCTTCACCAGGCGCGAACCTGGCCGGAGCGGTTCGCGCTGATCGACACCGAGCTGATGACCCGGTTCCGTGCGGGCCCGGGGGTCGATCCCGAAGTGGCCTGGGCCTGGCGCCGGATCGTCGCCGGCCACGGACAGACCCGGGTGAGCGAGCTCGCGGGCCTGCTCGGTTGGAGCCGCCAGCGCACGTGGTCGCGCTTCGGCTCGCAGACCGGCCTGACGCCCAAACGCGCCGCGATGCTGGTCCGCTTCGATCGCGCCGTCCACCGCCTGGTCCGCGGGGACGCTCCCGCGCAGGTGGCCGTCGACGGCGGCTATGCCGACCAGTCCCATCTCCACCATGACGTCCGCGCGTTCAGCGGGACAACTCCCGCCGGTGCCGCGCACGAACCGTGGCTGGCCGCCGACGACCGGGCCTGGCCGGCACGAGGCGGCACCGAGTGGCCGTCAACGGTCAGAGGGTGAGCGGCAGTTCGGCCGTGATGACGGTCGGGCCGCCCGGTGGGCTGGTGATGCGGAGGGTGCCGTCGACGGCGGCGAGGCGGGTGGTGAGGCCGTGGAGGCCGTGGCCGGGGGTGGGGGTGGCGCCGCCGGGGCCGTTGTCGTGGAGGGTGAGGCGGGCCCGGGTGGGGGTGGTGGTGAGGGTGAGGGTGGCGGCGGTGGCGGTGCTGTGTTTGGTGATGTTGGTGAGGAGTTCGGCGGCGCAGTACCAGAGGGTCTGTTCGACGGCTTCGTCCGGGCGGCGGGGCAGGTCGAGGTGGAGGGTGACGGGGACGGCGCAGCCGGCGGCGAGGGCGGGGAGGGCTTCGGGGAGGCCGCCGTCGAGGCCGGTGGGGCGGAGGCCTTGGGTGAGGGCGCGGAGTTCGGCGATGGTGTCGTCGGTCTGGGTGCGGGCGCGGTCGAGCAGGGTGCGCAGGCGGGGGTCGGCGGGGGCGTGCTGGGTGAGGGTGTCGTCGGCGAGCGAGAGGGTGATGGCGAGGGCGACCAGCCGGGCCTGGGTGCCGTCGTGGAGGTCGCGTTCGAGGCGGCGCAGCCTCTCGGTGCCGGTGGTGAGCAGGGTGTGGCGGGCCGCTTCGAGGTGTTGGACGCGTTGTTGGGTGCGCGCCGGTCCGAGCAGGTGGCGGGCCAGCCGGCGGTTGGCGTCGGCGGTCAGGCGGACGAGGGGTGGGGTGAGGGCGAACAGGGCGAGGCCGAGCAGTGGGGCGGCGAGGTCGAGCGGGGTCGCGGGGTGCGGGCCGTCCTCGAGCAGGCGCAGCCAGAGCGGGAAGCCGAGCAGCCAGGCGCTGCCCAGTGGCAGCAGGACGGCGGCGAGGCCGAGTACGCCGAGGGGCAGGCGCAGCAGCAGGTAGCCGAGGGTGCGCCAGGCGACGGTGTCGGTGAGTGCGGCCCTGATCCGGGCGGTGGCCCCGTGCGGACGGGCGGCCGGGCCGGGCGCGGGGACGGTCTCGTCGAGCAGTCGGCCCGTCAACCACCGGTTCGGCAGGCCGAGTTGGCGGGCGCCGGTGAGTGCGAGCGCGGTGACCGGCAGTCCGACGACCGTCAGCGAGAGCAGCACCCCCGCATACAGCGCGGCCAGCGCGTAGGCCGCGCCGAGCAGCGCCACCGGCAGTCCGAGCACCAGGAACGCCACGTCTCCGGGTCGCACCGCCCACCAGCGTCGCATCCTCATCGGCCCAACCTCCGTCTCCCGTACCGGTGATCATGATCTCCCGGCGACGGGCTCATTCGTGCGCGCTGCCCGCCGGGGCCCGCCGCATCGCGGCAACTGCGGCCGCCAGCACGGTGGGTACGGTGAGCAGGGCGGCCGCGGCGGCGATCCAGGCGCAGGTGGTGACGGGGACGGTCGGCACGGCGTGTCCGGTGGCGCCGATGCTGAACGCGGCCGTGGTGGTGGCGGTGACGGCGCCGCCGAGGAGCAGGCCGAGGGCGGCGGTGACGGCGGCTTCCAGGGTGAGGACGCGCAGGACGTCCGCGCGGGTCGCGCCGAGCAGCCGCAGCAGAGCGAACTCACGGCGGCGTTCGCCGGTGAGTGCGGCCAGGGTGGTGACGGTGGCGATCGCGCCGAAGGAGCTGAGCAGGCCGAGTTCGGCCTGGCGCAGCCAGGTGTCGGTGGCGGAGGTGGCGCCGGTGGGCGGGCCGGCGGCCGCGTGCAGAGCGGTGGCGGTCATGGTCGCCATGGTGGCGGAGAGGCCGGTGAGCAGGGCGATCGGGACGACCGCGGAGGCGAGGCGGCGGGCGTAGCCGCGCAGGTTGGCGTCGGCCTGCCAGCCGGTGGCGGGCAGCAGGGTGCGCAGCGCCAGGCCGAGCGGGGCGGTGGCGAGCGGGGCGAGCAGCGGGCCGGCGAGGGCGACGCCGGCGAGCAGGACGAGGGTGGCGAGCAGCGTCGCCTGCGCGGCTTTGTCGACGTCGGCGGGCGGCCGGGTCGCGGCGAGGCGCACCAGCAGCGCTCCGCCGGTGAGGGCGGCGGCCGCGGCGAGCAGGCGAACGGGGCCGGGCCGCCGGTCCGGGCCGGAGCTGTCGGCGAGGGCCGCGGCGGGCGCGGGCGCGGTGACCTGGCGGGCGGTCAGGGTGGCGGCGAGGGTGACGACCAGCAGGGTGAGCGCGGTGGCGGCGGCTGCGGCGGGGAGGACGGCGCCGAGCCGGGCGTGTGGGGCAGCCATCATGCGGTGCTGGAGCGCGGCGAGGAAGGTGCGGGCGGCGGCGGTACCGAGCAGGGCGCCGGGGGCGGCTGTCAGGACGAGCGTCAACGCGGCCTGTCGGCGCAGCAGTTGGCGGATCTGTCGGGGGGTGGCGGCGACGGTGCGCAGCAGGGCGAGGTCGCGGTACTGGTGGCGCAGAGCGAAGCCGAGCGTGTTCAGGGCGACGAAGAACGCCACCAGTACGGTGATTTCGCCGAACGCCCCGGCGATCAGCCCGAGTCCGGGCCCGCGCACCTCGCGCCGGTCGGCGGCCGGTACGCCGTGCTCGGCGAACAGCAGCGCGCCGAGTGCGGTGAGGGTGGCGACGGCGAGCAGCAACGCGGCGGCGAGACCGGCGAACCCGGCGGGGCGGCGGCGCAGTTGGCTCCAGGCGAGCACGGTGGTCATCGCGCCTCGCCTCCCGTCGTGGCGAGCGCGGTGGCGGCGGCTGGGGCGGGGAGGGTGGCACCGATCCCGGCGCGCGGGGACGCCATCGTGGGGTGCTGGAGTGCGGCAAGGAAGGCGCGGGCGGCGGTGGTGCCGAGCAGCGCGAGCGTCAACGCGGCCTGTCGGCGCAGCAGTTGGCGGACCCGTTGGGGTGTGGCGGCGACGGTGCGCAGCAGGGCCAGGTCGCCGTACTGGTGGCGCAGAGCGAAGCGCCGGGCGGGCGCAGCCAGTGCAGTGGCGGCGGCGAGCAGCAATGCGATGGCCAACCCGGCCGAGCGACACCGTAGTTGGCGCCGGACGAGCACCGCGCCCATCACGCCTCGCCCCATCGCAGCGCGCCCGCCGGCAGCAGCCTGCCCGGCGAGCACGCCGACCGCGGTGGCGACAGCGAGCAGCGACGCGACGACCAAACCGGCCGAGCGACACCGTAGTTGGCGCCGGACGAGCACCGCGCCCATCACGCCCCGCCCCAGCGCAGCGCGCCCGTCGGCAGCAGCCTGCCCGGCGAGCACGCCGAACGCGGTGGCGACAGCGAGCAGCGACGCGACAACCAACCCGGCCCGGCGGCCCCGCAGTTGGCGCCGGGCAAGTACCGTACTCATCACACCTCGCCCCCCGCCGCAGCCAGCGCGTCGGCGACCTGGCGGGCCGTCGGGTGGTGGAGTTCGTCGACGAGTTGGCCGTCGGTGAGGAGCAGGACCCGGTCGGCGTGTGCGGCGGCGGTGGGGTCGTGGGTGACCATGACGCAGGTGGTGCCGTCGTGGTCGACGGCGGTGCGGAGCAGGTGCAGGATTTGGGTGCCGGTGGTGCGGTCGAGGGCGCCGGTGGGTTCGTCGGCGAACAGGACGCGTGGGCGGGAGACCAGGGCGCGGGCGATTGCGACGCGTTGTTGTTGGCCGCCGGAGAGTTGGGCGGGGCGTTGGCGCTCGCGGCCGGCCAGACCGACCCGGGCGAGGGCGTCGTGGACGGTGGGGCGGGCGGGGCGGTGTCCGGCCATGCGGCCGGGGAGTTCGACGTTCTGGGCGGCGGTCATGCCGGGCATCAGGTTGAACGCCTGGAAGACGAAGCCGACTTGCTCGCGGCGCAGTCGGGCGAGGCGGCGTTCGGGCAGGGTGTGGATCGCGGTGGGGCCCCACCAGATCTGCCCGCGGTCGGGGCGGTCGAGGCCGGCCAGGCAGTGCAGCAGGGTGGTCTTGCCGGATCCGGACGGGCCCATCACGGCGGTGAACGTCCCCGGCCGGAATTGGACCGTCACGCCGCGCAGGACGGGGACGTCGCTGCCGCCGCGCCGATAGCCGCGGTGCACGCTTTCGGCGCGGACGGCGAGCTCCACTTCGGTACTCGTTGCGCTGTTCATGTGTTCATCGTGCGTCGCGGGGAACTGCTGTTTCGCCCGTGCCAGCACCCGTTCTCGGGGTTCGGAAAACCGCACCCCCGCGCCGCGAGAGACCGGGGTCAGGTCGGGCCGTCCACCCGGGCAAGGGTGTGTCCGCGGGCAGGCAGGCCCTCGATCACGCCGGGCAGGGCGTCGGCGGTCTGTGAGCGGTCGCCGCTGCCGCCGCCGTCGGGCATCGGGCATCGGGCATCGGGCATCGGGCATCGGGATCAGTGCGCCGGGCCGGGCCCGGTCGGACGGCTCGACGTCCCACAGCACCACGGTGGCCTCGCTCTCGGTGAGCCGGCGCAGCACGTCGGGGGTGCGGGAGCCGTACGGCGGGCGGAGCATTCGCGGGCCCGCCTCGCCGACGGGTTTGGCGATCGCCTCGTCGGTGCGCCAGGGCGTGCGGGCCGCCGCAGAAGAACGCCGCGGGAACGGCGCACCCGTCGAGGACGTCCAGGATCCGGCCGGTGTACGGCGGGTTGGGGCCGTCGTCGAAGGTGGGCTCGACGACGGGGCGTCGGCGGTCGCCGGAGAACGGGCAGCGGCCGGCGCGGCGTGTGCCTTCCGGTGCGGGGATGCCGGCGTCGATGCCGGCGAAAATCTGCGCGGCGTGGCGGCCGGGGCGGAGCCGAAGCCTGGGCACGCGGGCAGCACACACGGGCCGGCGCAGCGTCAGGCCGGCGCTCATCAGGCCGCCGTCGAGCATGCGGTTGGTGGAGTCGATCACCGCCAATAGGCTTTTCGCCGGTGGCGGCGAACTCCCTTTGCCGGCCGAGCAGATGGTCGGCGAGGGCACTGATCCGGGCGGCGGGGACGCGGGGCGGCCCACCGCGAGTGGTGGGCCGCCCAGGGCCGGGTCAGTGGCTGGAGATGCTGACCTTGCGGAAGTCCACCCGCAGGTTCGGGAAGCCGTCGCCCGGGGCGTTCTGGTCGTCCTCGCCGCCGGCCGCGATCTTCTGCAGCACGTCGAGCCCGCCGGTGATCTGGCCGAACGGGGTGTAGTTGGGCCGCAGCTTGGTGTCCTTCCAGACGATGAAGAACTGGCTGCCGTTGGTGTCCGGGCCCGCGTTGGCCATTGCGACGGTGCCGGCCGGGTAGGTCGCCCCCTCGAGGTTCTCGTCGGGGAAGGAGTAGCCCGGGCCGCCGCTGCCGGTGCCGGTCGGGTCGCCGCACTGCAGCACGTACAGGCGCTGGGTGGTGAGGCGGTGGCAGTGGGTGCGGTCGTAGTAGCTGCGTTCGGCGAGGAACCGGAACGAGAAGGTGGTGCAGGGGGCCTTGTCGGTCAGCGCCTTGAAGGTGATCGCGCCCTGGGTGGTGCGCAGGGTGGCGCTGTACGGCTTGGCCGCCTTCTTCGCGTCGAAGACCGGGATGCCCTTGAAGTTGTCCGCCGGCACCGCGGGCGAGTACACGCACCCGGCGCCGGCGGTGGTCGCGGCGGCCGCGGGTTCGGCGGCCACCGCGGTGGTGGAGAGGGCGAGCGGCAGGGACAGGGCGGTGAGCAGCGCCCAGGACTTGCGCTTCATTGTGCGGTTCCCCCAAGGGAGTTGACGGTTGTCGCCCGTCGGACGTGATCAGGGACCTGCCATACCTGCCCACTCAGGCCCCACCCACACCCCGCACCGCAACAGTCGCACCCTTGCCGCTCGCCGGTGTTCCCTTGCGTCCCCTCCGGGGAGGGTCAGTGCCCCCAGGCGGAGAACTCGGCGACGGCGTTGTTGCCGCCGCCACCGGCCGGCTGCGGGACGTAGAACATCAGGTCGGTGCCGTTCGAGTCGTAGCTGTTCGAGCCCACGTACGGGTTGTCCCAGTGGACCTGGATGATCCGGCCGTTCAGCACCGGGTTGGCGCAGCTCTCGGCGTAGAACCGGGCGTAGCCCTCGGTGCCGGTGGCGAAGCCGTTCGACTCGGACGCCCAGCTGCCCTGCTGCCCGTTGTAGATGTGCACCGGCGGCTGGCTGGTCCAGATGCCGTGCGAGAGCCACCAGTTCTCGCGGGTGAGGGTGCAGCCGGTCCAGTTGTTCAGCTTGACCGCCGTGCTGCGGGCGGCAGTTGTGAGGGCCGGCGCGGCGGCGGGCGACTTGGCGGTGGCCGCCTCGGTGGTGGTGGCGGCGGACGCGGTGCCGGTCAGCGCGACGGTGAGCGCGGCGGCGGCCGCGAAGGCGCCGGCGATGCGGGCGTAGGTTCCCATGGGTTCTCCCCCCGGAGTGGTCCGCCGGTCTCTCCGGCGGCCATGTCACTACTGTGGGCCGCCGCAATAAACCTCCAATTGACGGACACATAACGGCCACATTCATCGGCCCGCCCGCCGCACCGGGCCCACACCGAAAGGGTGGCCGCGCGCATGGCCTCTCGTGCGCCCCCGGAGCGGGGCAGGCCAGGGGCCGCGCCACGGTGCGCCGGTGCGGGATCCGACCGAACGGAAAAGGATCAAGGCAAGTGCACCCCGAGAGAGGCTGTTTACCTTGGCCAGCGAGTTCCAGCGCAGCAAGCTCACCACCATGTTCCAGGCCTTCGACACCGACCGGAACGGCTACCTGGATCAGGACGACTTCCAGGACCTCGCCGACCGCTGGCACCGGCTGCCCCGGGTCGCCGACGATCCCGAACTCGCCGCGCGGGTAACGGAAGTGACGCTCGGCTGGTGGGACCATCTGTCCGCGGCGGCCGACCGCGACGGCGACGGCAGAGTCGGCCTGGACGAGATCCTCGCCATGGTCGACCGCCTGCCCGCGATGCTCGAATACGTCAACGCCACCTCCGACGCGGTCTTCGACGCCGTCGACGAGAACGGCGACGGCCGGATCTCCCGCGCCGAGCACCGCCACCTGGTCGACACCTGGCACGGCCGCGCCATCGACACCGGCGACGTCTTCGACCAGCTCGACCGGGACGGCGACGGCCACCTCGGCCGTTCCGAATTCGCCCTGCTCTGGGCACAGTTCTGGATCAGCGACAACCCCACCGACCCGGGCAACCTGCTCTGCGGGCCGCTCCCCGAGCCCCCACACTGACCGTTCCGAGCGCTGTTGAATTTTGCATGTTCATGGATACCCTCTCCGCGGGCGGCGCGAACGGTCCGCACCGCGGAGGAGGGGGTCGGGGTGGACAGGATCGCCACTGAGAACCGCGAGTTGACGTCAGGTCAGGTCCTCGCGCCCGGGCTCGATCCGGTGCTGGCGGACCGGGTGACGGAGGCCCTGCTGCTGGCCGGCCTGCCGGTCGCGCACGGCGGCCACGGGCCGGGCGTGCACCTGGTGCCGAACGGCGGGGCAATCGCGCTGCGCTGGCTGGCCTCGCCCCGGCTGGAGGACGCGGCGACGGTGGGCGGCGGGCAGAACCCGGCGGCCACCGCCCGTCAACTGGTCGCCGACGCCCTCGAGAACGCACTCGCCGAACTGCTCCCCGCCTTCGACCTCGACGCGGAACGCACCGACGCCCCGGCCCGAACCACGGTGCGCGGCTCTGCCGCCCGGCCGGACACCGGCCCCACTCCCCCGCCGTCCGCCCCGGCCGCACCGCCGCCGGTTCACCCCGGCGTCCGGGCCGAGATCGTCACGGCCGTCCGCCGCAGCGCGACCCTGGCAGGCCTCCCGGTGGCCACCCGCCCGGGCGGCGCGGGCATCACCCTGAACGACTGCGATGCGGCCGGCCTGGCCGACCTCGGCTGGAACCCCTCGCCGCGCCTCGCCGCACCGGACTTGACCACCGCTGTCCAGGACGCCATGCGCCACGCCCTCGGCATCGCCCTGCGCGCCACCGGCCTCGACCTCAGCTGGCACCGCCCGTCCGGCCGCCCGGCCCAACTCCGCGCCCACGGCCCGGCCTGAACCACGCACCGGTGCCAGGCCGCAGGAGTCGGCAACTCCGTTGGCACGACGGCAATATGCGCACGCCACCACCCAACTCGAATCGCGCGACACGGACTTCACGGAACACGTCCAAGCGGCGACGCCACCGACGGGCCGAGGCCCACCGGCAGCGCCACCGCGGACGTCGAACCGCTGTCAGGAGATGCTGAAGTCACCGGTGAAGTCGGCGTCCTTCACACCACCGCCCGGGGCGCCGATGGTGCATTCGATCCCACCGGCGACCAGGCTGGTCTTGAAGGTGCCGGTGAATCCGTGCCCCTTGAACTGGCCGCTGCGCACCTGGCCCGACACATGTCCGACATTGAGGGCGGAGTTGTCGATCTGGACGTCGAGGATGCTCTCCGCCGTTTCGCCGTCCTCCTCGGTCCATTCGATCTTGGCGCTGCCCTTGCCGCTGCCCGAGCTGCCGCTGGCCAGACAGGAGAGGGAGACGTCATCGAAGCTCATGGTGAGCTTCGCGGTCATGATGTCGAACTTGCTGAAGTCGTCGCACGCGCCTTCCTGGCCCTGGTAGGAGACGTGCTGTGCACGCGGGAGCAGCTCCACGCCGGGGTTGAAGTGGACCTGGCCGGCGGCCTGGCACGAGACCTTCACGGCCGCCGGTGCGGCGCTGGCCGCCGCCGGGGCGACGAGGGCCGCGCCGAGGGGCAGCACGGCGCACGCGGCGGCAACGGCGGCCTTACGGGCACGGGAACGGGAAGTGCGGAGCATGGGCGTTCCTTTCGGGGAACGGAAGGGGAATTCGGCCGAACCGGCGGCCGAGACCCATGATGCGCACACAAACGAGCTTCGCGGCTGGCCGTGCTGGGCCAACCGTCTGAATCAACTCGCACGGTTCTTCGCCTGATTCAGGCGTTTCCACGGGCTTCGGCGGGCCCGCCGACCGCTGCCGCGATCTGCCCGCCCCGGCTTGCACCGGTCGGGTGACGCGGACGCCGACTCCTCGAACCAGAGGACCAGCCGGACGTTCCGGTCACCGTGAACTCGCGCGAGGGCGCGCATGACGGTCCACACCGGCTGCCACGGGCCGTCGGGCGGGGCCGGCGTCGCGGCGGCGGGCGCGTTCGGCGCGGAAGACGGTGCTGCCGGTGCGCCATTCGGTGCCCTCGGCCCACAACTCACCGATGCGGGCGGGGTCGACGCGCCGGGTGTCGGTGCCGCTTGCCCGTGCGAAGCCCGGCTCCCGTCCTCGCGGTGCAGCAACTGCAAGGCGCCGTCCGGGGGTTGCCGGTACCGGGCGATGCCGGTGGCGCGGGGGACGGCCGGTTCGCCCCAGTCGGTGGCGAGGATCTCGTTCCAGCCCAGCCAGCCGGCGCACCTTGTGCGGCATCCACGGATCCGTGAACGGTCGTTCCCGCAGCCCGATTGCCCCCGGCCGCCTCGTCGCGTCAATTCGCTTTCGTCCGACCGCCGTTGAGGTCCGGTGACCGAAGAGCGTTCAGTCCCGGCTCACCCGCACGCCGCCCACCAGCCCCCAGGCCGCGACGTGCACCGTCGGGCCGCCGGCGACGGTCGGGCCGTCGTCGCTGACGCCGCCGAGGCGGATGCCGGTGACCTTGACGCGGACTTCGGGGCGGACCCGGAGGTGGACGCCGCCGACCAGGCTGAGCTTGGTGATGCGGAGTTCGGCGCCGTCGGGGATGTCGACCTCGGTGAGGTCGATGTCGGCGCCGCCGACCAGGGAGGCCGTCAGGGTGCGGGCGTGGATCTCGGCGCCTTCGAGGCGGGTGCCGCCGACCAGGCTGATGTGCACGTCGGTGGTGTCGTTCCCCGTGTTGGTCATGGCCGTCACCTTAGGGACTGCGGGGCGACCGACGGAAGTGCCGGGCCGGACACGCGTCCGTCCCGAATGTCAGTGCGAGACGAGACGATGCGGGCATGAACGACACCGCTCTGCTCTCCGCCGGCGACTACGCCGATGCCGTCGCCTACGCCGTCGAGGCCGCGGCCGCCTACTACGGCGACGGGTCCACCTCGCTGGGCGACGACGAGTACGACGCCCTGCTGCGGGCGATCGCCGGGTACGAGGAGGCGCACCCGGACGAGGTGCTGCCGCAGTCGCCGACCGGCAAGGTGGCCGGTGGCGCGGCGCAGGGCGATGTGCCGCACAGCGTGCCGATGCTGTCGCTGGACAACGTCTTCTCGGAAGAGGAACTCGCCGACTGGGCGGCCGGGTTGGAGCGCCGGCTGGGCCGCCCGGTGGCGGCCTGGTGCGTGGAGCCGAAGCTGGACGGGCTGGCCGTCGCGGCCCGCTACCGGGCGGGCCGGCTGCACCGGCTGATCACGCGCGGCGACGGCCTGGCGGGCGAGGAGATCAGCCACGCGGCGGGCGACGTGCTGGGCCTGCCGGCCGTCCTGACCGAGCCGGTGGACGTCGAGCTGCGCGGTGAAGTGCTGTTCACCCGCGAGCAGTTCGACCGCGCCAACGAGGTCCGCACCGCGCACGGCGCGCCCCCGTTCGCCAACCCGCGCAACGGCGCGGCCGGCACCCTGCGGGCCAAGGACCGCCCGTACCGGGTGGAGTTGACGTTCTTCGCGTACGGCGCGGTCGGCTTCGACGACGGCCTGGCGCACAGCGCGCTGCTGGCCCGGCTGGCCGAGCTGGGGGCGAACACGGCGGCGAGCACGGACGCGGCGCCGGTGCGCTGCGTGACGGTCGATCAGGTGCAGGAGCGGGTGGCGCAGATCGCGGCGCTGCGGGCGGCGCTGCCGTTCGGCATCGACGGCGTGGTGATCAAGGCGGACGAGGCTGCGGACCAGCGCGAGGCGGGCAGCGGTTCGCGGGCGCCGCGCTGGGCCGTGGCCCGCAAGCTGGCGGCCGAGCACAAGGTGACCACGCTGCTCGGCGTGGAGTGGAACGTGGGCCGTACCGGCATCATCGCGCCGCGGGCGGTGCTGGAGCCGGTGGTGATCGACGGCGTGACGGTGACGTACGCGACGCTGCACAACCCGGCCGACATCGAGCGGCGCGGGCTGATGCTGGGTGACCGGGTCTTCGTGCACCGCGCGGGGGATGTCATTCCGCGGGTGGAGGCGCCGCTGGTGGACCAGCGCACCGGCGCGGAGCGGCCGATCGTCTTCCCGGAGGCGTGCCCGCGCTGCGGCGAGGCGATCGACACCAGCGAGCAGCGCTGGCGGTGCGTCCGGGGCCGCAACTGTCAGGCGGTGGCGTCGATCATCTACGCGGCGGGCCGCGACCAGTTGGACATCGAGGGTCTGGGTTCGACCCGCGCGGTACAGCTGGTGGAGGCGGGCCTGGTGGCGGATCTGGCGGACGTGTTCACGCTGACGCGGGAGCAGCTGCTGGCGCTGGAGCGGATGGGCGAGACGTCCACGGACAATCTGCTGGCGGCGATCGGGACCGCCCGCAGCCAGCCGCTGCACCGGGTGTTCTGCGCGCTCGGCATTCGCGGCACCGGCCGCAGCATGTCGCGCCGGATCGCCGCGCACTTCGGTTCGATGGCGGCGATCCGCGCGGCGGACGCGGACACGCTGGCGGCGGTGGACGGCATCGGCCCGGAGAAGGCCCGCCTGCTGGTGACCGAACTCGCCGAGCTGTCCGGCCTGTTGGACCGGCTGGCCGCCGAGGGCGTGGGCACGGCCGTCACCGAGCCGCAGGCCCCGGCGGCCACCGAATCCGCCGATGGGGGTGCGCTGGCGGGCCAGACGATGGTGGTCACCGGCAGCATGACGGGCCCGCTGGCGGAGCTGTCGCGCAACGAGATGAACGAGCTGATCGAGCGGGCCGGCGGCAAGTCCTCGTCCTCGGTCTCCAAGCGCACCACGCTGCTGGTGGCGGGCGAGAAGGCGGGATCGAAGCGGGCGAAGGCGGAGGAGCTGGGCATCCGGATCGTCTCCCCGGACGAGTTCGCCGCCCTGGTCGCGGAGCACCTGCCGCAGCAGGGCTGAGATCGGGCCGCCACCGTGTCACGCGGCGGCCCTCACAGCGCGGTGGCGATCAGGGCGATCGCGCCGACGCAGGACACGGCGAGCACCCCGTTGCGGGTGGCGGCGAGGGACAGGCGCGGGGAGAGTGCCATGCCGGTGGCCGCGCCGACGGCGAGGGCGGCCACGGCGGGCCAGGACGGCAGGACGAAGCCGACGACGGCGACGGTGGCCACGTTCTGCACCAGGAAGAAGGCGTGCAGGGTTGCTCTGGCCTGCCTCGGGGGCCAGCCCGCGTTGGCGGCGTACAGGCCGATCGGGGGGCCGCCGACGCCGCCGATGACGTTCAGTCCGGCGCTGGCGAGGCCGCTGATCCAGGCGCCGGCCGGGCGTTGCAGGAACGCCGAACGCAGCCCGCAGGCGAGCAGTGTGACGCCGGCCAGCACGCCGGCGCCGGCGGCGATGGCGAGCAGCCGAGTGTCGACGCCGCCGAGCAGCCAGGCGGCGACGGGGGTGCCGAGCAGGGTGGGCACCAGCAGGCGGCCGGTGTCCCGGGGGCGGATGTGCCGCCAGTCCCGGGACAGCGGCAGCAGCGAGGCGAGCAGGGCGAGCGCCAGCACGGTGGCGACGCCGCGGTGCGGGCCGAGCGCGGCGATCAGGGCGGGCGCGGAGATCAGCGAGAACCCCATGCCGGTGGCGGCCTGGGCGAACGCGCCGAGGGCGACGGCCGCCACGGCGAGGGTGTCGGGTCCGGTCATGGGGTGCGGTCCAGGGTGCAGCGGCGCTGGAACCACAGGGCGACGGCCATCAGCGCGGCGGGCAGGACGGTGAAGCCGAGCAGCAGCGCGTTCAGGGCTGTGCCGCTCTGTGCGGTGGTGTGGCCGCCGGTGCTGGAGACGAAGCCGCCGAGGGCGAGCGCGGCAGAGTACAGGTAGGGGCCCACGGCGGTGCCGGTGGCCTCGGTGGCGGTCCACACGCCGGTGTAAGCGCCGGCCTTGGACGAGCCGGCGGCATTAACGGCATTGACGGCGTTCACGGCGTCGGACGAGCCGACGGCATTGACGGCATTGGCGGCATTGACGGCATCGGACGAGCCGGCGGCATTGACGGCATCGGACAGCATGGAGAACGCGAAGAGTTGCAGGCCGGAGAAGGCGATGCCCATGGCCATCACGACGACGGCGGTGAGCGCGGTGCCGACCCCGCCGGCCAGCAGGGCGCCGGGCAGCAGGGCGAGCGAGCCGGTGGCGAACACGGCCTGGGAGAGCAGCAGTCCGCGCTGTTTGCCGATCCGTCGCGACCAGGCGGTCCAGGCGGGTCCGGCGAACATCGCGGGGCCGAGGAACAGGCCCATGAACAGCGCCGTCAACTTGGCGTTGTGGAACAGGTACTGGGTGACGTAGGGCAGCGCGGCCAGGAACAGATGGGTTGTTGTGCCGGTGAACAGGTAGGAGGCCACCAGGGCGCGGAAGTTGCGGTCCTGGCGGGCGATCCGCAGGTCGGCGAGGGTGGAGTGGCCGGCCCGCGGGTCGGGCGGGCGGAAGCCGCAGGCGTCGGTGAGGCCGCGGACGCCGCGCAGTGCGACGGCGGCGGAGGCGGTCATCGCGACGGCCAGCAGCAGGGCCATCCGGGTGTAGTCGCCGCGGCCGCCGCCGGCCGCGAGGGCGGGGGCGGCGACGCCGGCGCCGAGCAGGCCGATCGTCAGCAGGGCCATCCGGAACATGAAGACCCGGGTGCGCTCGTGGTAGCCGACGAGCAGGTCGGAGGGGGTGGTGAGGTAGGGCACCTGGAAGGCGGCGAACAGCAGGTTGCCGATGATCAGCCAGCCACCGACCCACAACGCGGCTGGTGCGCCGGCGAGTTGGCCCGGGACGGTGAACATGGCGGCCATCGCGAGGCCGAGCAGCAGTCCGGTGCGCATCATCCGGCGGCGGTGGCCGTGGACGCGGGCCTGCCGGTCGGAGCGGGAGCCGAGCAGCGGGTGGACGACGATGTCGACGATCTTGGGCAGCAGCAGGGCGAGGCCGGCCACGGCGGCGGGGACGCCGAGCACGTCGGTGAGGAAGTAGAGCAGCAGCAGGCCGGGCACGGTGACCCAGACGCCCATTCCGACGGAGCCGGTGGCGTACAGGGTGAGGGTGCGGCGGCCGGCTCTGGGCGACGGCGGGGCCTGCTCCGGTCGGGCCGGCGACGGCGGGGCCTGCTCCGGTCGGGCCGGCGACGGCGGGGCCTGCTCCGGTCGGGCCGGCGACGGCGGGGCCTGCTCCGGTCGGGCGTGGGGGTCCGTCACGGGGTGCTCCGGTGGCGGGCGGCGACGCCGGCGGCGAGCGGGGCGTCGTCGAAGGCGCCGGCGGCGGCGCGCTTGGCGAGGGTGCCGGTGACGATCCGGTCAGTGAGCGCGGGCAGGTGGCGGGCGAGGAAGAACTCGACGGCGCCCTTGCGGGTGGTGGGCAGGTCGCGGCGGGCCCGGACGGCGAGCGCGGCGCGTTCGATGGTGTCGAGGACGCCGTCCAGCGGCTCGTAGACGCTCATGCCGTCGAGGGAGAGTCCGGCGGCCTTGGTGGAGTCGTGGATGGGGCTGCGCACGGCGGACGGGTAGACGCAGGTGACGGTGACGTGGGTGCCGAGTTCGAGGCGCAGCGCGTCGGCGTAGGCGACCATGGCGCGCTTGGAGGCGCCGTAGGCGGCGGCGAGCGGGAGCTGCATGACGGCCATCCGGGAGGTGACCATGACGACCCGGCCGCGGGCGGCGACGAGGGCGTCCACGCAGGCGGCGGTGGTGCGCCAGGTGCCGAGCAGGTTGATCTCCAGCTGGCGGCGGACTTCGTCGCCGGGGGCGAGTTCGGCGGGGGCGGGGCCGCCGATGCCGGCGTTGTTGACCAGGATGTCGAGGCCGCCGAGGGTGTCGAGGGCTTCGGCGACGGCGGTGGTGACGCTGGCGCCGTCGGTGATGTCGCAGCGCAGCACGGTGAACGGTTCGTCGCCGGTGGGGCGCAGGTCGAGGCCGATGACGTGGGCGCCGGCCCGGGTGAGGCGCTCGCCGAGGGAGCGGCCGATGGTGCCGGAGGCGCCGGTGATCAGTACGCGGCGGCCCCGCGGGTCCTGACGGCGATCGAACAGTCGGAGCGTCATATCGCTGCCTTCGTGGTGGAGTTGGGGCGGGCAACGGCTCGGCGGGCGACGGCTCGGCGGGCACCGGCCCGCAGTTCGCGGGGCACGGCGGCGGTGTACTGGTCGAAGTCGATCCGCATCATCGGCCGCTTGGCGCCCCAGCGGCGGACGGCGGCGGCGTGCATGCGCTGGACGTGCGCGCGCTGCTGCTCGGGCGTGGGCAGCGCGTAGCGGCCGGCCAGGTGGGCGGCGACCAGCTTGCCCTGGGCCTCGACGACGGGGAGCGCGGCACCGGTGGACTGCATCAGGCCGACGAAGCTCAGCGTGGGGTCGTCGAGGTGGAAGACCCGCTGGTAGAGCGGCAGTTCCTCGGGGTCGTCGCCGGTCCAGCGCTCGTCCAGGAACGGGATGGTGACGTGGTAGCCGGTGGCCCAGACGATCACGTCGACCCGGTCGGCGGTGCCGTCGGTGAACAGCACCCGGTTGCCGTCGAGCCGTTCGATGCCGGGACGGGCCTCGACCTCGCCGTGGGTGAGGCGGTGCAGGATGGTGTCGCTGATCGTGGGGTGGTTCTGGAACAGCCCGCCGGCCGGCTTAGGCAGGCCGTACCGCTCGGGCGTGCCGACGGCGAGCCGCAGCACGGTCTGCGCGACGGCCTGCCGGATCCGCCAGGGCAGCACGGACAGCGCGCCGCCGGTGGCGTCGGACGGGCGGCCGAACAGGTACTTGGGCACGATGTGGCTGCCGTGCCGGGCGGAGAGCAGCACCGGCCCGTGCGAGACGTGCGAGGCGTCGACGGCGATGTCCATCGCGCTGTTGCCCATGCCGACGACCAGCACCCGGCGGCCCTTGTACGTGTCGGCGCTGTGGTGGTCGTGGGCGTGCATCTGGGTGCCGTCGAAGTGGCCGGGGTAGCCGGGGCTGGGCCATTTCGGTTCGCGGTTGTGGCCGTTGGCGACCACCACGGCGCCGAACTTCTCAATCCCGGCTGCCTGTTCGGCGCCGGCCGCCGTCTCGACCTCCCAGTGGGTGTCGGCGCGGCGGACGGCGGTGACGTCGGTGTGGAACCGGACCCGCTCGGTGACGCCGAACCGGTGGGCGTACTCGGCGAGGTAGCCGGCCACCCGGGCGGCCGACGGGTAGTCGGGCCAGTGCTCGGGCATCGGGTGGTCGACGAACTGGGTACGGCCCTTGCTGGTGTTCAGGTGCAGGCTGTCGTACGACGGTGACGTCCCGGCGCTGTCGTCGCCCGCCCACAGGCCGCCGACCCGGTCGCCGCGTTCCAGCACGGTGACGTCCAGGTCGTGGTCGAGCAGCGCCTTGGCCGTGGCGAGCCCGGCCGCGCCGGCACCGATCACCGCCACCTTCGTGGAGCCCATGACCGGGCCCTCCTCTCCGTGGAAGGCGCTCATTCAATCGAATGATGGAGGAATGGGCAATGCTCCGTGACCTGCGACTTTTCGCTCCGTCATGTGATTGAAACCGGCACTCCGTCTCGGGTAGCCTCGGCCCATGAGCACCCGGTCCGACGACGGTCCCCGCGAACGCATCCTGGCGACCGCCACCCGACTGTTCGCCGAGCGCGGCTACGACGCCACCAGTACCCGGGCGATCGGCGACGCGGTCGGGCTGAACATCGCCACCGTCGCCTACCACGTGGGCGCGAAGCCGGAGTTGTACCGCGAGGTGATGCGCCGGGCCCATCTCGCCCAGCGCGAGGTGGTGACCGCCGCCGTCCGCCAGCTGCACACCTGCGGCCCGTCCCCCGAGGAGACCAGGGCGGCGCTGCTCGCCTTCGTCGACGCCTACCTGTCGTTCTGCCTGAGCCACCCCGAGGTGCCGGCGCTGTGGATGCGCCGCTGGCTGGCCGAGGGCTCCGACCTGGCCGACATCGAGACCGAGTTCGCCGGTCCGCTGGTCGCCGAGGTCGCCGCCGCCGTCCGCGAGGTGCTCGCCCGGGCCGGCCTCGGCGCCGGGGTGGACGTCGAGATGCTGGTCTTCACCATCGTCTGGACGTCCCACTCCTTCGGCCAGGCCGGCGTCATCGACCCGGCCGGCCGCCGCCTCGGCCCGCTCGACCTGCCGGTCCTCGACCGTTTCCGGCACCACCTGCACACGGTGGTCACGGGCGTTCTCGACCAGTCCTGACGGCCGCTTTGAGGATGCCTCAGCTCTCTTCGGCTCGGCTCTCCACGGCTCGGCTCTCCTCGACTCGGCTCACCTTGACTCGGCTCTCCTCGACTCGGCTCTCCTCGGCGCGGGCCAGCACCGCCGCGAACACCAGTGGCGCGAGGGCCTGGTAGCCGATCCACACCTCGCCACCCGCGCTGCTGCCGCCGTGCGCCAGCAGCAGCCCGGCGGCGGCGGTCAGCACCCAGCCGGCGTCGTAGCCGATCATCAGCCGGGTGTAGGTGCGGGCCGGCCGCCGCCGCACGAAGCGGATCTCGGCCGCGCCGCAGATCAGCAGGGCCACCGCGCAGACGATCATCAGCCATGGCGCGACGCCGAGTTGGCCGCCGACCTGCACGGCCCCGAGTCCGGACACCGCCGCCAGCAGCACCTTGAAGGCGCCGTCGGCCACGATCCCCACCGTCCTGTTCCTCGCCATGCGCGTTCCCCTCCCCTGAGTGTCTCAGTTTCCCGTAACAAGATTACGGTAATAATCAGACTATGCGAATGACGAGGGCCGAGGCCAAGGAACGCAACCGCCGGGCACTGCTGGACGCCGCCCTCCAGCTGGTATCCCGGGACGGCTACCGCGCGAAGCTGGACGAGATCGCCGCGCTGGCCGGGGTGACCACCGGGGCGGTGTACTCGCTGTTCGGCAGCAAGAACGGCCTGGTGGTGGCCGTGGTCGCGGACCACCTGGGCCCGCACTACGCCGAACTCGAACAGGCCCTGCCGCGCGAACTCGACCTGCCGGCGGCGGTCGACGCCTTCGCCCGCCACTACCGCCGCAGCTGCGACCGCCCCGACGCGATGGCCGCACTGTCCCTGCAGGTGACGCTGCTGGACATGGCGGTGCACGACACCGACCTGCGCACCCGGCTGGCCGAGTCGGTGCGGGCCCAGGAGGCGCAGCTGGTGGAGCTGTTCGCCGGACGCGCGCTCGCCGGTGGCACGGTGACGGCGGATCGGGCGCAGCGCCTGGTCACCGCGCTGCGGGCGCTGTTCGTCGGGCTCACCCAGGGCGTGCTGCTGGGTCTGCACGACACGGCCGACGAGCAGTTCTTCGTGGATGCCGCGCGGGCGCTGACCCAACTCGCCTGACCGGCCTCGGCTTTCGCTGAACCCCCACCCTGAAACCCCTAACGCATCGCGCACCATCCACCGTCCACCCACGCCCCGGCCGCCGGGCATCCGCGCCGCCGGCTGCTGCTCGGGGTGCTCTGCCTGGCCCAGTTCATGCTGATCGTGGACGTGGCCAGATTCGTTTACACGTAGGTGGGGGAATCACCGCGTACGGCAGCGGAGCCGGGCCACCCGTCGCGGTGCAGGAACTCCCCGAGGCGGGCCCGGGGGCTCACCATCACCACCTCGCGGTGCGGGGCGGGAGCGAGATCAGCTCCCACGACCGGGGTGCGCCGAGTTGTGTCAGGTCGTCGCGCTCGATGGGCAAGCACGACTCGACCAGCCGGTCATGCAGCCACTTCGCGTCACAGCCGTGGCCCGTGCAAGAACGTCGAGATCGCCCCCCGCGCGAGCCGTGCTCCAAGCCTCACGGCCGGGGCGGCGGCGGGAGGTTTGCGGGCGTGCGGGAGGCTCGGTCGCGCGCACGGAAGCCGAAGCTGATGAGGGTGACGCTCTCGCTGGCACTGACAGGTGTCCGGCCGTGGGGCGTGAGTGCGCCGTCGAAGACGACGCAGTCACCTGCGGCCAGATCGCATTCGAGGTAGCCGTCGGCGGTGATGAAGACGGTGGAGCTGGGCGTGGCGGTACCGCTGGGGCGGTCGTGCTTGAGGCACAGGATCAGGTTGACCTCGCCGAAGCCGAACTCGTCGACGTGGAAGTCGAGGAACTGCCCGTCTTCCAGGTACGCGATGTAGACGCCGGTGTGCGGCTGCTCGACCTCCAGGCCCGTGGACCGGGCCACGACGGCGGCGAGGTCGACGTGGTCGGCGAAGCGGGTCGCCGCGTCGCCGACGGGCGCGTTCCACTTGCCGTTGTGGAGGTATCCGGCGGTGGCAAGGGCGTTCTCGGCCTCCTGCGCCATCGCGGCGATCGGCTCGGCGGCGAACGACTGGTCGCGCAGGTGGCGGAGGAGGCGCGGGTGCGCGCGCTGGTGCGCGGTGATTCCTCGCACGGCGCCCTGGAGGCCGGGGAAGTTCTCCGCCCATCGGGCCGGCGTCCGGGCGGTGGTGCGGGACTGGATCCAGGCGGTCCACCCGGCACTCCACCCGTGCGGTGCCGGGGAGTTGGGGTTGGCCCGGCCGAGCAGCAGCGCGACCCGGTCGAGTGCGGCCTGCGTGGACTCGACCAGCTCCGCGTTGCCCTTGGCAATCCGCAGCCGCAGCGCCTCTTGCAGGTGGGCCAACGCCCCCGCGTGGTCGCCGAGTTCCATCAGGTGCTTGCCGAAGTGCTGGTGTGCGAAGTCGAGGAGTTCCGGGTGCCGGCTTCGCGCGGTGGCCAGTGCGCTGCGGTAGAGGGCGTCCGCGGCCTGTGTGTCGCCGGCGTAGCGGTGGGCGTCGCCGAGGTTGATCCCGGAGGCGACGACGGATCGGGTGTTGCCTGCGGTGGTGGCCATGTCGAGCGCCTGCCGCAGGAGTGCGCGGGCCTCGTCATGGTTGCCCAGGGTCATCTGGGCGATGCCGATCTCCCTGCTCAGGAACCGGGTCCGGGAGGGGTCGGTGGTGGCGTCCAACTCCTGGCGGAGCTGGTCGACGACAATGGTCAGCTCGTCCCGGTCGATGGGGACCATGCGCAGCTGGTCGTCCTGGGTGATGAGGTGCTGGAGCACGGGGCCTTCCCTCGTTCGGTTTGCGCTCAGCGTCGCACTACAGCTGGTCGGTCCGGTGGCGCAGGTCGGCCAGCAGCTCCACCCCGTGGGGGGAGAAGTGCTCGCCCAACAGCTCCAGTTCGCGCATGAGGTAGCGGACGGCCGGCAGTCCCTCGTCGTAGGCGTCCTGGAAGCGCGCGCGCTCGTCGGCGGTCAGGTCGTCGCGGTCCAGTTCGGTCCGGCGGAACCGCAGCAACTGGTTGTAGACGCAGGTCGCGTGGAACGCCCGGTCGATCTCCCAGAACTGGTTGCGGGCCTCGCCCTGCGTCGCGCGCCACCCGATCTCGATCCTGGGCGAGGTCCGGGAGGAGTAGCCGTCGGCGAACACCCGGTTCTGGAGGACGTGGAAGCTGATCGACTGGTGCGTTCCCTCGTGCAGCAGGTTCTCTGCCAGGAAGCGGGGCGACGGCTCGGGGCTGACGGTGTTCGGCGGGATGTGGTGCCGGGCCTTGTCGGAGAACACGATGACGTACGGGAGCGCCGGGTCGCTGGAACTGGTCAGCGAGGACGCGCGGACACCAGGCTTGAGGGCGACCCACAGCAGGCCGCGGACGAACTCGCGCACGCGGGCGAACCCTTCGGGGTGGATAAGCGACAGGCGGTCCAGGGCCTGGGTCAGCGTCGTGCGGCGCTCGTCGGTGTGCTGGACGAGCTCGTATTCTGTCAGGCTGAGTTCGTCGGCGATCTCGCGGGGAAGCTCGGCGTCGAACCAGTCGAAGGTCACGCCCGCCACGGTCACGGTGTCACTGCGCAGGACTCGGGCGTGCTCCGCGAAGGGAGTGCCGGACCGCACCAGGCGCTCCATCAGGGCGAACGGGAGCACGGGTTCGGCGCCCGCGTCACGGAGCCGGGTCAGGGCCGGGTCCTTGCGGGTGAGGTCGAAGAAGGAACCGGGCTCCACTCGGGTGGCAATCGTCGGCGACACGATGGTTCTCCTCTTGGTCGAGGCGTGCAGGTGACAGGTCGGGGAGGTGGCGGGCCGACCCGGTTGCGCATGCCGAGTCGGCCCGCCGTGCCGTCAGTCAGACGGCATCAGTTGGGAGTTGCGGTCAGCTCTCGGTTCCCGCCGGGGCGAAGTCGCCGTCCGGGACGGAGTGGTCCAGGCGCCGCGTCAGGGACGCGACGGTGGCCGGGGCGAAGTCGCCGTCCGGGACGGAGTGGTCCAGCCGCCGCGTCAGGGCGGTGACCTCCGGGTCGGGCGTGATGGTGGTGTCGCTCACGATGCCTCTCCAATCGGGTTGGCTCCGCTCGTCCAAGGTGGACGAGCCGTGGTACGGGGTGATGCAGACCCGGCCCGACGGACCCTTTCCAGCGGGCCGGGAACTCATGGGCGCCCAGCGGGCAAGGGTGAGGCTAGTAGCGGCCGGAGGCGATCAGCGCCGTCGCCAGCGCTATGAGCGCGAGCAGGGAAACCGTGTACGCGACGGCAAGCGGCCAGGGGTGGGGGCCTCGTGCGAGGCCCGCCCGGCGGTGTCCCCGCAGTCGTTCCGGCCGTCGTCCACGGCGTTCTCTCCTCGGGGCGTCACTGCTACGCCGGCCGCCGGTCGAGCGCGGCCCGCAGCGCGGCGCGGCGATGGGGTGTGCGGGCGCGGGCGATGCAGTCGTCGCAGATCGTGTGGAGCGTGCTGTCGTAGTTGCCGGGGGCGCGGAGCGTGGTGCCCGCGCAGACCAGTTTCTCCTGCCGGCAGACCCAGCACGTTCCCTGGCGGTAGCCGTCCGGCCGGTCCACCGCGTACTCGTCGCCCGCAAGGCGGAAGGGTCTCGGCGTGTTCACTCTGCGGGCTCCAACTCGGTCAGCAGGACCAGCTCCGGGTACACGGCGCGGGAGGAATCCCTGTTCACCCATGCATGGTTGGCGTGCTCGCCCGGGGTCTCCGCGACGGTGCCCGTCCAGCCGTCCTCGCAGTGCCAGACCGGGTCGCCCTCGACCACCTTCAGGCCCCGCTTCTGTCGGACGATCAGCGGCACCCCTGCGGGTAACGCAGTTGCGGCAGCGACACGAGCACCGCATGGCAGACTCCTGCACGATCTCGCCCAGGGACGGGGCCCGGCCGGCCGCGTTGGCCTTCCGATACTCGTCCAGCGGGTTCCAGCCCTTCGGGAGCTTGTACCGCTCGGCCTTCGACGGGCCGGTCTCGGGGTCGCGGTAGACCCTCGGGGTCTTGCGTCTCGTCATGGTGGTGTTCCCTCCGTCCCCGAGGCCGCCGTGGGGAGGCCGCTCCTCGGGACTCGTGCGACAGCCTGGGGTTTGTGGGATCAGGTGTCGCGGTCACTACGGATCTACCGGAAGCGCTCGCCGAGCGTGCCGACGGACGGCATGGTGCTGGTGGGCATGCTGGTCCTCCTGCTGGATGGTTGAGGCTGCCGCAGGGGGCTCTACGGCAGGACAGCACCGTCGTTCGCAGAAGACCGAGTTGGCACTAGGCTTCCGCTGTCACCGGCGATGCCGTAGTCATGACGTTACGGCCGGTGAAGAC
This sequence comes from Kitasatospora sp. NPDC051984, assembly GCF_044593455.1. Taxonomy (NCBI): domain Bacteria; kingdom Bacillati; phylum Actinomycetota; class Actinomycetes; order Kitasatosporales; family Streptomycetaceae; genus Kitasatospora; species Kitasatospora sp. NPDC051984. The sequence goes on from NZ_JBIUCB010000040.1 coordinate 37,640, forward strand.
AGGGCTCGACGGACTGCCAGTACGAGTTACCTGGACGACCGAGGGCAGGGGGGGCAGAAATGGCTGGGCGGACACCACCGAGGCGCACCGAAACACTGACTGACAGTCCGTCCGAGGTCGTCAGGGTCCCCGAAGGGGTGATTTCCGGCTTCCTGTTCAAGGTCATCCGGGAACAGATCCCGAGAACTCAGGACGAGTTGGCCGTGGACCTGGGCATCGACAAGAGCACCGTCCAGGGCTGGGAGTCCGGCCGTCGGCCACTCTCCTCCACCCGAGCCGGGAACCTGGTGATGCTGCGCCGGAGGCTGATCCTGCTCGGCGCGCCAAGTGGGCTGGTCAACCTGATCAGCCTTGCCATGGACGCAGACTTCGTCCTCAGCGAGATACTGCGGTTCAGGCCCTCGAGGGCCGAAGTTCTGGAGCATCCACTGGCCGGGTGGGTGCTTACTCGCGACACCACGCACATGATCGGCTGGGCCGTCAGCGGGGTTCTGCCCGGTGCGGTGGCAGCCGAGTTGAGCATCCCTGCCGCCCGACGCGGGCCTGTCTCCACCGCGCCGCTTCTGGGGCAGGAAATGCGCGCGCGATTCTTCGACAACCTCCGGCATACCGCCGACCTGGTGGAGAGCGGAGGTGAGGAGACCGCGTTACTCCGAAGGCAGGTCTGGTACCTGTCCTCCTACGACCGGGCCCGCGATGTGGCCGAGTGGTTTGGGGGGATGCAGCGCCGAGGGCGGATCCCCTCGGCGGGCTCGGGATGGTCGCCCCGCTGGGCCGAGGCGCGTTCGGTCGCGGCGGCACTGGCGAGGAAGGGAGATCCCGAGTTGCTCCGGGACTTCATCGCCCGTTCGATCACCGACAATGACGACTTCGAAGCCGCGAACCTGAACTACTGGGCTCATTGGCTCGGGCTCGATTCACGTCCCCAGACCAGCGATGACTTCATGGCCGAGCAGGAGTGCCCCGCGTGGGACGCCTCCTCGCTGCTACGACAGTTCGCCATCCGGCTGGACCGTGCGGGCGAGTACACCGATCTGTACGTCCATTCGATCTGGGCACTCATGCTCACCCGCCGGGGCCTGGCCGACGCGGACCCCCGTACAGCCCGGGACCTGGCCGCACGAGTGTGCACGTTGTTGGACGGTGACGGTCTTTCAGGGCAGTCCCGCCGAGAGCTTGAGTCTGTGCACTACGGTCTGCGGGTAGGCGGATACAGCAACAACCGATCCAACAGCGAAGGACAACAATGACGGACGACAAGCAGGCGAAGGGCACCGCTGGCTACCTGTTCGAGGCGGGCATGCTCAAGCGGGCGAAGCGCTCCGGCTGGTGGATCGCTGGGGTCAAAGACCCCGAGACGATCGCCGAACATTCCTTCCGGACGGGCATCGTGGGCGCGGTGCTCGCGATGATGGAGGGGGCCGACCCGGCCAAGGTCGCCCTGCTGTGCCTCTTCCACGACACCCAGGAAACCCGGGTCAGCGATATCCCCCACATCAGCCGGCGCTACCTCACCGCGGCCTCGAACGAACGCGTGACCGCCGATCAGGTCAGCGCTGCTCATCCGGCTGTCGTTGCCGGAGTGCAGGCCATCGTGGAGGAGTACGAGAACGCCGAGAGCCTGGAGGTCGTCGTCGCCCATGACGCGGACAAGTTGGAGTGCCTGATCCAGGCAGTGGAGTACCGCGAGCAGGGCTATCAGAACGTCCAGCCGTGGATCGACAGCAGCCTCGGCAGCCTCAAGACCGAGTCGGCGCGCACCCTCGCCGAGGCGGCTCTGTCCATGACGTCCTTGGAGTGGCAGAAGGTCTACCTCGGCTGACCGCTCACCTCCCCCACCCCCACTTCCGACGGAGGTGGGGTGCTCCGCGTCTGGGCCTCACGCTCGGCCACGACGACGGGGGTGGGGCCCGGCGTCACCCGGTACTGCTCAAGCTCTTCCGGGGGCGGGAGCGGGACGGTGATGGACAGTTCGAACGGCGGCGACCTGGCGGGGTGAGGTAGCCCGAGCGGCCGGCGGCGGCTCCGACCCAGGCTCCAGCAGCGTTGCGGGGCATCCAGACGCCACCGTGTTTCTCCACGGGTGCCGATCTGTTCGCCGAGGCCGCGCACGACCCGGTAGTGCCCCTCGGCGGCCGTCGGGCAGCAGGTTGGCGGGGTGGATGGCCAGGGGTGTGTCCTTCCGTTCGGGCGGGTCGGGGTTGGGCCTGGTGCCCTCGGCCGACGGGGCTGGCCGGGCACGGGCGGGTGGTGGCCGCGGGGGTGGGGCCTGGCGCCCCTCGGCGGCCTGCTGCTCGGCGGTCTGCTTCAGCGGGGCCCACTCGGCTTCCTGGGCGGCCCATTCGTCCTCGGTGAGGGCGTCGCCGACGCACGCGGGTTCGGTGTGGTGGTGCCAGGTCTCCCAGTCCTGCTCGACCAGGCGTTCGGCCTCGGCCTGGGCGGCTTCGGGTGTGTCGGCTTCGACGGGCACCACGTGCACGGTGATGACGTCCACGGCGACGGTGTACTCGGGCATGCTGCTTGCTCTCCTGTGCTGCTCGGGGTGGGGCCCGGGGTCTGGCCGGGCCTCGGCACGGTCCGAAGGGCGGTCCGGGCCGCACCGGGGCCGGCCAGGCCTTGTCGCAGGGGTGGTGGGCGCCGGCTTGATCGCAACGGGTGAATTTCGGACGTGTTGTACGCAAATCCGACGGTACGTGGAATCTGTGGGTGTATAGACGAGTCCCGCTGAGCACCGGGGACTCCCCTCAGTGATAGAAGGAGACCTCAGTGGTCAAGCGCGCGGTGAAGTTTGCCCTCGTGGCAGCAGCGGCTGCGGGAATGCTGGTCAGCTCGGTCGGCTTTGCGGGAGCTGACGGCCCGGCAACGATGGACATCGTGTACGGCCCGATTGTCACGCTTCCCCCGTCGCCCGGCGGCGGCTACGCCGGTGAGGCAGCGGCCCAGGCCAAATGTCCGGCCGGAGAGGTCCTCACGGGCGGCGGAGCCGAGGTGAAGGCCGGAAACGCGTACGTCCAGCGCTACAACCTCGCGGCCAGCAGGCCCCTCGGCAACGAGACCTGGTGGGCGTACGCCACGAACAGCGACCCCACCAGCCCGGGCACCCTCCAGGCGTTCGCGGTCTGCGCGAAGGTGACCAACGTGAATGTGGTTCAGACTCCCTGACGTCCCCGTGACGTGACGACGAGGTGGTGCCCCTCTGGGGCGCTGCCTCCTCGTTCATCAGGCGGGCGCGGCTGGGCTCAGGAGTGACCACACGCAAGGGGTGGGGCCTGGTGTCAGCGGCGGACGGTCACGCGGCGAGCAACCGCGGTGCGCGGACGTCGGGTTCGTGGCCATTGCTGTAGCCGTCTACTACGGCACCGACAAGGGCCTCGACAGCAAGGGCCTGCTCTCGATCCCCACGCGCCCGGCCGCGCAGAACCGGGCGCTGATGATCGCCGCCGTGCACGGCACCAAGGCCGTCGTGTGGCACTACCCGAAGACGTCGATCATCGGCGCGGACTCGGTGACCATGGCCCCCGCCGCACTCGGCGAGATGCCGGTGAAGGCCACCGTCGTGGCCCTCAACCAGTCCGCTCCGCTCGGCACCGTCGCTCCGGTCTTCGACCTGGACGTCGGCCTCCAGGCCGCTGCCTGACCCGCCGCCGCAGTCGGCGCTTCGAGCTAACCGATTCGCGTGAGCGTGTATCGGTAGGTGATCTTGCCGTCGGCCGAGGCGGTCTTCTCGGCCGTCAGGCTCGCCTTGCCGTTGAAGTCGTTCGGGTCGGGACGGATCTCCTCGGTGACCTGAGCGATGCTGTCCTGGCCAAAGGTGTCATTCTCCACCAACCGCATCCTCAACCTGAAGGGTACGGACTGCTGCGGAGCGTCGTCATCGAAGTGGCGATGTGAGGACCGCTCCTTGGGGAGCTTGAAGAAGTCTCCGGCCCTCATGTCCGCTGTGGTGCTGTGAGTTCCCCCCAGGAAGTTTTGGACGGTGGGCTGCCACAAGGTCAGGTCGTCCAGCAGGATGGAGCCGCCGACCTCACCCACGTTGTCGTTGTCGCTGACGTCGTCGATCCGAACCCAGTCGAGCTTCAGCTCGTACTCCGTTACAACACTCATCTTCACTCCAGGAAGCACGTGTCCAGGGATGGCATAGTCCGAGCACCGACTTCGCGAACTCGGACAGGATTCCTCGTCGGCCTTGGCCTGAGCCCGGATTCACCGGCCAATTGCCGTTCCAGGGGCCGGACATGAAAACGGAGATGCCATCTGACCTGGGAGGATGTGACTTGTCTAGGGTT
>NZ_JBIUCB010000041.1:0-38865 GCF_044593455.1 Kitasatospora sp. NPDC051984
GTGCACCACCAGCAGCAGCGCGGCCCCGGCCAGCACCGCCAGTTGCAGCGCCCCGATCAGCAGGCTGGAACGGGCGACCAGCGTCGCCGAGTGCAACTCGGCCAGCAGGGCGGGCAGTTCGGTCTGCGGTTGGAGGCCGGCGCTGTAGTGCCTGACCAGGTCGGGCAGCTTGTCGGCGCGGGCCCGGACCTGGTCGACGCGTTCCGGGTCGGCGGCGGAGAAGTCGGCGGTCAGCAGCAGGCTTCGTCTGCCCTGCGGCAGCAGGCCGGAGGTGAAGAGGCCGTCGTCCACCGCCATCGGCCCGTACGTGGTGAAGCCCTTGACCTGGATCTCGCGGCCGCCGAGCGGATCGAGCCGCCAGTAGGGGGCGTCCCGGTCGGCGACCTGGTAGACGCCGGTGACCTCGACGGTGAGCGGCCGGCCGCCGTACCGGTCGGCCAGCGTGACCTTGGCGGGCAGCGCGTCGTCGGTCAGGCCGAGCCGGCTCAGGGCGCTCTCCGGCACGGCGGCCTGGACGGTCCCCGCGGTGTCGGGGCCCGCGGGGGCGCCCTTGGCGGTCGGCCACTGGCCGGCCGCCAGCTTCAGCCGGCCGCGGTCCAGTGAGGCCAGCACCGTCAGGTCCGGGTCCTGGGCGTTCGACAGTCCTGGCAGCCCGTACGCGCGGCTGAGCGCGAGGGACTGCGTGGCGACCGGCAGCCCGTTGAACAGCTGGGTGCCGAGCGCGGCGGCCTTCGCGTCGTCCGCCACCCGGGCGTCCACCGCGTCGTCGGCGCTCAGCACCACACCGACCCGGTTGCCGCCGTCGAGATTCCGGCGCAGGCCGGCCTCGGCGGCGGTGCGGTTGAAAGCCACCAGGGCGGTCAGCACGGTGGTCGTGATCAGCACCGTGAACAGCACGGCGGCAGCCAGCGGCAGCCGCCCGCGCAGTCGGCGCAGCACAAAGCCAAACATTGTTCCCCGTACCCCCGTTCCGGTCAGCCTGTACCGGATGGCGGACGACTCTGTCAGATGGGATCGGGCAGCGGAAGGGGCTTGCGCGAACCGTTGTCAGAGTGAGTAGAACGAGGCCATCCGCGCCCAACTGCCCATGGGAGTAAGTGAGATGACGGAACCGCCAGCTCCGGAAAGCCGCCTTCCGAGACCGGACCGGCCGTGCTGGAGCTGCCGCGCGCGGCGGGTGCGGCCGCCTGATCCCGCTCCGGTCGCGCCGAGCACGAGGGCGTGCGCTCCGGTGTCGGCGTCCAACGGGCACAGGCGCCCCGGATGCCGTCGCGGGCGGCCTCCGCGCACCGGTGCGCGGTCACATTCGGCGGATCATCGGACTGCACCGGCACGGGCGGTTACGCTCCCGCCATGCCGATCACGAACAAGTCCGACGAACGCACCGACGCCGACCTCGCCCGCCGGGCCGCCGAGGCCGGCGCCGAGGCGGTTCGCGCCCAGTCCTGGGCCACCGCCGAACGGCACCACAAGGGCGGCGGTGACTTCGCCACCGCAGCCGACCTGGCCGCCGAGGGCGCCATCCTCGACCTGCTGCGCGCCGCCCGCCCCGGCGACGCGTTCACCGGCGAGGAGAGCGGCCGCACCGGCGCGGCGGACGCCGACCGGCGCTGGCTGATCGACCCGCTCTGCGGCACGCTCAACTACGCCGTCGGCACCCACCTGGTGGCCGTCAACGTCGCCCTGCGCGCCGGCGGGCAGACGGTCGCCGCCGCCACCGCCGACCCGTACACCGGCGAGACCTACTGGACCGACGGCGAGCGGGCGTACGTCCGCCACGACGGCCAGGACACCCTGCTCGTCCCGTCCGCCGAGTCCCACCTGGTCGACCTCAACCTCGACCCGCCGTACCCGAACGCCGCCGAGTTCCGCGCCGCGCACCTGCTCACCGACCCCGACTTCGAGGCCGCGTTCCGCCCCCGGGTGGTCTCCAGCACGCTCGCCGTCGCCTGGGTCGCCGCCGGCCGGCGCGCCGCCTACATCACCGACGGACACCTCGCCGACAGCGTGCACTTCGCCGCCGGCCTCGCGCTGTGCGAAGCGGCCGGCTGCACCGTCACCGACCTGCGCGGCAAGCCCCTGCACAGCGGCGACGGCGGCCTGCTGGTCGCCGCCGACCCGGACACCCACGCCCGCCTGCTCGACCTGATCGACCGCCAGTACCGCCAGGACCACCAGTACCGCCAGGACCACCAGCCCCGCCGCGCGACCCCGTAAGCCCGCCACGCGCCCTGCCCGCGCCCCTCCCCGCCCCGGCAGTCTTGGCCGGCGACACACACACGCGCCACCAGCACCGATGCACCGCACCGCGCCATCACTCCCGCCCGCCGAGCCCGCCCCGGAGGCCCGCATGGTGTTCCACAGCGACTACCCGACCGTCGCCCCGCTCGACCGGCCCATCCACGACGCCGTCCTCGGCGACTGCGCCACCGGCGAGCACGCCGAACTGCCCGCCCTGGTCGACGCGCTGACCGGACGCACGGTCAGCTACCGCGAACTGGACGCGGGCAGCCGCCGGATCGCCGCCGGGCTCGCCGCCGCGGGCGTCGGCAAGGGCGAGGTGGTGGCGCTGTTCAGCCCGAACACCGTGGCCTACCCGCTGGCGTTCTACGGCACCACCCGCACCGGCGCCACCGTCACCCCCGTCAGCTCGCTCGCCACCGCTGCCGAACTCGCCGACCAGCTGCGCGACTCCGGGGCCCGCTGGATCATCACCATCGCCGCGTTCCTGCCGGTCGCCCGGGAGGCCGCCGCCACCCACCCCGTCGCCGAGATCTTCGTCTGCGACGGGGCGGACGGCCACCGCTCGCTCGCCGACCTCGCCGCCGCCGACGCCCCCGAACCGGCCCCCGAACTCGACCCGGCCAACGACCTCGCCGTGCTCCCGTACTCCAGCGGCACCACCGGCCTGCCCAAGGGCGTGATGCTCACCCACCGCTCGGTCTCCACCAACCTCGCCCAGACCGACGCAATGCTGCGCACCGCCCCCGGCGAACGCATCCTCGCCGTCCTGCCGTTCTTCCACATCTACGGCCTCACCGCGCTGCTCAACCGCCCCCTGCGGGCCCGCTCCACCATCGTCGTGCTGCCCCGCTTCGACCTGGAGCAGTTCCTGACCGCCATCCAGGACCACCGCATCGAAGGGGTGTACGTGGCCCCGCCGATCGCCCTCGCGCTGGCCAAGCACCCGCTGGTGGACCGCTTCGACCTGTCCTCCGTCCGCTACGTGCTCAGCGCCGCCGCCCCGCTGGACGCCGAACTCGCCGCCGCCTGCGCCCGCCGCCTCGGCCTGCCGCACCTGCTCCAGGGCTACGGCATGACCGAACTCTCCCCGGTCACCCACGTCGTCCCGCCGCACGACCCCAACCCGCCGGCCGGCACCGTCGGCCGCCTCGTCCCCGGCACCGAACTGCGGGTGCTGTCCTGCGACGAGCCGCGCCGCGACCTCGGCCCCGGCGAGGACGGCGAACTGCTGTTCCGCGGCCCGCAGGTGATGAAGGGCTACTTCGGCCGGGACTCCGACACCGCCGCCACCGTCGACGCCGACGGCTGGCTGCACACCGGCGACGTCGGCCACGTCGACAGCGACGGCTACCTGTACGTGGTCGACCGCGTGAAGGAGCTCATCAAGTACAAGGGCTACCAGGTCGCCCCCGCCGAACTGGAGGCCCTGCTGCTCACCCACCCCGCGATCGCCGACGCCGCGGTGATCGGCGTCACCGACGCCGAGGGCACCGAACGTCCCAAGGCGTACGTGGTGCCCGCGTTCGGCTGCGAACTCGCCGAGCAGGAGGTCATCGAGTACGTGGCCCGCCGGGTCGCCCCGTACAAGAAGGTGCGCGAGGTGGAGTTCCTGGACGCCGTCCCGAAGTCCGCCAGCGGCAAGATCCTCCGCCGCGAACTGCGGGACCGTGCCGCAGGCAGGTGACGATCTGCCAGGATCGGGACGCGCACACCCGCCCAGCCGAGCAGGAGCCGCCGATGACGACCAGCACCCCCGCCGCCCGCGCCCCCCAGCAGGACCGCAGCCGCGCCACCCGCCGCCGGCTGCTGGAGGCGGCGGTGGAGTGCCTGGCCGAGGTCGGCTGGAACGGCTCCACCGTCGCGGCGGTCGCCGAGCGGGCCGGCGTCACCCGCGGCGCCGCCCAGCACCACTTCCGCACCCGCGAGGACCTGTTCACCGCCGCCGTCGAACACGTCGCCGCCGAGCGGCTGGCCGCCGTCCTGTCGCACGTCCAGGAGCTGCCGCCGCCCGGGCCCGCGCGCACCGAGGCGGTGGTCGAGATGATCGTCCGGCTCTACACCGGCCCGCTGTTCCGGGCCGCCCTGCACCTGTGGGTGGCCGCCGCCACCGAACAGCCGCTGCGCGAACGGATCGTCAGCCTGGAGAACCACGTCGGCCGCGAGGCGCACCGGGCCGCCGTCGAATGCCTGGGCGCCGACGAGAGCGCCACCGGCGTCCGGGAGACCGTCCAGGCGACGCTGGACCTCGCCCGCGGCCTCGGCCTGGCGAACCTGCTCACCGACGACGGCCCGCGCCGGGCCGGCATCGTCCGCCAGTGGTCCCGCCTGCTGGACGCCGCACTCGCCGGCTGAGCGCCCCGTCATGCCCCTGACCGGCGGCGACCACCGGCAGATCACCGTCTTCCCCTTGCCCCGAAAGGCCAGGATCGAGGAGACTCTCACCTTCGGTCACGTCGCCCGCACGATCACCAGTCGCAGGCGTGCGGCAGGCCATGCAGTCTGGTGGAAGCCGGAACTACCGGCAGAACCGGGGAAGGTACCGGGCAGGTGGCCAACTGAGCACGCACGGATTCGAACAGACGCCTGGCCGGGACGCGGCGGGCGACGCTTCCGCGCGCCTGGCCGGGCACCGCCTGGTCCCACTGGCCACCGCGCTGGTCCAGGACGACGGCCGCATCCTGCACTGGAGCGAGGAGGCCGAGGCCCTCACCGGCTGGTCCGCCCACGAGGCCCTCGGCGCGCACCCCGCCCGGCTGCTGCTCGCCGACGACGGGATCGACACCGGCGAGAAGGTGTTCCGCAAACTGCTTGCCGGCCACGGCTGGACCGGCACCCACTCGGTCCGCCGCCGGGACGGCTCCACCGTCGAGCTGGAGTTCCACACCTACCCGATCGCCGGCCCCGACGGCCGCACCCTGCTGCTGGCCACCGCCTCCGACGTGCACGCCCTGCACGAGGTGGAGTCCGACCTGGCGGTCTTCGACGGTTTCTTCAACCAGTCGCCGATCGGCCTCGCCGTCTACGACACCGACCTGCGCTTCGTCCGCCTCAACGAGGCACTCGCCCGGATCAACGGCCTCACCATCGAGCAGCACCTCGGCCGGCGGATCACCACCGTGCTGCCCGGCATCAACGCCGCCGAGGTCGAAGCCGTGATGCGGCAGGTGCTGGCCACCGGAAAGCCCGTCATAGACGCCCGCTCGCACGGCCGTGTCCCCGCCGACCCGCGCCACGACCGGGCCTGGTCGGCGTCCTACTTCCGGCTGGAGGACTCCACCGGCCGGGTGCTCGGCGTGTCCTCCTCGATCATCGACGTCACCGAGCGCTTCCGGGCCGAGGCCCGCGCCGCCCGCGCCCAGGAACGCCTCGCGCTGATCGCCTCCGCCAGCGCCCGCATCGGCACCACCCTCGACCTGAAGCGCACCGCCGAAGAACTGGTCGAGGCGGTCATCCCGCGATTCGCCGACTTCGCCACCGTCGACCTGCTCGAACCGGTGGTGCGCGGCGAGGAACCCGCCCCGATCCAGCCCGGCAAGGCCGTCCAGGTCCGCGCGCTGGCCGTCGGCGAGGCCTACGGCACCAGCCTGACGGGCGCCGCCGACCAGGTCGGCGGCACCACCGAGTACGGCGCCGAGCGCACCTACACCCAGTGCATGCGCAGCGGGCGCCCGCTGTTCAAACCGCACGTCGACGAAGAGGTGCTGCGCGGCATCGTGCCCAGCGAGGACCGGGTCGCCCCCGGCATGGCCGCCGGCATCCACTCCTACCTGCTGGTGCCGCTGATCGCCCGCGGCATGGTGCTCGGCGGCGCCGAGTTCATCCGCACCCGCAACCCCGAACCGTTCAGCGCCGCCGACGTCTCGCTCGCCGAGGAACTCGTCGCCCGCACCGCCCTCGCCATCGACAACGCCCGCCTCTACCGGCGCGAACGCGAAACCGCCCTCACCCTGCAGCGCAGCCTGCTGCCGCAGGAGATCCACCGCACCCTCGGCCTGGAGATCGCCCACCGCTACCTGCCCTCCAGCGTGGTCAGCGAGGTCGGCGGCGACTGGTTCGACGTGGTCCCGCTGTCCTGCGGACGGGTCGCCCTGGTGGTCGGCGACGTGATGGGCCACGGCATCCGGGCCGCCGCCACCATGGGCCAGCTGCGCACCGTCGCCCGCACCCTGGCCACCCTCGACCTGTCGCCCGAACAGGTCCTCGGCCGGCTCGACGAGACCGCCTCCGCGATCGGCGACGGCCAGTTCGCCACCTGCGTGTGCGCCGTCTACGACCCCGTCGACCGCAGCGTGGTGATCGCCTCCGCCGGCCACCTCCCGCCGGTACGGGTCGACCCCGACGGCAGCGCCCACGTGATGCACCTGCCGCCCGGCGTCCCGCTCGGCATCGGCGGCGGCGCGTTCGAATCCACCGAGTTCACCCTGCCGCCCGGATCGACCTTCGCGCTCTACACCGACGGCCTGGTCGAACGCCGCGGCCGCGACATCGACGAGGGCATCGACCTGCTCGCCCGCACCCTCGCCGCCCCCGGCCGCACCCTGGAGGAGAGCTGCGACGCGGCCCTCTCCGCGCTGGTCACCGACGGCACCGAGGACGACATCGCGATGATCATGGCCCGGGCGCTGCCCGTGCCCGCCGACAAGATCGCCACCCTGATCCTCCCCACCGAGGGCCCGCTGCCCGCCCGCGCCCGCCGCTTCACCCGCGCCACCCTGGACAGCTGGGGCCTGTCCACCCTCACCGACTACGCCGAACTCGTGGTCAGCGAACTCGTCACCAACGCCCTGCTGCACGCCGCCGCACCCCGCCGGCTGCGCCTGTTCCGCGACCGCACCCTCACCCTGGAGGTCTCCGACGCCGGCGGCCAGCCGCCCCGGCTGCGCAGCTCCGCCGAGGAGGACGAGGGCGGCCGCGGCATCCACCTGGTCAGCGAACTCGCCCACCGCTGGGGCACCCGCCCCACCAAGAACGGCAAGGTGGTCTGGGCGGAGATCGAACTGCCCTACCGGCCCGGCTGACATCCGCCGCGCAGACACGCCGGGACAACACCCGCCTGGCGGCCACAACTCGCCCGCACGGCGGGGCTGACGGACAGTCGGAGAAATCCCTCCGTCCGGAAGGTCCTGCCGTGCAGCTCCGCCTCCCCGCCGCCCTCACCGCACTCACCCTGGGCCTGGCCCTGGTGCCCGTCGCCCTCGCGCCCGCCGTCCTCGCCGACCAGGACCCCGACGCCGACGCCGCGACCGTCATCGGGATCACCGGGGTCAGCATCGACCCGAAGATCCCCAGCCGGGTCCGCGTCGAACTCACCTACACCTGCGCCCCCTCCGAAGGCCCGCGTTCCCTCAACACCTCCGTCGAACAGACCGACCCCGAGGACCCCGCCAGCATCGCCTTCGGCTCCACCCGCACCTCACCCACCCAGGTGTTGTGCGACGGCACCGAACACATCCAGACCGTGGTCGTGCAGTCCAAGACCAGCAACTGGCTGACCGGCGTCGACGGCGTCGTCATCACCACCCTCACCGACCTCGGCGCCGACCCGCCCGCCTTCGCCGACGCCCAGCAGCTGCTCCTCGACCTGTCGTCCGACGCCTGATCTGCCGCCCGACGCCCGACCCGGCGTCCGCCGACCGGTCGTCAACCCCGGCGCGCCGCCCGCCCGCCCCCGTCCGCGCCGCCCAGACTGGACGCCGCCCGGACCGGGCGCCGGACGGAAGGACACACGTATGGCCCAGCCCACGACAGTCGGCGGCGCGACCACCGGGGTACGCCGCTGGCGGGCCCTCGCGGTGTGCCTGACCGCCGGATTCATGACCCTGCTCGACGTGTCGATCGTCAACGTCGCGCTGCCGTCCGTACGCACCGGCCTGCACATGTCGGAAGCCGGACTCCAATGGGTGCTCTCCGGCTACTCGCTGGCGTTCGGCCTGGTCCTGGTCCCCGCCGGGCGGCTCGGCGACGCGATCGGCCGCCGCCCGGTCTTCCTCACCGGACTCGCGGCGTTCACCGCCACCAGCGCACTGGCCGGCGCCGCCCAGAACGAGGACTGGCTGGTCGTCGCCCGCCTGCTGCAAGGCATGTCCGGCGGACTGCTGGTACCGCAGGTCTCCGGCTTCATCCAGCAACTGTTCCGCGGCGGCGAACGCGCCCGCGCGTTCGGCCTGCTCGGCACCACCATCGGCTTCTCCACCGCCGTCGGCCCGATGCTCGGCGGCCTGCTGATCGCCGCGTTCGGCACCGAGGAGGGCTGGCGCTGGGTGTTCTACGTCAACCTCCCGATCGGCCTGGCCCTCCTCCCGTTCGCCGGCCGCCTGCTGCCCGCCCCCACCCCCGACACCTGCGCCCGCCGCGACTTCGACCCCGTCGGCGTGCTGCTGCTCGGCACCGGCACCGTCCTGCTGCTGCTCCCGCTGGTCCAGGCCCAGTGGCACGACCCCCGCAAGTGGCTGCTGCTGGCCGCCTCGGTGCTGGTGCTCGCCGCGTTCGCCGGATGGGAACACCGGTACGCCCGCAGCCGCGAACCGCTGGTCCACCCCGCGCTGTTCCGCACCCGCTCGTTCACCTCCGGCTCGCTGGTGTCGCTGCTGTACTTCGCCGGATTCACCGCCGTGTTCTTCGTCTTCACGCTCTACCTGCAGGCCGGCCGCGGCTACAGCGCGCTCTACGCGGGCCTCGCCATCACCCCGTTCGCCCTGGCCTCCGCGGTCGCCTCCACCATCGGCGGCCGGATCGTGGTCCGCTACGGCCGACGGCTGATCGCCGTCGGCCTGGCCACCGTCGCCGTCGGCCTGGCGTTCGCCGCACTCGCCGTCCACCTCTTCAACGGCCCGTTCGTCGGCTGGGCCACCGCCCTACCACTGCTGGTCGCCGGCCTCGGCAGCGGACTGGTCGTCTCCCCGAACCAGGCCCTCACCCTCAACGAGGTACCCGTCGCCCGGGCCGGCAGCGCCGGCGGCGTCCTGCAGACCGCCCAGCGGATCGGCTCCGCAGCCGGCATCGCCACCGTCGGCGCGACGTTCTTCGGGCACCTGCACACGCCGGCCGACTACCCCGGCGCGTTCCAACTCAGCCTCGCCGTGGTGATCGCGTTCGTGCTTCTGGCGCTCATTGCCGCGCTGCGCCCATAAGGGGTGCGAAACCAGGGAGAGCACAACCAGGGAGAGCACAACCAGGGGCGCGGGGAACTGCGCGAAGCGGAAGGCACCCGTCAGCAAGATCGCGATGCAGGACAATGACTTGCACTTGATCGCGACCTTGCGGACGGGCTTTGCGCTTGCCGCGCGCCAATTTCGCTTACCGCCGCGGACCCGCCGCAGCGTAGAGCGTGGTGCCAACCACCAGCAGCGCCGCCGCCGTCACGGTGGCCGCCGTGGTCCCGGCCGGCTGGATCAGCCACATGCCCACCCGGCCCTGGACGCCGCCCAGTGGCGGAACCAGCATCGTGAACGCCAGCCAGCCGGTCGGCAGCGCCCACGCGTACGTGGTGCCCCAGCAGGCCGCGCCGAGCGCGGCCAGGCCCGCCAGGCCCGCACTGTCGCGGACCACCACCGAGACGGAGGCCATCTCCGGTCCGACGGCCTGCACGGCCAGCACGGCCGCGCCGGCGGCGGCGCCGATCAGCAGGACGTGCGCGGCCCGGCGCGGCGCCCAGCGGATCGCGGCGGTGCGGTCGAGCACCGCGTCCTGCCCGCCGAGGCCGACGACGGCGGCCAGCACGTTGGCGGTCAGCACGAGCGCGGTGGTGCCCCGGTCCTCCGCGCCCGCCGGGGCGGCGTCCACCAGCGCCCACACGCTCAGCGCCACGGCAGCGACGACGGCCGCCGAGAGCGGCACCTGACGTGAACGGGCGTACAGCACCAGCCAGTTCATCGGGCCTCCGATCCGGCCAGGACGTTCAGGCGGCGGTTCGTCGAGCAGGACAGCGCGTCGTCGTGCAGCGCGGCGATCCGCGCGCGCTGTTCGGCCGGGGGAACGGCGGCGAACGCGGTCCAGGCGGCCCGGGCGTTCTCCCAGGCCTGCTGGTCGTACGAGTTGTCGCCCGGGGTCTCCACCGGCACCAGCGCGCTCTCGCCGAGCGCCCAGCTCGCGGCGACGCTCTGCGCGGCGGCGTCGCTGACCAGTCCGCCCTCCCGGTCGGTGCGGGCGTAGCAGGTCGGGACGAGGCCCTGCGCGACCAGGGCGCGGGTGAGGTCCCGGTCGCTCGCGTGGCCGAACTCCCGCTCGTCGAAGTCGACGAGGATCGTCCCGGCGTCGATCCGTCGCGGGTCGCCGAGGGCGCGCGGCTCGGCGTCCTCGCGGATCGCCCGCGGCGCCCCGTCGCCCAGTACGTCGTGCAGGATCCGCAGCGCCTCGGCGCCGCTTTCCGACAGCTCCGGCAGCCGGTGCCGGTCGGCCGTCGTCACGCACACCGGACCGTCGCAGACGGGCCGGGCCGCCGCCGCGTCCACCACGTACGTGTGACGGGCGTCGCCGGGCAGCACCGCCAGCGCCAGCGCCGCGCCCACCAGCACCGGGGTGAGGGCCAGCAGCCGGTTCCGGCGGGTCGCGGCGACCAGCAGGGCGAGACCGGTCGCGGCCAGGCCCAGCAGCCACAGCGTCTGGCCGAGGTGGACGGAGCCGGACAGGGTGAGCAGCGCCTCACGTGGATCGACCGTCACCGGGGAGAACAGGGCGAGCCGGTTCGGCGCGACGGTGGCGCCGGGCACCGCGCCGTCGCCGGTGAACCGCAGCGTGCCCAGCGTCACCAGCGAGAGCACCACCAGCGCGGGCGGGGTCAGCACCGACGGCACGGTCTTCGCCACGCCCATGCCGAACACCGCTCCCGCCGCCAGGGCGAGCGCCGCCACCAGCGAGATCGGCACCCAGCCCAGCGTCCGGTACCCGGAGTCGCCGAGCGCCACCTGCACCGCGCCCGCCGTCACCACCGCGCCGAACCCGGCCACCAGGACCCCGGCCATCGCCCCGGCGGGCAGCGCGGCGCGCCGCCAGGCCGGCTTCGGCACCGTGCCGAACAGCTCCGCCGTCCCCGAGCGGGCATCGCGCAGGCCGTACAGCGCGCCGACGCCCACCGTCAGCGGCCACCAGAAACCCAGCAGCCAGCGCGTCCACATCGCCATCGGCGTCCACTGCGCCGTCCAGCCGGCCGTGCCGTGCCACCAGATGCCGTCGATCAGGAACAGGACGGCCAGCGAGCCGCCGAGCACCAGCAGCCCGGCCCACGGGGCGGCCGAGCGACGCAGCTCGGTCCGCAGCACACGTACGTTCACCAGATACCCCCGGGCTGCTCGGTGCGGCGGAGCAGCGCCGAGTAGCCGCGCTCCAGCGGGCTGTCGCCCGGGTGTTCGGGACCGCCGGCGGCGGCCAGGTCGTCCGGGGTGCCCTGGAAGACCAGGCGGCCGTCCGCGAACAGCACCACGTCGGAGCAGGCGGCGGCGACGTCCTCGACCAGATGGGTGGAGACCACCACGCAGGTGTCCCGGCCGAGTTCCTGCAGCAGCTCGCGGAACCGCAGCCGCTGCGCCGGGTCCAGCCCGGCGGTCGGCTCGTCCAGCAGCAGCAGGTCGGGATCATTGACGATGGCCTGCGCGATGCCGGCCCGCCGCACCATGCCGCCGGACAGCGTTTTCATCCGGTGGTCGGCGCGGTCCGCGAGGCCGACCCGCTCCACCGCCCGCTGGACGGCGCCCGGGATCTCGGCCTTCGGGACCTCCTTCAGCCAGGCCATGTACTCGACGAACTCCCGCACGGTGAATCGCCGGTAGTACCCGAAGTCCTGCGGCAGGTACCCGATCCGGCGGCGCAGCGCCCGAAGGTCGGCGTGGCCGGCGGCGGTGCCGAGCAGTTCCAGCTCGCCACCGGCGGGGCGCAGCACGGTGGCCAGCGCCCGGATCAGGGTGGTCTTGCCGGCCCCGTTCGGGCCGAGCAGGCCGTGGGCGCCGGTGCCCAGGGCGAGGTCGAGGCCATTGACGGCCATTTTCTTGCGTCCGGCCCGGACGAGCAGGCCCTCGGCCCGGATCTCCCAGGCATGGGTTTTGGGCGCGACGGAGGCCGCGCTGACGGCGCGTGGCATGGAGGTGGTTCCTTCCGGAAAAGGGGTGGGTCAGGTGCGGCGCTGGTGGCCCAGACGGCGCGTGGCAGGGAGTGGTTCAGGTACGGGGCGCGGAGTAGGCGCGCCGACGGGCGAGCACCGTGGCGGCGCCGAGGACGAGCAGCAGCGCCCAGCCGGGCAGCTGCTCGGGCCGCAGCACGAACGGCAGGCGGCCGGTGGCCCAGACGGGTGCCGCGACGGCCGCGGCCCAGACGGCGACCAGCGCGGCGGCGGCCCGGCCGACGCCGACGACGCTGCCGAGAGCGAGCGCGGTGCTGGTGAAGGCCAGCGAGGGCAGCAGCCACTGCGCGGCCGTCATCGCCCCGGTCAGCCCGCCTGCCGCCAGCAGTACCGGCAGCACCACGGCCAGTGCGGCGACGGTGCGCCGCAGCAGCAGCGGGAGGCCGGAACGCGGGGTGGCGGCGGTCAGTTCGTGCGCCGGGTCGAGGCCGGGCGCCCACGCGGCGGCGGCCGCGCACAGCGGCAGCACGGGCGCCACCAGCAGCAGCGGCGACACCTGGCCGAACATGTCCGGCGGCCCCGCGGAGTCCAGCGTCAGTGCCAGCAGCGCCACCGCGACGGCGGTCAGCAGCCAGGGCGAAGCGGCCGGCGCGGCCCAGGCCGGCAGCCACCGGGTCCGGCGCCGCACGGGCACCGGGCGGGCCGCGTCCAGCTGCGGCCGCAGCGCGGCGTGCACGGAGCCGACGAGCGCCGCGACGCCGGGCGCCGCGTCGGGCACGGCCGCCGCCAGCAGCCCCCGGCAGGGCGCGCAGCCCTCCAGGTGTGCCTCCAGGGCCCAGACGGTGTCCGCGGGCAGCCCGTCGCTACCTCGCGCATACGCGTCGATCAGCCCCGCCGATGCGTGGTCCGCGCTCATGCCAGTTCCTTCCGCATCGCGATCCGGGCCCGGCGGGCACGGGTCTTGACCGTGCCTTCGGGCAGTCTGAGCAGGACGGCCGCCTCCCGGACGGAGAGCCCGTCGAGGACGGTGGCCTGCAGCACCGCGCGCAGCTCGGGGGCCAGGCGCCGCAGCGCGTCCCCCACGTCGCCGCCGACCGACGCGGCCAGCGCCTCGTCCTCGGCGGCCGGCGCGATGGCCGTCCCGGCCGCGGCGGCCGGCGGTTCGGCGTGGTGCGCGCGGCGGCGGAAGGCATCGACCAGGCGGCGGGCCGCGATGGTCCACAACCAGCCGACGGCGCTCCCGCCCACCGCGCTGCCGGCGAAAGCGCCCGCCGCGCGCCACACCGCGAGATAGGTCTCCTGCATCACCTCGGCGACGATCTGCTCGTCCGCACAGCGACGGCGCAACCGCACCGCCAGCCACGGCGCGGTGCGCCGGTACAGCTCATCGAACGCCGCCCGGTCGCTCCTGGCGACCAGCCGGAGCAGACGTTCCTCGTCCAGCTCGTCCAGTGCTCTCCTGCGTGCTCTCACACCTGCCAGACGCGAGCACCCGCGGCCGGGTTCTCGACGCGGCGTGATCCGTGTCACACGTTGGCGGCAGGGCGTGGCAGGGGGCGGGACAACATCGACCGGCCCCGGACCGGCCTCCACGGCGGCCCGACGGCCACCCGGACCGACCAGCCGGCCCCGGCCCGCAACGGGCACGCCCAGCCGGAAACGGGTCCCGGGCCTGGGCGGCGGCTGGACAAGGCGCAGCGGCCCGGGCCGGGACGGGAACACGGACGCAAGTGAAGCCGGTCAGCTGTCCGCCGCCCTCCCGGCCCGCACGGCACCGATCATGAACTGCCTTCTGTGGCACAGGAGGTGACGATGTGACAGCTGCGACCGAGCCTGGCTCAGCCCGGCCCTCGCACCGCGAACTTCCTCAAAGGGAAGCCGGTCGCTCATAAGGGAATGGGTAGACAACCTTCATGGAATTTCTGATCTGGGCCGGCATCATCTGGGCTGCCGTCAAGGTCATCAGCTGGCTCTCGAACCAGGACGACGCCAACAGGCGATCGCGGTACAAGGGCGGCGGCGGAGACAGCGGCGGCGGAGACGGCGGCGGCGGAGGTGGCTGCGGAGGCGGCGGCGGTTGTGGCGGGGGAGGTGGAGGTGGCTGCGGAGGGGGTTGCGGCGGCGGAAGCTGAGTGCCCAGCCGTACCGACGTCTCGTCGGGACCGGGGCGGTCGGCACGAACCTGCTGCCGAGGTAGTTCTTTGGCCATCCAGGACGGAGAAGCGGCGTGCTTCCAGGACGGTTCTCACGACGGCTCGACCGTATGCAGTCGGCGGTCGACGCGCTTGAACTTCCCCCTGCCGTCTACAAGACCTGTCCCTTCCGGCCGCGGGAGCTGGTCGAGACCGGGCTGCGACAGTGGCTACGGTGCTGCGGAGCGGCCCTGCTGGACGAGCAGATCATCGGCATGCCCTCGTTCGCTGTGGACGAGGCGTGGCACGGGTTGATTCTGTGCACCGCGCGCTACGCGGCCTTCTGCCAGACAGGCTACGGGCAGTTCCTGCATCACCATCCCCAGGGTGGTGAGCTCCCCGGGGGCGCGAGACGCGCGGGATCGATGCGGGAACAGCTGCACCGGACGGCCGTGGCATGGTCGTTCGTTGCCCGGCCGGACGAGGAGTGCGTCCTTTGGGACCTCGACGTGCGAGTGGGCGTGCCCGAGCCGTGGAGCACGGGTCGGCCCGCTCCCGTTCCCGGCGATTCGGCGCCACGTTGAATCCCCGGCGTAGCTCACAGCAGGTGAACCGGCCTGCCGACTGGAGCGTGACCGCCGAGGTGCCGCTCGAGTCGGCGGTGACGGTACGACCGCTCGCGAGGCAGCGCAGCCGGCGGCACCGGCCGGACCCGTTCAATGTCGGCCAGTACCACCGAAGCGAGCTGCTCCTGGTCATCGTCGGCGGTTTCGCGGAGTCCGCCAGGACATCCCCGCCGTCCGGTCGCTGCGGGGTGAGGGCGAAGGTCGGACAGGTGGTGTGCCACGGGCGAACACCTGCCCCACGTTCGTGTGTGTGACCGACGATGTTCGGGCAAGTCCCCCTGGAGACCAATCACTTCGAGTCACCGGCAATGTCGGATGTGTGACACGCCAGGGCTGCCGGGCACGCTGCGAGCCAGTCAGTTCGCAGGCACACAGCCAGGAGTGAGACGTGTTCAGCAGAGTCCGAACCGCCAGGATCACCGCCGCAGTTGTCGCCACCGCCCTCGCCGTGAGCCTGGGTATCGTGGCAGCGCCGTCCGCCTCGGCGGCCGACAACTGCTGGCCCGGGGAGAGCAACCGGTGGTACTGCTACAACGTGCCCGGCTCTCCGGTCTACGGCACGGTCGGCAACAACCACCTCTACCCGGACCCCTCCACCGTCGTCGGCTACATGAACTCCAACCCCAGCTGGTTCTACTGCAAGGAGGACGGCCAGGCCTGGGTCGGCGGGCCGCACCCGAACCGCTGGCTGATGACCGTCGCCGACAACGGTCAACTCGGCTTCATGAAGGACACCGCCATCACCAGCGAAACCGATCCCGTTCCGGACTGCTGACCACGAGGCGGCGCCGCACCAGTAGCCCGGGCCCCCCGCCGACCTCCCGTCCGGCGCCTGCCCCGAGGGACCCGGGCTGGAACGGGGCGGGGTGCGGGTGCGGGTGCAGTCCCCGGGCCGGGCACTGCGCAAGGCCGGCCAATAACTGAAACCAGGGGCGCGTGGGGGTACCTCCCACGCGCCCCTGATTTCGCACCCTGTCAGGCCAGGCCGGCCACCCCCCGCACGCCGACCAGCAGTGCCGCGGCCGGGTCGCCCACGGCTCCGGTCGCGCGCCAGCCGACGAACCCGTCCGGACGGACGAGCGCGGCGCCGCCCGGGTGCAGCCCGTACGCCTCGGGCCAGGTGGTGGGGGAGACCGGGCCGGTGGGGCGGGCGCCGGACGGGAGGTCGGCGGGGGGCTCGGGCAGCAGGTCGCCGCCCTCGCCGATCAGGAGGCAGCGCACCGGGACCCCGGTCTGCTCGGCCACTCGCCGGGCGGCCTCCGGCCATGCCGCGCCGCCCCCGGCGGGGGCCAGCAGGAGCGGTCCGCCGCCGAACAGGTCGAGGGTGGACAGACGCTTGCCGGCGGCGTCGCGCAGCCATACGTGCGGGGCGCGGGTGCCGGGTTCGCCGGTGGCGGCGAATCGCTCGGGGACGACGCCCGCCGTGGCGTCCGCGCCGACCAGCGCGCCTTCCGGGTAGCGGTAGCCGAGCGCGACGGCCAGGACGTTGGTGCGCGGCCCGCCGGTGGGTGCGGCGTCGAATCCGGGGTGCTGGTGCTCGACGGAGCGGGCCGCGGCCCGGGCCGCGGTCTGCACGGCGACCGGGCGGCGTTCGCTCTCGTAGGAGTCGAGGAGTCGGGGCCCGCCCCAGCCGGCCAGTACGGCGGCGAGCTTCCAGGCCAGGTTGTGGGCGTCCTGGATGCCGGTGTTGGAGCCGAACGCGCCGGTCGGCGGCATCTCGTGGGCGGCGTCCCCGACCAGGAACACCCGTCCGGCGCCGTACCGGTCGGCGACCCGTTCGGCGGCGTGCCACGGGGCCCGGCCGGTGATTTCCACCTCCAGGTCGGGGACCCCGGCGGCGGCCCGGATGTGCGCGATGCAACGGGCGTCGGTGAAGTCCTCGACGGCCTCGCCGCGTTCGGGGTGCCACGGCAGGTGGAACACCCACTTCTCGCGGTTGTCGACCGGCAGCAGCGCGCCCGCGCCCGCGGGGTCGGTCAGGTAGCAGGCGATGAACAGCCGGTCGCCCACCACGTCCGCCAGCCGCTTGGCCCGGAAGGTGACGCTGACGTTGTGGAACAGGTCGCCGCGCCCGGACTGTCCGATGCCGAGGCGTTCCCGGACGGGGCTGCGCGGCCCGTCCGCGGCGATCAGATAGTCGGCCCGCACCTCGCGTTCCTCGCCGGTGGCCCGGTCCAGCAGCCGCCCCGTCACCCCGTCGGCGTCCTGCTCGAAGGAGACCAGTTCGGTGTTGAACCGCACGTCGCCGCGTTCGGCGGCGTGCCGCTGAAGGACCGGCTCCAGGTCGTTCTGGCTGCACAGGCACCACGAGGACGGGCTGAATCTGGCCAGGCCCCCGCCCGGGTCGATCTCCCGGAACAGCCACTCCTGCTCGCCGCCGGACAGCGTCTCGGCCTGCAGGATGCCGTGGTTGTCGGCCAGCACCGACGCGGCCGCCCGGATGTCGTCCTCCACCCCGGCGGTGCGGAACAGCTCCATGGTCCGCAGGTTGTTGCCGCGCCCGCGCGGATGCCGGGAGGTCTCCGCGTGCCGTTCCACCAGCAGGTGCGGCACGCCGAGCCGGCCGAGGAAGAGGGACGCCGACAGCCCCACCAGGGAACCGCCCGCGACCAGGACCGGCACCCGGTCCGCCATCTGTGTGTTCATCAGACCTGCTCCATCCGTGCGGGGCGCTGGATGCGCCAGACCCCGCAACCATCCCCCGCCGCCGACGACCACGCAGGGTGCTTCGCCCGGATGGCCGCGAACTCTCGCGCCACCCCCGCACCCCCGTGACGATCGAGTGCGAACCACGCCCCGCCCGCCGACCCGACGACCGGCCGGCCGAGCACCCATGTGAACAAACGACAGGATCCCGCTGCCATGACCCTGCTCTCCACAACCGAGGAGACCGCCACCACCACCGGCCGGCCCGCCACGGGCCGGCTTCGCGTCGTCCTGATGCTCGACGTCCACGACGGCGCCCAGGACCACTTCCTGGACGTCTACGAACTGCTCCGCCATCAGGTGGCCGCCGTCCCCGGCCACATCAGCGACCAGCTCTGCCAGTCCATCGACGACCCGTCCCGCTGGCTGATCACCAGCGAATGGGAGAGCGCCCCGCCGTTCCTCGCCTGGGTCGACAGCCCCGCCCACCGCGACATGGTCAAGCCGCTGCACGGCTGCGTCCGCGACACCCGCTCACTGCGCTACACCGTGCTGCGCGAAACCCAGGGCACGCACACCATCGACAGCCTCGCCGCCCCGCTGGGCCCCGGCGAACACCACCCGGGCGTGCCCGCCGCGCCCCGGCCCGGGCCCGACGGCGTGGTCCGGCACGCCCTCAGCTTCACCGTCCGGCCCGGCGCCGAGGCCAAGGCCGCCGAACTGCTGTCCGGCTACCGCTCCCCGCAGGCCCGGGTCGACGACACCACCCGGCTGCTGCGCACCTCGCTGTTCATGCGCGGCAACCGGGTCGTGCGCTGCGTCGAAGTCGCCGGCGACCTGGTCGCCGCGCTGCGGCACGTCGCCCAGCAGCCCGAGGTGCGGGCCGTCGAACAGGCCATCAACCCGTACCTGGAGGAGCACCGCGACCTGGACGACCCGATGGCCGCCCGCGACTTCTTCCAGCGCGCCGCCATCCCCGCCGTCCACCACCACGCCGCGCTCAAGTCCGGCCCGGTGCAGCGGCACGCCTACCTGTACCCGGTCCGCCCCGGCTGCGGCGCGGCGCTCGCCGAACTGCTGGCCGGCGAGGACGAGCACGCCGCCGCCGACCCCGGCTCGCCGCTGGTCCGCGCCACCGTCCACCGCCGCGACGACCTGGTGGTCCGGCTGGTCGACCTGCTCACCGACCCCGCGAGCGACCCCGCCACCGCCCTCGGCGTGGCCGGCCCGCGCGCCGCCGCGGTGCTCGGCAAGCTCGCCGACATCCCCGCCGAACACCCCGTGCCCAGCGCCGACGGCCTGCGCCACCTGCTCGCCGAATGCACCATGACCCCGGTCACCGACCGCCGCTCCGCCGACGCCTGACCACCCGTCCCGCACATCCCCACGCCCGGAAGGAAGTCCACCGTGACCACCGAGATGCCACCTGTCGTCCACGTCGACGACGCGCCCCCGAACCGCAAGCGCGGCGGCGACCTGCGGGCCATGCTCACCCCGACGGCGTGCGGCGCCACCAGCGGATTCATGGGGGTGGCGATCGTCGAACCGGGGGAGCGGATCGGCGAGCACTACCACCCGTACTCCGAGGAGTTCGTGTTCGTGATGTCCGGCGAACTCGAGGTCGACCTCGACGGCAAGACCCAGCCGCTGCGCCCCGACCAGGGCCTGATGATCCCGATCGGCATGAAGCACCGGTTCCGCAACGTCGGCAGCGGCCAGGCCCGGATGGTCTTCCACCTCGGGCCGCTCGCGCCGCGCCCCGAACTCGGCCACGTCGACACCGAGGAGCAGCGCACCTCCGAAGCGGGGCCGCCGGAACCGGCAGGGGCGGCCTCGTGAACCGCCGGATCGCGGTGACCGGGATCGGCGTGGTCGCACCCGGCGGCATCGGCGTCCGGCAGTTCTGGACGCTGCTCACCGACGGCCGCACCGCCACCCGCGGCATCACCCTGTTCGACCCCGACGGCTTCCGCTCCCGGATCGCCGCCGAGTGCGACTTCGACCCCGCCGCACACGGCCTGACCGCCGACCAGATCGCCCGCAACGACCGCTACGTGCAGTTCGCGCTGGTCGCCACCGCCGAAGCGATCGCCGACGCCGGACTCGAACCCGACCGCGAGGACCCCTGGCGGATCGGCGTCTCGCTCGGCACCGCGGTCGGCGGCACCACCCGGCTCGAAGCCGACTACGTGCTGGTCAGCGGCCGCGGCGAGCACTGGGACGTCGACCACCGGCCCGCCAAGCCGCACCTGGAACGGGCCTTCACCCCGGCCACGCTGGCCTCCGCGGTCGCCGAACGGATCGGCGCGCACGGCCCCGTGCAGACCGTCTCCACCGGCTGCACCTCCGGCCTCGACGCCGTCGGCTACGCCGCCCTCGCCATCGAGGAGGGCCGCGCCGACGTCATCGTCGCCGGAGCCTGCGACTCACCGATCTCACCGATCACCGTCGCCTGCTTCGACGCCATCAAGGCCACCTCGGCCCGCAACGACGACCCCGAACACGCCTCCCGCCCCTTCGACAAGAGCCGCGACGGCTTCGTGCTCGGCGAGGGCGGCGCCGTCCTCGTGCTGGAGGAATGGGAGCACGCCAAGCGGCGCGGCGCCCGGATCTACGCCGAACTCGGCGGCTTCGCCACCTTCGGCAACGCCTACCACATGACCGGACTCACCCAGGAAGGCGTGGAGATGTCCGAAGCCATCGACCGCGCCCTCGCCCACGCCCGGCTGCCCGGCGACGCCATCGACTACGTCAACGCGCACGGCTCCGGCACCAAGCAGAACGACCGGCACGAGACCGCCGCCGTCAAACGCTCCCTCGGCGCGCACGCCAGGCGCACCCCGATGAGCTCCATCAAGTCGATGGTCGGGCATTCGCTCGGCGCGATCGGCGCCATCGAACTGGTCGCCTGCACCCTCGCCCTGCACCACGGCGTGGTCCCGCCGACCGCCAACTACACCGAACGCGACCCCGAGTGCGATCTCGACTACGTCCCCCGCACCGCCCGCGAACTGCCGCTGCGCCACGTGCTGTCGGTGGGCAGCGGCTTCGGCGGCTTCCAGTCCGCGGTGGTGCTGAGCAGAGCGGAGGCGGCATGAGCCGAACTCGTAGTGCGGTGATCACCGGCGTCGGCGTGGTCTCCCCGCAGGGCATCGGCGCCGACGACTACTGGAAGGCGCTCAGCCAGGGCCGCTCCGCGCTCACCCGGATCGACCGCGAGGGCTGCGAGAACCTTCCGCTGCGGATCGCCGGCCTGGTGCGCGGCTTCGACGCCGAGGAGTACGTCGAGCCGCGCTACCTGGTGCAGACCGACCGATTCACCCACTTCGCGATGGCCGCCGCCGAACTCGCCATGGCCGACGCCGACCTGACGTCCCACCCCGACGACCCGTTCCAGGTCGCCGTGGTCACCGCGGCGGGATCCGGCGGCGGCGAGTTCGGCCAGCGCGAACTCCAGCACCTGTGGGCCGAAGGACCCCACCACGTCGGCCCCTACCAGTCCATCGCCTGGTTCTACGCCGCCTCCACCGGCCAGATCTCCATCCGCGGCGGCTTCAAGGGCCCGTGCGGCGTGGTCGCCTCCGACGAGGCGGGCGGCCTCGACGCCCTCGCGCACGCCGCCCGCGCCGTCGGCCGCGGCACCGACACCGTGCTGGCCGGCGCCGCCGAGGCACCCATCGCCCCTTACTCGATGGTCTGCCAACTCGGCTACCCCGGGCTGTCCACCACCGACGACCCCGACCGCGCCTACCGGCCGTTCGGCTCCGACGCGGCCGGCTTCGTCCCCGCCGAGGGCGGCGCCATGTTCGTGGTCGAGGACGCCGACACCGCCCTCCGGCGCGGCGCCCGCACCCGGGCCCGGATCGCCGGCCACACCGCCACCTTCACCGGCGCCGCCCGCTGGGCCGAGAGCCGCGAAGGACTCGCCCACGCCATCCGCGGCGCCCTCGCCGAGGCGCACTGCGCACCCGACGAGATCGACGTGGTCTTCGCCGACGCCCTCGGCGTCCCCGAGGCCGACCGCGCCGAAGCCCTCGCCCTGACCGACGCACTCGGCGAACACGCCGAACGCGTCCCCGTCACCGCCCCCAAGGCCGGCTTCGGCCGTGCCCACTGCGGCGCCCCCGCCCTCGACGTGGCCGCCGCCGTGCTCGCCCTCGAACAGGGCCTGATCCCGCCCACCCCGCACACCGAGGACTGCCCGTACGGCCTCGACCTGGTCATCGGTCACCTGCGGCCCGCCGAACTGCGCACCGCCCTGGTGCTCAGCCGCGGCCAGATGGGCTCCAACACCGCCCTGGTACTGCGCCGGGCCTGACCCCACCCCACCGCTAGGAGCAACAGATGGCATCCGAGATCACCTACGAGGAACTCGCCACCCTGATCAAGGCCCGGGCCGGCGTCCAGGTCAGCGTCGACGACCTCGCCGACCCGGGCTGCATGTTCCTCGACCTCGGCGTGGACTCGCTGGGGGTGCTCGGCGTCCTCGCCGACCTGGAGAACCGCTACGGCGTCTCCATCGACTCCTCCGAACTGCTCGGACGCCCCGTCGCCGAGTTCCTGCAGACCGTCAACTCCACTGTGAAAGCTGGTGCCTGAGATGCCCGGACACACCGACAACACCATCCTCATCGACGCCCCCGTCGACCTGGTCTGGGACATGACCAACGACCTGGAGAACTGGCCGCAGCTGTTCAGCGAGTACGCCTCCGTCGAAGTCCTCGAACGGCAGGGCCAGTTGGTGAAGTTCCGGCTCACCATGCACCCCGACGACAACGGCCAGGTGTGGAGCTGGGTCTCCGAACGCGAGACCGACCGCGACGCGCTCGCCGTCCGGGCCCGCCGCGTCGAACCCGGCCCGTTCGAATTCATGGAGATCCGCTGGGAGTACGAGGACCTCCCGCAGGGCACCCGGATGCGCTGGATCCAGGACTTCGCGATGAAGCCCACCGCCCCTGTCGACGACCTCCAGATGACCGACATCATCAACCAGAACTCCAAGGTCCAGATGGAACTGATCCGCGCCAAGGTCGAACACCGCGCCGGCGGGGCCCGATGACCGGCACCCACCGCGCCCTGATCGTCGCCAGGATGAAGCCAGGCACCGCCGACCACATCGCCGGTGTCTTCGCCGACTCCGACCGCGGCCCGCTGCCCGGGCTGATCGGCGTCCACGGCCGCAGCCTGTTCCAGTACGGCGACATCTACCTCCACCTGATCGAGTCCGAACGTCCCCCCGGACCCGAGGTCGCCAAGTACACCGACCACCCCGAATTCCGCGACATCAGCGAACGGCTCGCCGTCTACGTCGACGCCTACGACCCGTCGACCTGGCGCAGCCCCAAGGACGCCATGGCCCACGAGTTCTACCGCTGGGACCGCTGACCACCCGCCGTTGCACAGGGAAGGGAGAGCCGCCGTGGCCGAACAGAGCGAACCGGCGGACTGGGTGCGCTGCGAAGGCTGCGCCGGCCTGGTCTACGGCAGACGCTACGCACGCACCCTGCAGGTGTGCCCCGACTGCGGGCACCACGGACGGCTCACCGCCCCGCAGCGGCTCGCCCAACTCCTCGACCCGGGCACCGCCGAACCCCTCGGAGCGGTGCCCGCCCTGCACGACCCGCTGGGCTTCGTCGACAGCCGCCCCTACCAGGAGCGCCTCGACGAGGCCCGCGCCCACACCGGCCTGCACGAGGCCGTGCTGTGCGCCGCCGGACAGATCGAGGGCCAGCCCTGCATCGCCGCCGTCATGGACTTCCGCTTCCTCGGCGGCAGCCTCGGCTGCGCCGTCGGCGCCCTCATCACCCACGCCGCCACCGTCGCGCTCGACCGCCGCACCCCACTCGTCCTGGTCACCGCCAGCGGCGGCGCCCGGATGCAGGAAGGCGTGCTGTCACTGATGCAGATGGCCAAGACCGCGCAGGCCATGGCCGAACTCGACGAAGCCGGCATCCTCACCGTCTCGGTGATCACCGACCCCACCTACGGCGGCGTCGCCGCGTCCTTCGCCACCCTCGCCGACGTCATCATCGCCGAACCCGGCGCCCGGATGGGCTTCGCCGGACCCCGCGTCATCGAACAGACCACCGGCGAGAAACTCCCCGCCGGCTTCCAGACCGCCGAATTCCTGCTCGCCCACGGCATGGTCGACGACGTCGTGCCCCGGATCGGCCTGCGCCCCGTCCTCGGCCGGCTGCTCGGCCTGCGGCCCCCCGCCGAACCCCGGCCCCCCGGCGACCCCGCCGCCATCCTGCGCGCCGCCGACGAACTCGCCGACCGCGACCCCTGGCAGAACGTCCGCCTCGCCCGGCACCCCGAACGGCCCAGCACCCTCGACTACATCCGCCGCCTGGTCGACGACTTCCAGGAACTGCACGGCGACCGGCTCACCGAGGACTGCCCCGCCATCGTCGCCGGCACCGGACGCCTGGCCGGCACCCCCGTCGTCCTGATCGGCCACCACAAGGGCGGCACCGACCTCGGCGAACGCAAACGCCGCCGATTCGGCATGGCCCAGCCCTCCGGCTACCGCAAGGCCAACCGGCTGATGCGGCTCGCCGCCAAACTCGGCCTGCCCGTGGTCACCATGATCGACACCCCCGGCGCCAACCCCGGACCCGAGGCCGAATCCGGCGGACAGGCCGCCGCCATCGCCGACAACCTGCGCCTGATGGCCCGCCTGCCCGTCCCCATCGTCGCCGTGCTGATCGGCGAGGGCGGCAGCGGCGGAGCCCTCGCACTCGCCGTCGCCGACCGCGTCCTGGTCAGCGCCAACGGCATCTACTCGGTGATCAGCCCCGAAGGCTGCGCCGCCATCCTGTGGAAGGACCCGCAGGCCGCGCCCACCGCCGCCGCCTCGCTGCGCATGCACCCCGGCGACCTGCTCAGCCTCGGCGTCGTCGACGGCATCGTCCCCGAACCGCCCGAAGGAGCCCACCAGGACCACGCCGCCGCGGCCGACCTGCTCGAAGCCGCCGTCACCGAGGCCCTGCGCGAACTGATCCCCTGGGACCCGGACCGGCTGCGCGCCGCCCGCCGGGCCCGCTTCCACCGCTACGGCGCCGACACCGCCGCGGCAGATTGGAGCCAGCCATGACCGTCGAGGTGAAACACCAGCCGTCCCACGGACGGATCACCCCCACCGGTGACGGATCCGGCGGCCCCGACCAGGTCGCGGACCTCGCCGAACTGTGCCGCAGCGTCGCCGAACTCGCCCGCACCCGTGCCCGGCCGCCCCGCCGGATCCGGCTCGAACACCTCGGCACCGCCGTCGAGATCGAATGGGACGAGTCAGGTGCGCCGGACCGGACCAGCCCCGAGGTGGAACCCGAGGCGGAACCCGAAGCAGCCGGCCACCACGTGTGCGCCCCGATGATCGGCACCTTCTACCACGCGCCCGAGCCGGGCGCGCCGCCGTTCGTCGCCGTAGGCGACACCGTCACCGCCGGCCAGCCCATCGGCATCCTCGAAGTGATGAAGATGATGAGCCCCGTCGAGGCCGACCTCGCCGGCCGGGTGGTGGAGATCCTGGTCGCCGACGGCACCGCCGTGGAGTTCCAGCAGCGCCTGATCGCCGTCGAACCCGCGTAAGGGGCCCGCATGTTCACCACCGTGCTGATCGCCAACCGCGGCGAGATCGCCCTGCGGATCGCCCGCACCTGCCGGGAGATGGGCATCCGCACCGTCGCCCTGTACTCCACCGCCGACCGCGACTCGGCGGTGGTCCGCTTCGCCGACCGGGCCGTCCACCTCGGACCCGCCGCCGCCAGAGCCAGCTACCTGCACATCCCGTCCATCGTCGAAGCCGCCCGGCTCACCGGCGCCCAGGCCGTCCACCCCGGCTACGGATTCCTCTCCGAGGACCCCGACTTCGCCGAGATCTGCGAAGCCAACGGCCTCACCTTCATCGGCCCGCCCCCGCACGTGATCGAACAGCTCGGCGACAAATCCGCCGCCCGCCGGCTGATGGCCGAAGCCGGACTGCCCGTCCTGCCCGGCTCCACCGGCGCCGTCCGCAGCCCCGCCGAAGCCCGCGAGATCGCCGCCCGCACCGGCTACCCCGTCATCCTCAAAGCCGTCGCCGGCGGCGGCGGACGCGGCATGGCCGTGGTCCGCGACCCCGCCGACATGCCCACCGCCTTCCAGGAGACCCGCGCCCACGCCCGCGCCGTCTTCGGCGACGAACGGCTCTACCTCGAGCACTACGTCGACGGCGCCCGGCACATCGAGGTCCAGGTGCTCTGCGACCGCCACGGCAACGCCGTCCACCTCGCCGAACGCGACTGCTCCGTGCAGCGACGCCACCAGAAACTCATCGAGGAATCACCCGCACCCAACCTGTCCGACCCGCTGCGCCACGAGATCTGCGCCGCCGCCGTCCGCGGCGCCCTCGCCGTCGGCTACGTCGGCGCCGCCACCTTCGAATTCGTGCTCGCCACCGACGGAGCGTTCTACCTGATGGAGGTCAACTGCCGCCTCCAGGTCGAACACCCCGTCACCGAGATGGTCACCGGCATCGACCTGGTCCGCGAACAGCTCACCATCGCCGCCGGCGAACCCCTGACGCTCCGCCAGGACGCCGTCCGCCCGCGCGGCGCCGCCGTCGAGGCCCGGGTCAACGCCGAGGACCCCGAACGCGGCTTCCTGCCCACCCCCGGACTGCTCACCGAATTCGTCCCGCCCGGCGGCCCGTTCGTGCGGGTCGACACCCACGCCTACCCCGGCTGGCCGATCGGCCCCGACTACGACTCGCTGCTCGCCAAGACCATCGCCTGGGCACCCGACCGTGAACAGGCCATCGCCCGTCTCGACCGCGCCCTCGCCGAGTTCCGCATCGACGGCCCCGGCGTGCGCACCACCACCGACTACCTGCGCCGCACCCTCGCCGACCCGCGCTTCCGGGCCGGCCGGCACACCACCGCGCTGGTCGCCGAAATGGCCGCGGAGGTGTCGTAGCCCTTCTTCTCGCGATGGAAAAGCCGTCCGGACCGACGTGGTCCGGACGGCTTTTCGGCTCTCCCGCTACGGCACCGTGCAGGTGAAGGCGTGCAGGTACGGGTTGACCGGGGCGACGGCCTTCAGCAGCAGGCCGGACTCCTCGATCAGCGCGGTCAGACTGCCCAGGGTGTGCTTCGCGCCGCCGACATTGAGCAGCAGCAGCAGGTCCATCGCGGTGGTGAAACGCATCGACGGGGAATCGTCGACCAGGTTCTCCACGATCACCACCCGGGCACCCGGGCGGGCCACCTGACGCAGATTGCGCAGAGTGCGGCGGGTCGACTCGTCGTCCCACTCCAGGATGTTCTTCACCAGATACAGATCGGCCTGCACCGGGATCGCCACCCGGCAGTCGCCCGGCACCAGCCGCGCCCGGTCGGCCAGCGCGCCACCGGGCAACAGCCGCGGATCGGCGTGCTCGACCACCTTCGGCAGATCCAGCAGCGTGCCGTGCAAGCCCGGCTGGCGCTCCATCAGGGCCGCCAGCGCCTGGCCCTGACCGCCACCGATGTCGGCGGCCGTGGCGACGCCCGTCAGATCCAGGAAGTCGGCCAGATCCTGCGCGGACTGGCGGCTGGACTGCGTCATCGCCCGGTTGAACAGCGCCGCGGACTCCGGCGCGTCGTCATGCAGGTACTGGAAGAACTCCTTGCCGAACGCGTCGGCGAACACGCTGCGCCCGGTGCGCACCGCGTCGTCCAGCCGGGACCAGGACTGCCAGGTCCACGGCTCGGTGCACCACAGTGCGATGTCGCGCAGGCTGCCCGGCTCGTCGGAGCGCAGCAGACGCGACAGCGGGGTGTGGCAGAAGCGGCCGTCACCGGCGGCGGCGAACACCTCGTAGCTGGCCAGGGCCCGCAGCAGGCGCTCCAGCGGGCCGGCCTCGACGCCCAGCCGCACCGCCAACTCCTCGGCGGTGGCGGGCTGTTCATCGAGCGCGTCGGCCAGCTTCAGACTGGCGGCGGCGCGCACCGCACCGGCGCAGGCGGCGCCGAAGACCAGCTCGCGGAGCAGCATCGCGGGCGGCACACCGGTGCGGGCGGCCGGGTCGGTGACGGGTTCGGCGGGGGTGGTGGTCACCGGAGCGGTCGCCGCGGGGGAGGAGGACGGCGGGACCGGTCGGGTCGGGGCGGAGGTCATGGGCGCGGCGGCCTTTCGTCGGGGCTGGAGGGCTCGGGAGGGCCGGTCAGCAGTGGCCGGCGGGCTGGGAAGTACTGCAGAGGTTGTTCGTGAAGGAGTCTCCGGTGCCCTGGTCACGATCGGCGAGATCGGTGGGCCGGTTGTCGTTCAGCGTGTTGCCGGTGACGACCGCGCGGGCGTTCGGCGCGCCCACCACGCTCGGGTACAGCACGATGCCGCCCGACATCGGGGAGTTGCCGGAGTGGTCGGTGACCAGGTTCTGGATGACCGCGACGTCCTCGGTGCCGGTCAGCAGGATGCCGGTCCCCTGGACCGAGTCCAGGCGCGGATTGGGCTCGCAGTAGCGGTTGTTGGCGCGCACCACATTGCCGGTGACGGTCAGCGCACCGGCCCGCGGCACCCCGTCGTCGCCGACCACGAAGATGCCGCCGCAGTTGCCGGACACCAGGTTGGCCATCGCCGTCAGGTCGCGCACCCGGCGCAGCTGCAGGCCGATCCGGTTGCCGGTCAGCCGGTTCGCCGCCACCTGGGTGCCTCGGGTCTCCAACGCGCCGCCCTTGCGGTCGAACCAGTTGGCGATGAAGATCCCCGCCTGGCCGTTGTCCCGCGCTTCGTTGTCGATCACCGTGGCGCGGGTCGACATCTCCACGCTGATGCCCTGCAGGCCGTTGTCGTGGGACGTCACCCGGCGGACCGTCAGCCCGTCGGTGACGGCGGCGGCGATCCCGTTCTTCGCGAACCCCGCCACCGCCAGCGCCTCCACCACCGCGCCCGACACCGGCCGCACCGGCGCCCCGTTGTCGTCCGCCACACCCGTCACGCACAGCCCGTTGCCGGCCTTGGCGCAGGCGCTGCCGTCCGCCGGGTCGGGCACCAGCACGGTGCGGCTGCCCTGCCCGCGCAGCGTCACCCCGTCGGTGGCGAGGGTGACGCTGCCCGGGTAGCTGCCCGCGGCCAGCTCCACCACGTCACCCGGGTGGGCCGCGTCGACGGCGGCCTGCACCGAGGCACCGGGCGCGAGGTGAACCACGTTCGGACGCGCGGCAAGGGCAGAACCGGCGAACGCGGCGCCCGGGATCGGGACGGGGACGAGGACGTGGCCGGGGACGGCGAAGAGAGCGGACGTCAGGACGGTGGAGACGGGCGGCGCCGGACTGACGGCCAGCAGGGCGGGCACGGTGGCGGCGGAAGCGAGCAGGACGGCGGCGAGGCGGGAGCGCGGGCGCGCCGGAGCGAAGAGAGGAGTCATCAGGGAGAGCCGGTTTCCAAGGGTTGCGGTCGCGGACGGCCTTGGCGCGCGCCCGCCGCCTCGAAGCTATGGCCGCGACCCGCCCGCGGCCAGCCGGGTTCGGTCGCACGAGTTGCCCACACCCGCCGACCGGGTGGCCCGGGAGGACGGCACCACCCGTACACCCGATCGGGGGGCACTTCGGCCGGGCACCGGGCCCCCCTCGGCCGGTCGAACCACTATGGACCCATGACCCTGCAACGTGGACGCACCTCCGAACAGACCGACCCCGCCCCCGACGACCTGCGCCCCGTCGGCGCCGGCCGGACCGACCTGTTCCCCGCCGAACCGCACTCCGCCGACCACTACCGCACCGAGCGGCAGCGCAGCGAGGAGTACCGGCTCGACGAGGAACTCGCCGTCCGGCCCACCGCCGCGGACATCGGCCCCGAGAGCGAAGTGGAGACCGCGAGCTGGCCGGACGCCGAGGACCCCGCCTGGGACTACGACGACGTCATTTTTCGGTCGGTCAACTGAGTGCCCCTCAGCGCACTGTGCCCGCCGCTCGATCACGGTCGAGCGGCGGGCACAGTGCGCTGAGGGGCACTCAGCGGACTCTCGCTGCGGGTCAGTAGCGCTGGGCCTTCACCACCACCGGCGTCAGCGTGGTGCCCGCGCCCTTGGTGGAGAACGCCACCGGGTTCACGGTCGCGCCCGGCGCGACGTTCTCCGCCCCCACCACCGAGGAGTCCACGCTCTGCCCGTTGGGGTCCGTGAAGTCCACCTGGATCGCGTACGAGCGGGTCTCCTGCGTGCTGTTGGTGATCGTCACCTTCGCCGCCGACACATCGCCGGTGGTCTGGGTCGGAATCCCGGTCAGGGTCACATCGCCCAGCGCGTTGCCCGACCCCTGAACGGTCGACAGCACCGCCGTCGCCTTCTCCCGGCCCGCCGCCAGCTGCGCGTTGGCCGACGCCTCGAACTCCGCCGCCCGCTGCGAGGCCGACGCCTGCGCCGCCGACACCGACGCCAGCGCGGACGAGTGCAGCGAACCGAGCGGGGACGGCGGCTCGCCCGAGAACCGCTCCGTCCCCACCACGAACGTCGACATCGCCGCCTGCACCGGATCCTCGCCCGACGTGCCACCGCAGGACGCCATCACCGCGATCCCGGCCGCGCCCGCGCCCAGCGCCAGCATCAGCCGCGCGCCGCGGTGGACCCGCCGCCGTCCGGGCTGCTCCGGCCGGGCCGGCGGGCCGACCCGGCCCTGGCGCACCAGCGGCTGGCGGGGCGTCGGCCCCTGGCCGGAACTGTTCTGGTCCGCGTCTCGCATCGCGCTGCACCCTTTCGCTCAGAACCGCGCCGGCCACTGCGCGCCGCGGTCGATCCGACGAGCCGTCGGCCCGCGCCCGGACGTGCGGAACCAACGCTCCGCTCTCCGTCCCCATCGTCGGAGCCGGGCAACCCCTCCGGCCAGCGACGCTGCGCCATTCGGGGGGAGTCCGACGGAGCGTCAGATCGGCAACGGCGGTGGGGAGATACGTATGCCGGGTGACTGGCGGGCGAAGGAACGCGGGGAGGACGCCGATGCCGGTGGGGGCACAGCGGATCGTACGGCGGCTGCCGAGCTGGAGCGCGCTGGTCGGGGCGGTGCTGTTCTACTGCCTGTCGTTCACACCGTCGCTGCTGCCCAGGCCCTGGCTGCTGCAGGCCGCCGCCGGGGCGATCACCGCATTCTTCGGGTACGGACTCGGCGCGTCCTTCGGCATGGTCGCCCGCCGCTGCGGGCTGCTTCCCTCGCCGGCCGTGCGGCGTGCCGGGTGGTGGCTGCTGGCCGTCGTCGGCGGCGGCTCCGTCGTCGCGATCACCGCCTGGAGCGTGCGCTGGCAGGGCGACCTGCGGCGGGCCGTCGGCCTCGACCCGCGGATCGGCTGGTGGCAGTGGGCCCTGGTGCTGCCGGTCGCGCTGCTGCTCGGCGCGCTGCTGGTGCTCGCCGCACGGGGCGTCCGGCTCGGCACCCGGACGCTGCGGGAGGTTCTCGGCCGGGCCGTTCCCGGCTGGGCGGCCGCCGCCGGGGCAGCCGCGCTCGCCGTCGTACTCGTGACCGGCTTCGTCCAGGGCTTCCTGCTGCGCGCCCTGCTCGGCGCCGCCGAACGCGGCGCCGCGCTGACGGACCGCTCCACCAGCCCCGGCACCGTCCGGCAGCCGTGGGCGGCTGGCGGCCCGTCCACCAGGACGGCCGCACCGTGCGCCTCGCCCAGCAGACCTCCGACTTCACGGTGCCCGAGGCGCCCTGGCCGCAGGCCCGGGTGGTCTACCTGCAGAACGGCAGCGACCCCGTGGTGTGGTGGGAGCCCGCCCTGATCTGGAGCCGGCCCGCCTGGCTCAACGGGCAGCGCGCCCACGACGTCTCACCGACCATGCGCTGGTACCCCCTGGTGACCTTCTGGCAAGTCACCTTCGACCTGACGGCCTCCGAGGCGGTGCCCGACGGGCACGGGCACCGCTACCGCCGGATGCCCGTCGAGGCCTGGGCCAGGATCGTCCCGCCCGACGGCTGGACCCCGCAGGACACCGAGCGGTTGGTGGCGTACCTGGGGGAGCAGCCTTGACGGGTGTTGTTGACGCGACTTGTTGACGCGAGTTGTTGACGCTGTCCGTTGACGGGCCTGGCCGGTTTCAGTGGTGAACCGGCTCGTGGGCGGTCTCGGCGTTGGTGGGGGTTTCTGCGCGGCTCCGGGGCCGGAGGAGGTGGCGGGCGAAGGCGGCGGAGGCCAGGAGCAGGGCGGCCGAGACCCACGCGGCGATGTTGATGCCGTGGACGAACGCGTCGTTCGCGCTGGTCAGCAGCTGGTTGGCGAGGTCGCTGGGCAGCGTCGAGGCCGCCTCCACCGCGCCGCCGAGGGACTGCCCGGCCTGGTCCACCAGGGCCGGGTCCGTGTGCGCCGGGACGGTGAGGGCCCCGGCGTACAGCGCCGTCACGATCGAGCCGACCAGGGCGATGCCGAGCGCCGCGCCCAGTTCGTACGCCGTCTCCGACACCGCCGAGGCGGCACCCGCCTTGTCGGCCGGGGCGGCACCCAGCACCAGGTCCGAGGAGAGGGTGTACACCACACCCTCGGCGGTACCCAGCGCCAGGAAGGACGAGCCGAGCAGCAGGTACGTGCTGTCGACCCGGACCATGCCCAGCGCCGCGATGCCCAGCCCCATCACCAGCAGGCTGACCGTCAGCACCCGGCGCGCACCCGCACGCCGAGCCAGCCGGGCCGTGAGCAGGCCGCCCACCACCGAGCCGACGAAGGCCGGCATTTCGGCGACACCCGCCGAGAGCGGCGAGTAGCCGCGTACCAGCTGGAGGTACTGCGACATGAAGAAGATCACACCGGACAGCCCGATCAGGCTGATCAGCGAGGACACCACCGCCGCCGTGAACCGCGGGTCACGGAACAGCCGGACCTCCAGCAGCGGGGTCTCCAGGCGGAGCTGACGCCGAACGAACAGCGCCAGCGCCGCCACACCGAGCACGAAGGTCGCCGGGGTGACCCAGGTGTCCAGGCCGTGCGCCGCGAACTCCTTGATCCCGTACACCGCGCCGATCACACCCGCCATCGACAGCAGCACACTCAGCATGTCCCAGCGGCCCGGGCGCGGATCGCGGGACTCCGGCAGCAGCCAAGCACCGAACACCAGCAGCAGCGCCATCACCGGCAGGTTCAGCAGGAACACCGACCCCCACCAGAAGTGCTCCAGCAGCACCCCGCCCACCAGCGGCCCCAGCGCCGCACCCGCCGTCGCGCCCGCACCCCAGATGCCGATCGCCGTCGCCCGCTCCCGGGCGTCCGGGAACAGCGAGCGGATCAACGACAGTGTGGACGGCATGATCGTCGCGCCCGCCACACCGAGCAGCGCCCGGGCCAGGATCAGCCAGCCCGGCCCCGGCGCGTACGCCGCCAACAGCGAGGCCACGCCGAACGCGGCCGACCCCGCCAGCAGCACCCGCTTGCGGCCCAGCCGGTCACTGAGCGCGCCCATCGACACCAGCAGGCCGGCCAGCACGAACGAGTAGATGTCGCCGATCCAGAGCAGCTGGGTGCCGGACGGGCGGAGGGTTTCGGTGATCGAGGGGATGGCGAGGGACAGCACCGTCGCGTCCACCGCCACCAGGGTGACGGCGAGCACGAGGACGCCGAGACCGGTCCAGCGGTGGCCGGACCGTCCGTTCCGGACGGTCCGGGTGGACTGGTCGGCGAGGGGGGAACTCATTGGGTATCAGGTCTCCGTAGAGCGCCGCCGAGGAACAGTTCGGCGAGCGAGAATGCGCTTTCGCGAGGGGCGAGCCGGCCTTCCTGGACGGCCCAGCCGATGCCGGCCACCAGATCGAAGAACGCCTCGCTGAGCCAGCCGGCCGAGAGCTCGATCCGGAACGTTCCTTCCCGCTGCCCGCGCAGGAACAGCGCGCGGACCCGGGCGTCCTGGAGCTCCCAGAGGTCATTGATGTCGGGATCGTCGTACAGCTGGTTCTCGCCGGCCAGGAAGGCGCACAGCGCCGCATCCGGCACCACCGCATCCACCAGTCGGCGCAGCGCCGCCTCGGCGTTGCCCTCCTCCACCCGCGCGGTGTCCAGCGCGGCGGCGAACCGGCGCAGGCCGAGCGCGCCCACCTCGCGGATCAGGGCCTCCCGGCCCGGGAAGATCCGGTGCAGAGTGGCGCGGCTGATGCCGGCGGCGCGGGCGATCTCGTCGAGATGGGCCGTCGGGCGTCGGGAGAGGACGCCGACGGCTGCCTCGAGGACGGAGTCGCGGTCGGTTGCCATGAGAGCAGCATAGTGCAAGTGAGACATTGATGTCTCACATTGGAGCTGTGGGTCTCGCGCTCGGGGTCTCGGGGCTGGGTTCGGGCTCGGGCTCGGGTTTTGGGCTCGGTGTCTTGGTTTCGATGGGGTGGTGGGGTGCGGGTTGCGGGGAGCTTGGGGACGCACGCAGAAGACCCCGCGCGGGGCGCGGGGTCTTCTGGGGCGTGCTTTGGGGTTGTGCCGTCGGGCGTGGGCCCGCTGGGCTGCCCGGTGAGGTCAGCTCTGGTTGTAGAAGCCGGTCTCGTCGAGCGGGCGGTCGATGACCATCACCTCGACGTCCGCCGGCGTGAGCAGGAACACCCGGCGGGCGATCCGCTCGATGCCGCCTCGGGTGCCGAAGATCAGACCGGATGCGAAGTCGACCATCCGCTTGGCCTCGGCGTCGTTCATCTCGGTGAGGTCCATGACCACCGGCGTGGCGGCGCGGATGTGCTCGCCGACGGTGCGGGCGGCCTCGAACCCGGTGGGCCGGAGCGAGACGATCTTGGACGGCCCGATCTGCCCGCTCGGCAGCGTCTCCTCGCCGTCCCACGATTCCTCGTACATCGCGGCCGGGTAGCTACCGGAGGGCATAAGCCACCCGTTGTGGTGCTCGTCGCGAAGTGCTCCCATTAACCGCGCCTCCCTGTCTCGTTCCGTACTCGTCCCCCGGGGGACGACGAGTCGTTTTGACACGTCATCCACTTGTTGGAACTGTCCGAGTATCGCACTGATCACCGCGGAAGTGCCCGCACGTGCCCGCCCCACGGTTGTGGCGCGGGCGAATATCCGTGCTTACTCGGATATTCGTAACGACGCAGGCGGTCGGTGAACGGTTGCGCCCAACGACACTATCGGTGGGGACCTAAGGGCAGTTGACTGAGTGTCAACAATCGTGTAACGGCGTCACCTGATGGGGTTCATTTCGGCCGCGGGTTCTCGGTTCTGTCCCCGGCGTGTCGCGTGTGTCGTGTGTGTCGTGGTTTGGGCGTGTGTGTCGTGGTTTCGGTGTGGCTCGGCCGGGTCGGGGGCCTTTGGCGAGCCGGGGTTTGTGCGGTCACTCGCCGGTCGCGCCGTCGATCCGCTCGCGGATCAGGTCGGCGTGGCCGTTGTGCCGGGCGTACTCCTCGACCATGTGGAACAGAATCCACCGGAGCGTCACCTCGTTGCCGCGCCAGGGGCGCCTGGCCACCGTGTCCAACGAGACGCCCTCGACCGCGGCGCGGGCGTAGGCGACGTCCTGCTGCCAGGCGGCGGTGTCGGCCACCGGATCCGCGGAGTCGACCAGGTCGAAGTCGCCGTCCGGGAACTCCTCGGTCCAGTACCGGCCGACCGGCCCGAGCTCCTCGCCGTTCAGATACAGCCGGAACCAGTGCCGTTCCACCTCCGCCATGTGCCGGACCAGCCCCAGTAGCGACATTGGCGATGGAAGGCAGGACCGTTCGCGGAGCTGGTCCGGTGTCAGACCCTCGCACTTGAGGGCGAGGGTGGCGCGGTGGAAGTCCAGCCAGGCGTTGAGCATGGTCGCTTCGTCGGAGGCGAAGGCCGGGCTGACGCGGGCGGTGGCAGGGGAGCCGCTGGTGTTCGTCATGCCGCCATGGTGGGGGCGGGTCGGCGTAGGGGGCGAGCCGTTTTCCGGAGCTGGGCGGTGGTGTGCGGGCACAGAGGCGTTGCGCGGTGCGATGATCTGATGTTCAGTGCTGGTCGACTCGGGTGGGGTGTCGTTGTGCGCAAGGTGATGACGGGGTTCCAGCTGACGCTACGTCTGCTGCTGGAGCTGGCCTCACTGGCCGCGTTGGCGGTGGGTGGCTACGGGCTCTGGCACGGGGGCCCCGTGGTGGCGCGGGTGCTGATCGCGCTCGCCCTGCCGGTGGCTGCGGCCGTGCTGTGGGGGCGCTATGCGGCACCGAGACGGCCCGTGCGTGACTCGGCGGTGGCCTGGTACGGCGTCCAACTGCTGATCTGGGGCGGCTCGGTCGCCCTGCTGGCCGTCACCGGCCACTCGGGCTGGGCGATCTGGCTCGGTGCGCTGATGGTCGTCAACACGGTGTGGCTGCGGCTGGTGGGTGAATGGTCGCCGGAGATCGAGCGGTAGTCGGATGGTCGGCGCCGCACTCGTTCTCCGGTGCGGCGCCGGGACGTTGACGTGTGTGCGGATGTGGCGTGCGGCCGGGTGCCGGTCCGGCTCGGGAGCGGTGTTGGCGTCGGCGGCAGCGTGATGCTTGGGCGGTCAGGCGGTCAGGCGGTCAGGCGGTCAGGCGGAGCGGCGGTCAGGCGGAGCGGCGAGGTCGGGCCCGCCAGAGCGAGACGGCGCTGAACACGCACATCGCGGCGATCACCGACGCCGAGATCAGGAACGCCGGGGATCCCGGCGAGCTCGCGCTGGCCCCCGCGATGACGTACGCGGCCGTGGTGGGGACCACTCCGAGCACAGTTGCCGCCAGGTACGGCCAGAACCGGACTCCCGAGAACGCACACGCGAAGTTGCCCGCCTGGAACGGTGCCCCCGGAAACAGTCGCACCAACAGCACGCTGCGGAAGCCCTGTTCGGACAGCCGGCGGTCGATCTCGGTCAGCACCTTGCCTCGCACCAGCGGCCGCAGCGCCTCCCGGCCGAGCGACCGGCCGAGGGCGAACGCCGCGATCGCGCCGATCGCCGACCCCGCGACCGCCAGCGGCACGCCCCACAGCGAACCGAACAACAACCCCATCCCTGCGTTCAACGCCGGGCGAGGCAGGAACGCCACCGTGCCGAAGGCGTAGGCCGCCAACGCGATCGGCATCCGCCACGGACCGGCCGCCGCCGCGAGCACCGCCGTCGGATCCCAGAGCAGCAGCGAGGCCGCTGCGGCGGCGAGGACGGCCGCGAGCAGACCGAGGCGCAGCAGCGCGTGGCGGTGCGGGCGCGGGCGCGGTGCGGGCGCGTTCGGTGCGTCGGCTTCGGTGCGGGTGTCCGGGACGGTGCTTGCGGTGGTGCTGGCGTCGGCGTCGGCGGGGAGTGGCGCGGTGGGGCCGGATGTCGGCTGCGGGGCGGGCACTCGGGGAGCTTAACCGGCGCCCGGGCCGGGGCGTTTGCGAGGGGCCGGGCGGGGGCGGGGGCGGGGGCGGGTGCGGGCTTGGGCGGCAGCGCGGTCAGTCGGTGGGCGCTCAGGTGGTGGGGAGGCGCAGCTGCTTCAGTAGGGCGATGTCGGCGGCGTGCCGGACGCCTTCGATGCGCTCGGGGTCGTGGCGGCCGTCCGGGGTCTCGATGATCAGCGGGACGCCGGCGGTGGCCGGGTGCGCCAGCAGGGCCTGGAACGCGGGGGCGCCGATGTGACCGGCACCGATGTTCTCATGGCGGTCCTTGCGGGCGCCGGCCACGTCCTGCGAGTCGTTGGCGTGGATCAGCCGGAGCCGGTCCGGGCCGACCGCCCGGTGCAGGGCGTCGAAGAGCTCGTCGACCCCGCCCGGGGCGGCCAGGTCATGACCGGCGGCGAAGGCGTGGCAGGTGTCCAGACAGACGCCGACCAACGGGTGGTGGTCGAGCGCGTCCAGGTAGGCGGCGAGGTCCTCCATCCGGGCGCACAGCGAGCTGCCCTGCCCCGCTGTCGGTTCCAGCAGCAGCCAGGGCGCGTCG
Source organism: Kitasatospora sp. NPDC051984 (assembly GCF_044593455.1). Classification (NCBI taxonomy): domain Bacteria; kingdom Bacillati; phylum Actinomycetota; class Actinomycetes; order Kitasatosporales; family Streptomycetaceae; genus Kitasatospora; species Kitasatospora sp. NPDC051984. Next base: position 37,513 of record NZ_JBIUCB010000041.1, read on the forward strand.
TTCCCGTACCGGTCGAGTCCGTCCAGCATCGGCAGGACCTGCGCGCGAACCTGGGCCAGCGCCTCCTCGCGAGTGCCGCACAGTGCCGAACCCGTGTGAACCACCGCACCGAGCGCGCCGATCGCCGCCGAGCGGTGCAGCGAGTGCGTCAGCGACTCGGCCGAACGTTCGCGGGTCGCCGCCGAATCGGAGCCGAAGTTGATCAGGTAGGGCGCGTGGACGTAGGCCGGGATGCCCTGCTCGGCGCAGGCCGTGCGGAACGCCAGGTCGTGCGCTGGATTCCCGGCCGGAGTGGCCCACCCACGCGGGTTGGCGACGAACACCTGCACTGCCTCCGCGCCGACCTTCTCGGCGTAGGCCAGCCCCGTCCCCGCCAGACCCTTTCCGGCAACTGGAACATGGGCGCCGATCGGGTTTCGCGGGGCGGAATTCATGGCCACGAGCATCCCACGGCAGGATGGACCGGCAGGTCACCGGGGTCGGCAGCGGCCATTTCGATGCGGCGGCCGGCAACTCGGGGGAGTCGGTCAGCAAGAGCCGGCCGGGCAGAGCAGGTCGGGCAGAGCAGGTCGGACGGTTGACGGGCGGCTACAGGACGGAAGGCGAGAAAGCAGATGGACAAGTCACTGGCGCGGGCGCAGCGCGAGCACTGGGAGCGCACGTACTCCGAGCACCCCGGCATGTACGGGGACCAGCCGTCGGAGTCGGCGGAGTACGCCGCCACGGTGTCCACGCCCGGGGGAACCGTGCTGGAACTGGGCGCCGGCCACGGGCGCGACGCCCTGTTCTTCGCCCGCCGGGGCTTCACGGTCACCGCAGCCGACTTCAGCCCCGTCGCCCTCGACCAACTCGGCGAGCGGGCCGCCGCCGACGGTCTGACGGTGACCACCGTGGTGCAGGACGTCCGCCAGCCGTTGGACCTGCCGGACGCGTCCGTCGACACGGTGTACGCGCACATGCTGTTATGCATGGCGCTGTCCACGGCGGAGCTGGAGGCATTGGTCGGGGAGGTGCGGCGGGTGCTGCGGCCAGGAGGCGTGCTGGTGTACACCGTGCGGCACACCGGCGATGCGCACTACGGGGCCGGGATCGGCCACGGCGACGACATCTGGGAGAACGGCGGCTCCGCCGTCCACTTCTTCTCGCGGGAACTGGTGGACCGCCTCGTGGAGGGCTGGGACCCGGCCGAGGTCGAGCCGTTCGAGGAGGGCGATCTTCCGCGCCGGCTCTGGCGGGTGACGCAGTGCCGGACCGACTAAGAAAGTGTTGGGTAATTGATCAACTGCGTGTTGTGATGGGCTGGCGGTGATCTTCGCCATCGAGGTGTTCGCGAAGATCGCCGCCATGTGTGTC
>NZ_JBIUCB010000042.1:0-34935 GCF_044593455.1 Kitasatospora sp. NPDC051984
AGATCGAACCGCACGGCCCCATCGAGACCGAAGCAGCCCGCCGCCTCGCCGACGACCTCAAGAACGAGTGATCACCCGATTACCCAACACTTTCTGAGGCGGAGCTTGTGCTGCCGACGCCTAAGTCGGAGTACACGTCCCCGGCGGAGCCCGCATCGTCCGCGCCGAAGCCCGAGCACACGCCCCCGGCGGAGCCCGCATCGTCCGCGCTGAAGTCGGAGTACACGCCCCCGGCGGAGCTTGCGCCGCCGACGCCGAAGTCCGAGTACACGCCCCCGGCGGAGCTTGCGTCGCCCGGGTCGAAGCCCGAGCGCGCGCCTGAGGCGGAGCTTGCGTCGCCCGGGTCGAAGCCCGAGCGCGCGCCTGAGGCGGAGCTTGCGTCGCCCGGGTCGAAGTCCGAGCACACGCCCTCGGCGGAGCCCGCATCGTCCGCGCCGAAGTCCGAGTACACGCCCCCGGCGGAGTTCCCGCCGCCCGGGCGGCGGGTGCCGGTGGCGGGGGACGGGTACTGCCTGCTCCGGGCGGTCGCGGTCGGCGCGCCCGAACTGGCGGGGCCGCACCAGCTTCAGGCCGCGGTCGGGGACCACTTCCGGTCGCTGCGTCCGGAGGACTGGCCGACCGAGGTGGTGTCCAACTACCGCAACAACCTGCTCGGTCGGCCGGACCTGCCCGCCGGTGACCTGCTGGCGTACCTCCGTGCCGAAGACCGTCCTAACTTCACGGGGCTGACCGTCGAGCAGCTGCGGGAGTCCGTCGGCGCGTACCTGACCGAGCACCAGCCGCTCCCGGCGGGCCACGAGCGGGCGGAGCTGATCCGGACCGTCCAGGAGTGGAACGCTCGTTGGGGGAGCACCGAGGGCGAGATGCTCCCGGCGGCGACCGCCCACGCGCTGGGTCTCCGCCTGCGGGTGGTCGACCACGACGGGATCACCCAGGCCGTCTTCGGCCCCACGGACGGCCGCCCGGTGACGGTGTACCGCGCCAGCGACCACTACGACGGCAGCGAACCGCCGACGCACACCCCGGAGACCGACCACACGCCGCCGCCGACCCCCGAGGCCGAGCAGCAGCAACCGCACACCGCCCCGGAGACCGACCACACGCCGCCGCCGACCCCCGAGGTCGAGCAGCAGTTGCACGTCACCCCCGAGGCCGAGCAGCCGCCGTCCCGCACCGCCCCGGAGACCGAGCAGCAGCAGCCGCACACCGCCCCGGAGACCGACCAGCCGCCGCCGCCGACCCCCGAGGCCGAGCAGCAGCAACCCCACACCGTCCCGGAGACCGACCACACGCCGCACCCGGCCCCCGAGCCGGCGCCGCAGCAGCCTGCCGCCGTCGCGCCGAAGGCGATCGCGGGTACCGACCTGGTGGTCGGTCTGACCGGCAACGAGGCGGCCGTCCGGAGGAAGGTCATCGATGTCATCGCGCAGGCCGTCCCGGGCGACCGGGCGGCGGCCCGGGCGTTCGCGGATGCGCATTTCGGGCCGGCCACGCTGCGCCCGATGCTGGGTGCGCTCTCGCGGGGCGAGGTGTGGACGGCGCCGTTCGAGGGCAACGGCTGGAGCGGCAGCGTGAAGCTGCGCGGCCAGGTCACGGAGTCGACGCATCTGCGTACCGAGAAGATCGAGTTCGAGAACGGCGCCGACCGTACCGTGGCGACCGGGACCAATCGCGGTGCGCAGTGGCAGTCCAACGTCGGCGTCCAGGCCCGGGAGGGGCGTGGGATCGGCGAGGCGTCGGAGCTCGTCGCGTACTACCACGACCGCGGTCAGGCCGAGGTCAACCTGGATCTGGGTGGCATGGTGGCGCGGTCGAAGACCAGCGGGCCCGCCGAGGTGTTCGAGTCGACGATGCGGCTGGAGCTGGACTTCGGCGACCTGCGCCACAACGGTGAGCCGGTGCGCGCCGAGGGGCAGGGCCGTACCGAGGCGGTGAACATCGACCTGACGGTGGCCGTCCCCGAGCGGCTCGAGGCCCCGGCGGCCGGCGAGCAACGGGTGCCCCCGCAAAGGCTGTTGGACGGTCGGGTCGGCGGCCAGGAGATCGTGCTCGACCTCGCGCCGCGTGATGCGGCAGGGAGCCGTCCGCCGGTGGAGGCGCTGCTCGACCGTGCGGACGCGGCGGGCCGGCAGGAGTTCGGCGGCGACTGGCCCGCAGTGCGCGAGAAGGTGCTCGCGGAGGTCGACTTCGCCCGTCTCCAGCGGGACTTGAAGAGCATGACGGCCGGCGAGCCGGTGTCCGTCACGCTCACCGACCGGCGCGGCAAGCAACTAGGCGAGGTCGAAATCACCGCGCGGGTCGGCAAGTTGAGGCAGACCGGCACCACCAAGGAGACCGAGTTCAACATCGGCACCACGGTCCAGCAGGTGCGCAGCACCTCCTCGAACAGCGGCCACGCGGGTCAACTCGGATTCTCCGCAGTGGTGAAGCCGGGCACCGGCCTGATCGGTGGCGGCGGCGCCGGGCGGCTCGGCCGCGACCAGGTGGAGATCAGCGGTGAGGCCCGGACCGCGCAGCTGACCAGCAAGTCGAAGGTGCCCGGCGTGATCTACGACGGCACCGTCCACTTCGATCTGAAGTTCAACGGCAAGTCCGTTGCGCACGAAGCGGGTTCGGCGGACCTCCGGGTGCTGGTCGATCGCGCGGACACCAGTGCGGACACCAGCGCGGACACCACCGCGAAACACACCGCGGAGCACACCGCAACCGAACAGCAGCCGGCCGAGGTGGCCGCCCCGCCGGACAGCGTCTGGCGCGGCGGCGACGACCGGGGCGGGCTCGGCGAGACCGTGGTGGTTCGAGACCTGGAGAGCACGGCGGGGCTTCGCGAGGCGCTGGACCGCAAGGGGCGTGAGCGGTTCGGCGAGGACTGGAACTCCGTCCGCGACCAGGTGATGCAGGGGTTCAGCCAGCCGAACCTGGCGGCCCGGCTGACCGGGATGACCCGCGGTGAGGCGCTGGAGGTGAAGATCCCGGGCAAGGAGGGCCTGGTCGTCAAGGCCGTCGCCCGGGTCGAGGAGATGACCTACCGCCGCGAGGACGGCAAGGCGGAACTCAACACCGTCAACGAGACAGGCGCGTTCAGCGTGGCCCGTCGCCTCGGCGCACGCACCAAGATCGAGCAGGGCCAGCTCGGCGGCGCCGTCGCCAAGGGCACCCCCGGTGCCGAGCTCGGCGCCACCGCGTCCGGTCAGCAGCGCCGGCGTGTCGGCGGCCAGGGCCGGCAGGCGGACCGGGTGTACGCCAGCGGCAAGTACAGTGCCCCGCAGGTCATTTACGGGGCCAGGCTGGTGGTGGACGTGCACGTCGGCCGGCCCGGCGAGGCGGTCGGCGGCCGTCCCGACGTGTCGGCGCCGGTCAAGGTCGAGGTGGGCCTGGACGCGCGGGAGACCGTCAAGGTCGAGGCGCCGTCCACCGGGAGCTTCACGCGTCCGGAACAGCGCCCCGAGAGCACGGCGGCCCCCGCCGAGGCGGCCACGCACACCGCGCCGCGCCGGATGACCGAGCGCCACGAGCTGAACGCGTCCTACGTGGTGCACAGCCTCAGCGGCGCCGACAAGGTGCGTGCGGCGGTGGAGGACGCGGTGCGGACGAAGCGCGGCGAGCCGTCGGAGGAGGTGAAGCAGCGGATCGGGGCGAGCTTCGACCGGGTCGCGCTCAAGGCGCAGCTCTCGCAGCTCACCCGCGGAGGAAAGATCACCGAGACCGTGTCAGGCAAGACCTGGTCGGCGGAGGTCACCGTCACGGCCAGGCTGGGGGAGTCCACGTACCACTCCCAGGCCGCCAAGTACGAGTTCGAGTCCGGGACGCGTACGTCCAGCGGCCAGGGCACCCTGCGCGACAGCCGGGACCGGCTGAACGGCGGTGGCCTGGTCAGGGCGAAGGCCCCGTTCGTGTCCGTCACCGGCGGCTACACGTACCGGATGGACCGCAGCTACGGCCAGGCGACGGAGACCGTCGGCTCGGCCTCGAACCGGGGCAAGCACGTCGAGCCGGCCGTGTTCTTCGACGTCGCCGTGCCGTACGACGTCACCGTCGCGTTCAAGCGGCTGGGTGTGCCCGACGGCTCGCACACGGCGCCGGTGGAGACGGTGGCGCGGGTGGCCGTTCCGATGCGTGACGCCGAGCCGGTGTCCGGGCCGGTCGAGCGGACCACGGCGACGCAGCCGAAGGGCTTCGTGGAGGGGCGGCGCCTGGACTCCTCGGCGATCGTCACCGACATCCACGCGCTGCCCGGGCCGACGGCCGGGGCTCCCCGCCGGACGCTCGGCGAGTCGGTCCTGTCGCAGGTGGAGTCCGGCTGGAAGCCCCGCGGGCTGCGCGCGTTGCGGCGGAAGCGGGCCGGGCAGCCGGAGTTGACGCGCAACCCGTTCGGCCGCGACTGGGCGGGCATCCGGAGCAAGCTGGACGCCGAACTCACCCCCGACCGGCTCCAGTCCAGGCTCAAGGGCATGACGGCGGGCGACGAGATCGTCGTGCGGCACGGGCGGACCACCGTCCGGGTCGGCGCCCAACTCCGCGACCGGATGGAGTACTTGGGCGACGCGGGCACCACCGAGTTCAACGCCGGCACCGACGTGCAGCGCAGCTTCGCGCACACCGGCGGCACCGGCAGCGGCCACCAGGGCGCTCTCGGGGCGGTCGCCTCCGTCCCCGTACCGGCGGCGCCCGGCGTCTCGGTGACGGCCGGTGTGACCGGCAGCGGCGGCCGGGGCCACGACCAGGTAGACACCCACAACCGCGCCACCGCGACCGGGTCGGCCACCAAGGCCAAGCTGCCCGGCAGCGCGTACGCCGGTGAGGCGGAGCTCCAATTCACCATCTCCCGGCGGCCGTTGATCGGCACCCAGGTGTGGAAGCGGCGCACGGCGGCGATCGGTTTCGAGGCGCTGGTCGAGTCGGGCGAGACCGTGCCGGTGCCGACCGGCACGGTGTCCGGGTCCGGAACCGTCACTGTGCCCGGCGACGGGCAGCCGCGCACCATCACCGTCCGGCCGCCCGAGCCCGTCACCGTCCAGGTGCCGCCGGAGCGGGTCTGGGAGGGCGGCCTGCGCGACACCGACGTGCTGCGCTGGCTCGGCGACGTCGGCGGGGTGCAGGACCTGGTGCGGCTGCGCGGCCCGGAGTACTTCGGCAAGTCGGCCTGGAAGGAGATGGAACCGGTGGTCGGGACGATCACCTCGCACGGCCACCTCTCGGCGCTGTTCGGCACCGCCACCCAGGGCATGGAGGTGTCGGCGACGGTCCCGTCCAACCGGATCACGCTCGGCGGCGGCAAGGGAGTCGAGGTCGGCGTGAAGGTCGTCTCGCTCGAACACCGGGCGGTCGACGACAAGGTCGAGCTGAGCCCGGCCAACGCCCTCTCGGCCGGCAGCACGCGCTACGACCTGTCGACGGGCAACGCGGGCGTTCAGGGCCAGGTCGGTGCCAAGCTCACCGGCGCCGTCACCACCAGCCCGGCGATCGTCGGCGGCGTCCAGCGCCTGTGGCACGAGGGCGGCGGCCACAGCGACGCCGGCCAGGTGGTGTCGAACGGCAAGTTCGCCGTCCCGATGGCGCGTTACGCCGGGCATGCCGAGGTGGAGGTGACGCTGTTCAACGGTGTCCGAACTCCGGTCATGGAGAGGGGAGTTGTTCCGTTCGCGGTCGACATCCCGCTGTCCGAGACCACCGCGTCCAAGGTGGCGGGAGACCACTATCTGGCGTTCACCGAGCAGCAGCGGTCCGGTGAACTCCGGGTCGCCGAGGGCGCCCGGCGGCTCGCCGAGGTCCGGCGGCTGCTGGCACCCGACGCGGGCCCGGTCCGTACGCCCGCCGAGCACGAGCAGCTGATCGGCACCGTGCGGCTCGGACAGGCGGTCTACGAAGGGGAGTTCACCGCGAGCACCGAAGCCGGCGCCGCCCACATCCGGGCCACCCACCAGCTGGTCGAACTGGCCGGCGGCACCTCGGAGGGCACCGCCGCCCTGCTCGACGGCCTGCTCGGCGGCACGGACGGCGCGCCGCTGAACGCGGACGACGTGCGCCAGGTGATCACCCACATCGAGCGGAGGACGGCCGAAGGGCCGCTCACGCTCGAGGAGTTGACCGCCGCGGCACAGAACGGCTGGAACGCCTGATCCACCCGAGGCGGAAGGCCGCCGGGCCCGCTCCAACGGGCTCCGGCGGCCTTCCGATTTCGACAACGAGTGTTTCGGCGTGGGGCGTTGACAGTCGATCTGTCCGGTCGATCTAATGCTGACGCCCGAGCAACGGGCAGCTCACTGGGGGGAGCCGCATGGGAAGCAACAGGATCGACTCACTGTTCGAGCGCGACCGGGCCTGCCAGGGCGCGGGCATCGTGCTCGACGAGGTGACCGGCGGCCGGGCGGTGGCCCGGATGAAGGTCACCGCGGAGATGGCCAACGCGCACGGCATCGGGCACGGCGGGTACGTGTTCCTGCTCGCCGACGCCGCGTTCTCCTACGCCTGCAACAGCTACGGCCCGGTCGCCCTCGCGCAGGGTGCGCAGGTCACCTTCCTCGCCCCCGCGCAGATCGGCGACGAGCTGATCGCCGAGGCCGTGGAGCGCACCAGGTCCGGCCGGCAGGGCGTCTACGACGTCACCGTCCGGAGCGCCAGTGGCACGGTGGTCGCCGAGTTCCGCGGCCAGAGCACGCTGGTCGCCGGAGTGCCGCACAGCGCCTGACAGTTGGGCCTCACGGCACGCAGGCACTCCGGGGTTCAGACGTCGCGACGGCTGCCGAAGAACAGGGCGGCCAGCGCGCCGCCCACGGCCCAGGCGGCGTAGACCCACCACTCACCGGCCGGATCGGCCGGGAACGGAATGTGCGGGTTGACGGGCGTGCCGACCAGGTCGTGCAGGACCTGCCAGGCGCGGAACGGCGTCGCGTGGTACAGGCAGGCCGACCAATGGTGGTTCTCGCTCATGAAGTTGGGGATCAGCAGCAGCACCGTGACAGTGGTGACGACGGTCGCCACGCTGTGCCGGACGATGGCCGCCAGCCCGAGGCCGGTCAGCGCGCACACCGGCGGCAGCAGAGTGGAGGCCAACAGCGCCCGCCAGATACCCGGTTCGGCGAGCGAGATGCCGGCGTGCTTGCCCGACAGCACGGCCTGCGAGGCCCAGAACGACACCGCGGTCGCCACCAGGCCGAAGGCCGTCATCACCACCGTCAGCACGACGATCTTCGCGGAGATCAGCGCCTGCCGGGCCGGCACCGCCGCAAAGGTGGTGCGGATCTGGCCGGTCGAGTACTCGCTGACCAGCGCGACCGCGCCCAGGCATCCCGTGATCAGCAGGGTGGCGATGCACGCGTTGTTGGTGAAGGAGGCCGCCAGCGATCCGCTGGGAACGAAGAACTCCCGCATCCCGGGAGAGAAATGGTCCCAGTCGTTCACGTCGGCGATCGCCGCGTTGACGTTCAGGAACACCAGCCCGAGCAGGCCGAGGAGCAGGCCCCAGCGGATCGACCGCAGCGAGATCAGCTTGAACCACTCGCCCAGCAGCAAGTCCCGGAAGCGGGCCCGCGGTTCGTCCACCGCGAGCGGTGCGGTGGGGGCGGCGGAGGTGAGCGCGGTCATCGGGAGTCTCCTGCGAGGTATTCGACGCTGTCGGCGGTGAGTTCCATGAACGCGGTCTCCAACGAGGCGGCGCTGGTGGCAAGTTCGCGCAGCCGCAGACCGTGCCGGTGGGCGAGGTCGCCGACCGTGTCCGCGTCCAGGCCGGTCACCACCAGCCGCTCCTCCCCGTCGGGCCGCACCTGCGCGCCGGCCGCCGTCAGCACCTCGGCCAGCGCGGTCGTGTCCGGGGTGCGGACGGTGACGCTGCTGCCCCGGCCGCGGGCGGCGAACGTGGACAGCGGCTCGTCGGCGATCAGCCGGCCGCGGCCGACCACCACCAAATGGTCGGCGGTGTGCTCCATCTCGCTCATCAGGTGGCTGGAGACGAACACCGTGCGCCCCTCGGCGGCCAGCCGCCGGAACAGGCCGCGCACCCAGCGCACACCCTCCGGGTCGAGGCCGTTCAGCGGCTCGTCGAACAGCAGCACCGGCGGGTCGCCGAGCAGCGCGGCCGCGATGCCCAGGCGCTGCTTCATGCCGAGCGAGTAGCCGCCGATCCGCCGCCGCGCCACCCCGGCGAGCCCGACCTCCTCCAGCACCTCGTCCACCCGCCGCAGCGGGATCGCGTTCGTCCGGGCCAGCACCCCGAGATGGGCGGCCGCACTGCGCCCGCCGTGCACGTCGGAGGCGTCCAGCAGCGCGCCGACGTGCCGCAGGCCGCGCGGGTGGTCGCGGAAGCGGTGGCCCTGCACGGTGACGGTGCCACTGGTCGGCTCGTTCAGTCCGATGATCATGCGCAGCGTGGTGCTCTTGCCGGCCCCGTTCGGGCCGAGGAAACCGGTGACGCAACCCGGGCGGACGGTGAAGGTCAGACCGTCGACGGCAGCCGTGCGGCCGTAGCGCTTGGTGAGTTCGTTGACTTCGATCACGACAACCACAGTTCCGTGACGGGCCGTCGTCCCGCGTCGGCCTGCCGCCGACACCTGCGGCGGCCGATGTCTACCCAGGTTGTACGTCCCGGGTCCGACGCCCGCCGGCCGGGCGGCTGGCTACGATCACCCCATGCCCGTGAACTCGCCCTCCCTGCTCAGACGCGTGACACCCGGCGGCTGGGCGGCGGTGGCCTGGACGGCCGGCCTCGCGTACTCCTTCGTGGTGCTGGTCCGGCTGCCGGGCGAGTCGCCGGACAACTTCTACCGCGGCCTGCTGATGTCCGACGCCAACCAAGTCTGGCTCGCCGTCTGCGCGGTGGTCTCGCTGGCCGGCTGCGTGCTGCTGCGCCGCATGCCGCTGAGCGCCCTCGGACTGCTGCTGGCGGGCGCGGTGTTCGGCGCGTTCGCGATGCACTCCAGCACGATGGACGTCCCGCTGGTCCTCGGCCCGGACGTGGCGCTCTGGTACGTCGCGGCGACCCTGCCCCGCCGCAAGGTGGTGCTCGGCTCCGGGATGGCCGCCCTGGTGCTGCTCGGCTACCCGATCGGACGGGTGTTCGCCGGCTTCATCATCGGCACCTCCACCGAGCTGGCCGTCCTGCTGACCGCCGCCGTCGCCGTCCTGCTCGGCAACTCCGCCGGGGAGTCCCGCCGGCACGCCGCCGAGCTGAGCGAGAACGCCGCCGCGCGGGCCGTGGCCGGTGAACGGCTGCGGATCGCCCGCGAGTTGCACGACATGGTCGCGCACAGCATCGGCATCGTCGCCCTCCAGGCCGGCGCGGCCCGGCTCGTCCTCACCACCCAGCCGGAGGCCGCCCGCGACGCACTCGGCCAGGTCGAGACCGCCAGCCGCGAAACCCTCTCCGGCCTGCGCCGCATGCTGGTGGCCCTGCGCGCCGCCGAGGACGACCCTTCCGACCGTGTCCCGCTCGCCCCCGCCCCCGGCCTCGCCGACCTCGACCGTCTCGCCCGCTCCACCACTGCCGCGGGCGTCGCCGTCGACCTCCGCTGGTACGGCGAACGCCGCCCCCTGCCGCCCGAGGTGGACCTCTCCGCCTACCGCGTCGTCCAGGAGTCGCTGGCCAACGTGGTCCGCCACGCCGGCGCGCGCTCCTGCCAAGTGACCATCTCCTGCGAGGAGGACTCGGTGTCCGTGGAAGTCCTCGACAGCGGCGGCCTGCGCGGCACCCAGCCCAGCGGCGCGGGCTTCGGCCTGCTCGGCATGCAGGAACGCGTCGCCCTGCTGCACGGCACGTTCGCGGCCGGCCCCCGCCCGACCGGCGGCTTCCGGGTCGCCGCCACCCTTCCCGTCGCGGTGGGTGCCCGATGACCGTCCGCATCCTGCTCGTCGACGACCAGCCGCTCGTCCGCGCCGCCCTCTCCATGGTGGTCAAGGACGCCCCCGACCTGGAGATCGTCGGCGAGGCCGGCAACGGGGACGAAGCGGTGCGCCTGGCCGCGGAGTTGGCCCCTTCCGTCATCGTCATGGACATCCGGATGCCCGGCATGGACGGCATCGAAGCCACCCGCCTGATCACCTCCGGCCCCTCCACCGCCCACGTCCTCGTTCTCACCACCTTCGACGACGACGAGTACGTCTACGGCGCGCTGCGCGCCGGCGCATCCGGCTTCCTGGTCAAGGACATGGGCCTCGAGGAAATCCTCGCCGCCGTCCGCGTGGTCGCCGCCGGCGAGGCCCTGCTCGCCCCCCGCGTCACCCGCCGCCTGATCGCCGACCTCACCGCCCGCCCCGCGCCCGGCAGTTCAAGGCCGCCGCTCGCCCTCACCGCCATCACCGAACGCGAACAGGAAGTCCTCACCCTGATCGGCCGCGGCCTCTCCAACACCGAGATCGCCGAGCACCTCCACCTCAGCGTCACCACCATCAAGACCTACGTCACCCGCCTGCTCTCCAAGCTGGACGCCCGTGACCGCGTCCACCTGGTGATCCTCGCCTACGAGGCGGGCCTGGTGACGGCATCCCGCTGACCTCTTGGGCCGTCAGAAGGGCGGCGCTGTGTGTATTTGGCAGCCGTCGGATTCCTGTGCGCTTCGGCGAGCATCCGGTGAGGACCGTGTATGCCTCGGGACGGAAGCCCAGGGCAGCGTCGATCTGAATTCCCGGCAGGGAATGGCCGCCGTCGATGTGATGCCGCTGGCGCTTTCGGCCCCTGCTGCAAATCGCGCGGTGATAAAGGTGTTGGGCCGCCGCAGAGTGCGGCGGCCCAACAGGTGCTGCTAGCTGTTCAGGTCTTGATCATTGGCGATGATTCCTGCGATCAATTCCGCGAGGAATTCGGCGGCCTCCCTGGGGTCTTCCGTGAGCAGGAGAACCTGGGCGTCCCTGGACCACGCTTTCGATCGGACGGCATATGTGCCTTCCGATCCCACCGCGACGGTCGGCCACTGCTCATCGATCGGGGCCTTCCAAGCGTACCCATCACGAAACACCACAAGGGTGTTCAGGGAGACGGTGGGAAATACCTGGCGAAGAACCGGGATCTCCGAGGCGGATTGCAGGAGCGGCCAAAAGAGCGGACTGAACCAGCCATTCGTGCCGTGGGGTGGGCGGAATACGTTGAGGAGGCCCTCCCACTCGGAATCCACGCTTCTGTCTTCCACCCTCGGCCCTTTCTGATTGCTAGCACGGCGCTGGTCCGTTGAAGAACGTGGTTGCTGCTCTCGCTGCTGAATTGCCGCAGATGTATTGAAGCTCAAACGATGTCGGCCTTCCAGGCGCTACTCTTCCGGCCAGCACTCCCTCGACGTCCTGCATCCCCTGAAGATTGAACGATATCTTACCGCCTCCCGCGACGACCCTGTCGATCACGGCTTGACCTGCACTGTCGCTCCAATAGTTTGGGTTAGGGAAGATGTCCTTGAACTCTGGAGCATCGTTCATAACTGCCTGCTGCAAATTGGCGAACTGCCCGAGATTTGCGCCACTTGCGCTATCGAATCTGAACCCGAGCGCGAGATGGATGCCGCAAGGGCCATCTGCGTTGTGTACCAGCACGGGGATCCTCGCCTACGAGGCCGGCCTGGTGACCACCTCCCGCTGACCGCCCACCTCCGGCGACTCAGCAGATCGCCGCGATCGGCGACCCGATGTCCACCGACCTCAGCCCGGCAAACACGCACAAGTACCGCACCGGGCTGGTCACCACGGAGACCACCCAGGACGGTGACGCCGCGCTCTGGTACTACCCCTCGGTGTCCGACTACAGGTTCGCCGACCCGGTGCGGCTCGCAGCGACCGGCTGGAAGGACCGCGACCTGATCAGCCCCGGAGACTGGGCCGGACAGGGCCGTCCGGGCCTGTGGGCCCGCGACCGCGTCACCGGTGAGATCACCGCCTACACCTTCACCGTTACCACCATCACCAACACCGACGAGGACGGCATCACCATCAGCTACCCCGCCGCCACCGGTATCGCCAACACCAGCACCATCGCCACCGGAATCACCGCCACCGCCTGGCCCCGCATCGGCTCCGACGGCGACCTGACCGCCACCGGCGCCCCCTCCCTCTGGGCCATCACCCCCCAGGACACCCTCCACTCCTGGACCGGCACCCGCACCGGCACCCCGACCGACCCGGCCTTCACCCTCACCGGCCCCAACGCCTGACACCCACCACGGCCGGGCCCCGCTCTCGAACTGACAAGGGCGGGGCCCGGTCTCGTGGTCGGTGCTGGGGACATTCGTCGACGACCTGCTGTGCGGAGCGGGCCCGCGGGCCAACATTCGAGCTACTGTGGATGTCATGACTGCGGCCTACGAGGACGTGCCCTTCAGCGAACTGCTCCACCACCCCGCCGCGACCACGCGCAGACTGGACGCCGTCCGTGCGCTGCGCCTGCGCCGCCGCGACGCGGGCGACCTCGCGCTGATGCGCGTCGAGCAGATGGAACGGGACGCCTCGGTCGTGGACTTCACTTCGCGCCTGCTGGCGGGGCTGGTGCGAACGGAGAACGTCGATGCCCTCCGCCAGGCCCTGCCTGAAGCCCTGCCATGGACCACGTTCCTGCCCGCAGAGGATATCGACACCCTGATCGCCGAACTGGTGGACACGGCAAGTGGCGCGGTGGCCCTGGACAACCTGGCCCCGATCGCACTCCTGCTCGCCCAGTGGCGGCACAGCGCGGAGGTCTACGCAGACCCCGCCCTGCACGCCCTCCTCACCCGCGAGCCCGACGGCGACCTCGGGCCGGTCCCGGTGCCCGAGGCCACGGAGTGAGCCCGAAGCGCGGAGACCGGGCTGCGCCGCCCCCGATCGGCTGTGAGTACGACCTTCGATTCGCGAACGCCGAGGCCGCCGACGGGTGGGATCACCTGAGCCGCCAGGCGGCGAGCAACCTGCGCCGCGCGTTCGAGAAGATCCGCGCCACTCCCCGCGCCGGCGACAATCCAGACCGTCAGCACCGCCTCAAGGGCCAGCTCGGTACCGGCATCTTCAAGGGCCGGGAAGTGGAACGCTGGCAGTACGAAGTCACTGGCGGCGGACGCATCTGGTACCTGCTGGACGACGCCAACCGCACGGCCTGGATCACCTACGCGGGCACGGGCCATCCCAAGGCCACGGAGTGACCCGCGCTGACACTTGTCCGGGCCCCACCCTTCGAACTGTGAGGGCGGGGCCCGGTCGCGTCAGTGGGCGGGGCGTTCGTCGATGACCTGTTGGAGTTTGCCGGTGCGGGGGTTGGTGGTGAGTTCGGCGCGGGGGACCCATTCGATCTGGAGGGGGTGGATGGCGCCGATGGCGGTTTCGTCGGCGTAGGTGGGGCGGGCGTCGAGGACGGCGCGGCGGAGGGTTTCGGTGAGGGTGGCGGGGGGTGGGGTGGTGTGGCCGAGGCGGATGATGAGGCCGTCGCGGTTGTCCCAGCGGCGTTGGACGAGTTGCATGCCGGTGATGTGGTGCTCGGGGTCGTGGGCGAGCAGGACGTCGCGGACCTGCTCGGTGGGCATGGAGACGATGCCGACGCGGGCGCCTTCGGTGGAGCGGCCGAGGAGTCGGAACCGGCGGCAGGTGGCGTCGGTCCATTCGGCGCGGTCGCCGGCGGGGTAGCGGAGGATCGGGACGAGGGTGCGGAACAGGTTGGTGACGACGACGCGGCCGGGGACGCCGGGTTCGGTGATGGGTTCGCCGGTGGCGTCGTCGATCAGTTCGACGACGGTACGGTTCGGGAAGGCTTCGTGGACGCGCAGGTCGTCCCCGGCGGGGACGGGTCCGGCGACCAGGCCGGCGTCCACGGAGGCGTAGCCGATGGAGGAGAGGGCGGCGTTCGGGAAGGCCGAACGGAGCAGCGGGCGAAGGTCGTTGAAGAGGATGTCGCCGCCGAACAGGATGAGTTCGACCTGCGGGGCGGGCCGGTCCTGCTTGAGCAGGGTCTCGGCGACGGCGGAGAGTTTCATCGGTTCGCCGGCCAGTACGTCCGCGCCGAAGCCGTGGATGACGTCGGCGACGTACTCGTCGGGCGCGGTGGCGATCGGCAGGCGGACGTTGTCGATCGGCGCGTGCTGCAGGGCGTATTCGATGAACAGGAAGCCGCTGTAGAACTCGCCGGCCCGGAACAGGTTGGCGACCTTCTGGCCGGGTTCGAGGCCGGCGTCGACCAGGCCCGCGCCGAACGCGGTGACGGAGTCGACGTGTTCCTCGCGGGTCCAGGGGGAGAACTTGGGCGCGCCGGTGGTGCCGCCGGACTTGTAGACGCAGGCGTCGGTGAGCGGGCCGGTCAAAAGCTGGTTGTCGGGCCAGGAGTTGGCGGCCCAGAAGGCGATCTGGTCGATGACGGGCAGGTCGGTGAGCGAGGTGACGACGGCGGGTACGTCGCGGTAGAGCTCGGCGTAGAACGGCGAGTTGCGGCGGGCGTGGTCGACGAGCGCCTGAAGTGGCTTGGCAGGCATATGAGTTGATCCTCAGGCTAGGAAGTGGGGGTGAGGCCGATCCAGTCGTGGGCGAGGCGCTGGATCGCCCGGCCGTCGGGGTCGGCGAGTTTCGCGGAGAGGTAGTCGGCGGCCCACGCGTTGGTGGGGATGCGGAACGGCGGCCGGTCCTCGGCCAGCGCCCGCACCACCGCGTCGGCGACCTCCGCGGCGGGCTGCCCGGCGTTCGCCCAGCTCTTCCCGAGCCGGTCGACGTACGCGCCGAAGGTGTCCGCGTAGGGGCCCGAAGCGGCTTGTACGGTACGGCGGTTGACGTCGGGGAAGTGGCCGAACCGGGTGTCGGGGACGTAGCCGGGCACCACCATCGAGACCTGCACGCCGTGCGCGGCGGCGACGGGCGCGAGTGCCTCCATGAAGCCCTCGACGGCGAACTTGGCCGCGCAGTAGGCCTCGTTGAAGGGCTGGCCGACCACGCCGTGCACGCTGCCGATGGTGAGCAGCCGGCCGCCGGAGGCGCGCAGCAGCGGCATCGCGGCGCGCGAAACGGCCACCGTGCCGAAGAAGTTGACCTCGAGGTTGGTGCGCAGCGCGGCGGAGGTGGACATCTCGAGTGTCGGGTCGAAGTTGGAGATTCCGGCGTTGTTGACCACCGCGTCGAGCCGGTCGAGGCCGGCGAAGCACGCGGCGATGGACTCCTCGTCGGTGACGTCGAGTTGGCGGACGAGGGCGTCGGGCGCGGCGGCCCGCAGCGCGTCCGCGCGGTCCAGGGAACGGACGGTGGCGATCACCGTCCAGCCGGCCCGGCTCGCGGCCGCCGCGGTGGCCAGCCCGATGCCGGACGAGCAGCCGGTGACGAGAAGAACCTGATGCCCTGTCATGAGGTGGCGTTCGCAAGCTCGGTGACGCTGTCGGCGGCCTTCGGCAGGTCGGCGTCCATCCGGGCCTGGACGCCGAGTGCCGGCAGGAAGGAGCAGGCGGCGAGCAGGGTGCCGCCGACCATGGTCCAGCGGGTGGCGTCGAGGATGCCGAGCGGGCCGGTGAGCAGCGAGACGGCGAAGCCGCCGGCCAGTGCGGCGAGCGGGATGACGCCCCAGGTGGCGGTGCGGAACGCGGCGTGCATGACGCCCTGGTGCTGCGCGGACATCCGGGACTGCCGGGCGGGCGCGGAGCACACGTTGATGCACGACATGAAGAAGCCGTAGCAGCCCATGGTGACGGCGATGACCGGCCCGGCGGGCAGGGCTGGTGCGGCGAGCACGCCGAGGCCGACCAGGCAGTGCAGCAGCAGTGCCCAGGCCATGGTCCGTCCGATGCCGAGGCGGCCGCTGATCTTCGGGGCGACCAGCGCGCCGAGCAGCGCGCCGACCGCGCCCGCGGACATCGCGGCGCCGAACACGCCGACGGTGACGTGCAGGCCGCGGTAGGCGAACACCGGCAGCACGGTGACGAACACCGGCCCGCCCGAGTTGAGGGTGACGGCGGCCAGCACCACCCGGCGCAGCACCGGGTCCTGCCAGTTGAGGCGGAAGCCGAGGGTGAGCCGGCGCCACACCGAGCCCTGCGCGACGGTGCGGTCGCCCCACGGCTTCATGAAGCGGAAGCAGGCCGCGGAGACCAGGTAGCTGGCGGCGTCCACCAGCAGCGAGGCGGCGCCGAGCGCGCTGTACAGTCCGGCGGCGATGGACGGCCCGGCGACCTCGGCGACCGAGCCGCTGCCCTCCAACCGCGAGTAGGCGCGTACCAGTTGCTGCTGCTCGACCACGGCCGGTACCGCCACCAGGTAGCCGACGTTGAAGAAGATGGTCGCGCCGGAGACGGCGGCGACGCAGCAGAACAGCAGCGGCGTGGAGAGGAAGTCCAGCCAGTACGCGAGCGGGATGATGCCGACGGCGACCAGCCGGATCAGGTCGCAGACCAGCAGGGTGATCCGCTTGTCCCAGCGGTCCACCAGCACGCCGGCCACCGGGCCGAGCAGTGGAATGCCCAGGTACTGGGCCATCGCGACGATGCCGACCTGGAACGCGGACGCGTGCAGCACGAAGATCATCAGGGTGGGGACGACGAACACCGTCACCCGGTCGCCGACGTTCGAGATCGACTTGCCGAACCAGAACAGGTTGAAGGCCCGGCCGAGTTGCTCGGGCGCGTGCAGTTTCACGAGGCCTCCCGGACCACGAAGCTTGCGGTCTTCCCGGTGCGGTCGTTGCCGACCAGCGCGTCCACCACCCGGACTCGGACGTGCTCCGGGTCGTGCACGAAGGCGGTGCTCAACGTGAAGGTGGCGGACAGCAGTTCACGCCGCAGCGCGTCCGTGTCGGGCTCCGCGCCGGCCGCCGTCAGCAGCAGGACGTCCACCTGCTGGGCGCGCCCGCCCTGTTCGGTGATCACCACCTGGCCGCGGGTGACGCCCGGTTCGCGTTCCACCTGGGCGAGCAACTCGTTGATGTGCAGGCCGAGTCCGCGCACCTGCACGACATTGTCGCGGCGGCCCAGCACCCGCATCGCGGGGCCCGGCCGGCCGCACGGGCAGCTGGTCAACTCGCCCGCGTCGCCGGTGCGGTAGCGCAGCACCGGGTTGAGCATCGCCGGGTCGAGGGAGGTGAAGTCGAGCAGGCCGTCGTCGCCGACGTGCACCAGCTGGTGCGGGAAGGTGTGGAAGGTGTCGGCCGGGCATTCCGGGGTGTTGGAGCCCACCACCCAGGTCTCGGTGGAGCCGAACATGCCGTGCCGCCGGGCCTTCGGTGCGACGACCGCCAGGTCTTCCCCGAGCTGCGGCTGCCAGGCCTCGCCCAGCCACAACACCTTGCGCAGCGACGGGAGTTCGATTCCGGCGGCGCGGGCGTGCGCGAACCACAGCCGCAGCACGCTCGGGGTCCCGCCGATCGCGGTGACCTTCCGGTCGGCGAGGAAGCCCAGCCACTCCGGGTACTCCTCGCGGGTCACCGACCCCAGCGCGATGATCCGGCAGCCGGACAGGTCGGCCAGGCCCGCCGCGAGGAAGTGCGCGCCCCACATCCGGCCCGCGCCCCAGGCGTTGACGAAGATGTCGTCCCGGTCCAGCGGCTGCCAGTGCTCGAACACCTTCGCCATGTAGAACCCGGTCGGCGCGTACCCGACCTTCGGGGCTCCCGTCGAACCGCCGCTCTGGAACAGCCAGGTGGCGCCCTGCTCGGCGGACGGTTCCAGGTGGGCGAGCGCCGTGTTCAGGTCGTCCTTGGCCAGCGGCGGCAGCGCCGCCAGCTCCGCGAGCGTGGTGGGCTCCTGCGCCTGGGCGTACCGCTCGCCGAACTCCGGGACGCCGCGCAGAAGTTCGAGAGTTCGGCGGGCCACGGCCAGGCCGTCCGCGGCCTGCTCGTCGGTCAGCGAGAAGCTCATCGGCCGGCACCCCCGTGGGCGAGGAACGCCGCGTGCGCGTCCCGGTAGGCCGCGAACCGGGCCCGGGTGACGTCCCGTTGGACCGAGCGGTCCGGGTCGTCGAAGTCCGGGGCGATCACCCCGTCCGGCTCCAGCTCGGAGAACCAGAACCGCTCCCCGTCGTGCAGGAAGTCCACGCAGAAGAACGGGATCGGCAGCTTCTTCGCGAAGTACGCGGTGGCGTCGGCGAGTTCGGCCGGGATCTCGCAGAACTCCATCGAGCCGCCGCGGCTCGCGTTCGCCACCGGCGAGCCGTCCTCCGGGGTGCGGCGCAGCACCGCGTATGGCTTGCCGTCGATCACGTACACCCGGTAGTCCACCGTGCCGTCCCCCAGGTAGGGCTGGGCGACCAGCGTGGTGTCACCGCCCTGGGCGAGACTGGCCAGGCCGCGCACGTCCTCCGGCGAGCGGGCCAGGCAGATCCCGCCGCCGCCGCACCAGCCGGCCGGCTTCACGATCGCCGGGAACGTCAACTCGCCCAGCGCCACCTCGTACTGGTGCTTGGAGACGTCCCGGCCGGAGCCGATCCGCACCGACGGGATCGGCGACACCGGCGAATCCGCGAGGAACAGCATGGTCGCCAGCTTGTCGTTGCCCAGCAGCGACACCTGCGCCGGGAACGGCAGGTAGAACCCCGCCTGCTCCAGCACCGTGCACAGGGCGAGCTGGTTGAACACGTCCATCGACTGGTACGGCAGCGAGTACAGCGCCGTGATGAACAGAGTGTCCTCGGGCGTGACCAGTAGGTCGTCCACGTACACCCGGGGCCGGCCCGGATCGGTGCCGTCCACCGTCACCGCCTCCGGGGCGTGCCGGGACCACTCCATCCCCATTCCGGCGGCGACCTCCGCGAACATGTCCCAGAAGTAGTGCTTCCACATCGCCCCCGACCGGGTCGACTCCCGGTCCGGGAAGATCCAGCACATTCGGCGCAGCGGCGCCGGCACCTCGCTCACGAGTTCTCCAAGAGGTCCACTGGTTCCGGAAGTTGTGCGCCATCGGCGCGTGCTGCCTGCTCCGCCCACCAGGCACGGCCGTCCGCCGGCAGGGTGTCCACCGGATCCACGTACGGATACCGGCGGCTCAACCAGCCGTCCCCGCCGAGTGCTTCGAGCGGGCGGAGCTCAAGTGCGGTGCGGTAGTTCTTGGTCCAGTACGAGATGCCGCGCACCCGGTCGTAGCCGACCGCCTGGTGCACCCAGCGCTTGCCGACGTGCGGCACGTCCGCGACCAGCCGCGGCGTCGCGTACCCCGGCAGGTAGCCGAGGATCGCCTCCTGCAGGCGCTGCGCCTCGGACAGCGGCAGCCGCCAGTGCTCGGCGTTCGGGATCACGTCGCACAGGTAGAAGTAGTAGGGGAGGATGTTCGCCTCTCCCTGGAGGGCGAAGCACAGGTCGAGCAGCGCCGCCGGGGTGGCGTTCACGCCCCGCATCAGCACGCCCTGGTTGCGGACGTCCCGCACGCCCGCGTCGAGCAGCGCCCGCGCCGCCTCGGCGACCAGCGGGGTCACCGAGGAGACGTGGTTGGCGTGGGTGTGCACCGCCAGGTTGACCGACCGGCGGGCGGCCAGCCGGGCCACCCGCTCGACGCCCGCCAGCACCTTCGGCTGGAGCCAGTGCTGCGGCAGGCCCACCACCGACTTGCTGGCCAGCCGGATGTCCCGCACCGAGCCCAGCTCCAGCAGCCGCAGCAGGAACGACTCCAGCCGCGGCCACGGCACGTTCGCCAGGTCGCCGCCCGACACCACCACGTCCCGCACCGACGGGGTGCGCTTGAGGTAGTCGAGCATCTGCTCCTCGCGGTCGGCCGGCCGCAGCACCAGCCGCGCCTTGGCCACCTGCGGCGTGGAGCGGCCGACCAGGTCCATCCGGGTGCAGTGCCCGCAGTACTGCGGGCAGGTGGACAGCAGCTCGGCCAGCACCTTGGTCGGGTAGCGGTGGGTCAGGCCCTCCACCGCCCACATCTGCGCCTCGTGCAGCGAATCCCGCGCCGCCAGCGGGTGGCTGGGCCACTCCGGGTGCCGGTCGGAGCGCACCGGCAGCATGTACCGCCGCACCGGATCCGTCAGGAACGCCTCGGTGAACGCCCCGGGCTCCAGCGCCGCGTCCGCCGCCATGGTGTTCAGCATGTGCGGCGGCAGCAGCACAGACATGGTCGCGAACTCGGCCTGGTCGGCGGCCAGTTCACGGTAGAACCGGTCCTCGAGGAGAGACCCGAAAACCTCCCGAAGCTGCCGCTCGTTCTGCACGCAGTGCGCCCGCTGCCACTGCGCGTCCCGCCACTGCGCCGCCGTCACCTCCCGCCAGCCGGGCAGCCGCCGCCAGTCCGGTTCGACCAACTCCCGCCGCACGTACTGGTACGGCTGGGCCAGCTGACGGACCATCAGGAACGCGCCGAGGAAGGTGCCGAGGAGGTGATCGAGGAGGTGATCGAGGAGGGGGCCGAGGAACCTTCGGCGAACTGGAGGAGCCCGGCGTGCCGGGTGCGCAGCTCCCGCTTGAGCACCTTGCCGGTCGGGCCGAGCGGGAAGTCCAGGGCGTTGGACGCCACTTGGAGTGCCGCCAGCTCCGCCAGCCCGGCCTTCGCCAGCTCGGCGTTGGCCGCCTCCAGCAGCCCGTCCGCGCTCGCCCCGTCCTGCAGCCGCACCACGGCGATCGGCCGCTGCCCGCCGTCCGGGTGCGGCACGCCCACCACCGAACAGTCCTGCACCCACTCGGCGCAGTCGGCGAGCAGCACCTCCTCCAGCGGCAGGCTGTACACCGGCCCGTCCAGGGTGTCGATCACGTCCACCGTCCGGTCCAGGTGGAAGAACCGCCCCTCGCCGTCCCGGTACGCCACATCGCCGGTCAGCCAGTACCCGTCGCGCCGGAACGACTGCGTCAGGCGCTCGTTGTTCCAGTACCCGGGCGTGATCGACGGCGCGATCACGGCCAGCAGGCCCACCGTGCCGTCCGGGACCTCCACACCGTCTTCGTTCAGCACCGCCGCCCGCTCCACCACCTCCGACGGCTTGCCGACGCAACGGTCGGCGCGGCCCGTCTCCGGCGAGGTGACCTGCCCGAACAGCGCCATGCCCATCTCGGACGAGCCCAGCCCGTCCACGAACTGCGAACCGGGCAGCGCCGGTTGCTCGGCCCGTTCCTGCGGCAGCAGCCACGGCCGGATCAACCCCGCCGGGCGCTCGCCGAGTTGAACGAGGCGGCGGATGTGCCCGAAGTGCGCGCTGTCGCCGGTGTTGAACCAGGAGTGCACCTTGGACGCGCCCTCCACCGGCAGCTCGCCGGTCGCCAACTCCACGAAGGTGCGCGGGAACGAGGCCACCATGGTCGGCCGGAACGCCTCCATCACCGGCTCCACCGTGACCCGCCGCCAGTCCGCCATCACCACCGTCGGCAGACCCAGCAGGGTAGCCGTCAGGAAGTAACTCAGGCCCCCCGCATGGGTGTGCGGCATCAGCGACATCAGCCGGTCGGACGGCTCCGCCGGGAAGCGCACCATCCGGGGCTGCTTGCCCTCCCAGAACTGCCGGTGCGCCAGGATCGTCGACTTCGGCGTGCCCGTCGTCCCCGAGGAGTGGATCAGCGCCACCACGTCCTCGGCCGCGTGCTGGTACGGGTACCCCTCCGGCAGCGACGCCGCCGCCACGTCGAACGCCTGTACCTCGGCCGTCAACGACAGGAAACGCGGCCGCAGTTGCGGATCCTTCCGGTACGCCGAAGCCAGCCGGGTGGTGTCGTCCGCGACCACGCCCACCACGCCCACGTGGCTCAGGTAGCGCACCATCACGTCGTGCCGCATCGCGTCGTTCACCAGCGCCGGCACCGCGCCCAGCGCGGTCAGCGCGAAGAAGTGCAGCAGCGGCTCCAGGCCCTCGGCGATCACCACGCCCACCGGCTCGCCCGGCCGCACCCCGTTCGCGTGGTACCAGGCCGCGTACCGGTCGCGCAGCGCCACCAGATCGAGCAGGCTGTGCCCGCGCAGCACCACCTGCCCCCGGTGGTCCAGCCGGTGGCTGAACGCGAACGGCACCGTACGGTTGGGATTCGCCTCGACCGCCCGGTCGAGGAAGTTGCCCGCACCCAGGGTCGGGTCGGACATGAAGCGCTCTCTGACGGCGAGCGGCGCGATGGATGTCTGATCGCTCATGGCGGCCTCCGGTCTCTCCGGTCTTCCGAAGCAGGACTCGATGCCCGGACACGCCCTCGTGAAGCGCGCACCGGGCCAGGGGAAAGGGGTCCAACTGATCAATGGGTGAAGCGAGTTGCGCCTACTGGCCGAGAAGCTCGGCGACCACGCGACGGCCCGATCGGATCGCGCCCTCCAGCAGGCCGAAGAACTCGGTGCTGGTCTCGGTGCCCGCGAAATGCACCCGGCCGTGCGGCGTCGTCAGCGTCGGACCGAGCGCCGACCAGTCACCGGGCCCGAGCAGCGCCGCGTAACAGCCCCTGCTCCAGGGCTCGTTGACCCAGTCCGTGACATGGAAGGCGAGCGGCTCCGGCAGCATCGGAAACAGCCGGGACGCCTGCGCGACCGCCGCCGCGCGCTGTTCCGCAGGCGGCAGAGCGGCGAAACGGTGCGCCTCCGCGCCCGTGACGAACCCGGTCAGCACACCCGGCGACCCCTCCGGCGGAGTGTCGTCCACCGTGGACAGCAGCGGACCGGCCGCGTTCACCGACCACCCCGACAGGCCGTGCGCCCGCCACACCGGCTCCGGGAACACCAGGTTCACCTTCACCGCGCACCCGCGCTCGGTGCGCGACGCCGCTCGCGGGGACGGCAGTCGCGGCTCGAACCCGATCGCGTCCGCGAGCAGCGGCGGCACCGCCACGACCACCGCCTCCGCCCGGTAACTCCCCTCGGGCGTACGGACGATGGCCTCCCGCTTGGTCTGCTCCACCGACAGCACCGGCTCGTCCGTGTGCAGCAGCCCGCCCAGATCCAGCAGCCGCCCGGCCAGCCGCTCGCACAACCGGTGCGAGCCGCCCGCCACCCGGTCCTGCTGCGCGCCGCCCTCGAAGGCGTTCAGATAGCGCAGCCCACCGCCCGATCGCAGGTAGAACGCCATGTGCAGCACGGAGATCTTCGCCGGGTCGGCCGCCATCATCTCGCCGAGGAACAGCGGGAAGAACAACTTGGCGTCCGGGTGCGACAGTTGCTGCTCCGCCCAGTCGGCCACCGTCATCGCGTCCAGCCGCTCGGCGTCCGGCGAGAGCCACGGCGCGTCCGGGCGGACGGCGGCCGTCAACTCCTCCAACCGCTCGAACAGATCGCCCAGTGCGACGGCGCTCAGCGGCGGGAACCGCCCGTCCCGGGTGGCGTCCGCTTCCTCGCCCGCCAGGGCAAATCGGCTGGCGCCCCGCATGGTGGTCGGCGCGGTCTTCAAGTCGCAGGCGGCGAGCAGGGCGTGGAGCTCGGTGTGCAGGTCGCCCAGGTAGGCCGCGCCCGCGTCGATCCACCGCCCCGGCGCCACCTCGATCCCGCGCGTACGCCCGCCGACCTGGTCCCGGGCCTCCAGCACTGTCACCCGCACGCCCTGGCCGGCCAGTTCGACCGCCGCCGTCAGGCCGGCCAGTCCCGCGCCGACCACGATCACCGAACGCGGCGCGGGCCCGGTCTCCGAGTGGGACGCGGCGCTCACCGGGCCGCCGCGATTCTCTCCGCCGCGACGCGGGAGGCGAGACCGGCCGGGGTCGGGTCGGCGAGGAAGTCCTCGAAGGTCAGCTCGACGCCGTGCTCGCGGGCGACGGCACTCAGCACCCGGGTGGCGATCAGCGAATCGCCGCCCAGGAGAAAGAAGTTGCCGTCGGCCGGGACGTTGTCCAGCTCCAGGATCCGGCAGAAGACGGCGGCCAGCGACTCCAGCTGGTTCGCGGTTGTGGCGTCGGCCGGGGCGGGTGCGGTGACGGGCATGTCGAGGCTCATCGGGGGGGTCTCCTTCGACCGGTGCGGGGTGCGCGTGGTCTGGCGGGGCCGGTGGTGCCGGCGGCGCTTGGGTGTGAGGTGCTGTGCGTGGCGCTGTCGTGGTGCGGTGCGTGGGGCGCGACGGAGTTGCCGGGCAGGCGATCTGACGGTGCGTCAGATTCATGAGCAGTCCTCCGGCACGTGCGGGGAGGGAGGGTGGCTCAGCGCGGGGCGGTGCTGTGCAGGTGGTGCGAGGCGGCGCGGTCGACCTTGCCGCTGGCGGTGCGGACCAGGTCCGGCACCACGGCGATCCGGCTCGGGACGAGGTGGCCCGGCAGGCGTTCCCGCAGGTAGAGCAGGAGTTCGGTGGCCAGCGCGGGGTCGGGCCCGCCGGTGCGCGGGACGACGTACGCGACCAGAGCGGCCCGTCCGGCCAGCGTGGTGGCGGTGACCGCTGCCGCGCCGACCCCCGGGTGAGTGCCGAGTCCGGCCTCCACCTCCGCCGGATCGACCCGGATGCCGCGGATCTTCACCTCGTGGTCCAGCCGCCCCAGCGGGGTCAGCACCCCGTCCTGGTCGCGGGCCGCACGGTCGCCGGTCCGGAACCAGCGCTGCCCGTCGCGGAGCACGAACCGTTCGGCGGTGGCCTCCGGCAGTCCCGGGTAGCCGGTCGCGACGGCGGGCCCGCCGATCAGCAACTCGCCGTCGGACGTGAGCAGTTCGTCCACGTGGGGGAGTGCCCGTCCGATCGGCGCGCGCTCGGTGGGATCCCAGACGCGGCCCGGCTGCCGGGTGCGCGGGCCGAGCAGGTCGACGGCGTGCGTGATCAGGGTGGTCTCGGTGCAGCCGTAGGTGTTCAGCAACCGGATCCGAGAGCTGCTCTTCAGCCGGCTCCAGTCCGCCAGCCGGGCCGGGTTCGCGGCCTCGCCGCCGATCACCACCAGCCTTATGCTCGGCGGCAGTTCGGCGCCTTCACCGTCCTCGGTGAGGTGCAGGACCAGCTCGTGCCAGAACGCGGTGGGCAGGTCCAGCACGGTGATGCCGCGCCGTTCGACCATCCGTAACAGCCGGGCGAACGACGCCGAGTGCGCCTCCGGATCGAACACCAGCCGGCCACCGGCCGTCAGCGTCGGCAGGATCTCCTCGAAACAGGTGTCCCAGTTCAGCGAGGCGAACTGCAACACCCGGTCGTCCGGCCCGACTTCGAACAGGTCGCGCAGCGATCCGACCGCGGCCGAGATCGCCCGCCGCGGCGTCACCACCGGCTTGGGCTGCCCCGTCGACCCGGAGGTGAACAGGACGTACGCGGGGTCGCCGGGCGCGACGGCCGTTGCCGTCCCTGCGGCCGGTTCGTCATCCAACTCGAGGTACGGAAGCCCGAGTTGATCGGCCTGAGCGCCAGCCCCGCGACCGGCCAGTAACCGGCAGCCGGCCGCCTCGACCATCCGCTGCTGCCGCTCAACCGGGAACCCCGGGTCGAGCGGCACGTACGCACCGCCCGCCATCAGGATGCCCAGAAGCGCCACCACGGTGTCCGGACGATGCCCGGCCGACACCGCGACCGGCCCCGGCCGGCCACCCAGCCGATCGGCCAACCGCTGTGCAGATAACGCGAGTTGCTGGTAGCTGAGAGTGTGCTCGGGAGACTCGATCGCGGCTCGCTCGGGCCACCGGAGAACGGTTTCCGCGAACGCATCCAACAGATCGGAGCCCGATCTGTTGATGCCACCGTTCTTTGACATGCGCGCTCCAAGATAAATGCCCAGAGGTGCCCGTCCGTGCTTCGGCGAACCGGGACTCTACCTCCAGCCCCCCGGCCCCACAATGGTTGTTGAGTCGATTTCCCAAGAGACCTGTAACTGAACTGTGAACTCCCCGCGCCCAGACCTTGATCACCGTCCGTGATCAAGCCCCCCAACTGGTGCCGACCGTCTCGCGACCCCTGTCCGGGCGCGTTCGGACCCTGGACCAGTCCACCGCGCGACGGTGCGCAGGCGCACCCGTGATGCCGGGTCGGCCCGCCGCGGAATGCCCCCGAATTGCGGCCCGATCCGATAGCGCCCCGCCCCGAATCTGCCTGCTTTGCCTCCGCACGAACGCCGGCCCGCCGCCCCCCGATTGCACCCACTCGGGAATGGAAAGCCATTACCTGCCGCCGCCCCGGCCGCCCCCAATTCGCCCCGCGCCGGGCGCTTGTGACGCCGCCCGCTTGTCCGCCCGACGACAACGGAGCGTCACCGAACGACAGTTCGGCGTCGGCGACACCAGCGGCCAGGCGGGTCGGTCCGAGTGCTCATGCCGGCGGAGGTGTGGTGGCCGTTCATCCGGTCTTCGGCTTGTTCCAGTCCTGCGCCCAGCTCTCCGCCTGTTCCGCAGGCCACAACCAGCGGGCGCCGTACTCCTTCTCATCACCGGGATCCAGCTGGGTCAACGCGCGGACCAGCGCCGGGCTGTACACGGCACGAACCCGGAAGTTCTCCAGGAATCGGCTCTCCATCACGATCCGTATGTACCGGCGGCTGTTGCCCCGGTGACGTCCCGACACAATGACGCGTTCGCCTCCGTCGCCCCAGGCGGGCGGCGCGATCCACACCTTCGCCCCCGGCGCGAAGTGCCGTAGCCCCCGGCGGATCTCCAGCCCACCGTGGCCGTGACTGGTCTCCTGGGCGACATTGGCCACGACACAGATGCCCAGCGGCTCCGGTCCGGTTGCACTTTCCATGGTTTCCATGATCGCCCAGTACTGGCGTAGTGGCGTAAACCCTTTTCCGGGGCCTGCTCCTGAAACCGTCGGCCGGCGCCGTGGGGGACTCCATCGGGGATCTGCAGCGCTCGCCGAGCGGGCGTCCGCAGGCCGGCACGGCCTACCGCATGGTGCCGGCCTGCGGACGTCGTCTCACTTCAGGTGGCGAGCGAAGAAGCGGGCGCCGGCTTCGAGTTCGTGGTGCGGGACGCCGGTGTGGCCGCCCATGTTGGCGTGCAGGGTCTTCTCCTTCGAGCCGAAGGCGTCGAACAGGTCCAGGGCGGCCTGGCGGGGGTTGCCCTCGTCGTCCCACTGGAGGAGGACCTGGAGCGGGATGGTGACCTGCCGGGCCTCCTCGACGATGGCGGCGGGAATAAGACTCCCGGCGAAGAGACCGGCGGCCGCGATGCGCGGCTCGACGGCCGCCAGCCGGACGCCGATGGAGATGATTCCGCCCTCGTAGCCGACCGGGCCGCCGATCTCGGGCAGCGCAAGGAGGTCGTCGAGCGCCGCCCGCCACTCCGGGACCGACTTCTCGACCAGCGGGAGGATCAGCGCGTCGACAACCTCCTCGCTGACCGGCTCGCCGGCCTCCATCGCCCGACGCAGGTCGGCGCGCGCCTGGTCGGCGGCGGCCCAGCGGGGACGGTCACCGCTCCCGGGCAGCTCGATGGTGGCCGAGGCGAAGCCGAACTCCGCCGCGTAGTACCGGGCCCGCCCCGCCAACCGCGGGTACATCCTGCCCAGCCCGAGCGGCGGGGGACAGATCAGGATCAGCGGCGCCGGCTCGGACGCGGAAGCGGACGCGGGCGTCCACAGGATGCCGGGGACCTCGCCGAGGGTGAACTCGCGCTCGACGACGCCGTCGTCGAAACGCTGCTCAGAAGTGAAGTGCATGGTCGTGCCTTTCGGGAGTGCTCAGAAAA
Source organism: Kitasatospora sp. NPDC051984 (assembly GCF_044593455.1). Taxonomy (NCBI): domain Bacteria; kingdom Bacillati; phylum Actinomycetota; class Actinomycetes; order Kitasatosporales; family Streptomycetaceae; genus Kitasatospora; species Kitasatospora sp. NPDC051984. The sequence goes on from NZ_JBIUCB010000042.1 coordinate 27,366, forward strand.
GGCGCTCCCGGACGACGACCTATCGCCCGACCGTGACCCCGGAGGGGAGCACCCATGTCGATACTGCGTTCACGGGTACCACCTCCTCGTTCTCTTTCACGGCCACCGGAAAGGTAGCAGCGGTCGCCGTGGTGGGCCAAATGGTTCACCGGCTGAGGTGTCAGGAGTCGAAGAACCGGATAGAGCTGCTCGTCGCTGCCGTCCTCGGGGAGGCGCCCGGTGGTGGACGCGGTACTTGTGGTGCATCCAGTCCTGGAGGACGGAGACCGCCTCGCCCGTAACGGGGAGGGTGGAGTCTGTTCGGCGCTGCCGGTGGCGACGTGGGTCAGCAGGGGGGCGTGGTGGGAGGGGTTGGCGTCGAAGGTGCGTGCGGACGAGATGGACCGTGCGCCTATGATCTGGCGAATGTCGCCCACCGTGCTGCTGATCGATCTCGCCGTCGTCCTGTCGGTCGCCACCGGTCTGTGGTTCGGGCCGCGGGTGTTGGGTGGGACGCCGCCGGTGCGGGCCGGGTGGACGGTGCGGCCCGAGGTGGGGCTGGCGGTGGTGGTGGGCGCCGTGTACCTCAACCAACTGGTGTGCGCCGCCTACGTGGTGAGGGTGCACGGCGGTGACGCGTCGTTCGTGGCGCGCTATCTGCCGCCCGGGTGGTTCGCCCAGCCGGTGGGGAACCCGGTGGTGCGGGCGCTGGCCGAGTGGATGCCCGCGCCGCGGCTGTTCGGGCCGACGGTGCTGCGCGTGCAGGCGTTCCTGGAGCTGCCGTTCGTGCTGTTCGCGTACGGGACGGCGCTGCGGCGGCTCAGCCCGGCGCTGTACCGGGCGGCGCTCGGGTCCGCGCCGCTCGCGTGGGCGGCCGCGCTCTCCTACACGGTGGTGTTCGGGGTGGTGGAGTGGGCGCTGCGCAACCCGTGGACCGTCCAGGACGTGCTGATCCGCGCGGTCTCCGCCGCCGTCACCGCCCCGCTGGTGCTCACCCTCGCCCGCCGCGACCGTGACCGGGGAATGGAACTCCGGCCCGGATTGGGAGGGTTGCTGCACTTCGCCGTCTCGCTGTGGGCACTCGGCGGGCTGGTGATGGTGGTGTACGACACCGCGCTGCTCTACAACTCCGCCCACCTGCGCACCCGTTGGCCCGAGGCGCTGCTGTGGCTCGCCGTGCTGACGGTCACCGCGCGGTGGCGGCCCACCACCCCGAGGCCGGTCGGTCCGGCCACGGCCGCGCTCGCCACGGTGCTGCGCCGCGGCCTGGTGCTGTTCCTGGTGCCGGCCCTGGCGGTGCGCTACGGCCTGGGCTTCGCGCACCTGCAGGTGGCCCTCGGCGGTGGGATGTCCACTGCCGTCGGCGCGCTGTGCCACCGCCAGGTCCGGTCCGCGCTGTTGCCGCTCGCGCTCGCCGCGACGGCCGGACTCGGCGCCGCGTACCTGGCCCTGCACGCGGTTGCCGACACCTACCCCGAGAGCGGCCTGCTCCGGGCGATGGTCGCCTGTCTGGCGACCGCCGCGCTGGTCTGCGCCCTTGCCGACCGGCTGGCCGGCAACCCGCGTGCGGCGTCAGTGATCTGAGAGGGCGGTATGTGATGTAATGTCGTGTCTGTCGTCGCTGGAACGTGTGGAATCGCCGCATCCTCGCTCCCGGAGGCCCGGGGGTGCTGGAGTGTGACCCGTGAGCGGCCGCCAGACCTACAAGAGCGACTTATCGCGGACCGAGTCGCAAGGCGTCAGATGTTGAGGTAGCGCTCAAGCCGGACGGGTTTCCGCCGACCCGCCAGGTAGACGTCAGCCGTGAGATTGAATTCCCCCCAGGCGAGCACCACCAGGCCGAAGTCGGTCGAGCGGTCGGTAACTGTGCGGTCCGGCTGAGGGAAGGTCGGGTGCAGGTGGTAGACGACCTTGGTGACCCGATCGAGGTCGGCGGCATCGAAGCTCGCGAGATAGACGCGGATTCGAAAGTACGGTCGACTCTTTGTCGAGCGCGAGCCGTCTGCACGCGCGGTGTGGGCCAGGTGAAGGGTTGCCGGTGGTGCGACGTCGGCCAGCGCCGCAGGGCGGATGCGATGGGGATGCCGATTGCGGACCAAGCCCAGCAGATCGGCGGTTTCTGTGCCGCACTGCTGCGGCACCGGCAGTCCCTCAGCCTGGAGTTGGACCTGAAGATGCCGGTAGATGTCACCGAGGCTGAGCAACTCCCCAGCCTGTGCGCTGCCGGCGCGGAGCAGTCGTAGCAGGCGCTCGGTGAAGGCGGTGTGCTGTTCCCCGGGGAGGGCCAGCGCGGTCCGATTCCCCGGGGCGGCGGTCAGTGTGTACGTCCCGGCCACCTGGAGCTGGCCGAGGATCGCGTTGGCGTTCTCGGTCAAGATCTCGCCGATCGCCCTCCCGCTGAAGCAACTGTCCAGGATCACCGCGCGGACTGCCGCCCTGCTGTCCAGAAAGACATCACGCACTGCCTGGAATGACAGGGCGGTGAACTGCGGTCGGTCAGGCCGGGTGGCGAACAGGCTCAAGTACAGTTCGCGACGCCGTGGTTCGAGCAGCCCGTGCCCGCTGTAGTAGAAGAGCAGAAGGTCCTCGGCCTCTGCGGCGGCCCGTGTGAGCAGGTCGCCAGCCTCGGCAACACTGACGGTATCCAAGGCAGACCAGCAGTTGTCGGGGGCGAAACCGCCCAACTGCGGGTCGGTGAGTACCTGATGGAGGCTGGCGATGTTGTTGGCGACCACCGGGATGTCCGCGAGCCGCGGATCGTCGTAGGTGGGAGTGCCGACCAGCACGATCCGGGACCGGCGGTGGTCGACCGCCCGGGCCTTCGCCCCGCCTGCTGAGGCGTGGTCCGGGGTGACCTGGTGAGCGTGTCGGGCCTTACGTTGAACGGACTCGGTCTCACGGCGCGGCGCGGCGCTCATCCCAGATGCCGAAGGGTCTCGCGGAGCAACGCCTCGACATCCTTGACGCGCTTGGCGTCCACGGTCACACTGCGCTCCTCCGCACGGACCACGATCCGGACATCCGACTTGCGCGGCTGCGACAGATAGGCCCGCAGCGACGCGGCGAGTACCGTCAATGCCCCTCCACTGCCCACGGCGACGACCAGGGCATCGGCCAGTGCCCCCAACTCACCTGGTCCGGGCTCGGGATCGGCGAAGGCGACCAGCCCTCGAAGCTCGGGCTCATGCCGCAACCAGTCCGCGAGATCCGCCAGTTCATCGATGGCATCGATGGAATCGCCACCCGCCACCGACAGCCGCAAGTCGCTCATGCGTTCCCCCTCATCCGACTGCGCTCAGTCTGCCCGCCGCGCCAGCAGAGAATGCGACGGCCACGCAAACTGCTTTCACCAAGTCCGCACGGGGGTAGGTGCGGCCGCCGCAGTCCGGCCGACCGGTCATCGACCACAGCTCGTCGATCTTCTTGGCTGCCCGCTCGTTTCTCAGATGGGCTCTTGTAGGTCTGGCGGTCGCTCACGGGTCACACTCCAGCACCCGCGGGCCTCCCGGACGTCGGAGATGCGGCGATCCCACACGTTCCACCGACGACAGATGCGGCATCACGTCACATACCGCCCTCTGAGGAGTCGATCAACGCCTGGACGCCGTCCAGGATCCGGTCGAGCCCGGACTCCAGCGGGTCGGCGGGCTCGGGGGCCCAACGTGCCGGCGGCGATCGCGCGGGTGAGGGCCGGGAAGCGGGCGGCGTGCCGGTCGAGCTGGTTCCAGTGCTCGCTGCTGCTCACCCGGGTCCGCACGATGCTCCGACCCCTGCTCGTCACCCGGCCCCCGAGTCCGCGTCCGCGTCCTCGTCGAAGTCGCCCAGGTGGAGCGGCACTTGGCCGATGCCGTCGCGGAGCAGCTCGGTCAGGTGGTGGGCCAGCCGGCGGGGGCGGACGGTCTGGTCGGTGGTGGCCAACTCCTCGATGCTCCACCAGTGGTGGCCGTAGCGGGCCTCCTCGGTGTCGATCCGCGCCGCTGCCGCCTCGGCGGCGGTGAGGCGGCAGAGGCGGTACTCCTCGGACTGGTCGAAGTGCCGGCCGTCGACGCTGAACCGGGTGCGACGCGTCCAGGCGAGCGGGCCGAGCCGGTCGGCCGCCACCGTCAGCGTGGTCTCCTCGCACAACTCCCGTACGGCGGCGGCCAATGCGTCCTCGCCGTCCTCGATCCCGCCGCCGACGGTGAACCACCAGCGGGCGCCGTCGCGACGCGGGTCACGGCCGCAGAGCAGCAGCAGGCGGTCGCGGTCGTCGAGCAGCAGGATGCGGGAGGTGCGGCGCCGGTGCGGGGTCATGGGGTGCCACGTTACCGGCGGCCCTTGTGTGCCGGCCCGACCGGCAGCGGCGTCGCGGCGAAGTCGGCCTCCGTCAGCCGGAGTTGAGACCCGGACGAAGCTGGTCGAGCATGGCGGCCCAGGCTGCTTCGCCGAGCAGGGATTCGCCGTGGGCCGTCCCTCCGTAATCAAAGACCGCCGAGGGCGCGGCGGGGCCTTCGCCGGGAAAGCGCAGCCGGTGTCCGGCGTCGTCGCGGCTCACCAGGCGGACCTGGGCGCCAACTGTCCGGCGGCGTGCGGCCAGTTGCTCGGCATAGCGCAGGGACGGCCACATCCGGTCGTCGCCGCCCGCGACCAGCAGGAGGTCGGCGGACATCTTCTCCACCGGGATCGCGGCGGCGTCCATGCGCTCGGGGAAGGTCCGCTCGCTGAGCTCGTACCAGCCGAGGATCGCCACCGGACCGTCGCCCTGCCCCTCGGGCTCCCAGCGGTCGCCGGCCAGCGGAACGAAGGGCACCGGCTGCCCCTGCCACGTCCAGGAGGACCGCCAGGGCTGGTTCTGCCCGTCCAGCCCCGGGCCCACGTTGCACCAGACCAGCGAGGTCGGCGAGAGGGCCACCACCGCGTCGACACGCGGCTCGTGGACCGCGGTGAGCAGCGCGGCTTCGGCGCCCTTCGACACGCCGAGGATGCCGATACGTTCCGCGCCACGGGCTCGCAGCAGATCGACGGCCGCCACGAAGGTCTCCAGCGGCACCTCGCAGATCCCCGGCGGCTGCCCCGGCCCGCCGAACCAACGGATGGCCAGCGCAAGGAACCCCTGCTCGGCGAGCAGCCTCGCCCGCACGCGGTCCACCCGCCCGCTCGACCCGGCCAGCACGAGGACGCCCGTGCCGTTGCCCGCGGCCGGCTCCATCAGGACCCCTTCCCAGGGGGTCGTCAGTTCGTGTTCGACAACGGTCACGGATTTCTCCTGGTTCGGAAGGGAGTTGAGTTGAAGGCCGGCCAAGGAGTCGCACAGGTGGGCGCGTTCGGCAAACTCCGGGCGGGGCCGGAGACGGTCTTGGAACGATTGTGCCGCGTGAGGGAAGGTCGGGTGTCTGACATGCTGGGCGCGTGACAACGACTGGTTCTTCGATCCGCCTGGCGCGTCCTGAGGATGCGTCCGCTCTGGTGGCCCTGCAGCAGGCGCTGGACCACGAGTCGGAGTTCATGCTGCTGGAGCCCGGCGAGCGGGAGCCCGATCCGGAGTCGGTGGAGGCGCGTCTGGCCGGTTGTGCCGACGGCCGGGACCCGTCGTACCTGGTCGTGGCGCTGACCGGGCCGGTGGTGGTCGGCTATGTCGATGTCACCGTACTGCCCTTCACCCGGGCCCGCCGGAGCGGCTACGTGGTGGCCGGTGTACGCGCCGATCACGCCGGCCGGGGCCTGGGCCGGGCGCTGATGGAGAGCGCGATCCGGGAAGCCCGCTCGCGCGGGATGGGCCGTCTGGAACTCACCGTGATGGAACACAACCACCGTGCTCTCGGTCTCTATCTGCGGTGCGGCTTCCAGGTCGAGGGACTGCGAAGGGCCGCGCTCGACGTGCACGGCCGCCGAGTCAGCGAGTACTACATGGGACTGCTGCTGGACTGAGCCCTCGTTTCAGGGTCTGGCAGACCTCGGTCGCGGCGGAGAGCACCGTGCACGCCGCGAGGACGGTCAGGGGCCGGCTGCCCGAAAACCTACTGCACGCCCTGATCCTGAACGGCAGTGCGTAGGCGGGGGGTTCAGCGGGGTTGCCGGACGCCGAACCACTGCTCGGCGGTGAACTCCTCGAACCGCTCGACCTCGGCGAACCCCAGCTTCGCCGCGAGTCGCATCGCCCGGTCGTTGGCGGACTGCGTGCAGAGCACCACCGGCTCGCCGGGAAGCGCGCCGTCGAACCAGCCGAGGACGGCCGTGCACGCCTCGGCGGCGTACCCGCGTCCCCATGCCTGCGGCAGGAACAGGTAGCTGAGTTCGGCCTCCCCGCCCTCCGGACGGACGTGGCCGGGGCGGTCCGCGTCGCGCCGGTCGAGCGTGACGAGACCGATGGCCGTGCCGTCGAGCTCGACCGCGAACAGGCCGGGCCGTCGGGTCGGCGTCTCGGGCACCGCCCGCTCGACCTCCGCGCGCGGACGGGCGCCGCCGAGGTACGTACGGACCTCGGGCGAGCTGAACAGGTCGACCACCGCGGCCCGGTCGCAGGCCTCGGGCTCGCGGAGGACGAGCCGCTCGGTGCGGATCGGGGCGGGCGGCCAGGCGGTGACTCCAAGATCGGTCATGCCCGAAAACCTACCGCACGCCCTGATCCTGTACGGCAGTGCGCAGGTGGGGGGTTCAGCGGGGCCGGCGGACGCCGAACCACTGCTCGGCGCCGTACTCCTCGAACCGTTCGACCTCGGCGAACCCCAGCTTCATCGCGAGTCGCATCGCCCGCTCGTTGGCGGACTGCGTGCAGAGCACCACCGGCTCGCCGGGAAGCGCGCCGTCGAACCACTCGAGCGCGGCCTTGCACGCCTCGGCGGCGTACCCGTGGCCCCACGCCTGCGGCAGGAACATGTAGCCGAGTTCGGTCTCCCCGCCCTCCGGACGGACGCGGCCGGGGCGGTCGGCCGGGCGCACCTCCAGGGTGACCAGGCCGATCATCGTCCCGTCGAGCTCGGCCACGAACACCCCGGACCGCTGCCCGGGCACCTCCGGCACCGCACGCTCCAACTCCTCGCGCGGGCGGGCGCCCCCGATGTGCGTCCCGACCTCCGGCGAGGCGAACAGGTCGACGAACGCGGCCCGGTCGCGGGCCTCGGCCGGCCGGAGCACCAGCCGCTCGGTGGCGACGGGAGCGGGCGGCCAGGCGACAGTTCCATGATCACTCATGCCGGGCAACCTACCCGAGGCCGCTCGACTTGCGGGCCGGAGCAGCCGGTTCGGGGATCGCCGCCGCCCGTAGTGCTCTACGGGGTCGGCAGTCGGCCGGGCGCGGCCGGTCCGGCGGCGCGGTCACGTACCTCGACGACCGGCGTCGGGGCCGACCGGACGGATCGTCAATCGGCAGGCACGAACGCCTGGTGCAGGAACGGATCGTCAATCGGCAGGCACGAACACCTGGTGCAGGAACGGATCGTCAACCGGCAGGCACGAACACCTGGTGCAGGATGGGGTCAACAGCGTGCTCCAGGAAGAAGCTCTCGTGGTCGACCCCGCTCTCAGAGGACGGTATGTGACGTGATGTCGCTTCTGTCATCACCAGAACGTGTGGTGCCGATGCGTCCGCGCTGATCGGGGTGTCCGGCCGTGC
>NZ_JBIUCB010000043.1:0-33042 GCF_044593455.1 Kitasatospora sp. NPDC051984
GCCTCCTCGGCCCCTGCGGCTCCCGATTCGCTCGGATCTCGAAGTCCATCGCACCCCTTCAGCTGGGGTGTTGCGACGACCGTTAGAACCCAAGGCAAGAGGCGTCGGGGGCTCAACTGCGGGGTGTTGCGGTCACACGTTGCCGAAGCGGCCGGCCTTCACGGCGTCGATGAAGGCGTCGAAGCTTGCAGGGCTAAATCGGAGGTGCGCCCCCTCCGGGTCCTTACTGTCCCGAACAGGAACGATGCCCTCGGCGGCAACCAGGTTCCGCGCCACCTCCACGCACTCCCCGCCGTTGCTGCTGTACGACGACTTGAACCACATGGGCTCGGTCACGGCACTTCCCTCCTTAGCTGGCCGATCAGGGCCACAGACTCAGCCTGTGAGAGTGCTGTGGTCTGTAGCTGATAGTAGGCCGTCAGCACCGGTAGGACTGCACCGGTTTCTCGCTCAAGATGACCTTGTTGCGCGGACTCTGCGTAGGACATGAGGGACCTGTCCGGCAGGGTGAGCACATACACAGGAAGATCGAAGGCCCGGTCCTCGCCTATGGCGAGAGGGGCAATCTGCAACACGGTGTGCGGCATCCCGGCGAAAGTCAGCAAAGCATCCAACTGATCGGCCATGACCGCTGGCCCGCCGACCGGGCGGCGAATACAACTCTCATCCAGAACCGCATGGATCTGTGGTGGCGGTTCCCGGCGCAGGGCCGCTTGCCGACGTGCGAGGTAGGCCACCCGTTCATCGGCCTGGCCCTGCGTGATGCTGCCTCGGCGGACTGCCCCTGCGGCGATGGCTCGTGCGTAGTCGATGGTCTGGAGTACTCCGGGCACGATGCCCAGGGTGAACAGGCGCAGTTCCACGGCACGAGACTCGTGCGCGACGTACTCAGGGAAGCCTTCGAGCAGTACCGAGGTGTGCAGATCCTGCGCTCGACGCTGGAATACGTTTTCGGTACCCAAAGCCTTGTCAAGTTTTCGAGAAAACCTGGGAGTTGGGGGGCGCCTGCCATTCTCCACGGCAGACACGTGCGTCCCCGAGTAGCCGGTGTGTTCGCCCAACTCCTCCTGAGTCCACTTTCGCGCCTCGCGTGAGCTGCGCAGGAGCGCACCGAAGGCTGCTTCGGGCGACTCGGCGGGGTCCAGCTCAGACCGGTTCACCGTCTCAACTCCTTACTCTCCGAGCAACTTTGACAAGTTGAACACTTTGCGACGCTGGGCCACAGTGAAGCCCCTCGGTAGTGGCTCGACTACGGAAGGGAACGACGTGATGGACGTGGACTCTAGACCCGAACCACCGTTGGCGAGGACCGTTCGTCAACAGCGCGCAGAAGCGCACACCATGTGCGAAGCCCTGCGCGAAGTTGCCGATGCATTCGGCATCGAGCTGCCGGAACTCGGCGTCGACCGGTCCGAGCCCTTCACCGGCGAAGTGCTGGTGGACGTGGGTCGGATGCGGGTGGAATCGGTACGGCTGCTGGCCGAACACCTGCAGCTCCTCAACCTTCACTGGGACGCGATCGTTGCCGCCGTCGCCGAGCCCGTCACGCCCGCCGTCCCGCTGTTCCGCCCGAACGTCGGGGACCTGGCGGTGGACACGGCGACGGGCCGAGCCGGCGAGTTCCGCGGCGAGGACGGCGACACGTGGTGTCTCGCCCCGGTGTCCGGTGACAGCGAGCCGTGGACGGCCGACCCGCTCACGGTGCGAACGGCGACCGTCAACGAGCTGGTGCGGGTGGGCATGACGGCGAGGGTCAACCGTCAGCCGAAGGCGGGGTGAGCCGTGACGCGCGTGACGCTGGTGACGGGCGTGCTGGTGCTCGGCGTTGGGGCTGTGCCGGCTGGTCCGGTGCTCGCGTTCTCTCCTGTACGCGCCGCAGTCCCGGTCCGTCCCAGCGACACCGGGCCGGGGCTGCACCTCTCGACTCCCGGCGGGGCCTGTGCCCCGTCGGGCACCAAGGCCCCACCCGGCCCCACGCGCCCGGGGCGGGCACCACGAACCGATCCAGTGGAGGAACCTTGGGCACCGCGCCCGGCCACCCGGTCACGTCGTATGTCCTGTGCACCGGTCCCGGTGACCGTCTGCTGATCGTTCAGGCCGCAGGTCTCGGAACGTGGCACCTGCCTGGCGGTGTGGTGGAGGCGGGCGAATCTCCGCTTGACGCGGTTCGCCGCGAGGCTCGCGAGGAACTCGGCCTGGCGCTCGATCTGTTGCCGGACGACCTGATCGGGACGGTGTGGGTGCAGGCCCGCCGCGAGGGCGCTCGGGACCGCATCGTGTTCCTGTGGGCGGGACCGATGCTCAGCGCCGCCGACACCGACCGAATCGCCTTGCAGGAACGGGAGTTGTCGGCATGGCGCTGGGCGGACACGGGCGAGGCCCACCGACTGTTGCACCCTGCCGTGGCTGCTCGAATCCGGACGCCTCTCCAGTGGCCCGGACGCGTTACTTATCAAGAGACCCGAAACGGAAGGACAGACCCCAATGACGGCCGAGTTCCCCGCCAGGACCCTGCACATCGGCACGCGTAGTTCGCCGCTCGCCCTGGCCCAGACGGACATGGTGATCGCCGCCCTGCGCGCGCACGTCCCCGAGCTGGTGACCGAGATCGTGCCGGTGACCACCGAGGCCGACCTGTGGCAGGGCGACCTCGCGCAGCTCGGCGGTAAGGGCCTGTACACCAAGCAGATCGACGCGATGTTGCAGGGCGGCAAGGTGGACATGGCCGTCCACTGCGTGAAGGACGTGCCCGGCGACGTGCCCTTGCCCCACGGGCTGGTCTTCGCCGCGTACCTGGAACGTCCGGACGTGCGGGACGTGCTGCTGTTCCCCGAAGGTTCCGAGTGCCGCACGCTCGCCGACCTGCCGCCGGGCGCGATCATCCTGTCGTCGGCGGTCCGCCGGAAGGCGCAGATCCTGCGCGCCCGACCGGACTTGAAGGTCGTCCGGGTACGCGGGGCCGTCGGGAGCCGGTTGGAGAAGCTGGACGGCACGAGGAAGATCGACGTCCAGGCGGACGGGATGATCCTGGCCACGGCCGGGCTCGCCCGGCTCGGCATCGAGCGGCCCGGCTATGTGCTCGGCCTGGACGAGATGCTCCCGGCCGTCGGCGCGGGTGTCCTCGGGCTGGAGTGCCGCCAGGAGGACCATGCCGTCGCCGCGCTGCTGGAGAAGGTCAACCACCCGCGCACGCAGCGCGAGGTGACGGCGGAACGCGTCATGCTGCACGGGCTCCGCGGCCACTGCAACAGCCCCATCGCCGGGTACTGCACCACCGAGGCCGACGGGCAACTCTCCCTGCGCGGCATGGTGTTCGACCGCGAGGGCAGCAAGTTCGCCAACGCGATGATGTGGGACGAACACCAGGGCGACCCGGCCGTCCTCGGTGCCCGCGTTGCCGCCGAACTCCTCCGCCAGGGCGCGCGAGAAATCATCTCGGGAATCCCGCACTGACCTGACGCCGCCCGGCCCCGTCCGCGTGAGCAGGAGCGGACGGGGTCTCGCCGCGAAGCAGCGCCGACTACCGCCCCCCACCTACACGTTCACCACCGGCCGCACCGCCGACGCCACCCCCGCGGCCACCGCCAGCGGGTCCCGCAGCGGGCGGCCCAGCAGCTTCGCCAGGGCGGGCGAAGTCCCGGCAAGGAAGCCGTGGCGGATGGTGGTGGCGAGGGAGCTGAGCATGGGGGGCTGGAAGGGGAGCAGGGCGGGGGTGACGAGGAGGCGGGTGCGGTAGGTGGCGAGGGGGAGGGTGTGGTGGGGGACGCCGAGGGTGGTGGCGACGGCGGGCGCGGTGAGGGGGGTGCCGGTGAGGTCGTGGATGAGGCCGGTGTGGGGGGTGGGGTCGGCGGCGACCATTGCGGCGGCATCGGCGAGGTCGGCGCGGGCGACGGCGGCCAACGCGCCGTCACCGAAGGGGGATTCGAGGCCGGAGGAGGTCCAGGTGAGGAGGCCGCCGAAGAGTTCGGCGTAGAGGCCGTTGCGGAGGATGGTCCAGGGAAGGCCGCTGTCGCGGATCAGGAGTTCGGTGGCGCGGTGGGCGGCGGCGAAGGCGAGGTGGTCACCGGCGGTGGTGAGGCTGGTGTAGACGACGTGGCCGACGCCGTCGCGGACGGCCGCGTCGAGGACGGCGGTGTGCCGGGCGATGACGACGTCGTCCTCCGCGTAGCCGGCGGAGATGAGCAGGAGGGTGGTGACGCCGCGCAGGTCGAGCGTGGCGGGGTCGTCGAAGTCGAGGTGTCGCATGTCCTCGCGAGGGGTGCGGCTGCCGCCGAGTGAAGGCACGCCGGCCAGGCGCAGTGCAGCGAGCGTGGCCGCACCGAGGTTTCCGTTCGCTCCGGTCACCAGAATCATGATCAGTCACAGCCTTTCGCGCCGTCGGCCCTGGTTCTCTTCGGTAACCAGTCGTTACGGTGATCCTCGGCCGCGCGACGACCGTCCACAAGGAGGCAGTTCGATGTCACTGACGCACACCGCGGTAACCACCCCCGCCGAGCTCGAATCGTGCGGGCGGCAGGATCATCCGGACTGCGGGATCCGGGACGTGCTGGACCGGATCGGCGACAAGTGGTCGGTTCTGGTGATCGTCGAACTCGCGGGCGGGCCAAGAAGGTTCAGGAATTTGCAACGCGCCGTCGAGGGCATCTCGCAGCGGATGCTGACGCTGACCGTCCGGCGGCTGGAGCGCGACGGGCTGGTGCTGCGCACGGTGTATCCGACCGTCCCGGCGCAGGTGGACTACCGGCTGACGGAGACCGGCGCGGGCCTGACGCACCTGGTGAAGGCGCTCGCCGACTGGTCGCTGGCGCACCGCGCGGTGATCGCCGAGGCCCGGCACGCGTACGACCTGGAGCACCCGGAGAACGAGATCCGGTGACCCGGGAGGGCAGCAACGAGCCCTCCCGGGCGGTCGGTCAACCGGAGGTCGGGCGGTCCCGCGCGGGCGGCCGGGCGGCAGGGCGCATTCCCCTTGCCCGGGCGGTCTCCGCGGCCTCCTCGGCGGCCAGCAGGTCCAGCACCTCGCCGGCCGCGCCGGGCCGGGCGGAGGCGGTCAGGACGGCGCCGGCGAAGGTGGTGCTGATGCCCGCGTCGCCGGGTAGCGGGCCGACCACGCGCACCCCGGGCAGGTCCATCAGTTCGCTGTGCTGCTGGAAGGCGAGGTCGGCTTCGCCGGAGGCGAGCAGCGTGCCGGCCGGCACCCCGGGCGGTGCCTGGACCAGGCGGTCCCGGAGCGCCTCGGCGAGTCCCTGACGATTGATCAGGTCGAGCACGGCGGTGCCGCTCGGGCCGGTCGAGTAGGCGATCCGACGGGCCCTCAGCAGTGCGGCCCGCAGGGCCTCCTGGCTGTCGAGGGCCGGTGCCGGGGAGCCCTCGGGGACGGCGGCGACCACCTGGGAGACCCACAGCGGGCGGGCCGTCGCGGCGAGCACCAGACCCTCGGCCGCGAGCGCGGCCAGCGCGTCCTCGGCGAGCACCAGCACGTCGCCCGCCGCCCCTTCCCGGACCCGCCGGGCCACCTCCACGCCGCCTGCCGACTCGAACCGTACCGGCATGTCGTGCGCACGCCCGATCCACTCGGACAGCTCGGCCAGGATCGGCCGGGTCGCCATCGAGGACAGGCCGACGATCTCTTCGTCCACGTCTGCTCCTTGCGTCCGGCAGATGCTACGACGGGCGATCTGGCTGTTCAACGGCGGTCTGCGACACTGCGCTGATGAACACCACCCCGAGCACTGCCGCCGGAAAGGTCCTGGACGTCCTGGCCGTCTTCGACCGCGAGCACCCGGTGCTGACCCTGTCGGAGATCTCCCGGCGGGCGGGCCTGGCCGTGAGCACCGCGCACCGGGTGGTGTCCGAACTTGCGGCGTGGGGCGCGCTGGAGCGGTCCGAGGACGGCTCCTGGCACGTGGGACTGCGGCTGTGGGAGGTCGCCTCGGGCTGCCCCCGGACGCAGATCCTGCGGGACGCGGCGCTGCCGTTCATGCAGGACCTGTACGAGGCGACCCACGAGAACATCCAGCTCGCCGTGCGCGAGGGCACCGAGCTGGTCTTCGTGGAGCGGATCGCCGGGCACCGCTCGGTGGAGCTGCTGACCATGGTCGGCACCCGGTTCCCGGTGGCGTCGACGGGCATGGGCCGGGTGTTGCTGGCGCACGCACCGGCCCAGCTCCAGGAGGAGGTGCTGGGCGCTCCGCTGCCGGCCTGGACGCCCCACACCGTCACCGAACCGAGGACGCTGCGGGCGCAGTTGGACCTGATCCGCCGCGAGCAGGTCTTCGTCAGCGACCGGCAGTTGTCGCAGAGCACGGTGGCGGTGGCCGCGCCGGTGCGGATCGGGCGGGACGGGCCGGTGAGTGCCGCGCTGGGCATCGTGATCGCGGCGCGGGACGCGGACCGGGCCCGGGGGCTGCGCGAGCCGCTGCTGCGGGCGGTGGGCGCGATCTCGGCGGAGCTCGGCCGGCGGGCCCGCACCGGGCGGTGAGCAGCCGGTGCCGCGCCGGGCGGTGAGCAGCCGGTGCCACGCCCGGCGGTGAGCAGCCGGTGCCACGCCGGGCGGTGAGCAGCCGGTGCCCCGCCGGGCGATGAGCAGCCAGGCCCGCACCAGGCGGTGAGCAGCCGGTGCCACGCCGGACGGTGAGCAGCCGGTGCCGCACCAGGCGATGAGCAGCCGGTGCCACGCCGGGCCATAAGCAGCCAGGCCCGCACCAGGCGGTGAGCAGCCGGTGCCCCGCCCGGCAGTAAGCAGCCAGGCCCGCACCAGGCGATGAGCAGCCGGTGCCACGCCGGACGGTGAGCAGCCGGTGCCCCGCCGGGCGATGAGCAGCCAGGCCCGCACCGGACAGTGAGCAGCAAGCTTTCCGCCTGGCGGAAAGCCGGGAGACCGGCCGCGGGTCGGGCTGCCAGCGTTCGGGGGAGGAAATCCCCCGCCGCTGTCCTGGAGATGCCATGGCCGACGCCATCCCCGCCGCCTCGATCGACACCGTCACCCGGGCCCCCGTCGCGATCGTCGGCGCCGGTCCGGCCGGTCTGATGCTGGCTCACCTGCTGGGCCGCGCCGGGGTGGAGGCCGTCGTCCTGGACACCCGGACCCGGCACGAGATCGAGACCACCCAGCGGGCCGGCATCCTGGAGGCCGACGTGGCCCGGGACCTGGTGGAGACCGGGGTCGGTGACCGGATCCTGCGCGAGGGCCACGAGCACACCGGCGTCGAACTGCGCTTCGGCGGCCGGGCGCACCGGATCGACTTCCAGGGCCTGGTGGGCGCCTCGACCTGGCTCTACCCGCAGACCGACGTGTTCATCGACCTGGCCGACGCCCGCGAACGCGACGGCGGCACCGTGCACTTCGGGGTCCGCGACACCGAGGTGCTGGACGTCGACACCGCGGCGCCCAGGGTCCGCTGGACGGCGCCCGACGGCACCCGGCACGAGGTGCGGGCCCGGTACGTGGTCGGCGCGGACGGCTCGCGCAGCATGTGCCGGGACCTGGTGCCGGAGCGGAGCCGGGTGCGCTACGGGCACGAGTACCCGTTCGCCTGGTTCGGCATCATGGCCGCGGCCCCGATGAGCTCCCCCGAACTCGTCTACGCCCACTCCGAGCAGGGTTTCGCGCTGATCAGCCAACGCACCGACACGGTGCAGCGGATGTACTTCCAGTGCGATCCGCAGGACTCGGTGGACGCCTGGACGGACGAGCGGATCTGGCAGACCCTCCAGGCCCGTGTGGCGGGCGAGGACGGCTTCCGGCTCCAGGAGGGGCCGGTGCTGGAGAAGAGCGTGCTGCGGTTCCGGTCGTTCGTGCAGGAGCCGATGCGCTGGGGTTCGCTGCTGCTGGCGGGGGACGCGGCGCACACCGTTCCGCCGACGGGGGCGCGCGGCCTCAACCTGGCGCTGCACGACGTGAAGGTGCTCGCCCCGGTGCTGCTGCGGGCGCTGGGCGCCGAGGGGGCGGCCGCGCTGGACGACTACCAGCCGCGCGCCCTGGCACGGGTGTGGCGCGCGCAGCACTTCTCGTCCTGGATGACCAGGCTGCTGCACCTGCCGCCCGGCGCGAGCGCCTTCGACCTGCGGCGCCAACTCGGCGAGCTGGACAGCGTGGTGGGCACCCGAGCGGGTCGCGGCTACCTGGCCGAGCAGTACACCGGCTGGCCGACCCGGGGCTGACCCGGACCGCTGACGCCCCATCGAGAAAGGACCTTCACGTGATCATCGACTGCCACGGCCATTTCACCACTGCCCCGCCGCAGCTCGCCGCCTGGCGCGAGCGCCAGCTCGCCGCCCTCGACTCGCCGTCCGACGCGCCCGACCCGGCCGGGCTGCTGATCTCGGACGACGACCTGCGGGCGGCGATCGAGCCGAACCAGCTGCGGCTGATGGACGAGCGCGGCACCGACCTGACGGTGTTCTCGCCGCGGGCCAGCTTCATGGCGCACCACCTCGGCGACTTCGCGGTGTCCGCCGCCTGGGCGCGGATCTGCAACGACCTGGTGCACCGGGTCAGCACGCTCTACCCCCGGCGCTTCGCGATGGGCGCGATGCTGCCGCAGTCCCCCGGCGTCGACCCGGCGACCTGCCTGCCGGAGCTGCGGCGCGCGGTGGAGGAGCTGGGCGCCGTCTCGGTGAACCTCAACCCCGATCCCTCGGGCGGGCGTTGGACGGCCCCGCCGCTGACCGACCGGTCCTGGTACCCGCTGTACGAGGCGCTGGTGGAGTACGACGTGCCGGCCATGATCCACGTCAGCACCTCGTGCAACCCGGCGTTCCACACCACCGGCGCGCACTACCTGAACGCGGACACCACCGCGTTCATGCAGCTGCTCCAGGGCGACCTGTTCGCGGACTTCCCGACGCTGCGGTTCGTCGTTCCGCACGGCGGCGGCGCGGTGCCCTACCACTGGGGCCGGTTCCGCGGGCTGGCGCAGGCCCTCGGCGGGCCGCGCCCGGAGGACCTGCTGGGCCGCAACGTCTTCTTCGACACCTGTGTCTACCACCGGCCGGGCATCGACCTGCTGACGTCCGTCGTCCCGTCCGAGGGCGTGCTGTTCGCCAGCGAGATGATCGGTGCGGTGCGCGGGATCGACCCGCTGACGGGCCACCACTTCGACGACACCCGGCGGTACGTGGACGCCACCGACCGGCTCTCCGACGAGCAGCGGGCGGCCGTGTACGCCGGCAACGCGCTGCGCGTCCACCCCCGACTGGCCGCCCGCCTCGCCGCGTCCGGCCGCTGACCCCCAGGAGCGATGCACATGCACACCGAACTCGGTGTCGTCCGCACCACGATCGAACGGCCCGACCCGGCCGCGGTGGCCGCGCTGTCGGCGTTCGGCACGGCGACCGTCCACGAGGCGATGGGCCGCACCGGCCTGACCCGCCCCTACCTGCGGCCGGTGTACCCGTCGGCGCGGCTGTGCGGCCCGGCGGTCACGGTGCTGCTCCAGCCCGGCGACAACTGGATGCTGCACGTCGCGGCGGAGCAGATCCGGCCCGGCGACGTGGTGGTGGCGGCCTGCACGACGGAGAGCGAGGACGGGTTCTTCGGCGAGCTGCTGGCGACCTCGTTCCGTTCCCGGGGCTGCGCGGGCCTGGTGATCGACGGCGGCGTGCGGGACGTCGCGGACCTCGCGGCGATGGACTTCCCGGTGTTCTCCCGGGCGATCAACGCGCGGGGCACGGTGAAGGCGACCCTCGGTTCGGTCAACGTGCCGGTGGTGTGCGCCAACGCGCCGGTGCGCCCGGGCGACGTGGTGCTGGCGGACGCCGACGGCGTGGTGGTGGTGCCGCGCGAGCGGGCCGCCGAGGTCGCCGAGGCCTCCGCCCGGCGGGAGGCGGCCGAGGCGGGCAAGCGCGAGCGGCTGCGCGCGGGCGAGCTGGGCCTGGACATGTACGGCATGCGCGGCCCGCTGGCCGCGCTCGGACTGCGCTACGAGGACTGAGCCATGACGACCGATCAGCAGAAGACCCCCGGCTGGCTGGACTGGCACCCCTCCCCCGCCCGTCCGGCGCTCGCCCTACCGGCCGGCGCGGTGGACGCGCACTGCCACGTGTTCGGCCCCGCCGCGCAGTTCCCGTACGCGCCGGAACGCAAGTACACGCCGTGCGACGCCTCCGCCGAGCAGCTGTTCGCCCTCCGCGACCACCTGGGCTTCGCCCGCAACGTGATCGTCCAGGCGACCTGCCACGGCGCCGACAACCGCGCCCTGCTGGACGCCCTGCACCGCTCCGGCGGCCGGGCCCGCGGCGTGGCCACCGTCCGGCCCGGAGTGAGCGACGCCGAGCTGCGGGAGCTGCACGCGGCCGGCGTGCGCGGGGTCCGGTTCAACTTCGTGCGCCGCCTGGTCGACGTGACGCCCCGCGCCGAGCTGTGGGACGTGGTGGAGCGGATCGCCCCGCTGGGCTGGCACGTGGTGCTGTACTTCGAGGCGGCCGACCTGGCGGAGCTGCGCGAGTTCTTCCTCTCCGTTCCGGTGCCGCTGGTGATCGACCACCTGGGCCGGCCGGACGTCTCCAAGGACCCGGACGGCCCGGAGTTCGCCGGGTTCCTCTCCTTCCTGCGCGCCCGGGACGACATCTGGTGCAAGGTGAGCTGCCCGGAGCGCCTGTCGCTCACCGGCCCGCCGGCCCTGGACGGCGAACGGGACGCCTACCGGGACGTGGTGCCGTTCGCCCGCCGGGTGGTCGATGAGTTCCCCGACCGGGTGCTGTGGGGCACCGACTGGCCGCACCCCAACCTGAAGGACCACATGCCGGACGACGGCCTGCTGGTCGACTTCCTCCCGCACATCGCCCCGACCGAGGAGCTGCGCCGGCGGCTGCTGGTCGACAACCCGAACCGCCTCTACTGGCCTTCCTCGGAAGGGAGTTGACGACCATGGCAGTCGACCGCACGTACCGGCTCGTCCCCGGGACCACCATCTTCGACGCCGACCAGTCCGCGAAGGGCTACCACCTCAACCAGTTCTGCATGTCGCTGATGACGGCCGAGAACCGGGCCGCGTACCTGGCCGACGAGCGCGGCTACCTGGACGCCTGGCCGCTGCGCGAGGCGCAGAAGCAGGCGCTGCTCGACCGGGACCTGAACGCGGCGATGCGCGAGGGCGGGAACATCTACTTCCTCGCCAAGTGGGGTGCCACGCTGGGGTTCTCGTTCCAGCAGATGGCGGGCTCGATGACCGGCATGACCGAGCAGGAGTACCGGGACATGATGGTCTCCGGCGGCCGCTCGGCCTCCCTCCCCGGCAACCGGATCGACCGCGCGGTACTGGAGGCCGCCCACGCCGACCAGTCGTCACCGGCGGCACACGCCGCCGTCTCGGCCGCCGTGTTCACCTCGCACGTCCCGGCGATCGGCGCGGCGATGGACCACGGAAAGACCGAAGAACCGTACTGGCAGCCGGTGTTCGCCGGGTACGAGCACTCCCGGCAGTGGGCCCGGGAGAACGTCCCCGACGTGGTGATCCTGGTCTACAACGACCACGCCAGCGCCTTCGACCTCTCGCTGATCCCGACGTTCGTCCTCGGCACCGGCGCCGCCTATCCGACCGCCGACGAGGGCTACGGCCCGCGCCCGGTGCCGGGCATCGAGGGCGATCCGGAGCTGGCCGCGCACCTCGCGCACTGCCTGATCCGGGACGACTTCGACCTGACACTGGCCAACGAGATGCCCGTCGACCACGGCCTGACGGTGCCGCTGTCGCTCATGTTCGGCGACGTGGAGCGGTGGCCGTGCCGGGTGATCCCGCTCCACGTCAACGTGGTGCAGTACCCGGTGCCGTCCGGGGCGCGCTGCTTCGCGCTCGGGCGGGCGCTGCGCCGGGCGATCGAGTCCTATCCGCGGCCGCTGAACGTGCAGGTCTGGGGCACCGGCGGGATGAGCCACCAACTCCAGGGCCCGCGCGCCGGGTTGATCAACCGGGAGTGGGACAACGCGTTCCTGGACCGGCTGGTCACCGACCCGGCGGGCCTGGCCCGGGTGCCGCACCTGGAGTACGTCGAGGAGGCCGGCTCGGAGGGCATCGAGCTGGTGATGTGGCTGATCGCCCGCGGCGCGCTGAGCGACGTCGACGACGGCGGCCGGGTCGACGTCGAACACCGCTTCTACCACGTGCCGGCGTCCAACACCGCCGTCGGCCACCTGATCCTGAACAACCACCCCCAGCACCTCGAGGAGACCTGACATGACCACCCAGCAGCCCCTGCGGATCGCCCTGGCCGGCGGCGGCGCGTTCGGCGCCAAGCACGCCGCCGCGCTGCGCCGGATCGAGGGCGTGGAGCTGGCCGCCGTGGTCTCCTCCTCCCCGGAGAGCTCCCGCAGGTTCGCCGCCGAGCAGGGCGTCGACCGGGCGGCCGGCAGCCTGGACGAGGTCCTGGCGATGGACGACGTGGACGCGGTGATCCTGGCCACGCCGACGCCGCTGCACGCCGCGCAGACCCAGGCCTGCCTGGCGGCGGGCAAGCACGTGCAGGTGGAGATCCCGGTCGCCGCCTCGCTGCCGGACGCCGAGGCCTGCGTGGCCGAGGCGGAGCGCACCGGACTGGTGGCGATGGCCGGGCACACCCGCCGGTTCAACCCCAGCCACCAGTGGGTGCGCCGACGGATCACGGCGGGCGAGTTCGCGATCCAGCAGCTCGACGTGCAGACCTACTTCTTCCGCCGCACCAACCTCAACGCCCTAGGCCAGAAGCGCAGTTGGACCGACCACCTGCTGTGGCACCACGCCGCGCACACCGTCGACCTGTTCGCCTACCAGACCGGTTCGCCGATCGTGCAGGCCAACGCGATCCAGGGGCCGGTCCACCCGGAGCTGGGCATCGCGATGGACATGTCGATCCAGCTGAAGACCGCGAGTGGCGCGATCTGCACCCTCTCGCTCTCCTTCAACAACGACGGCCCGCTGGGCACGTTCTTCCGCTACATCGGCGACACCGGCACCTACCTGGCCCGCTACGACGACCTCGTGACCGGCGCGGACGAGCCCGTCGACGTCAGCGGAGTCGACGTCTCCCTGGACGGCATCGAACTCCAGGACCGCGAGTTCGTCGCGGCGATCCGCGAGGGCCGCGAACCCAACGCCTCGCTCGCCCAGGTACTGCCCTGCTACCGCACCCTGGCGGCCCTGGAGCAGCAGCTCGCATGACGGCGTGAACCGCCCCGGGCCCGGGCCGCGCTCTGCGGCTCGGGCCTGCGGCGTCCCTGCCGTCGGCCCGGGCCGCACGAACCGCCGCCACGCAGGGGCGCGTCGGAGATTCTTGACGCGTCGGACTTTTCCGACGCATAGTGGTGGCCATGCGAACCGATGTGTTCGGCGCGCTGGCAAACCCGGTGCGCCGCCGACTGCTCGAAACCCTGCGGGAGGGTCCTCGCTCCACCGGGGAGCTGGCCGGCCTGTTCGAGCTCGGGAGGCCCGCGGTGTCCGAGCACCTGGCGGTGCTCCGAGCCTCCGGGCTGGTGAGCGAGGAACCGCGCGGACGGCACCGCTTCTACCGCCTCGAACCGGCGCGGCTGGCCGAGGTGGGCGAGTGGCTGCATCCGTTCGAGCACTACTGGAAGCAGCGCCTGGAAGCGCTGTCCGATCTCCTGGACGAGGACGACGAGACGTGACCGAGAACAACACCATCACCTGCGAGAAGTTCCTGCCCCACCCGCCGGCGGCGGTGTGGAAGGCCCTGACGGACCCCGGGCTCCTGGCCCGCTGGTGGGCCGCCGGGGACATCAGGCCGGTCGTCGGTCACCGCTTCGCCCTCGACATGGGCAACTTCGGCAGCCAGCCCTGCGAGGTGACCGAGGTGGACGACCAGCGGCTGCTGGCCTACCGGTTCGCCGAGGGCTCGCTCGACACCACCGTCACCTGGGCGCTGCATCCCGAGGGCCGGGGAACCCGCCTCGTCCTCACCCACGCGGGCTTCGACCTCGACTCCCCGATGGGCAGGCAGGCGTTCGACGGCATGGGCCACGGGTGGCCGCACGTCCTGAGCCGGCTCGACTCCGTCCTCGGCGACGCCTCCCCGTCCGTGTGACACGCAGACCGACGAGGCGTCGGGACCGGAAGGTCCCGACGCCTCGTCATTTTCGTTGGTCAGGCGTAGAACCGGGAGACGCTCTGGAGCACGGCGGCCGGCTTGGTGGCGCCCTCGATCTCCACGGTGCCGTCCACGGTGATCTGCACTCCGCCCGGCACCTCCTCGACCTCGGCGAGGCGGGCGAGCAGGCGGATGCGGGAGCCGACCTTGACCGGCGAGGGGAAGCGGACCTTGTTCAGGCCGTAGTTGACCTTGGTGGTGACGCCCTCGACCTCCAGCAGTTCGGTGAACAGCGGGATGAACAGCGAGAGCGTCAGGTAGCCGTGCGCGATGGGGGCGCCGAACGGGCCGGCGGCGGCCCGCTCGGGGTCGGTGTGGATCCACTGGTGGTCGTCGGTGGCGTCCGCGAAGGTGTCGATGCGCTGCTGGGTGACCTCCAGCCAGCGGCTGGTGCCGAGGTCGGCGCCGGCCAGCGACTTCAGCTCGTCGAGGCCGTTGACGGTGAGTGCCATGGGTGTTGCCTTTCGGTGGGTCAGCTGCCGTGCCGGGCACGGAGCCGGTGCTTGAGGATCTTTCCGGAGGCGGTGCGCGGCAGTTCCTGCGCGAGCACCACCGATTTCGGGAGCTTGTACTTGGCGAGCACCCCGGCCAGCGCGGCGAGCAGCGCCGCGGGGTCGAGGTCCGCCCCGGCCTCGGGGACCACCACGGCCCGGCCGACCTCGCCCCATTTGGCGTCGGGGACGCCGTAGACGGCGCACTCGGCGACGCCGGGCAGGGCGAGCAGGGCGTCCTCCACCTCGGCGGGGTAGACGTTCTCGCCGCCGGAGATGTACATGTCCTTGAGCCGGTCGGCGATGGTGACGTAGCCGTCGGCGTCGGCCCGGGCGGCGTCGCCGCTGCGGAACCAGCCGTCGTGGAAGGACTGCGCGGTGGCCTCGGGCAGGCCCCAGTAGCCGGGGCCGACGTTGGGCCCGTGGACCAGGAGTTCGCCGATCTCGCCCGGCGCGGCCGGCCGGCCGTCGGGGGTGAGCAGCCGCACGTCGGTGAAGAAGTGCGGGACGCCCGCGCTGCCGGCCTTGGCGGCGGCGTGTTCGGCGTCCAGGAAGAGCACGCCGGGTGCGGTCTCCGTCATGCCGTAGCCCTGGAGGAAGGCCAGGCCGCGCCGCAGGTAGGTGTCGATCAGCGTGGTCGGCACGGGGGCGCCGCCGCAGTTGAGGACCCGCAGGCTGCTCAGGTCCGCGCTCTCCCAGCGTTCCTGAGCGGCGATCAGGTGGTACATGGTCGGCACGCCGAACAGGTGGCTGATCCGCTCGCGTTCGATGATCTCCAGCGTCGCGGCGGGGTCGAAGGACTCCACCAGGTGGCAGGTGCCGCCCTTGAGCAGGACCGGCAGGGTGAGCATGTTGAGGCCGGCCGTGTGGAACAGCGGCGCGCTGACCAGGGCCCGGTCGTCGGCGGTCAGGTCCACGTCCACCAGCACGTTGTACGCGTTCCAGGTCAGGTTGCCGTGGGTGAGCACGGCGCCCTTGGGACGGCCGGTGGTGCCCGAGGTGTACATGATGATGCAGGTGTCGTCGAGCGTCACCGGCTCGTCGATCGGGGTGGGATCGGCGGTCAGCAGCGCCTCGTAGGCGGGGCCGACCTGCACCGTCAGCGACGGGCCGGCGCCCACCAGGCCCGCGCAGTCGGGGGCGTGGATCAGCGCCTTCGCCCCGCTGTCCGCCAGCTGGTGGGCGATCTCGGGTGCGGCGAGCCGGGTGTTCAGCGGGACGAAGACCGCGCCGAGCAGGCCGGTGGCGAACAGGGTCTCCAGGAAGGCGGGGTGGTTGGGCCCCAGGTACGCCACCCGGTCGCCGCGGCGCAGTCCGGCGGCGCGCAGGGCCTGGGCGAGGCGGGTGGTGCGGTCGGCCAGCTGGGCGTAGCTGACGGTGTGTCCGTGGTGGACGAGTGCGGTGCGGTGCGGGGTCTTCCGGGCCCGGCGGGCGGGCCAGGAGCCGATTCCCTCGTTGCGCATGGGCGGTTGGGGCCCTCTCAGCTCAGCTCGAGCAGCCGGGCGGCGTTGTCCTTGAGGATCTTCGGCCGGACCTCGTCCTTGATCGGCAGCTTCGCGAAGTCGGCGAGCCAGCGGTCGGGGGTGAGGACCGGGTAGTCGGAGCCGAACAGCACCTTGTCCTTGAGCAGCGTGTTGGCGTACTGCACCAGCTGCGGCGGGAAGTACTTCGGCGACCAACCGGAGAGGTCGATGTGCACGCCGGGCTTGTGGGTGGCGACGGCGAGTGCCTCGTCCTGCCAGGGGAAGGACGGGTGGGCGAGGATGATCTTCAGGTGCGGGAAGTCGGCGGCCACGTCGTCCACGTGCATCGGGTTGGCGTACTTGAGCCGGATCCCGCCGCCGCCGGGGACGCCCGCGCCGATGCCGGTCTGGCCGGTGTGGAACAGCGCGACGGTGCCGGTCTCCTCGATCAGCTCGTACAGCGGGTAGGCGAGCCGGTCGTCGGGGAAGAAGGCCTGGATGCTCGGGTGGAACTTGAAGCCCTTGACGCCGAACTCCTCGACCAGGCGCCGGGCCTGCCGGACGCCCGCCTTGCCGCGGAACGGGTCGATCGAGGCGAACGGGATCAGCACGTCGGCGTTGGCGGCGGCGGCCTCGGCGATCTCCTCGTTGGGGACGGGCGGGCGTCCGGTGGCGTGTTCGGCGTCGACCGTGAACACCACGGCGGCCATCTTCCGCTCCCGGTAGTACGCGGCCATCTCGGCGACGGTGGGCTTGCGGTCGCCGGCCACCTTGAAGTAGCCGCTGGAGGCGTCGTTCAGTTCCTCGTCCAGCGAGGCGTGGCCGTGCGCGGAGACCTCGGCATGGGTGTGGACGTCGATCGCGGTCAGCTCGGCGAGGTTCACTTCGCGCTCGCGGGGACGACCGGGGCGGGGACGACCGGGGTGGGGATGCCGACGCTCTGCGGTTCGCGGCCGACCGAGCCGGCCCAGACGGCGGCGATCGTCTCGGGGCTCCAGCCGCCGTCGGCGTACGCGGTCGCCACTTCCTGCGGGTGCGACCACAGGGCGAGCTTGTCGCCGCCGATGCCGATGCACTGGCCGGTGATGCCGGCGGCGGCGTCCGAGGCGAGGAAGGGCAGCAGCGCGGCGCAGTCCTCGGCGGTGCCGAAGCCCTCGCCCTTGCGCAGGAAGTCCGGCAGCGGCGCGCCCTGCTTCATCGCCTCGATGTAGGGGGCGAAGGCGGGGATCGTCTCGGTCATCGCGGTGGCGGCGACCGGGACGACGGCGTTGACGGTGATGCCGGCCCGGCCGAGCTCCATCGACCAGGTGCGCACCATGGCGGCGATGCCGGCCTTGGCGGCGGCGTAGTTGGTCTGCCCGAAGTTGCCGCGCTGCCCGGCCGGGGAGCCGATCATGATCAGCCGGCCGCCGTCGCCCTGCTCGCGCATCCGGACGGCGGCGGCGCGGGCGCAGGTGAAGGTGCCGCGCAGGTGGGTGGCGATGACGGCGTCGAAGTCGTCGTCGGTCATCTTCCAGAGCACCTTGTCGCGCAGGATGCCCGCGTTGGTGACCATCACGTCGAGCCGCCCGAAGGCTTCGACGGCCCGGTCCACCAGCAGTTGGGCGGCTTCGGCGGTGCCGACCGCGGCGGCCTGGGCGACCGCCCGGCCGCCGGCGCCCCGGATGGTGGCGGCGGCCTGCTCGGCGGTGTCGGCGTCCAGGTCGTTGATCACGACGGCGGCGCCGGCGTGCGCGAGGGCGGTGGCGTAGGCGAGGCCGAGGCCGCGCCCGCTGCCGGTGACGACGGCGACCTTGCCGGTGAGGTCGAGGGGCTTGGCCGGGGTGGCGGAGGATTCGTTGCTCATGGCCATTGAAGCTAAGAACAATGATTGCTCTTGTCAATGATTGCTGAGGACCCAGATTTCCGGGCATGATGGGCCCCATGAGTGACGCCCCCTGGATGCACAGCCTGCAGACCGACGCCGGATACCTGCTGTACCGGCTCGGCCTGCGGGCCGGCAGCCTGTTCAACGCCGCCCTCGAACAGCACGGCCTGCGCCTGCGCCACCACGCGATCCTGCGCTACCTGGCCACCGTCGACGGCGCCCGCCAGCGCGAACTCGCCGACCGCCTCGGCTACGACCCGAGCGCCGTCGTCACCCTGCTCGACGACCTCCAGCGCCTCGGCCTGACCGAACGCCGGGCCGACCCCGCCGACCGCCGCAACCGCATCGTGGTGCTCACCGAGGCCGGCCGCGAGCTGCTGCGCACGGCCGACGCCGACAGCCGCCGGGTCACCGACGACCTGCTGCACCCCCTCGACGCCGCCGACCGCGCGACCCTCCTCACCCTGCTGCGCCACCTCGCCGAACCGACCCCCTGACGGGTCAGCCGGCCCAGATCTCCCGGACCGCCCGCAGCGGGTCGTGCTCGACCCGGGCCTCGGCGCACCACCGCATGGTGGCGCGGCCGTCCGCGTAGGGCGGCCAGACCGGGTCGAGGCCGCGGACGAACGCGACCCAGGCGCCGTGCACCGCGTCGGCGAGGGCCTGCGGGGGCCGGGCGCCGAGGGCCTCCACGACGCCTTCGGCGGCCAGCACGTCGAAGGCGAACGGCAGATCGGTGCAGTGGTAGGCCTGACCGGACCGGCCCGGGGCGCTGCCGGCCCACTCGAACTGGTAGAGCCAGGTGGGGAGTCGGGCCGCGCTGCGGGCCTCGGCGAGGGCCAGCGCGGGGGCGCGGAACAGCCAGTCGGTGAGCACCTCGCCCGGACCGGCCCCCGGGTTCTCGGCACGGAACCGGGCGGCGCGCTCCGGGTCCAGGCCGAGCGCGGCGAGCATCGCGTCCACCTCCGGGCCGCCCGGTGCTGCGGGCCCGGGCGCGGCAAACTCGTGGGCGGTGAAGCCGAGCAGCAGCGGCACCGGCGATGCGGCGACGGCCTCGTGCACCGGACGGGTCACCAACTCACCGTCCACGCACGGGGCGAGGGACAGCAGCGGGTCGCCGTCCGCGCCCAGCGCGTCCTGGAGCGCGAGCAGCTGCTCGTCGCTCGCGTCCTGAAGGGCTTCGGCGGTGAGCACCGCTCCGGTGCGCTCGGCCAGCGTCCGGGCGACGGCCGGGGCGTCGGGTTCGAGCACCGCGCCGGAGGCGGAGATCGCGGCGCGCAGCAGCCCGCGCGCCGCGGGCACCGCCAGCAGGGTCTGCACCGCGCCGCCGCCCGCCGACTGCCCGGCGACGGTGACCTTCGCGGGGTCGCCACCGAAGCCGGCGATGTTGTCGCGGACCCACTCCAGGGCGGCGACCCAGTCCCGTACGCCCCGGTTGTCGGGCGCGTCCGGCAGGTGCAGGAAGCCCTCGACGCCGAGCCGGTAGCCGACCGTGACCAGCACCACCCCGTCCCGGTTGAACGCCGCGCCGTCGTACCAGGGGCTGGCGGCGCTGCCCGCGACGTAGCCGCCGCCGTGGATCCACACCAGCACCGGCAGCCCCTCCGCCGCGTCGGCGGCGGGGGTGAAGACGTTCAGGTTGAGGGTGCCCGCACCGGGGATCGTCGGCTCGGGGATGGTGGTGATCTCGGCGAACGGCCGCCGCTGCGCGGTCGGCCCGTACGCGGTGGCGTCGAGCACCCCGCTCCACGGCTCGGGCGCCAGGGGCGCGGCGAACCGCAGCGCCCCGACGGGGGGTTGGGCGTACGGGATGCCGAGGAAGCACAGGCTCCCGTCGGCGCGGCGCTCGCCTCGCACCGGGCCGCTGCGGGTGGGGACGACGGTCATCTGTTCTGCTCCTGGACGGGTCACGGGGTGGGCCCCTGGTGTTCGACGTAGTGGCGGACGCGGTTGAGCTCGGCCGGATCGGCCGGGCGCGCGCCGTAGGTGCGGTCGGGGGTGACGGGGGTGACGGAGATCCGGTTGTCGCGCAGCAGCGCGGTGGCGTCGGCGTCCGGCACGGTCTCGGTGCAGCGGTCACCGGGCCGGTGCTCGCACCAGCCGAGGCCGATGGCGTAGGCGCCGCCGGTGGTCGGCTCGTAGGCGTGCCAGACCTCCCGGCCGTGGCCGACGGAGGTCCACCGGGCGGGCCCGGCGGGGCGGCCGGCGGTGATGTCCGGGTAGTCCACCTTGAGGGCGAACGTGCGGCTGAGCAGGTCGTGTCCGCGCAGGCCGGCGATCAGCCGGGCGGCGTAGTCGGCGGTGGCCCGGTAGTCCGCGGTCGGGAAGTACTCGCCACTGTCGTCGCCGGTGGTGGAGAAGGCGAGCGCCGGAACGCCGTCGTCGACGGCGGCGAGCGCCGCGCCGACCGTGCCGGAGTCGTTGACCTGGGCGCTGACGTTGGCCCCGGAGTTGATGCCGGAGACCACCAGGTCGGGCCCGCCGGACCAGCCGGTCCGGTCCGCGAGGGCGGCCCGCAGGGCCAGGTGCACGGTGTCCACGGGGGTGGCGGAGGGGCTGCCGGGCCGGCACGCGTCGTCCAGGCAGACCCCGTACACGGCCCCGCCGGACGGGGCGGCGGCGCAGTCCGCGCCGTACCCGGCGGGCAGCTCGCCGCGGCGGGCCAGCGCCAGCGTGCCGCTGTTGCTGACCGCGGTGCCCTTGCCGGACTGGACCTGCCAGGGCGCCATCACCACCACGTCGGCGCCGGCCGCGCACAGGGCGCGGCGCAGCTCGTACAGGCCGAGGCCGTCGGACTGCGAGGCCTTGGCGGCCCGCATCGAGTCGTCGTTGGTGAGCAGCACCCGCAGGCCCGCCAGCGGCCGGACGGCCGGTGCGGGGGCGTCGGGCGCGGCGGCGGCGGAACCGGTCACGGCCAGGGCGCAGGCGGCGGTGGCGGCGGCGAGCAGACGGCGGGCGGTGCGTCTCACCTGAGGTTTCCTCTCTGTCCGCGGGTCACAGGCCGAGCCCCTGGCCGAACGCGAAGACCGGGTCGGCGGTGTCGTTGGGCACGTCGGGGCGGGAGGCCGCCACGGCGGCCATCGAGCGCGGCAGTTCGAACGGCAGGCGGCCCTCGGGGCGGGCCCGGCCGAACACCACGTCGAGCAGGGCGTCGTCCTGCGCGCCGTAGTCGGCGACCAGGGCGTGCGCGCGCTCGGCGATCTCGGGGAGCACGGCCGGCCGTTCCAGGTTGATCAGTACGACGGTCGGCACGGCGTCCAGCACGGCGAGGATCCGGGCGAGTTCGTCCGCCGGGAAGTCCAGGTGCCCGGAGTGGAACAGCGACTCGAAGCGGTTCGGGCGCTGCTCGTACGGCGTGTACAGGCGCAGCACGGCGAGGTCGGCCTCGGCCGGGTCCTGGACGGCCCGGCCGTACCGGGCGACGACGGCCGCGTCCAGGCCCTCGGTGTAGAGGCGGGGCGCCGGACGGGTGACGGGCAGGGTGGCGTCGCGGTTGACCAGGACGGTCAGCGAGCGGCGCTGCGCCGCGGCCGCCTCGGCGCGGAACTCCGGGTTGCCGACGATCAGTTCGGCGGCGTCGGGGTCCACGTACCGCCGCTCGTCGAACAGGCCGAGGACGAACTTCTCCCGCAGCAGCCGTCGCACCGAGGTGTCGAGCCGCGCCTCGGTGATCCGCCCGTCGCGCAGCAGGGCGAGCAGCAGTTCGGGGCACTCCTCGCCGCCGAACTGGTCGACGCCTGCGTCGAGCGCCTTGGCCGCGCGTTCGGCGGGGGTGAGGTGTTCGACGCCCCAGGCGCGGGCGCGGTGCGGCTCGCCGAAGATCTCGTCGTCGTTGAGCAGGCCCCAGTCGGTGCACACGATGCCCTGGAAGCCGAGCTCTTCGCGCAGCAGGCCGGTGACCACGTCGCGGTTGAAGCCGAATCCGACCTCCTCCCAGTCGGTACCGATCGGCTGCCCGTAGTAGGGCATCATCTGGGCGGCTCCGGCCGCGACGGCGGCCCGGAACGGGGCGAGGTGCAGCTCGCGCATCCCGCCGGGGTAGACCTGCTCCTTGCCGTGCGGGAAGTGCGGGTCCTCGCCGTCCTTCTGCGGCCCGCCGCCGGGGAAGTGCTTGACCATGGCGGCCACGCTGTCCGGGCCGAGCCGCTCGCCCTGGAGGCCGCGGATGTACGCCTCGGCGAGTTCGGCGGTGAGGGCGGCGTCGGAGCCGAAGGTGCCGGTCTGCCGCGACCAGCGCGGTTCGGTGGCGAGGTCGAGCTGCGGGTGCAGGGCGACCCGCAGGCCTACGGCGAGGTACTCGCGGCGGGCGATGTCGGCGAAGCGGTGCACCAGTTCGGGGTCGCGGACGGCGGCCAGGCCGATCGGCTCGGGCCAGGCGGAGAACGCGCCGGCCCGGATCGAGGCGCCGATGTTGGCGGTGAAGGAGTGGCGGGGGTCGGTGGAGAGGGTGACCGGGATGCCGAGCCGGGTGCCGTGGGCGATCTCCTGGACGGCGTTGTGCCATTCGGCGATCCGGCGCGGCTCGGCGGTGCCCACCAGGTTGAAGTGGCTCAGGCCCTGGTCCCGGATCAGGCCGGTGGTGTCGGCGGGGAAGTCGCTGTCGTCGCCGTCCTCCACGGGCCGGCCGTCGGCGTGCATCGGCAGCATGGTGTGGAACAGCAGGCCGGCCTTCTCCTGCGGCGTCATCCGGCCGAGCAGGTCCTCGACGCGTTCGTCCACCGGCCGGGTGGGGTCCTGGTAGGGGAGGGGGGTCTGGTGCATGGTGTTTCTCCGAGTGCCGGGGGGTGAGGGTGGGTCAGCGGACGCCGCGGATCGGGACGACGGCGAGCGCGCCGCCCAGGATGATCAGGGCGCCGGCCAGGTAGAGCGCGTCGTAGCCGGCCAGGCTGACCACCGCGGAGGCGACCAGCGGGGCGAGGATCTGCGGGCCGGCGTTGGCGATGTTCAGCACTCCCAGGTCGCGGGCGGCGTCGGCGGCGCTCGGCAGCACCTGGGTGACCAGGGCGGTGTCCACGGCCATGTAGCAGCCGAAGGCGATCCCGGCGAGCACGGTGTACAGCAGGATGCCGGTCCAGGTGGGCATCAGGACGGGGACGGCCATGGTGGCGGAGGCCAGCACACACGAGATGGCGATCAGCGGCTTGCGGCGGCCGAGCCGGTCGGACAGCCAGCCGCCGAGGACGGTGGCGGCGAGCGTGGAGACCGCGTCCACCGGGGCGAGGTAGGTCTGGGCGCCGGGGGCGTCCATGCCGTCGGGGAGCCGGATGTGGTCCTGCAGGATGTAGAACTGGAACAGCGAGACGGCGAAGAAGCCGAGCATCATCAGGAACCGGCCGATGAACGCCCAGCGGAAGTCGGCGACCTTCAAGGTCTCGGCGAACGCGGCGAGTTGGCGGCGCAGCGGGACGGGTTCGGTCTTCGTCGGGCGCTCTTCGCGGACCAGTGCGGTGAACAGCACGGCGGCCAGCGCCATGACGGCGCCGATCAGCAGGTAGCCGGTGGCGAGCGAGTCGGGGACGAAGCGGGCGGCGAGCAGGATGCCGACCACCGAGCCGATCGGGGTGCCGATGCCGACCATCGCGGAGGCCACTCCGCGGCGTTCGGCGGGCACCCGGTCGGGAACCACGGCGGTGATGGCGGCCTGGAAGCAGTTCATGGTGGCCTGCACGAGGCACCAGACCAGGGTGACCAGCAGGATGGTGCGGACCTGGCCGAGCAGGGCGAGCGCGCCGAAGGAGGCGAGGCCGCCGCCGAGGATCCACGGGTTGCGGCGACCGGAGCGGTCGGAGAGCAGCCCGGCGAGCGGGTTGAACAGGGTGGCGAACACGGCGGCGATGCCGGAGACCAGGCCGAGGCTGCCGACCTTGCCGTCCGGGTCGAGCAGTTCGATCTGGGCGGGCAGCAGGACGCCACCCACCCCGAGATAGACCAGGTACAGCGCGGAGTTGCCGAGGGTGAGCATCGGCAGCAGCGCCCGGCCGGCGCCGGCGGCTCTCGGGTGGTCGACGGCGTCGTCGGCGGTGGTCATGACCGGCCTCCTGGGGTGGCCACGGTCCCGTGCGGCGGGAGGGTGAAGGGTGGGGGTGCCCCGCACGCGGTGCGGCACGGCGAACGGGCGGCCCGTCAGGTGGCCGCCCGGCCGGCCCGGGTGGGCACGGCGGCGGGGCCGGACCAGCAAAGCACGAAAACCGAGTGGTCAGTAGGTATTCATTTTGTGACCTGGGTCACATCAAGTGGGGCTCCGTGGAGGGTTGGCTAAGGTGGCAGCCATGGACGTGAAGCACGAGCCGGCCCGCCGCGGCAGCTACGCGGTCGGCGACGAGCGCCGCACCCGCATTCTGGACACCGCCGTCGCGCACTTCGCCCAACTCGGCTTCCGCGGCACCTCGCTGGCCCGGATCGCCAAGGACGCCGGGCTGACCCAGGGCGGCCTGCTGCACCACTTCCGCACCAAGGAGGCGCTGCTGGTCTCGGTGCTGGAGGCCAGTGACGAGCACGACATCGAGCGGTTCTTCGCCGAGGAGTGCGCGAGCGTCGCCGAGTGGTTCCACCGCCTGGTCGACCTGGCCGCGTACAACGCCCGCCGGCCCGAGCGCACCCGGATGTTCAACGCCCTGGCCGGCGAGTCCGGCGATCCGGAGCACCCGGCGCACGCCTTCTTCGCCCGCCGCTACCGCGTCCTGTCCGCCGACGCCGCGCAGTCGCTGCACCGCGGCGTGGACAGCGGGGAGCTGCGCGCCGACACGGACTGCCCCGCCCTGGCGCGCGAACTGCTCGCCGTGATGGACGGGTTGCAGCTCCAGTGGGTGCTCGACCCGCAGGCGGTGGACATGCCCGCGCACCTGCGCCGCTACCTCGACCGGCTGTACCGCGCCCTGTCGAGCACCGGCGCGCCGCTGCCGGGCGCCTGACGGCCCGGGGCGCGGCCCCCGGGCGTGCACCCTCCGGGGTGGGCCGGAACCAGGATTCGAGCACTGTGAGGCTCCGGATCTTTCCGAAGTCCCGTTCCCCTTCGCACAGTTCCCCGCGCCCCTGGTTCCGCACCCACTCGCGTCCCTGCTCCGTCAGGCCGGTGCGGACTCTTCGGCGGTGAGCCTGCGGCGGTCCTCGGCGATCCGGTCCGGGTCCCAGCCGCGGTGCGGCACCGAGTCCAGCAGCAGCCTGGTGTACGCGTGCGCAGGGTCCGTCAGCACCTGCCCGGTGGGGCCGGATTCGACCACCCGGCCGTGCCGGAGCACCACGACCCGCTCGGTGAGGTGGCGCACCACCGCCAGGTCGTGGCTGACGAACAGCAGCGCGATGCCGCTCTCGCGGCGGATCCCGGCGAGCAGGTCGAGGATCTGCGCCTGGATCGACACGTCGAGTGCGGCGACCGCCTCGTCCAGCACCAGCACCTTCGGCCGGGCGGCCAGCGCCCGGGCGACGGCGACGCGTTGGCGCTGGCCGCCGGACAGGGCGCGGGGCAGCGCGGCGGCCTCGCGGGGGCCGAGCCCGACCTGGTCGAGCAGTTCCGCGACGCGGGTGTCGGACCGCCCGCCGCCGTGCAGGCGCAGCACCTCCCGGACGGCCTCGCCGACCGGGATGCGCGGGTCGAGCGACAGGTACGGGTCCTGGAACACCAGTTGGACGCCGCGGGCGTGCGCCAGCCGGGCGGCCCGGCCGCGCGGGCGGACCAGCCGGTCCGCGCCGTCGAGGTGGACGGTGCCGCCGTCGGGCCGTTCCAGGCCGACCAGCATCCGGGCGGTGGTGCTCTTGCCGCAGCCCGATTCGCCGACCACGCCGAGCGCGCCGCCCGGCTCCAGCGCGAAGGACACTCCGTCGACCGCCCATCGGTCGCCGAAACGCTTGCGCAGCCCGTGCACGACGAGTCCAGTGGTCACGGCAGGATCCCTTCGTCGGCGCGCAGGCAGGCGGCCAGGCCGTCGCCGTACGGGAGCAGCGCGGGTTTCTCGGTGCGGCAGCGGGGTTCGGCCAGCGCGCAGCGGTCGGCGAAGGCACACCCGGTGGGGGCCTCGGCGAGCGACAGCGGCCGGCCGGGGACGGGCCGCGGCGGTGGCGCGCCCGGTTCGATCCGGGGCGTGCAGGCGATCAGCCCGGCGGTGTAGGGGTGCCGCGGGCGGGCGAACAGCTCCTCGGTGCGGCGGGTCTCGACGATCCGTCCGGCGTACATGACGTAGATGCGGTCGCAGACGGCGGCGGCGAGTTCCAGGTCGTGGGTGACGAACAGCATCCCGGTGCCGCGCCGCCGCTGCAGCCTGGTGAGGACGGAGATCACCTCGGCCTGGGTGGTGACGTCCAGCGCGGTGGTGGGCTCGTCGGCGAGCAGCAGTTCGGGCTCTCCGGCGAGCGCGGCGGCGATCACCACGCGTTGCAGCATGCCGCCGGAGAACTCGTGGGGGCGGCGGTGCAGGGCGGCGGCCGGGTCGGGGATGCCGACCGCGGCGAGCAGTTCCTCGGCGCGGGCGCGGGCGGCGCCCGCCGGGGTGCCGGCCGCGCGCAGGCCCTCGGTGAGGAAGTCGCCGATCCGGTGCAGCGGGTTGACGGCGGCGCGCGGGTCCTGGAACACCATGGCGACCCGGCGTCTGCGCACCTCGCGCAGCGCCGCCGCGTCCAGGGTGAGCACGTCGCGTCCGCCGACCAGGACCCGGCCGGTGGCGGTGGCCTTCTCGGGCAGCAGGCCGAGGACGGTGCGGCAGGCGACGGATTTGCCGGAGCCGGATTCGCCGACCAGTCCGACGGTCTCCCCGGCGTCGACGTGCAGGCCGACGCCGTCGAGCAGCGGGCGGGCGGCGCGGGCGCCGGGGAGTGCGACGGTCAGGGCGTCGAACTCCAGCAGGTGCGGGGCTGTCATGTCAGTTCTCCCGTCGGGCGAGCCGGTCGGCGATGCCCTCGCCGACGATCCCGAAGGCGACCACGGCCAGCACCAGGCACCCGGAGGGCGCGAGGGCGGGCATCATGGCGCCCTGCTGGAGGGCGGACTCGCCTTCGTTGATCATCGCGCCCCAGTCGGCGGCGGGCGGTTGGACGCCGAAGCCGAGGAAGGAGAGCGCGGCAAGGTCCATCAGCGCGTAGCCGAAGTTGATCGCGGACTGGGCGAGGACGGTCGGGGCGAGGTTGGGCAGCAGGTGGCGCAGGCAGATGCTCCACCCGGACCAGCCCTGCACCCGGTAGGACTCCAGGTAGGGCCGGGCCTTCTCCTGCTGGGCCAGCCCGCGCACCAGGCGTCCGACGTACGGCGTGTAGGCCACCGCCATGGCGATCACGGGTGCGGTCATGCCCGGTCCGGAGACGGTGACGAACATGACGGCGAGCAGCAGACCGGGGACGGCGAACACCAGGTCGAGCGAGCGCGAGAGCAGCATGTCGGCCCAGCCGCCGCACCAGCCGGCGACCGTACCGAGCAGCGCGCCGGCGGCGGTCGACAGGGCGATCACCAGCAGCGGCCCGAGCAGTCCGGTGCGGGCGCCGTACAGCAGCCGGGACAGCACGTCGCGGCCGGACTGGTCGGTGCCGAGCAGGTGGTCGGCGCTGGAGCCGGCCAGCGGGTTGCGCAGGTCGACGGCGTTCGGATCGTGCGGAGCGAGCACCGGGGCGAGCAGGGCGACCAGCACCAGCAGGACCAGCAGCGCCGCGGAGGCGGTGAACAGCGGCCCGCCGCCCAGCGAGCGCAGCCGGCGCAGCAGCGGCCGGCGGACCGGTGCGGTCAGTGCGGCGGTGGTCATGCGGCGCCTCCCCGGGCGGTGCGCGGATCGACCAGCGGCCCGAGCAGGTCGACGCCGAGGTTGACCAGTCCGAAGCCGAGCACCGTCAGCAGGGTGACGGCCTGGACCACGGGCAGGTCCTTGGCGGTGACGGACTGCACCAGCAGCGAGCCGACGCCGGTGGTGTTGAAGGCGGTCTCCACGATCGAGGTGGACACCAGCAGCCCGGCCAGCGTGGTTCCGCCGACGGTGACGATCGGGCCGAGCGCGCCGCGCAGCACGTGGCGGCGGATCACCTGCCGCTCCGGCACCCCGCGGGAGCGGGCCACCTCGACGTGGTCGCGGCCGAGTTCGTCCAGCATCGCGGAGCGGGTGACCCGGGCCAGCAGGCCGGCCAGCGTGACGGCGAGCGCGAAGGCGGGCAGGGTCAGGTGGTACAGCCGGTCGCCGAGGCCGCCGCCCTGCGAGCCCGGTCCGGGGAACCAGTGGAGCTGGACGGCGAACAGCGACACCAGGCCGATCGCGCTGACGAACGGCGGGGTGGCGGTGGCGACACCGGTGCCGAGCAGCACCAGCCGGTCGATCGGGCCGGGCCGCAGCGCGGCGAGCGCGCCGAGCGACACGCCGCCGACGCACACCAGGACGGCCGCGTAGCCGATCAGCAGCCCGGTACCGGGCAGTCGGGAGGCGATCAACTCGCCGACGTCCTGCCGGAATTGCACGGACCGGCCGAAGTCGCCGTGCAGCGCGCCGCCCAGCCACTTGCCGTACTGCACCAGGAACGGGTCGTGGAGGTGGTACTGGGCGGCGATCGCGGCCCGCGCCTCGGGGGTGGCCGGGTGGCCCTTGAGCAGGAAGGACACCGGGTCCCCGGGGGCGAGGTGCACGGCGCTGAAGACCAGGAAGGAGGTCGCCAGCAGCACCGCGGCCAGCGCGAGGACCCGGCCGAACAGGTAGCGGGCCATCAGCGGGCGGCGCCGATCGTCGCGGCCCACGGGTAGTACAGCTGGGCGATGCCGGCGGGCGCGCCGGTGATCCGGCTGCCGAGGAACACCGAGAACGGGGCCTCGTACAGCGGGATGCTGGGCAGTTCGCGCACCGCGATCTGCTGGAGCCGGGCGGTGAGGTCGGCGCGGGCGGCCGGGTCGGTGGTGCCGACGGCCTGGTCGAACAGGCTGTCGTACTCGGGGTCGGACCAGCCCGCGTAGTTGGCGAAGTCGCCGGTGCGCAGCGACTGGTAGAACTCCAGCGGGTCGGGGGTGTTGTCGTAGCCGTTGGTGACCACCAGGTCGATGCCGGCCCGGGCGCCGGGGTCGGTGAACAGGGCGGTGTAGGCGTCGGGCGCGACCGGCCGCAGTTCGACGTCGAGGCCGATCTCGCGTCCGGCGGCCTGCACGGCGTTGCCGACGACGCTGATCTCCGGGGCCAGCGAGCTGGTCGCCATCACCAGGTGCTTGCCGCCGGCCCCGGCCTCCGCGATCAGCTGCTTGGCCTTGGCCACGTCCTGGACGGGTTCGGGCAGTTGGGAGAAGTACCCGGCGGTGCGTTCCGGGGCGAGCCCCCAGGCGTCGCGCGCCGCGGGCGCCTTGGCGGGGACGCCGACGCCGCCCGCCGCGGACTTGATCAGGCCGGGCCGGTCGATGGCCAGCGACAGCGCCTGCCGGACCTTCAGGTCCCGCAGGGTGCCCTG
The DNA here is from genome assembly GCF_044593455.1 of Kitasatospora sp. NPDC051984. Lineage (NCBI taxonomy): Bacteria > Bacillati > Actinomycetota > Actinomycetes > Kitasatosporales > Streptomycetaceae > Kitasatospora > Kitasatospora sp. NPDC051984. The sequence goes on from NZ_JBIUCB010000043.1 coordinate 29,292, forward strand.
CAGGTCGAGCACCGCGAGGTCGGCGGCGGCGGTGTTCGGGCCGAAGTACACCTTGCCCTTGTCGGTGCCGCCCAGTTGGGCCAGGGAGGCGGAGGGCACCATGTAGCCGCCGTCCACGGCGCCGGACAGCCAGCCGTTGGCGCGGGCCGCCGAATCACCGATGAACACGAACTTGACCTTGTCGGCCTTCGGCGTGAGCGCGGTGTCCCAGTAGGCGGGGTTCTTGCGCAGCGTGATGCTGTCGCCCTGGGTCCAGCGGTCGATCGCGTAGGGGCCGGTGCAGTCGACGCCGCCGGACGGGCTGCCGTAGTCCTTGCCGGCCTTCTCCAGGTACGCGGCGCTCTCCACGGTGCCGGGCGAGGCGGCGAGCAGTTCGTTGAGCAGCGCGTCCGGCTTGCTGAGGGTGATGGTCACCTGCATCGGCCCGGTCTTGCTGACGGCGACCACGTTCTTGAACGCGGAGCCCCAGGCGGAGCCGGTGGCGGGCAGCAGGTGCCGGGTGAGCGAGGCCACCACGTCGTCGGCGGTCATCGTCGAGCCGTCGTGGAACTTCACGCCCTCGCGCAGGGTGTAGACCCAGGTCCGCGGGTCGGGGTTGGTGAAGCCGGTGGCCAGCCCGGGTTCGATCTTCATGTCCGGGGTGACCCGCAGCAGTTGCTCGCAGACGTTGGCGAGCACGGTGTTCGGCGGGTAGTCGTAGGCGAGCGCGTAGTCGAGGCTCTGCGGCTCCGCGTACAGCGACCAGGTGAACGAGGCGACGGCGCCTTTGCCCGGTGGGGTGAGCGCCGTGGTGGCGAAGCCCGTCCCGTCGGCGGAGGCGGGCGGACCCGGTTTGACGGTGGCGCCCGAACAGGCCGTCAGCAGCAGCGCGCCGGCGGCGAGCAGGGCGATGGTTCCGGAGGCGGATCTGGGGGAACGCGGCAGAAGGCGCACGGAAGAACCCACCCCTTTCCGAGTCGTGGGGGCTGTGGGTGCTGTGGAGTATTGATGCGGGAACGTTCCCGCACAAGGAGTTTCGGGAGTGCGGTTTCGTCACGGCGCGGAAAGCCCGCCGCTGCCCGAGGGGGTGACGGACCGTCACCGCTGCTGGCAGCATCGGCCCATGAGCGCCGCGCGGCCCGCCGAGGGCCCCCTTCCCCGTGTCCGGCTGGTCGACGTGGCCCGCGAGTCCGGCCTGTCCAAGACCACCGTCTCCGCCGCGCTGAACGGCACCGGCCGGATGTCCGAGGAGGTGCGCCGCCGGGCCCGCGAGACGGCCCGCCGGCTGGGCTACCGGCCCAACGCCACCGCCCGGCTGCTGCGCGCCGGGCACGCCCGGCTGATCGGCTACGCGGTCGGCGAGTTCGCGGGCGAGCCCGGCACGTACCTGACCTCCCCGTACTTCGCCCGGCTGACCAGCGCCACCACCGCGGCCGCCCTGGAGCACGGCTACGCGCTCGTCCTGCTGCCCTCCCGGTGCGGCCCCGAGGAGTGGGCGGACCTGCCGCTGGACGCCGCCATCGTCGCCGACCCGGTCGATCGCGACCCGCTGGTCGAGGACTTCCTCGCGGCCCGGATCCCGCTGTTCACCGACCGCTCCGTGGAGGGCCGCCCCGGCGCGCACTGGGTGGACGTGGACACCGAGGGGGCCGTGCGCGAGGTCCTCGACCACCTGTACGCGCAGGGGGCCCGGCGAATCGCGCTGGTCCTCCCCGGCACCGTCATCCGCTTCCACCGGGCGGCCGCCGACACCCACCGCCGCTGGTGCGACGAGCGCGGACTGACGGCCCGCCAGGCCCGCACCGACGGGGCCGGCGACGGCCCGGTGATCACCGCCGTCGAGGCCGTGCTGTCCGGACCCGAGCCGCCGGACGCGCTGTTCGTGCTGGCCGAGGCCGGCCCGCCGCTGGTGCTGGAGGCGGTGCGCCGCGCGGGCCTCGCGGTGCCCGGGCAGCTGCTGCTGGTGTGCGCCAGCGAGGAGTCCTCCGCCGAGCACACCCGGCCGGCCGTCAGCACGCTCAGCCTGCAGCCCGCCGCGGTCGCCGAGAAGGGCATCGAGCTGCTGATCGCCGCCCTGGAGAGCGGCAGCCGCGAGAGCACCGGCGCCCTGGTGCCCACCCGGCTGGAGATCCGCGCCTCCTCGCTGCGACACGCCCAGGGCCCTTACGACAACACGGTTGACCTTGGTGGGCCGGGAACGGTCTGATGACGGCATCCGGGCCCCGCACCCCCCGCTCCGGGGCCCGGCGTCCCCCTGCACCGCCGAAGGAGCGCCGCCATGGCCGACCCCGTCCACGCCCTCCGGGACGCCCAGCCCGTACCGTTCTGGCTGGACTCCCCCGACCGGCCCGCGGCCGAACCCGCCCTGGTCGGCCAGACCCGCTGCGACCTGCTGGTGGTCGGCGGCGGCTACAGCGGACTGTGGACCGCGCTGATCGCCAAGGAGCGCGACCCGTCGCTGGACGTGCTGCTGATCGAGGGCCGCGAAGCCGGCTGGGCCGCCTCCGGCCGCAACGGCGGCTTCTGCGAGGCCAGCCTCACCCACGGCCTGGCCAACGGCCACCAGCGCTGGCCCGGCGAACTCGCCGTCCTGGAACGCCTCGGGCAGACCAACCTCGACGCCATGCAGGAGACCGTCCGCCGCCACGGCATCGACTGCGACTGGCGGCGCAGCGGCTCCCTCAGCGTCGCCACCGAGCCCCACCAGGTGGACGAGCTGCGGGAGTTCGCCGAGCTCGCGGCCCGCTACGGCAGCCACCTCGACGTCCTCGACCGGGACGCCGTGCGCGCCGAGATCGACTCCCCCACCTTCCTCGGCGGCCTCTGGGACCGCGACGGCGTCGCCATGCTCGACCCGGCCCGCCTCGCCTGGGGCCTCAAGCGCGCCTGCCTCGCCCTCGGCGTCCGCATCCACGAGCACACGCCCGCCACCGCCCTCGCCGACACCCCCGGCGGCCTGGCCGTCCGCACCCCCTACGGCCGGATCACCGCCCGCCGCGCCGCGCTCGCCACCAACGCCTTCCCGTCGCTGCTGCGCCGCCACCGGCCGTACACCGTCCCGGTCTACGACTACGCGCTGATGACCGAGCCGCTGACGGACGCCCAACTCGCCTCCGTCGGCTGGCAGAACCGGCAGGGCTGGTCCGACAGCGCCAACCACTTCCACTACGTGCGGCTGTCCGCCGACAACCGGATCCTGTTCGGCGGCTACGACGTCGTCCACCAGTACCGCGGCCGGGTCAGCGCCGAGCGCGACCAGCGGCCGGAGACCTTCGCGACCCTGGCCCGGCACTTCTTCCGGACCTTCCCGCAGTTGGCGGGCCTGCGCTTCACCCACGCTTGGGGCGGCGCGATCGACACCTGCACCCGGTTCTCGGCCTTCTTCGACCTGTCCCACCGCGGGAAGGTCGCCTACGCCGCCGGGTTCACGGGTCTCGGCGTCGGCGCCACCCGGTTCGGCGCCGAAGTGATGCTCGACCTGCTCGCCGGGGAGCGCACCGAGCGCACCGCGCTGGAGATGGTCCGCCGCAAGCCGCTGCCGTTCCCGCCGGAGCCGGTCCGCTCGGTCGGCATCGGCATCACCCAGTGGGCCCTCACCCGGGCCGACGCCAACGCCGGGCACCGCAATCTGTGGCTGCGCACCCTCGACCGTTTCGGCCTGGGCTTCGACAGCTGAACCCGAATCCACCGGCCGATGCGAGTGTGATCGTTTCGGAGGTTCGTGGGGGGTTGGCCGGTGGGTGGGTGTGGGGCATCCGCTGGTCTGCCCAGC
>NZ_JBIUCB010000044.1:0-33012 GCF_044593455.1 Kitasatospora sp. NPDC051984
CTGTACGTCGCGGCGGGCATCTCCGGCGCGATCCAGCACCGCGCCGGCATGCAGACCTCGAAGACCATCGTCGCGGTCAACAAGGACCCCGAGGCCCCGATCTTCGAACTCGTCGACTACGGCGTCGTCGGCGACCTGTTCGCCGTCCTGCCCCAGCTCACCACCCAGGTCAAGGCCGGCTGACAGCCGCCCAGCACCACCCGGAAGGGCGCGACCACCACGGTCGCGCCCTTCCTCCGTTCCCGGCCGCGGTTGCGCCTCCCCCACCTCTATCGTCTACAGTCGCGTAGACGGTCTACTTCCCTGTAGACGCAGAGCGCCCCGGAGGCCACGCCGTGTACGCCCACTCCGCCCTGCTGGCGGTCAACCCGCTCGACGCTTCCTCCCTGCTCGCGGCATTCGGCGCGCTCGGCATCGCCGCCGTCCTGTTCGCCGAGACCGGGCTGCTGATCGGCTTCTTCCTGCCCGGCGACTCCCTGCTGTTCACGGCCGGCCTGCTCTGCACCCCCGGCCTGCACTCCGGCCCGCACCTGAACCTCGCGCAGGTCCTCGTCGCCGCCGTCGTCGGTGCCCTGGCCGGCGCCCAGGTCGGCCACCTGCTCGGCCGCAAGGGCGGCCGCGCCCTGCTGGAACGTTCCCGCAACCGCCGCCTGCACGAGGGCGCCGAGCGGGCCGAGGAACTCCTCGCCCGCTACGGCCACGCCAAGGCCATCACGCTGGCCCGCTTCGTCCCCGTGGTCCGCACCGTCCTCAACCCGCTGGCCGGCGCTCTCGGCGTCCCCACCCGCACCTTCGCCCTCTGGCAGGCCGTCGGCGGCCTGGTCTGGACCGTCGGCCTGGTCCTCGGCGGCTACGCGCTCGGCTCCACCATCCCGAACGTCGACCGCTACCTGCTCCCCGCCATCGCGGTGATCATCGCCCTCTCCCTCCTCCCGCTCGCCCTCGAGTTCCGCCGCACGCGCACCGCCCGCCGCTGACGGACTCGTTCCGCCGCACGCACACCGCCCGCCGCTGACGGACTTCGTCAACGGCGGGCGGCGTGCGTGCTGGCCCGCTCCTCAGCGGACGACGTCGAAGACCTGCTTCTGCACGCCGTTGCGGTACACCTCGTGCTCGACCAGCGCCAGCTTCTGCGCGTCCTTGTCGGTGGCGCTGAACAGCCGCTTGCCCGCGCCGAGCAGCAGCGGGAAGACCAGCAGGTGGTACCGGTCGATCAGCCCGGCGTCGGACAGGGCCTGGCCCAGCGTGGCGCTGCCGTGGACGATGATCGGACCACCCTCGGTCTCCTTGAGCGCGGCGACCTCGTCCAGCGAACGCAGGATGCTGATCTCGCCCCAGTTGTCGACCAGTTGGTCCTCGCCGAGGGTGCGGGAGACGACGTACTTCGGCAGCGTCCGGTAGCGGGCGAACTCCGCCATGTCCGGCCAGACCGGGCTGAACGCCTCGTAGCTGACCCGGCCCATCAGCATCGCGGTGGACTCCTCCTGCTCCCGCGACTTGATCTCGAACGCCTCGGGGATGAACTCGATGTCCTTGAACGTCCACCCGGAGTTCCGGTAACCGGGCTCACCGCCCGGGCCCTCCACGACGCCGTCGAGCGAGACAAAGGCCGTGCTGATCAGGGTGCGCATGATGGTGCTCTCCTCAGGTGTGACTGTCTTCCGTACGTGGTGCTCTCTGCGTTGTTCGCGTACTCAGGGTCGCTCGGCCAGGACGCCGGCCAGCCACTGCTGCCACCCGGCCTCGGCCGTGTCGGTGTCCGCTCCGAAGAGGTGGTGGAACATCAGCACCACTCCGGGGCTGTGGTGGAAGGTGTAGAGCCCGTCGGCGGTGCGGACCTCGAAACGCTCCTCGTCGGACCACGTCACCTCCCCGGCCAGCGCGGGCAACCCGGCCGGCTCGGCCTGCACCGGCGCCCCGAGGGCGACGACGTCCGGCAGCGAAAGCCCACCGGCGAGCGCGGCCCGGACCTCCCGCACCGGCCGTTCGCCGGTCTGCGCCATGGCGAAGACGGGACGGCCCGTGCGGCCGGGGAAGTGCGCCAGGTACTCGCGGAGCGTGTGCAGGTGGAACGGCCAGCCGCGGCGCAGCGCGTCGTACTCGTCCTGCCAGTCGTCGCCGAGCATGCCGCTGTGGACGACGCGCAGCACGGTGCTGCCGCCCTCGCGGCCCTCGATGAGGTACTCGAAGGCCATGAACCGGCCGTCGTCGTTGGTGGCCGTCCGGGTCGCGAACCGTTTGCCGGGCTGGTACGCGGTGACCACGGCCTCCTCCCGGTGGCCGCCCACGTCCATGACGGCGGCGCCGCCTTCGCACGCTTCGACCTCGTTCCGGCCCATGAACCACGACTCGATGCCGGGACCGGTGGCGATCGCTTCCCAGACCTGTTCCGGGTCTGCGGGCAGGACGATCTCCCGCTCGATCTCGAAGGGGTGCGTCATCGGGGGTCCTCCTGCGGTGCGTCGGGCTGTTGACTGTCGGCTGGGGTCGGGTCGGGAATCTGGTGCAGGCCGACGACCACCCGGTGCCTCCGCCCCTGCGGCGCCGATTCGTCGTGGTAGCGGCTGACCAGCCCGGCCACGCTCTGGGCCAGCTCCTCGGCGAACGCCGCCCGATCGGCCGCGGACGCGAACCGCACCTCGGCATCGATTCCGAAGCTCGCCACCCGCTGCTTGGCCCGCGCCGCACCCGTCAGCAACGACCCGACCTCCTGCACCAGCCGGGCCCCCAGCGCCAACAGCCACCGGGCGGAAAGCTGATCGGGCGACCGCGAGGGATCCGGGCTGACCGCCGCCAGCGCACTGGGCGAGATCACGTACGAGGCGGCCGTCGCGCGGAACACCCGCTCGGTGACATTGCCCTTGCGCCGCTCCTCCGCCAGCTCGACCAGCCCGTGCCGCTCCAGCTCCTTCAGGTGGTAGTTGACCTTCTGCCTGGGCAACCCCAACCGCCCCGCCAGCATGGCCGCCGAACCGGGCTCCGCCAGAGCGGCGAGAATCCGGGACCGTATCGGGTCCAAGGACGACTCGGCCGCGCCGGGCTCTTCGATCACAGCAACGTCCAGCACCTCTCCACCCTCCGTTCCCGGGCTCCCGGCGTCCCCCGGGAGTGACTCCAGCCTCCCACCGAACAGGAAACCTGTCAAGACAAAAAACTTTGTCGGTGCGCCCCGCACAGCAGAAAGGGCCCCCGGCGTCATGCCGGGAGCCCAAGCTGCGCGAGGTACCGCCGTCAGGTCGCCGCGGGCTCACCAACCGCAGCAGGACGGCGCGCCAGGGCGTCCGACACCTTCGCGGTGGCGTACAGCGAGACCCCGAGGGCCACCACCAGCGCGGCGCCGGCGGCGAAGATGCTGCCGTCGGAGACCGCCTTCGCGCCGCCGGCCTCGCTGCGGGCGGACCCGGCGATGAACGGCAGCACCACCAGCACCGCGACACCGAGAACGACCTCGCCCCAGACCACCTTCGGGAAGTGCCGCAGCGTCAGGTGGAACAGCGAGGTGGAGTCGTCGGCACGCCGGGCCCGCTCGATCCGCGGCATCAGCCAGAACTGGTTGAACGCGCCGGCCGTGACCAGCCCCAGCACCAGGAAGATCTTGACCAACAGGGCGATGCCGTAGCCGGTGGTCCACAGCTGGGAGACGGCGCCGACGTGCTTCCAGGTGATCCACAGCCCGGAAATGGTGACCACCCCGACGCACACCATCGCCACCAGACTGAACCGCCGCCAAATGTCGGCCCACAACAGGCCCGCACCCTCACCGAGCCGACCGCGAACGCCCGCGAGGGCCACCAGCAGCGCCAGGCCGCCGAGCCACACGACCCCGGAAACGATATGGAGCTGCGAGAACACCGGGTCGAGCCAGCGGTCGAGTTCCGCGGGCACGGTCGCCGGTATGCCCGCGATCAGAGTGACCGCGAGAGCGGCCGGCAGAGCAGCGAGGGCAAGACGGTCGAGGTGGCGGCGCACCGCCGGGACGAACAGCGCGATCAGCGCGACGGCGGTGGCGACGAGCACGACGTTCTGCAGCACGTAGATCGTGCCCTGCGCGATCCAAGCCCCCTTGGCAGCAGGAGCATTGAGGAAGTCCGCGATCCGGCCGGGAGCCATGGCGTCACCAAAGGGCATCCCCTTCCCGGCCCGAGCAACCCGCGCCACCAACTGGAAGTACCCGGCAACCAACAGAACAACGCCCGCCCACCCCAAGTACCCGGCCGACCGCCTGCGCAGCGCGCCAGCGTCCGCGGGCGCGGTGCTCGCGGCCCTGAGCGCCGGGCGAACGGCGGCGACGTAGGTGACAACGCTGCCGATCGCGCCGCTCAGGCCGACGAAGTAGCCGGTTTTGGTGAGGACCCGCCAGATTTCGGGCGTGGCGTATTCGGCCGTCTTGGCGGCCAGCAGCAAATTCATCATTAGGTTAGCCTAACCTCAGGTAGGCCAGCCTGTCCTAATCCTGATTCCGATCTGCCGTCCACCCCTTGGCAGGCTGCCCGTCACGGACATCGAAGCGTTCTGGCGCGTGCTCGACGCCGCCCGAAGCAGTGGCAAGCCGCTCGACATCGGCGTCGGCGACCACTTGTCGGTCCTACCCAACCGATCACCGCGCGTCGATCCGCCGCTCATCGGGGGCTTCGCGCCCACAACGAACACCAAGGGCTGTTCCGAGGCCAGAACTCACGTCAATGCCTGGCTTGCCTCGTCGACTGGGCCCGGGGCGGTGAGTCCGCATCAGCTCCGCCCCCCCGACCGCGCGCCCCACGCCGAGCTATGATCGCCCGTCAACCGCCCGACCGCCCAGGGGGAACCATGCCGTCGCCAACCGCAGCGGCCACGAGCTTCGACGCCAACGAGCGCACCGCCTGGGCCGGACGGGCCGGCGCCTACGCCGCGACCTTCGGCCGGCTCTGTGCGCACACCGCGCCGAAGCTCCTGGACGCCGCCGAAGTGTCCACCGGCACCCGGCTGTTGGACGTGGGCACCGGGCCAGGGACCGTCGCCGCAGCCGCCTGCGTCCGGGGTGCGGAGGTGACCGCCGTGGACGCCGAGCCGAGCATGCTCGAACTCGCCCGCCGCAACGCGCCGTCCGCGCGCCTCGAGCTTGCCACGCTGCCCGAACTCCCCTACCTGGACGCCGAATTCGACGCGGTGGTGGCCAACTTCGTGCTCAACCACGTCGGCCGGCCACTGCTCGCCCTGGCCGAACTCCGTCGCGTCCTGCGACCCGGCGGCCGCCTGGCCCTGACCATCTGGTCCGGGTCACCGGGCTCGGGCCAGACGCTGATCCCGCAGGCCCTCCAGGCCGCCGGCGCCGTCCGGCCGCCGCACCTGGGCCCGCTCGACCCGGCCGACGACTTCCCCCGTACCCCGGACGGCCTGGCCGCGCTCCTCACCACCGCCGGCCTCCAGCAGGCCACCTGCCGCACCCTCACGTGGGACCACCGCACCACCGCCGACGACTGGTGGGCCGGCCCGGCCTCCGGCGTCGCCACCATCGGCCTCACCCTGCTCGCCCAAACCCCCGGAACCCAGTCCGAGGCCCACCGCCACTACCACCGCCTCGCCGACGCCTTCCGCACCCCGGACGGCACCCTCGCCCTCCCCCACGCGGCCCTCCTCGCCACGGCCACCCGCTGACGCCGCCAAGACACCCGCCGACGCTCCCAGGACAGCACCGACGTGGTGCCGGCCGGGCCGGTACCGCGCAGCCTCCGATCCCGCGCCGCTCACCAATCGCGCGGCGCGACCAGTTCCTCCCGGTCCGCACCGGCGAAGCCGTACGCCGCCGCCACGAACGCGAAATCCGCGCCGATCGCCTCCCGGGCGACCGTCTCGATCTCGCTGCCGGCGTCCTCCATCGCCTCGCCGAGGCGGTTGAACTCCTCCGTCGCCGCATACGTCAGCGCGTACAACTCCGGTAGGCCGGACGGGCGTTCGGACTCGATCCGTTCGCACAGGGTGCGCAGCGCCGCGCGGCCGCGTTCGACCAGGTGGGCGGGGTAGTACGGGTCCCCGGCCATATCGCGCAGGAACTCGTGGCCCGCCACCTGCTCGTTTCGAATCACCATTCGGCCGCTCCGTCCGCTCGGGGGATGCTGCGCAGGATCATCCCGCCGAGCGCTGACAGACCGCTCAGCTCGCAGGGACGGCCCCGCCGAGGAGTTCGTCGATCTCGCGGCGCGGGGTGGCCGCGCCCCGGGGGCCGTAGCCGATGCGGAGGAGTACCTGGACGGTGCCGATGCCCGCTTCGGGGTTGCGCAGCCGCCAGCGGGTCTCGGGGAGTTCGACGGCCTGGTGGAGGACGGAGACCCGGACGCCGTGCGCGGTGGCCACCAGCCAGACGCGTTCCATGGCCTGGCCGGCCCGCAGCCAGTCGGCTGCCGTGTCGCCGCGGGTGGCGATGGTGACCAACTGCGGGAGCGCCTCGAAGCGTTGCGAGCGGGTGGGGCGTCCGGTGAAGTCCCGCACGGGGACGTGCGCTTCGTGGTCCTGCGGGCCGAGCACGGAGACCGGAATGCCGTCCGCCGAAGGTTCGTCGCGCAGCCAGCTCCCGGTCTCGGCAAGGCGGGCGGCGTCGGCGACGATCCGGGCCTCGGCCTCGGCGGTGAGTGCCAGGACCCGGCGCGCCTCGGACTCCTCCAGCGCGTCGAGGACGGTGTCCTCGGCGGCGGCGGCCGCGATCAGTTCACCGATCACCGTCTCGGGGACGTCGCGGTTGTTGAACGGTTCACGGCTGGAGTGCCGCAGCGCGATCGCCTCCGCCAACTCCGCCGTCTCGTCGGGGACTCCCCGCGGGCCGAAGTGCACCACCGCGACCGGGGAGTCGGCCCCGAACGGGCCGGGCATCAGTTCCAGCTCGTCCACGGGGAGGCCCTGCCGGGCGGCCGCGACCCGCAGGTTGAACAGGGCCGCGCCGACGGACAGCAACATGCCGCGGCCGTCGGGGTCCGCCACCGGGACGGCCCGGTCCGGGTCGGCGAAGACCAGGACTCCGTGGCCGTCGTCGGCGGGCCGGAACTGCCAGGGCTGGGAGTTGTGCAACGAGGGCGCGGCTCCGGCCGCCGCCACCAGCACCCGGAGTTCCTGCACGCTCAGTGCCGCCCCGGGACCGCCCCTCGTGCCAATCGTCGACTCGACCATCGCGGATCACTCCTCGCCGCATCCTCGTCGCGTTCCACGTGCCTCTTTATCTTGAGCGTGCGCCTCGGATCGGGCGCGCCGGTAGGGCCCAAAGGCCCCCTCCGGACGACGTCCGTCCCTTCTCCCCGGCCGATACGACCGAGACCCCCAAGACCCCCGAGACGACCGAGACGACCGCGACGGCCGAGCCCCCCGAACCGGAACTCACGCGGACGCGGTACGCCGCACGAACACCTCCAGCCGCGCCGACTCCAGCGCCGTCGCCACCGCGCCCATCAGCACCGCGTCCTCGCCGAGCGTGCTCGCCACCACCCGGGGTCTCAGCGCGCAGCTGCGGTGCAGCGCCTCCTCCAGTGGCGGCAGCAGCAGGTCCGCGCTGCGGCCGACACCGCCGCCCAGCACGACCAGTTCCGGATCGGCGACGGCGGCCACCACGGCGACCGCGAAGGCGAGTTGCTGCGCCTGCCGGTCGATCGCCGCCCGCGCGGCCGGATCGCCGGACCGGGCCGCCTCGCACACCTCTTCGGCGGTGGTCGCACTGGTCAGCCCGAGCCGCCACGCCTCGCCGACCACGGCGTCCGCCGCCACCACCTCCTCCAGCCGGACATCCTGACGTCCCGTCAATTCATCTGACACGCACGGCATTTGCAGCATGCCGATCTCACCGGCCGCGCCGTGCGCCCCGGTCCACAGTTCGCCGTCGCGCACCAGGCCGACGCCGACGCCCGTCCCGACCAGCAGGTAGGCGAAGACGGAACTGCCCGCCCCCGCACCGTAGGTGTACTCGCCGAGCGCGGCGAGGTTGGCGTCGTTGGCGACGTGCACCTGCATGCCGAGGCCGTCCGCGATCCGGTCGACCAGTCCCGGCCGCGCCCAGCCCGGCAGGTGCGGGGCGTGCCGCATCATCCGCAGCCGCTCGTCCCACACGCCGGGACTGCCGATCACCGCGCGCACCACCCCGTCCGCCGGACAGCCCACAGCGCCGCCGGCACCGTCCGCCAGCCCCGCATCGGAGAGCGTCTCCTGAGCGGTGGCGACCAGCGCGTCCGCGACGGCGGGGCCGGAACGGCCGCGGTTGGGGACGTCCCGGCGGGCCACCACCCGGCCCGACAGGTCGGCGACGGCCACCCGGAGGCGGGCTCGGCCGACGTCCATCCCGAGCACGTACCCGGCGCCGGCGTCGGCCCGGTACAGGACGGCGGTGCGGCCCCGGTCGGGCGCCAGGGTGCCCGCCTCCCGGACCAGCCCGGCCGTCTCCAGCGAACCCAGCGCGGCCGACACGGTCGGCTTCGACAGGCCGGTGTCGCGGGCGAGTTGCGCCCGCGAGGACGGGCCGCCGGTGCGCAGCAGCTCCAGCAGCAGCCACTCGTTGTTGCTGCGCAGCCGCTGCCGGTTCCACGGGGCCGGCTCCGGCGCCGGGCCTGCGGACCGCGGCCGCACGACGGGTCTCGCTTGCGGGTGGGTCACGGTTCCTCTTCTCCGGTCGGGACAGTCCGCCCGCCCCCGCCGGCAACACCGCCTCAGACACACTCTCGTCCACGTCCAGGTCGTCACACCCGCGCCGGCCCCGGAAATCGGCACCGACACGCCCCGCCCGCCCCGGCCCGCTCCCGGTTCCTGCGGCAACGCGATGGTACCCACCGGAACCGTCAGCTGACGTACCGTACAGATCATGGAATTCCGTCACCTGGGCCGCAGCGGCCTGATCGTCAGTGAAATCGCCTACGGCAACTGGCTCACCCACGGCTCGCAGGTCGAGGAGGACACCGCGGCCGCGTGCATCCGCGCCGCCCTCGACGCGGGCATCACCACCTTCGACACCGCCGACGTGTACGCGGAGACCCGCGCCGAGGCGGTCATGGGCCGCGCCCTCAAGGGCGAGCGCCGCGAAGGGCTGGAGATCCTCACCAAGGTGTTCTGGCCGACCGGGCCCGGCCGCAACGACAGCGGGCTCGGCCGAAAGCACATCATGGAGTCGATCAACGGCTCGCTGCGCCGCCTGCAGACCGACTACGTGGACGTGTACCAGGCGCACCGCTTCGACCCGTCCACGCCGCTCGAGGAGACCATGGAGGCGTTCGCCGACGTGGTCCGCTCCGGCAAGGCCCTGTACATCGGCGTCTCCGAGTGGACGGCCGACCAGATCCGGGCCGGGCACGCGCTGGCCCGCGAGCTGCGCATCCCGTTCGTCTCCAACCAGCCCCAGTACAGCGCGCTGTGGCGGGTCATCGAGGGTGAAGTCGTCCCGGTGTCCGAAGAGTTGGGCCTCGGCCAGGTGGTCTGGTCGCCGATCGCGCAGGGCGTCCTCACCGGCAAGTACCAGCCGGGCGCCGCCCCGCCGGCCGGCTCCCGCGCCACCGACGAGAAGGGCGGCGCGAACTTCGTCGCCCGCTGGCTGCGCGACGACGTCCTGGAGCGCGTCCAGCTGCTGCGCCCGCTCGCCGACCAGGCGGGGCTGTCGCTCGCCCAGCTGGCCGTCGCCTGGGTGCTGCAGAACCCCAACGTGTCCGCGGCGATCATCGGCGCCTCCCGGCCCGAGCAGGTCACCGAGAACGTCAAGGCCGCCGGCGTGAAGCTGGAGCCGGAACTGCTCGCCCGGATGGACGAAATCCTCGCCCCCGTCGCCCAGTTCGACCCCGCAAGGACCGCCGAGAACGCCCCCAAGGCCCGCCCCTGACGCCCCGCCCGGGCCGGCGCCCGCACCACCGATCCGCGGCACCGGCCCGGGCCCGTCAACTCCCCCACCCACTACGGCTCGAACGAATCGCCCAGGTCAACCTCCTGAGGCGACCCGCCTGTTGACGTAAGTTCCTGCTGCGCCCAGATGGTCTTGCCGCGCCGGCCGATCCTGGTGCCCCAACGCTGCGCCAGATGACCGATGATGAACAGTCCGCGACCGCCCTCGTCGGTGCTCTTCGCCCGCCGCATGTGCGGGGTGCTGGCCGCGCTGTCCGACACCTCGCAGATCAGGCCCCGGTCGTGGATCAGCCGCAGCCGGATCGGCGGCTCCCCGTAGCGGATCGCGTTGGTCACCAGCTCGCTGACGATCAGGTCGGTGGCGAACTCCAGCTCCCCCAACTCCCAGGCGGCGAGCTGGTGTTCGGCCAGCCGCCGGGCGGTGCGCACCACCGCCGGGTCGCCCGGCAGCGTCCACACCGCGACGCGCTCGTCCGGCAGCGCCCGGGTGCGGGCCAGCAGCAGCACGGCGTCCTCGCGCTGCCGTTCGGGCAGCAGCGCGTACACCACCCGGTCGCACAGGTCGTGCAGTTGTTCCTCGCCGGGCCGCGCCAGCACCCGCTCCAGCACCGCCCGCCGCGTGCCCGGTTCGCCTCCCGGTGTGCCGTCCTCGTCTGCGCTCCGGGCCCGGCCGGACATCAACCCCTCGGTGTAGAGGGCCAGTACGCAGCCCTCGTCCAGCTCGGTGGTGGTCGTCTCGTAGCAGCAGTCGCCCCAGCCCAGCGGCGGCCCGGGTTCGACCTCGAACGGCAGCGGGGCGCCGTCGGGGCCGACCAGCACCGGCGCGGGGTGGCCGGCGGAGGCAGCGGTGCAGGTCCGGGCGATCGGGTCGTACACCAGGTACAGGCAGGACGCGAGGCCGTCGGGCAGCCCGTCCGCGCCGGGCGGGAGGCTGCCGCGCTGCTCGTCAGTCAGCACCCGCGCGGCTTCGTCCAGGCGCACCAGCAGCTCGTCCGGCGCCAGGTCCTGCACGGCCAAGGTGCGTAGTGCGGTGCGGAGTTGGCCCATCAGGGCGGCTGCCTCGATGCCGGTGCCGGTGATGCTGCCGATCGCCAGCCCGACCCGGGCGGCGGACAGCGGGATGATGTCGTACCAGTCGCCGCCGGGGCCGACCACTCCCGGGAGGTAGACCTGCGCGGTCTCCACGGCGCTCAGTTCCGCCGGTTCCCTGGGCAGGAGTTGGCGTTGCAGGGTGGTGGCGATGGTGCGTTCGCGGGCGTAGCTGCGGGCCTTGTCGATGGACAGGGCGCCGCGGGAGGCGAGTTCGACGGCGAGGTCCAGGTCGGCCTGTTCGAAGGGGGCGGGCCGCCGGTTCCGGTACAGGGCGAGCAGGCCGAGCACGGTGTCGTGCGCCATCAGCGGCGCGACGATCATCGAGTGCACGCCGAGGCCGGTCAGCCGGCGTCCGCGCGCGGGGTCGGCGGACAGCCAGTCCTCGTCGCCGCCCAGTCCGCGCACCAGTCGCGCCCGCCCGTCGTCCAGCGCCTGGCTGTAGGGCGTGGGCGCGCCGTAGGTGGACAGTTCGCCGTGCGGGATCGGGCCCAGCTCGCCGGGCGTGTGGACGGCCCGGTAGGCGGCGCGGCGCAGCGGGGCGGCGGGGTCGGCCGGTCCGGCGCGGGTGGGCAGGCCGCGCAGGGGTTCGTCGAGCAGGTCGACGGTGGCGATGTCGGCGAGGCGGGGCACGGCGACGTCGGCGAGTTCCTCGGCGGAGCCGATGGCGTCCAGGGAGGCGCCGAGTTGGCGGTGTGCGGTGTGCAGGATGTCGAGGCGGTCGAGGGCGGCCTGCCGTTCGGTGACGTCCTGGATGGCGGCGACCAGGTAGCGGCGGCCGGTGTCGGATTCGATCGGGAAGAACGAGACGGCGCCGACGATGTCGCGGCGGGGTTCGTCGGGGGTGCGGCCGCGGACCAGGTGTTCCCGGATCCAGTCGCCGTCCTGGAGGGCCTGGCGGGCGAGTGTTTCGAGTTCGGCGTCGTCGAAGCCGGGCCCGAGGTCGCCGACCCAGCGGCCGCCGGTGCCGGGGTCGGGGCGGGTGGCCGCGCCGTGGGCGGCGTTGTGGGCGGCGGCGTTGCGACGCACCAGCCGCAGGTCCTGGTCGAGCAGGTAGAGCCCGACCGGGGCCTGGCTGAACAGGGCGTCGAGCAGTGCCGCGTCCTCGCTCTCGCCGCCGTCGCCGGTGCTGTCCATGCCGTCCCTCCTCTCCGGGTCGCGGCTGTCCCTGCCGCCCCGGCCCGCCGCGCTCATCGTGGCCGGTCCGCGGTGCCGGCGAGCGGGGTGGGCCGGAAGGCGATCAGGGCGATGTCGTCGCGGACGTCGACGACCCGTCCGGCCAGGTACTCGCACAGGTCGTCGAGCGGGCGGTGGCGGGCGTCGGCGGCGGCCCGGCAGAGGCGGCCGATGCCGTCACCGAGGTCTTCGCCGGGGACTTCGACCAGGCCGTCGGTGTAGAACAGCAGGGTCTCGCCGGGGCCCAGCGGGTCGTGGTGGGTGACCCGGGGGCGGCGCGGGTCGACGCACAGCGGGAGGTCGGCGTCCTCGCCGGTCAGCAGCCGGGGCGGGCCGGTGACGGGGATCAGGACGGGCGGCGGGTGCCCGGCGTTGGTCCACTCGACCTCCCAGGCGCCGTCGGCGCCGTGCCGGGTGAGGCGGGCGTGCACGGCGGTGACGAAGCTGCCGACGCCCAGCCCTTCGGCGGCGGTGTCGAGTTCGCGCAGCGTGTCGGCGGGGGTGTGGCCGTGCGGGCGGGTGAAGGCGATGGAGCGCAGCATGGCGCGCAGTTGGCCCATGACGGTGGCGGCGGCGAGGTCGTGGCCGGCGACGTCGCCGATGGTCATGGCGAGTGCGCCGTCGGGGAGGGTGAACGCGTCGTACCAGTCGCCACCGACTTCGGCGTTGCGGCTGCCGGGGCGGTAGCGGCCGGCGAGGGCGGCGCCGCCGACGGTGGGCGGGGTGGTGAGCATGGCGCGTTGCAGGACGACGGCGGTGTGCCGGGCGCGTTGCAGGGCGAGGGCCTGGCGCAGCGGGGCCTGGGCGCGTTGCAGGACTTCCCGCTGGAGGTCGATGTCGGCGGGTCCGGGCGGGGGTGCGCCTTCGCAGTCGGCGGTGGCGGCGAGGGCGACGACGGCGCCGTCGACGACGATGGGCAGCAGGGTGAGGCTGGTGGCGTGGGCGCGTTCCAGCCAGCGGGCGGAGATCTCGGGGATGCTGCCGCGGGGGACGCTGCCGTCGGCGAATTCGAGCACGATGGGGGTGCGGTCGGAAACCGCTTTCCGGGCGCGTGCGCCGAGGGTGTAGGTCTGCCGGTTGATGGGTGGCAGCGGGGGCAGTCCGGGGCGGGCGACGGAGGCGATCCGGGTGGCGACGACGTCTCCGCCGGCGGCGTCGGGTTCGCGCAGCAGGTAGACGGCGCACACGTCGGTGAGTTCGGGGACGAGGGTGGCGGCGAGCGCGGCGAAGGCGTCGTCGGCGCGTTCGGCCTCGGTGACGGCGCCGGCCCGGGCGAGCAGCCGTTCGCGCAGCCGGTTGCGCCACTGGTCCTCGATGTCGCTGGTGGTGCCGATCCATTCGGCGGGTCCGTCGTCGCGGACGATGGGGACGGCGCGGGCCCGGACGTGCCGGTAGCCGCCGTCGGCGCCGCGTACCCGGAAGACGTGTTCGAAGGCGGTGGGCAGTTCGCGGGCGGCGGCGGCCCAGTGGGTGGCGAGCCGGTCGCGGTCCTGGGGGTGGACGACGTCCAGCCAGCGGTTGCCGGCCGTTTCGGGGAAGGGCCGGCCGGTGAGGGCCTCCCAGCCGGGGACGAGTTCGTCGGCGGTGCCGTCGGCGTGCACCAGCCACACCATCTGGGAGGTGGCGGCCATCAGTGCCTCGTAGCGCCGCAGTGCCTGCAGCCGTTCGACGGAGAGGCGTTCGGTCTCCAGGGCGGAGTGCAGTTCGGCGGTGGTGTCGATGGCGGCGGTGAGGATGCCGGGGCCGGACGGGGTGCCGGCGGGTGAGCAGGAGTAGACGAAGTGCCGGTGGACGGTCCCGCCGTCCGGGCAGGCGAGGGTGCGCGGCGCGGTGACCTGCCGGGCGGTGCCGTCGCTGAGGACGGCGTCGAGGGTGGCGACGAAGCGTTCGGCGCCCGGCTCCGTGAACACCTCGCGGGCCGGGTCGCCGAGCTGCCGGTCGCCGAACAGGTCGCGGAACGCGTCGTTGACGTACACCAGTCGGTGGTCGGTCCCCGCGGTCAGCGCGATCGCCACGATGGCGCGGTCGAACACCTCGGGTGTCAGTGGCGTGTCCGGCACCGCGCCGGCCTCCTCCCGCCCGCCTGCCGGCGGGGTCTCTGGCTTGCGGGGTCTGCGGCACTCAGGCGAGCAACTTGGCTTTCGCCGCGCGGAATTCGTCCTCGGAGATGGCACCGCTGTTCTTCAAGTCGGCGAGCCGGGCGAGTTCGTCCACGTGCCGGGGCCCGGCGTTCTGCTGCTCGGTGCCGGCGGCTTTGCGGATGTAGTTCTGGAACTCGCCCTCCGCCTGTGCGGCGAGCGCCCGGTCGCGACTTCCCATGGAGTTGCCGCGGGCGATCAGGTAGGCCAGTACGCCGATGTAGGGCAGCAGGATGACGAGGGTGGTCCAGCCGGCCTTGCCCCAGCCGCTCAGGTCGTGGCTGCGGAAGATGTCGGTGATCACCTTGAACAGCAGGAAGAACCAGAGGATCCAGAGGAACAGCCACAACATCGTCCAGAACAGGTTGAGCGCCGGGTAATTGTCCATCGTGGGCTCCCTTCCACAGGTCCTTTCGAGAGGTATCACCACATTCCGGGCGCCGCATGTCAGCGCTCCGCCGCCGGGTGCGCTCAGCGGTCGCCCGGCGAGATCCGCCAGGCGAGCAGGACCACCAGGAAGGACGCGGCGCTGAAGCCGGTGGACCACCAGGCGGTGGCGACCTCGCCGCGCATCCAGGCGTTGGTGGCGACGGTGAGCGCCCACAGTTGGCCGATGACGACGGTGATGCCGAGGGCGACGCGGGCGGAGAGGATCGCGGAGCGTTCCGGTTGCTGGTCGGTGCCCGCGCCGGGGCCGGGTCCGGTGGCGGTGACCCGGGCGTCGGCGTAGCCGGAGGTCGGCCGGAGCTGCGGATAGCGTTCGTGGACGGGCCGGTTGAGGCGCGGCTCGTCACTGCCGGGGTGGTAGCCCTCCGGGAAGTGGCCCTCGCTCACCACTCGCCCCCTGTTTCGATCTGACACATCGTCAACTCTCTCTCGTTCAGGGTCATTTGCCGCTCTCCCGGCCCGGGCACCCGGCGGCGTCGGCCAGTGCCGGGTTGCGGTCGCGCAGGCCCCGGCACAGGCCCGCCTGCTCGTCCTCGCCGGAGCGGGCGGTGCCGATCGCCCACACCGCGCCCTGGGCGTCCTCGACCATGACCACCTTGGGCAGCGGCCGGGGTGGCGGGCCGGCCGTCACCGCGCCGGTGCGGGCGTCGAACTTCCCTTCGTGGCACGGGCAGTAGAGGTCTCCGTCGGTGCCCTGGTCGCGTCGCCAGAGGACGCCGCAGGCGAGGTGGGTGCAGATGGTGGAGTAGCCGACGACGGTGCCGTCGGGCAGTCGGATCGCCATCGCCCGGTCGTCCTCGCCGGGGTACTCGAAGCTGACCGCCTGCCCGCGTTCGAGCCGGTCGGCGACCTTCAGCGGGGCGGCGATGCCGTCGCCGTGCCGGTGCAGCGCGCCGGCCGAGACGGCGGCGGAGCCGACCACCAGGCCGCCGGAGACGGTGGCGACGATCCGCAGGTAGTCGCGGCGGGTGGTGAGCGAGTCGGCGCTGATCCGCTCGCGCAGCGCGTCCTGCTCGGCCCGGTGGGCGTCCTCGCGTCCGCCCGGCCCGGACGGGTCGACGGGGCTGGTCACGCCATCGCTCCGTTCCCGGGCGTGGGCCGCCCGTTGACCTCGATCAGGTTCAGCGTCCCGCCAGGGACGGGTGCCCGGCGCTCCGGCGGGACGACCATGGCGACGCCGGTGGAGACGGTGGTGGCGCCGAACACGAACTCGGTGGAGACCTCCACGCCGGGCCGTTCCGCCTGCAACTCCTCGGCGGTGCCGTAGAACAGCGCGCCGGTCGGGCAGACGGTGGCGCACATCGGGGCCAGGCCGTACGAGGTGCGGTCGTAGCACAGGTTGCACTTCATCTGGAGCTTCGCCGCCAGGTCGATCTTGGGCACGCCGAACGGGCAGGCGTTGACGCAGTTCGCGCAGCCGATGCACCGGGTCGGGTCGGCTTCGTGGACGACTCCGTCCGCGGTGATCAGGATCGCCTCGGCGGGGCAGACCTCGGCGCAGGGGGCGACCGGGTCCTCGCAGTGCATGCAGACGGTGGGCAGCGAGGCGACGGTGTGGCCCTCGTCGGTGTAGTCGAGGTGGATCATCGTCTTGCCGCGGTGCGAGTCGCATTCGCGGCAGGCCGACACGCAGGCCTGGCAGCCGATGCAGCGGCCGGGGTCGATGAAGATGGTGCGTCCCAGCATGGTGGTTCAGCCCCTCTCTCCGGTGCCGCGGCCCTGCGGCGAGGTCGGCGGGAGCGGGTCGGTGCGCGACACCTGGGCCTCCGGGTACGCCTCGCGGCCCGGCGGGGTGGGCGGCGCGGGCACCGGCTCGACGGTGCGGGCGCGTTCGATCCGTACCGCGCACACCTTGTACTCGGGGATCTTCGACCGCGGGTCGAGGGCGTCGATGGTCAGCTGGTTGGCGGCCACCGGGTACGGCCAGTGGTACGGCACGAACACGTGGTCGGGCCGGATCGCCTCGGTGACCAGGGCCGGCAGCACCGCGCTGCCGCGCCGGGTGATCACCCGCACCGGCTCGCCGTTGCGGAATCCCTGCGACGGGTGCACCTCCACCCACGGCCTCGGCGTCTGCTCGACCAGCGCGCCCAGCCGCCGGGTCTGGTTGCCCGACAGGTAGTGCGCGACGGTGCGGCCGGTGGTCAGCGTCATCGGGAAGTCGTCGTCGTACGGGTCGGCGGGCGGGTGCCACTCGACCACCTGGAGGTGGATCCTCCCGTCCGGGTGGTAGCTCTTGCCGTCCTCGAACAGCCTTGGCGTTCCCGGGTGTTCGATGCCCGGGCAGGGCCACACCAGGCCGCCGGTCCGCTCCAGCCGGTCGTAGGTGATGCCGTAGTAGTCGATCACCGTGCCGGCCGAGGCGCGGCGCAGCTCGTCGAAGACCTCGCGCGAGTCCTCGAAGGCGAACTTGCTTCCCACGCCCAGGCGTCGGGCGAGTTCGCACATCACCCAGGTGTCGGTGCGCACGCCCTCGGGGGGCTCCTGAGCCTTGTTGTGCTTGACGACGCGGGCCTCGGCGTTGGCCATCACGCCCTCGTCCTCGGCCCAACTGGTGACGGGGAAGACCACGTGCGCGTTGGCGGCGGTCTCGGACAGGAAGAAGTCGAACTGGGCGTGGAACTCCAGCTTGTCGTAACCGTCCTTCACCACCGCATAGTTGGGCAGCGAGACGAACGGGTTGTTGCAGACGCCGATCAGGCCGCGGATCTCCTGGCGCTGCATCTGCCAGACCATTTCCGTCATCGACGTTCCGGCGGGCGGGAGTTCGGACTCCTCGATGCCCCAGATCGCGGCGATCTGCCGGCGGTGCGCCGGATCGCTGATGGAACGGCCGCCGGGCAGCAGGTCGGACTTCTGGCCGTGCTCGCGGCCGCCCTGCCCGTTGCCCTGACCGGTCAGTGTGCCGTAACCGGCGCCCGCGCGGCCCAGGTTGCCGGTCGCGGTGCACAGGTTGATGACGGTCAGGCAGTTCTCCACGCCCTGGGTGTGGTGCTCGATGCCGCGCGCGTGCCAGCCCATCGCCCGCCGCGCCCGGCCGAACGCCCTTGCCACCTGGACGACTTGCTCGGCGGGGACGCCGCAGATCTCGGCGGCCCGGCTCGGCGGGTACTCCTTGACGGTGGCCTTGACCTCCTCCCAGCCGGTGGTGTTCGCCGCCAGGAACGCCTCGTCGGTCAGCCCCTCCTCGACGATCACGTGCAGCACCGCGTTGAAAAAGGCCGCGTCCGTACCGGACTTGAGCGCCACGTGGATGTCGGCGGTGCGGGCGACAGCGGTCTCCCGCGGGTCGACCACGATCAGCGTCGCGCCCCGGTCGCGGGCGCCCCACACGTACTGGGTCAGCACCGGGAAGCACTCGCCGACGTTCGCCCCGACCAGCAGCAGGCACTCGGTCTGCAGGATGTCGGCGAACGGGTTGGCCGCCCGGTCGATGCCGAACGCCAGCTTGTTGGCGCCCGCGGCGCTCACCATGCACAGCCGGCCGTTGTAGTCCACGTGCCGGGTCTTCAGCGCGACCCGCGCGAACTTGCCCACCAGGTAGGTCTTTTCGGAGAACAGGCTGGCCCCGCCGAGCATCCCGAAGGCGTCCCGGCCGTGCTCGCGCTGGATCCGGTTGATCTGCTCCACCGTGAAGTCCAGCGCCTCGTCCCAACTCACCTCCCGCAGCGGCTGGTTGCGGTCCCGGCGGAGCAGCGGGGCGGTCAGCCGGTCCGGGTGGTTGACCTGCTGGTAGGCGTTGATTCCCTTGGGGCACAGGCGCATTCGGTTGATGTCGTGGTTGCGCGGCTCCACCCCGAACACCTTGCCGTGCCCGTCCACCCGCAGGTACATCCCGCACTGCACGCCGCAGAAGCAGCAGTGCGTGGGAACGAGGGTCTGCTCGCCCTGGTCGGCCCGCCACGCGGCGGCGGGCAGGCCGCCCGCGTCCCGGAAGTTGCGCGTCCCGAGCGGGGCGACGCTCGGGCCCAACGGGACGTGCTCGGCGGTCACTTGAACCCTCCCATGACGTCGGCGCTCACTTGAACCCTCGCTCGATGCCGGCGCTCACTCGAAGCCTCGCTCGATGCCGGCGCTCACTTGAAACCTCGCTTGACGGTCGACAGGTAGGCGGTGCCGCGCAGCACCCGCTTGCAGCGCGGGCAGTACTCGGCCCACTCGTCGAAGCCGAGCCGCAGGTCGCGCATCGTGGCGCGCAGGTTGTCGACGGCGGCGACGGTGTCGATCGGCTGCCCGCAGCGGCGGCACGCCCGCAGCTCCTCGGCGTCCGAACCCTTGCGCCGCGCCGTGTACTTGAACAGCTGCATGCCGACCGCGGCAGGCCGCTGCACGATGTGGAAGAACTTCCCGAACGGCAGGTACACCAGGGTGAGCACCACCGATGCCATGTGCAGGATCGCCAGGAACTCGTAGCCGCCGCCGTGCAGGAACATCTCGGAGAAGGTCAGCAGCAGGCCGGTCACCGAGATGGTGAGCAGCGCCAGCAGCGGGACGAAGTCGTAGCCGAACCGCTGGCCGGTGGTCGCCGTCCGGTCCCGCACCCGCCGCCACAGGAAGTAGCCGACACCGCTGATCACCATCACCGCCGCCAGGTCCAGCCCGTGGTACAGCACCCAGCCGAAGAAGCTGCCCGAGTCGAAGCCGAACAGCTTCACCCCCCACAGCCGCATCTCGTAGCCCGGTCCGGCCGCGCTGGAGGAGGTGAAGGTGAACCAGCCCCAGGTCAGCGGGAAGGTGATGAATGCCGCCAACAGGCATCCCCAGAACATGAGTTGGTGCGCCACCCAACGGGCGTGCGAGCGGGCGCCGAGGAACTTCTGGAAGCCCAGGTAGGTGGCCGCCATCTTCGGCAGCGCGGTCGGCGAGCGCTTCAGGTTCTCCCAGGACAGGGCGACGCTCCAGCCCTCCCGGAACAGCCGGCGGGCGGCCGGGGCGGAGATCCACATCATGTACCGGTACACCACGCCGAAGGTCAGGAACACCGACGCCACCGCGTACGGCACCAGTGCCGAGTCGAAGTCCCGCAACTCCCGGCTGCCCAGCAGGATCGCCGCGATCAGCAGCACGCTCGCCGCCCCTGCCACCATCGACGCCCGGCCGGCCGGCTCGAGCCCGACCGGCTGCACGTCGTCCGCCCGCGCGGAGCCCCCTCGGTACGGCGGCGGCTCGCCCCCGGTACGGCCTGCACCGCCGGCTCCCCCCGTGCCCCCTGTCCCCCCGGCCGAACTGCCCCCCGTTCCCCCGACCGGTCCCTCGGGGGGCGGCGGTGTCGCGGCCACGCGCACTCTCCTAGCGCTCGACTCGATCCGATGGTCGATCGGGCGTCCGGCATCCAGCCCCTGACACCCTCCTGCCCTCGGACGCTAACGAGCGCCTCCACCACCCCGCGCGCCCAACTGCGCCGTCGGCGGCGCGTCGCTGCGCCGAACGGTCGAGCGGGCAACGCGCGCTCGCTGCTGCCGGATTGAACGGACATCAGGCCCGACCGGACCTGGACCGAACCGGCGGCAGCAATTAAGGTACTGCTTCATGTTGAAGGACGTACATAACTCACCCGCCCCCGAGCCCGCCCTCACCGAGGACTCCGACGGCCACCTCTACGACCCCGGCGTACGCAGCTCGATGCGCGCGTTCGCCCTGGACGACGACACCCTCGCACTGGAGGCCGCCGCCGCCGTCCGCTCCGCCTCCCAGTCCATCGACCGCCTGCGCGCCCACGGCGCCGGCGGCCGCGGCCTCAGCTCCGGGGCCCTCGACCTGCTCACCCGGCTCGGCAACGCCGACCCGGACGGCCTCACCATCGGCGAACTCGCCCGCGCGGCAGGCGTCAGCTCCCGTAACGTCACCGGCCTGGTCGACACCCTGGAACGCGAAACCCTCGCCCGCCGCGTCCAGCACCCCGAGGACCGGCGCTCCGTCCGCGTCACCATCACCCCCGCCGGCCGCGACTGGCTCGACGCCTTCCGCCTGCCCACCCAGCGCGCCATGTCCGCCGTCTTCCGCGGCTTCACCCCTGAGGAACTCGCCCAGTTCCGGCACTTGTGCCTGCGTCTGGTCGTCAACCAGCAGCACCTGGAGCAGTACCTCGCCGCCGGGCATTCCTGACTCCGTCGTCAACCAACTCCGGTCGGCGCCGCGGCACTTCGACGCCGACCGGAGCCGCTCAGCGGAACGCGTCCGCGTTGCGGGCACACCAGGCCGCGAAGCTCCCCGGCCCACGGCCCAGCAGCCGCTCCACCGTGTCGGTGCGCAGCCCGACGGTGTCGGCGCGCATCAGCGTGAACCCCTCGACGATGGCATCGGCCAGCGCCTGCGGCACCCCGCCGGGGAAGCGGGCCCGGACCGCCTCGGCGGGCGTCTTCGCCGCCCGGACCTCGATCCGACGTCCGGTCACCCCGGCAAGAATCCGGACCTGCTCGGCCACCGTCAGGCACTCACCACCGGTCAGCACGTACTCCGCGCCTTCGTGGCCGTCCTCGGTGAGGACCAGGGCGGCGACGGCGGCGATGTCAGCGGGATCGACCGGCGCAAAGCGGCCCGGGCCGACCGGGTCCAGCACGTAACCCTCCGCGCGGATCGTCTCCACCCACTCCAGGGCATTGGTCATGAATCCGCCGGGCCGCAGGATCGTCGCCGGTATGCCGCTGCCGCGCACGATCTCCTCCCGCTCGTGGTGCCAGCGGCCCATGGCGGGCATCGGATCACCCAGCACGTTCGCGGACGAGAGGTGCACCAGGCGACGCACCCCCGCCGCCTCGGCAGCGGCAACGGCGTACGCGGTGTGCGCGGTACCGATGCCCGGCGTGAGCAGGAACATCCCCTCAGCACCTCTCAACGCGGCCGCCAGCGTGGACGGTTCGCCCAGGTCCCCGACGAAACGCTCGGCGCGCGGGGGCAGCGCGGCGGCCCGGTCCGGGTCGCGGACCAGCAGGCGCAGCTCGGCGCCCGCCGCGTCGAGGGCGTGGACCAGTTTCCGTCCGATGTTTCCGGTCGCGCCGGTGATCAGTATCATCAATCCCCCTGGGGACGTTAGCCGTCTAGCGATCCGGCGAGAACGTTAGCCAGGAACTGATTAGCCGTCAATCGACCTGTCGCATCGCCCTGTTGTGCGTACCGACACCCCACCGGAGGCCGCGATGCCCGAGTTCCTGGACCTGCACGGCAAGACCTCGAAGGCGCTCCGGGCCCTCGCCGACGGCGCCATGCGACGCCACGGCCTCCACCTCGGACAGAACCACCTGCTCGCCGCCCTGTGGGAACGCGACGGCCGCACCCCCGGCGAGATCGCCGCCGCGCTCAACGTCACCACGCCCACCGTGGTCAAAATGGCCACCCGGATGGCCACCGCCGGACTCCTCACCCGCCACCGCGACGACCACGACAACCGCCTGGTCCGCCTCCGACTCACGGACGCGGGCCGCACCCTTCAGGAACCGATCGAGGCCGAACGCCGCGCCATGGAGGAACAGGTCATGGCCGACCTCACCCCCGCCGAACGCGAACACCTGCTGAGCGCCCTCACCAAGATCCACCGGGCAGCGGCCGACCTCCTCGCCTGACCGCCCGCCGTCCCCAACCACCCCCAACCATCCAGCCTCACAGGCGAATTCATCAGGATCGCTCGGAGACTGTCAGCAGAGCCCCAGCGCCGGGAGGCACTCCTTCACGCCGACCAGTTCGATGTCCTCGCGGCGGGTTCGCTCCCACATCTCGCGCGTCAGCCGCCAGCGCCGGATCGGCGCGGCCTCACCGCGGCGGGTGTCCCACGTGGTGCCGTTCGGTTCGTAACCCAGCGCCCGGGACACCTTGTTGACCCGAACGCTGGGTTACGAACCAGCGCCCGGGACACCTTGTTGACCCGGACGTCAGCCGGCCACCAGATCCACCGTCAGTCGGCCCTCGGCGCGGCCGTGCTGTCCCGCAGCACCACCTCCGCGGAGGCCGTGCTGGCGTCGGTCTCGCGACCCTCGCGAAGGGCCAGCCGGACCGCGAACTCGCCCATCGTGGCGAGCGGCAGGCGAACGGTGCTCAGGGCCGGAGCCAGGTCGGTCGCCAGCGGGATGTCGTCGAAGCCGGCCACGGAAACGTCGCCGGGGACGGAGATGCCGCGGTCGCGCAGTTCGGCGAGGACGCCCGCGGCGCAGATGTCGGAGAGGGCGATCACGGCGGTGGGCAGCGGAGTTCCACTCTCCTGGGCGACGTCCAGGATCCGCGCCATCGCGGCCCGACCGCCCTCCCGGGTGAACTCCGCGCGCCGGACCATCCCTTCGCCCGCCTCCAGCCCGAGCTCGTGCAGCGCGTCCAGGACGCCGTCGAGGCGGTCCTCGGCGACCCGCATCCGCTCGGGGCCGGTGATCACCGCGAAGCGGCGGTGGCCGAGTTGGGCCAGTGCGCGGGTGAGCGCGGCGGCGCCCGCCTTGTTGTCCACCTCGACGGTGTCGTACAGCGGACCGTGGTCGGTGATCGCCGCCACCCGGCCGCCCTGCTCCTGGTACGCGGCCAGCGCCTCGTCCAGCTGCTGGATCACCGCGGTGTCGTTGTACGCCGACCCGGCCAGAATGATCGCCCGGACCCGGTGCGCGTGCAGCATCCGGATCGCCTCCAGCTCGCGCCGGGGGTCGCCGTCCGTGCTGGTCACCAGCGACAGCAGGCCCGCCCGGGCAGCGGCGTCGCCGACCCCGCGCGCGATCCCGCCGAAGTACGGGTCGGCCACGTCGTGCAGCAGCACCCCGATCGTCGCGCCGGACGACCTGGCCAATGCCTGCGCCGGCGCGTTGGGGAGGTAGCCGAGCGCCTCGGCACTCGCCCGGACCTTCGCCGACAACTCCTCCGTCACCGACCGCGCCGAGCCGTTCAGGGCCCGGGAGGCGGTGGCCAGCGAGACACCAGCGTGCCGCGCCACATCCCCGAGAGTGACAGCCACCCGATACTCCCCGCTTTCCCCGCGCCCTGCTCGCCGATGATCGAGGGACAGGTTACCGCCCAGCCCCGCTCGGTTGACCGAGCCGACCACAACGCCTTGACCGGGGCGGGCGGGCCGCTTAGCCTCGGCGCATGGAAAGCGCTTTCCAAGGGCCTTCGACGGCCGGCATGGAAAGCGCTTTCCAGTAGCCCGCACAAAGCTTCTGCACCACCCCGCTCCGACTCTCGACCAGGCGACCTGCCGAGCGACCACGGGGGGTTGGAAAGCGCTTTCCCGCGACCGCCCGGGGCCTCCCCGTGGCGTCGCGGTAAGCGCTTTCCGACCCTCCCGCCGTCCGATCGACGGAGCCTCCACCACCTCCGCCCACGGAAAGGACCCCACCCATGTCCCGCAGGGTCATCGGCATCGTCATGAACGGCGTCACCGGCCGGATGGGTTACCGCCAGCACCTGGTGCGCTCGATCCTGGCCATCCGCGAACAGGGCGGCCTGCCGCTGGGCGACGGCCAGGTGCTGTGGCCGGAGCCGATCCTGGTCGGGCGCAGCGCCGCCAAGCTGGAGGAACTGGCGAAGCGACACGGCCTGTCGCACTGGACCACCTCGCTGGACGAAGCACTGGCCCACCCGCTGGCGGAGATCTACTTCGACGCGCAGGTCACCCAGGCCCGCGAGTCCGCGATCAAGACCGCGATCGCGGCCGGAAAGCACATCTACACCGAGAAGCCGACCGCCGAGTCGCTGGACGCGGCGCTGGAACTGGCGCGGCTGGCCCGGGCCGCCGGCGTCTGCAACGGCGCGGTCCAGGACAAGCTGTTCCTGCCGGGCCTGCTGAAGCTCAAGCGCCTGGTGGACGGCGGCTTCTTCGGCCGCATCCTGTCGGTGCGCGGCGAGTTCGGCTACTGGGTGTTCGAGGGCGACTGGCAGGACGCCCAGCGTCCCTCCTGGAACTACCGCGCCGAGGACGGCGGCGGCATGATCCTCGACATGTTCCCGCACTGGCGCTACGTGCTGGACGGCATCATCGCCCCGGTCCGCTCGGTGTACGCGCACGCCGCGACGCACATCCCGCAGCGGGTCGACGAGCAGGGCCGCCCGTACCCGGCGACGGCCGACGACGCGGCGTACGGCGTCTTCGAGCTGGAGGGCGGGATCGTCGCCCAGGTCAACTCCTCGTGGGCGGTCCGGGTGGACCGGGACGAACTGGTGGAGTTCCAGGTCGACGGCACCGAGGGCAGCGCGGTCGCCGGGCTGCGCAACTGCCGGATCCAGCACCGCGGTTCGACCCCGAAGCCGGTGTGGAACCCGGACCTGCCGGCCACCGAGCAGTTCCGCGAGCAGTGGCAGCAGGTGCCGGACAACGCCGAGTTCGACAACGGCTTCAAGATCCAGTGGGAACTGTTCCTCAAGCACGTCGTGACCGGCGCGCCGTACCAGTGGGACCTGCTCGAGGGCGCCAAGGGCGTGCAGCTGGCCGAACTGGGCCTGCGCTCGGCCCGCGAGGGCCGGCGGCTGGACGTGCCGGAGCTCAGCCTCTGACGCACTGACACCCTGCGCCTCGCGCCTCGCGCCTCGCGGCGGGCGCCCCGTGGCGGGCGCTGGGCACGGGGCATGGGGCGGCCCGGTACCGGGCGGCGGGCTGCGGGCGGCGGAGGCGGGACCATGCGGCCGGACGGGGCTGCACGGTCCGGTCCGCCCTCGCCGCCCCGCCCAACTCCCCCCGCCCCTCCCCGCCCCTCCCTCGCGCACCCCGGGCCGGCGCCTGGCGCCCGCGCGCCGCAAGCGGTCATTTTCTGTCACGCGGTCGAGTTGATCTATGCAGGGATCATCTCCGCGTAGATGATCTCCTCCACCCGGCCGGCCGCTCTCCGCACCCACCCACCCACCGACACCCCCCTCTCCGTCCACCCCACCCCACCCCCCTCCCTCGATCCCCGCGATCGCCCGACCTCAAGGCCTGACACCATGACTCATCTCGATCTGCCCGGCATCGGCCGGTACCAGTTGCGCGAGCCCGTGGCGCTCGCCGCCCCGTCAGGGCCGGCCTCCTCTCGGGTGGCGTTCGCGGCCGCCCACGTGGTGGCCGATCCGCTGGGCGGGAACGCGCCCGGCGCGCCGACCGCCGTGGACTGGGATGGGACACTCAAGTTCCGGCACCGGCTCTGGGAGCTGGGCCTCGGTGTCGCCGATGCGATGGACACCGCACAGCGCGGGATGGGCCTGGACTGGGCCGCGACCCAGGAGCTGATCGCCCGATCGGGTGCGGAGGCGAAGTCCGTCGGCGGTCGGCTGGCATGCGGCGCGGGCACCGACCAACTGACGTCCGTCGACGTCTCGTTGGCCGAGGTGTCGGCGGCGTACGAGGAGCAGCTGGCGGTGGTCGAGGCGGCGGGTGCGCAGCCGATCCTGATGGCGAGCCGGGCGCTGGCGGCGTCGGCGCGCGGTCCGGAGGACTACCTGTCGGTGTACGGGAAGCTGGTCGAGCAGGCCGAACGGCCGGTGATTCTGCACTGGTTGGGCGAGATGTTCGATCCGGCGCTGGCCGGCTACTGGGGCTCGGCGGATCTGGATGCGGCCGCGCAGACGGTGCTCGAACTGATCCGCAGCCACCCGGGGCGGATCGACGGAATCAAGGTGTCGCTGCTGGATGCGGGCCGGGAGATCGCGCTGCGGCGTGAACTGCCGTCCGGGGTGCGGATGTACACGGGCGACGACTTCAACTACCCGGAGCTGGTTCGGGGTGACGAGGTCGGGCACAGTGACGCGCTGCTGGGCGTCTTCGACCCGATCGCGGAGGTCGCGGCGGCTGCTCTGCAGGCGCTCGACGCCGGTGATCTGGCGCGCTACGACGCGCTGTTCGGCCCGACGGTGCCGCTGGCGCGACACCTGTTCGCGGCGCCGACGTTCCACTACAAGACCGGCATCGTGTTCCTGGCGTGGCTGTGCGGGCACCAGGACCACTTCACCATGGTGGCCGGTGCGCAGAGCGGCCGTTCGGTGAGCCACCTGGTGGAGCTGTTCCGACTGGCGGACGTGGCCGGGGTGTTGGGCGATCCGGAGTTGGCGGCCGGTCGGATGCGGCAGTTCCTGGCGCTGGCGGGGGTGCGGGCATGAGCTCGGCGGGGCTGAAGGTGGCCGAGGGGTGCGAGCGGCTGTCGCTGAACCAGATCACCACCAAGGGCTGGAGTCTGGAGGAGGCGGTAAGGGGCTGCGTGGACGCCGGAGTTCCGGCGATCGGTCTGTGGCGGGACAAGGTCGGCGAGGCGGGTCTGGGCCGGGCGGCGCGGCTGTGCCGGGACGCGGGTGTCGCGGTGAGCAGCCTGTGCCGGGGCGGGTTCCTGACGGCCGGCGACGAGGCAGCGCGTCGGGCGGCGTTCGCGGACAACCTGGCGGCGATCGAGGAGGCGGCCGAACTCG
Organism: Kitasatospora sp. NPDC051984; assembly: GCF_044593455.1. NCBI lineage: Bacteria > Bacillati > Actinomycetota > Actinomycetes > Kitasatosporales > Streptomycetaceae > Kitasatospora > Kitasatospora sp. NPDC051984. Next base: position 27,021 of record NZ_JBIUCB010000044.1, read on the forward strand.
GCACCGACACCCTGGTGTTGGTGGTGGGCGGCCTCCCGGCCGGCAGCCGGGACCTGATCGGGGCCCGCCGCCAGGTGGCCGACATGATTGCCGAACTCGCGCCGCACGCCGGTGACTTCGGAGTCCGGCTGGCGATCGAGCCGCTGCACCCGATGTTCTGCGCGGACCGGGCGGTGGTCTCCACCCTGGGCCAGGCGCTCGACCTGGCTGAGGCCCATCCGGCCGAGCAGGTCGGTGTCGTGGTGGACAGCTACCACGTCTGGTGGGACCCGGAGTTGGAGCAGCAGATCGCACGGGCCGGCGCCGGTGGCCGGATCGCCTCCTACCAGGTGTGCGACTGGACGCTACCGCTGCCCGCGGACGCGCTGCTGGGCCGCGGGCACGTCGGCGACGGGCACATCGACTTCGGCTGGCTGACCGACCGGGTGGCCGCCGCCGGCTACGACGGCTGGATCGAGGTCGAGTTGTTCAACGAGGCGGTCTGGCACACCCCGGGCGAACAGACCCTCGCCACCGTGAAGGAGCGCCACCGCACGCACATCGTGCGCCGCTGACCAAGGCAGGCGCGAGCGGGCCGGAGGGTCACCGGCCGGTCCGCCGCCCCTGTCGTGTCGCAGTGGTGGGCGCGCGGCCCGGTCCGGTTGAGTGGTGCCGCGCCGGGGCTGGAAACCGGACGCGGGGGCCGGAGACAGGCGAGTGGGTCGGAAACCGGCGAGTGGGTCGAGATCGTGATCGAGAGAGGCGGAGGTGGGCGGATGCGAATCGTCGTAGCGCCGGATTCGTTCAAGGGGACGATCGACGCGGCGGATGCCGCCGAGGCACTGGCCGCAGGTTGGCGTTCGGTCCGGCCGACGGACGAAGTGCGGTGCGCGCCAATGGCCGACGGCGGGGAGGGGACGCTCGCGGCCATCGTCTCCGCCAGCCCCGGCGCGCGGCTGATCGACGTCCCGGACGTGACCGGCCCGGACGGTCGGCCGGTGTGCGGGCAGTTCGCACTGCTGCCGAACGGCACGGCGGTGGTCGAGCTGGCGGTGGCAAGTGGACTCCCGCTGCTGGGAAACGAGTTGCGCCCACTGACGGCGACCACGCGGGGCACCGGCGAGACGATTGCCGCCGCTCTGGACGCCGGTGCGACCCGGCTGCTGATCGGCCTCGGCGGTTCGGCGTCCACCGACGGCGGCTTCGGACTGCTGTCCGCTCTCGGCGCCCGCCTCCTGGACGACGAAGGCGTAGAGCTTTCTGACGCTGCGTCAACTCTCGATGCCGCACTCGAGGTTGCCGCCACCTTCGACCGTTCACGGATCCGCTTCGCCCCGCCCGGCGGGGTGGTGCTGCTCACGGATGTGACCAATCCGCTGCTCGGCGAACGCGGCGCGGCGGCGGTGTACGGGCCGCAGAAGGGCGCGGGCGAGGACGAACTCCCGCTGCTGGAGCGCAGGTTGACGAGACTGGCGGAGCTGATGGGCGCCGACCCCTCGCACCCCGGTGCAGGTGCGGCAGGCGGCACGGGCTACGGGCTGCTTGCAGGCTGGGGCGCGGTGGTCGAACCGGGCGCACCAGCGGTTGCCCAACTCCTCGGGCTGCCCGACATGTTGGCGTCAGCAGATCTGCTGATCACCGGCGAGGGCCGGTACGACGCGACAAGTCTTCAGGGCAAGGCCGTCGGCGAGGTGGTGCGCCTGGCCGAGGCGGCGGGCGTTCCGTCCAACGTGGTGGCAGGCGAGTCGACTGCCGCCGAGGTGCTCACCCTCTCCTCGCTGGCCGGTTCCGCATCCGCCGCCCGGGCCGATCCGGCCCACTGGCTGCACCGCGCCGGGGCGACGCTCGCGGACCGGTGGACAGCCTCGCAGTCCTGACCCGCCGTCCCCGACCACCCGTTCCGCCCCGCCGACCCGCCGACCCGCCGACCCGCCGACCCGCCGACCCGCCGACCCGCCGACCCGCCGACCCGCCGAGTGAACCCTCCTCCCACCTGCCCGATATCCCGTTGACCTGCTGTCGGCGGCCCGGAAGGATAAGTCGTCATGTCTACTTTCCATGACGACCCACAGTCCGCACCGGCCACCCCTGCCACGCCCGCGCCGACCACGCCCGCCCCGACCACGCCTGCCGCGGACTGGACGGACTGGGCAACGGCCAACCGCGCGAACTGGGACGAGCGGGTGCCGGTCCATGTCGGCGGTGCGTTCTACGACGTCCCGGCGTTCGTGGCCGGCGCCGAAGTGCTGCGGGACTTCGAGCTCGCGGAGCTCGGGGACGTCACTGGAAAGCGCTTGCTGCACCTGCAGTGCCACATCGGCCTGGACACCCTTTCGTGGGCGCGTCGCGGCGCGCTGGTGACGGGGCTGGACTTCTCCGAGCCGGCGCTCGTGGAGGCCGCGCAGCTCGCGAAGCGGATCGGGACGGACTCAGCGCGCTTCGTCACCTCCGATGTGTACGGAGCGGTGGAGGCCCTCGGCGGCGAAACCTTCGACATCGTGTACACGGGCATGGGAGCGCTGAACTGGCTTCCGGACCTTGCACGTTGGGCACGCACGGTGGCGGCACTGACCAGCCCGGGCGGCTTCGTGTACCTGTCCGAGTTCCACCCGGTCGCCGAACTCGTCGCGGAGGACGGCCGCACTATGGTGGAGGACTACTTCGACCGCGCGCCGGCCGTCGTGGACGAGCCCGGCAGCTACGCCGACCGGGACGCGACGATGACCGCGACCCGCACGGTGCAGTGGCGGCACGGAATCGGCGACGTGGTCAGCGCCCTGGCAGCGGCCGACCTGCACCTGGAGTTCCTGCACGAACACGCGCACGGCCACTTCTTCCTGCCGCCCGGCCCCCGCCTCCCGCTGGTCTACTCGCTGCGCGCCTCCCGCCCGTCCTGAAGCCCCACCGCCGAACACCGCCGGGCGGCGAACCTGACTCCAGCGCCGGAAGAAACCCGAACGGCCCACCGAATCCGCCGGGCCGTCCCGACGCTGCGGTCACTCGGATGGAGGCCGTCGCCCGAACGGTCAGCGCACCTCTCCGGCCAGGGCATCAACAGCCGCATGAACGGCCGCCGGGTGGGCGAGAAGGTCGGTACTGTCGGCCCACTGATCGACGGCTCCGGTCAGCGGGAGGTCGCGCAACTCCCGTTCGGTGACGGCGCGTTGGAGGGCGCGGGCGAAGCGGTCGGCGTGCAGGACCAGGTACGGGCGGCTGTGGTACGGGCGCCGCGTCGGGTCCAACGGTTCGGTGAGCGCCAGCGCGTTGTGGGCGCGGGCGGCGGACTCGTAGGCGTCGCACAGATGACCCTCGCGGGTGCCGTGATCGGTGGCGGCGAGGACGGCGCGCAGAGCCGGCCCGAGGACGGGGTCGGCGGGCAGGCGCGCGAACGCCTGCCCCAACCACTTGCTGTACGGCGCGAAGGAACGATGTTGCAGCAGGGTGAGCCGCATCAGGTCGCGGACCAGGCGGGCGGCGACGACGGCGGCGCCGAGTTCGTCGCCCGCCTCGGCGCAGCGGCCGACGAACGCTTCCTCCTGCGCGATGCGCTGCCACTGGCAGGCCATCAGGTATCGCCACAGCTGGTCGGGGTACCACCGGAAGCGTCGGCGGACGGCGGTGACGGTGCCGTGGTCGTCGCGCAGGACGATGCCGGCGGTGAGTTCGGCGAGTTTCTGCTGCGGGAGCGCGAGCCAGTCGGTGGTGGTGGGATCGGTGTCGGCCCAGGCGGCGGCCCGGGGGCCGAGCTGGGTGGTGAGCCAGCCGGGCAGGTGGTGGACCGTGACGCGGTGGTCCACGGCGCCGGCGGTGGCGGGTTCGAGGTGGCTGACAGGGTTGCGCGGGTCGCCGGTGGCACGGAAGTGGGTGGACCAGCCGCGGATCTGCGGGGGCAGGCGTTCGGCGAGCAGTGTGGTGATGGCCGGGCCGTGCCGCTCGGCGTCCTCGGGGGTGAGGAAGATCTGGAGGCGCGGCCCCCAGTCGTGGTCGGCGGAGCGGGCGGTGTCGAAGCCGAGCACTTCGGAGCCCGGTCCGATTCGCGCGGCGGCGTAACGCAGCCGCGGGTAAGCGCTTTCCAGCAGGGGTCGGACTGCGTCCTCGTACAGTGCTGCGGCAAGTTCGAGTCCCGGCACGAACGGCGGCTCCGGCGTGATCATGCCGCCCACCTTGGCAGCGAGCAGCGCCGTGGTCCATCGCATATCGCCCCTGCCGGCAGGACATCAACGCGACCGAGTGGTTCAGCCGACGGCGGCGGGGCGTTTGTCGGGCCGCCCTGGGCGAGGTTCGGAAGCGGTGACCGGATCGGCGACGTGCGTCTCGGCCGCAAGCCCCTTGAACGGCTCGTCGGGGCGGTCGCGAATTGGCATGGCGACCAGGAGCGTGAAGGTCAGCAGGACGTAGGCGCTGCCGCCGAACAGTGTGCCGGGGGTGCGCCCGTCGGGGTGCCAGAGCCACACCATGCCGCTGGAGATGACCAGTTGGAGCAGCCAGCTGACGGTGAGCAGGCCGCGGCGGCGTTCGCGCAGCGCAACCTCGGCGAGGACCACCAGCGCGGGCAGCACCCACACCAGGTGGTGCACCCAGGTGATCGGGCTGACCAGGCAGCAGGCGAGGCCGGTAAGGCTGTAGGCGGCGAGGGTGTCACCGGCCCGGGTGGCCCGGTGCAGGCGGTGCGCCCAGATGGCGAGGACGGCGAGCGAGGCGGCCACCCACAGTGCCCGGCCCGGGAGTTGAGGTCCGAGGCGGGCGATGAGGCCCTGCAACGACTGGTTGGACATGTTGGCGAAGCCGCCGACCCGGTCGGTGTCCCAGAGGGTGGCGGTCCAGAACTGCCGGGAGACCTCGGGACCGATCAGAAACCCCAGCCCGGTGGCGCCCAGCGCGGTCACGGTGGCGGTCCCGGCGGCGCGCCACTGGCGGGTGATCAGCAGGTGGACGATGAACAGTGCGGGGGTGAGCTTGATCGCGGCGGCCAGTCCGATGCCAACCCCGCTCATGAACTTCCAACGGCTGTCGGCAAGTTGCCGATCCGCGAAGACCAGGGCGACCAGCAGCAGGTTGACCTGACCGAAACTGAATGTGTCGCGCACCGGGTTGCTGAGACCGCACAGACAGGCCGCCAGCCCGAACGCGTACCACCGGCACCAGCCGCGCCGCCGCGCGATCGGATCGACCAGCCAGTACAGCAGGAGGGCGGTCGCGACGGCGGACAGAACGACACCGACCGCGATCGCCGGGTGCCAGCCGAACAGGCGCATCGGCAGCATGCAGACCGCGGCGAACGGCGGGTAGGTGAATCCGTAGGCCGTACCGGGGCGGACGTAGTCATAGAGCTGCCCGGTCTCGAACCAGTGCCGCACCGTGCCGTAGTACACCCCGATGTCGAACCAGCCGCGATGCCCAGGAATGACCGCCAGGACCAGGGCGGTAACGACCACAGCGACCCCCAGGACCACGACCCTGGCGACGGTCGTTCCCCGCGTCAGCACGCCAACTGCCGTTCACGGAACGAGATCCCGCGCTCCGCAGCCGCCACAACTCCGACCCCGATCCCCAATCCGCCGACCGCGAGCACCAGTTCCGCACCGTCCGGGCTGAACCCGTCCGGCATCACCACGAACACCAGAACCACGCAGGCAAGTTCGACGACCCTCCGGACACCCGGTGCACGAACGGCGAACGCCGCGGGAAGCACTGCCCACAACGCGTACCACGGCCGAAAGGCCGGCCCGAAAGCAACCAGGACGGCAAACGCGAACGCCAGGGCAGCCACCGGCTCGCTCCCCCGCCCGACAACTTTCCACCCCAACACGGCAATAGCAGCTGCCGCGAGGACAATCCCGAGCAACCGGGCGACATTGACCGCACCCCCCGGAGCGGTGCCTGCGATATCGGCGGCCAGTCGGCCCAGACTGCTGGTGAGAGGACGGTAAGTAACGTGATGTCCGTTTCGAGCTTTCGTTTGGGGTAGGCGGGCTGGCCTCGGACCGGTCAGCCTTCTATGGCCGTGGCTGGG
>NZ_JBIUCB010000045.1:0-22178 GCF_044593455.1 Kitasatospora sp. NPDC051984
GGGGGCGGGGGAGGACCCGGCGGGGCGGGGGGGGCGCGGGGCGGGGGGGGGTGGGGCGGCGGCGAGGACGGCTCGGAGCCGCCCCGGGGCCGGAAGCTGATCACGTTGCTGGAGTCGTCGTCCATGTCTTCTCCTTGACGGACAGTCACCGGATGGGGCATCCTCGCGCGCACACGCGCCCGAGCGCACGCGCGCCCGCATTACGCGAGGCGGAGGGTGCCCCACCGGTGATGATGATGAAGATGAACATCACGCCCTGTGGCGGTCCGCCCAGTTGCTGAGGGTCCGTGCCAGGTCGTGCAGCGCGCTCTCGTCGCCGTTCGCCGCCCGCTGCTTGGCGATCCGCCGGGCCTCGTCGAACCACAACTCGGCGACGCCCAGGGCGCCGCGCTCGGCCATCTGCTGCTGGCGCTGCTGGGCGTGGCGGCGCTGGTTGTACTCCCGGCGCTGAGCACCGGTCAGCGGAACCTGCTCGGCCATCAGGCACCCCGCTGCCACAGGTCGCCGATGCCCCGCACCGGCTCGGTGCGCGGCGGGCCGGCGGGCGCGGCCGGGGCCGGGGCCGCCGCCGGGCCGGACTTGTGCAGCGCCTTCACGTCCGCCCCGTCGGAGGCCCGGCCGCCCTTGCGCAGCGCCTTGGCCTCGGCCTTCGCGGCGCGCTGCTGGGGCAGCGCCGCCACCAGGGCGGCGTGCGCGGAGAACGCGTTGCGCAGCGACTCGGCGGCACGGGCCTGCTCGCGCGAGGCCTCGCGCAACTTCCGCACGTGCTTCTCGACGCGGCGGGCGCGCAGCAGGGCGGAGAGCCGGCCGTCGCCCTCGATGTGCTCGGAGCGCAGCAGGGTGGACAGCGCGGCGAGCGCGGTGTCGTACTCGTCGGCGTCGGCGGTGTGCTCCTGCTGGCGCGAGAGCGTCCAGGCCGTCACCGCGGACAGGGAAGCGAAAAGCCGGTGGTACTGGTCGATGCGGTTCGCGGCGGCGGACTGGTCCATGGCTGACTCCTGGGGTGCGCGGGGGAAACGGGTGCTGACCAGGGCGGTTCGCTCGTCCCGGTCGAGATCGACTGCTTGCTGTGCTTCCGGCAGTCGCAGCGAGGGCCGCCCGCCGGAATCTCCCGGGGACGGCCCTCACTGGTGGTGCCGGACGCCTGCTACTGCTGCGGGCCGTAGCCGACCGCGATCAGCTCGGCCGCCTCCTTGCGCCGCTCGGACGCGGTGGACTCGGCCAGGCCGAGCAGGGAGGAGACCTCCTCCAACGGCATCGCCTCCGCGTCACCGCCGTACTGACCGAGGATCACCCGGGCCAGACGGCGCGCCGCCCGCTCCCGCACGCCCAACTTCGCCTCGTCCTCCAACTCGACCGCGCGCAGCTCGATCAGAGCGGCCTGTTCGCGCAGCTCAGCGGCCCGCTGCTCGGTCTCGGCGGCGCGCTGGAGGGCGGCGGCCTGACCGACCTTGGCCATCGCCTCGGCCGCCTTGGCCTCCTCGGCCTTGCGGTTGGCCTCGGCCTCGGCGGCCGCCGCCTGGGCGGCCTTGCGCTTGGCTTCGGCCGCCTTCTCGGCCGTTTCGGCGGCGCGCTGCTCGACTTCGGCGGCCTGCTCGACCACTTCGGCGGCACGCTTGCGAGCCTCGGCGGCCTGCTCGGCGGCGGCGGCCTTGCGGGCCTCGGCCTCCGCCGCCCCCGCGCTCTGAACCGCCGCGACCTCCGCCGCCACCGTGGCGGCGGCCGCCTGCTCGGCGGCGTCCGTCGCGGCCCTGGCGGCGATGGCGGCCTGCGCGGTGGAGGACGTCACCTCGTGCTCGGCCGCCTCCACCTCGCCGCTGCGCCGCAGCGCCGCGATCCGGGCCTGGGTCGCCCGCTCGGCCTTCCGCTCCTCGGCCGCCTCCAGGGCGGCCTGGCGGGCGTCCTCGATCGCCTGCTCGCGCTCGATCTCCTGCTGAGGCTGCATCAGGGCCTGCTCGACGGTGAGGCCGTGACGGGCCATCGTCAGCGGCAGCCGCAGGTCGTGCGGCGCCTTGCGGACGCTGCCCCACTTGCGCTTGAGCATCGCCCGGTAGACCACCCGGCGCTGCTCGATCTCAGCGGCCTCGACGTAGGAGGCGATCGCCCAGAGCTGCATCCGCCGCCACAGCCGGAACGTCGGCAACGGGGCGAGCAGCCAGCGCTTGAGCGGCACACCGCTGTGGCCGGCCTCGATCGCGGCCGCGCGCATCACCAGCCAGCGGGCCGCCTCGGTCACGGCCACGAACAAGCACGGCATCACCGCGTGCATCCCGGCCGCCAGCGGGTCGGCCGTGATGCTGACCTGGCCCGACGAGGCGTTGAACCAGATCGTCAGCAGGGTCAGGCCGTGGGCGAGCGGGCGCAGGACCGGCCAACTCTGGCCCCGCCGCGCCTGGTAGAGGTCGGCGGCCAGGGCGACGACGATCCCCGCGTCCACGCCGATCGGGAAGAACCGGGAGAAGTCGTCGCCGAAGCCTTTCGTCTTGGCGAGGGCGTACACGGCGTTGTAGGACCCGGCGAAGCCGATCCCGGCGACCGCCGCGGCGCCCAGGCCGAGGACGACCAGGAGTACGACGTCGACCCCCGAAAGGGTCCGACGGGCGGCCGCCGGAGCGGTCACCGAAGCGGCGGCCGGAGCCGCCGAAGCGGGCGGGGCGGCGACCGAAGCGGGCGCGGCCGACGCCGAAACAAGCAGAGTCGGGAGCGGGGCGGCAGGGGTGCCGGCCTCGCGCAGGGGCAGCGCGGCGGTGGCCACGGGGCGTCCTCCTGAGGGGTCGGGGGGAGTGAGAAGCAGTGCTGCCGAACCGGGACCGCCCGCCGCCGAAGCGCGGCGAGCGGTCACCGAAGCGGCGGCCGGAGCCGCCGAAGCGGGCCGGGAGGGGCGGTCAGCGCCGGGCGTAACGGCGGCGCCGGACGGCGCGGGCGATCAGCAGGACGGTGCCGAAGATCAGGCACAGCACGCCGTAGCCGATGGCCAGGCGGTCGCCGCGGGCGACGCCGACGACCACGCACGCCACGCCGCCGAGGAACACGAGCAGGAGCAGCAGGCGGTCGCTCATCGCGCTCACCGGCCGGAGCGGACGCGGCGCAGCGCCTCGTCCATGTCCGGGTCGCTGTCGCCGGGGGCGGCGGGGGCGGGGTCGCTGGTACGGTCGTTCATCGGTCCTCCAGTTGATGTGGTCGGCCAAGCGAACGGCCCCCCGGGTCCAGGCGTCGGTAGCGCCTCCGGGGGGCCGTCGTGCGTGCTGTTCAGGAGCAGGGACGGGAAGCGGTGCGGCGGGCCCTACTTCGAGGGCTGCGGCGCGGGCGGGGCAGGCGGCGCGGGCGGGGTGGTGGGGGTGGTGACGGGAGTACCGCCGGCGAAGGCGCGGGGGGCCGCGATGTCGGTGCGGGTCACTTCGATCCTCCGGGGGTGATGGCCTTGAGGGCCTCGGCGGCGGCGTGGGCGGTGGCCTTCGCGGCGGCAGCGGCGGCCTTGGCGGCGAGCAGCTTGAGCAGGGCTTCGGAAGCCATCGCGGTCACACGGCCGTGGGGAGGATGCGGAGGGCGGCGACGGCGGCGGAGGCGGTGGCCGGGAGCGGCCGGAGGACGGTGATCGCGGCGGGCGGCTCGTCGGCGAGGTCGTCCAGGTCGGTGACGACCTCGCGGATCGCCTCGGTGCTGGCGACCGCGCGGGCGCGGACGGCGCGGACCTGGTCGCGCAGCAGGACGAGCAGCCCGTCCAGGCCGCGGTGGTCCTCGGGGTAGAGGCCGGCGGCGACGTCGTCCCAGACGGCCTCGGCCAGGTCCTCGTCGAGGTCGGTCGCGGCCGGGCTGATCGCGGCGAGCTGCTCGGCGGCGGCGGCGCGCACCTGCGCGGCGTACCGGTCGTACAGCGCGTCGAGGTCCGTCATGATGGTGTCCACGGTCGTGTCCTCTCGTCTTCTACGGGTGGGTGGTGCGCGACCGACGAGGCCCCGGGGCTGCAATCCCCGGGGCCTCTCGCGTGTGCTGGCTGGTCGTACGAGCAGCCACGGCCGCCGCCCCCCCCCCGGGTGGGGGGGGGGGGGCGGGGGGGGGGGGGGGGGGGGGGCCCGCCCCCCCCCGGCCGCCCCCCCCCCCGGGGGGGGGGGGGGGGCGGCGGCCGTGGTCGATCGTGCGGAAGTGGTGCGGAGTCAGGCCGCCCGGGCGGGCGGCTCGGTCGGGACGTGGCAGCTGCGGATCGGCGCGAGCGCGCCGGCCAGCGGCTCGGCGCGCAGCCGGTCCGCCTCCCGCACGGCGCGCTCCGTCTCGCGCCAGGCGCGGCGGCGGGCCGCGAGGTCGGCCGACGTCGGCTCGGCCGCTGCGGGCCGCCCCTGCGCCAGGTGCACCACCGCGCGGGCCTCGGCGGGCAGCGGCTTGTAGTGCTGGCGCGCGGAGCGGCGGGTCTCCGCGGACAGCGCCTCGGCCCGCTCGCGGCGCAGCCCGGCCTGCCACTGCGCCACCGTGACGTCCAGGACGACCTGGCGAGTCCCGCCGGGGCAGCGCTCCCCGGAACCGTCGATCCCGTCGCGCTCGTGCCCGATCACCCGCAGGTCGCTGTCGCCGACGATCCGGCGCCAGGTGCCGCACACCCGGCACACCATCGCCAGCTGCAGGCCGGACAGGATGCTGAGGTCGGACGGGCTGATCGTGCTGAGCAGGAGCGGGGCGCGGCCGTAGGTGCGGCGGGTGCGGGTACGGGACATCGGGACCTCCCAGGCGAGGGCGAAGGGGCGGGGAGCGGGAGCTGCTGCGCACTCCGCCCGCCAGGCCCGGCCAATGGCCGGTGTCCTGACGGACAGGCAGCGCAGCACGCTGCTCGAAGATCGTTCGGTAGTGCTATGTAGGCGTCCGACACCGGGGGAGCTAGAGCATCAACCCCGCCGCCACCGCCCGAAGACGGGTGACACCGCTGTTTCGCTACGCGCCCAGAGCTGACACTTAGTCAACCCCGGTCGGTAATCCCGGGATTACTGGGCGACAAGGACGACAATGACAGGCAGGGTCGAGACTGTCAACAATCCCGGCCACGCGATGTTTTCCCGGGACTACGGTTGATGTAGTCCCGGGACTATGCTTCACTGGCGACCGACTGAGAGGAGGGTGACACGATGCAGAAGGTGCCCAAGTGGCAGGCGCTAGCGGACGATCTCGCCGCGAAGATCCGAGAGGGCGTGTACCGCCCGGGGGACTCCCTGCCCCTGATCCGTGAGCAGGTAGCTGCGGGGATGGGCTCGAAGACCACCGTTCAGGCGGCCTATAGCGCCCTGGAGAGCGAGGGCCTCGTGACTACGACACGGGGGCACGGCACCAGCGTGCGCCGTCGGCCCCCGCGCCTGGTCAGGCGTCACCAGGACCGGTACGCCTGGGAGAAGAGGCGAGCACTGCTCGATAGCACGACGCGCCGGGAGTCCGGGGTGGTCGAGCACGACACCGGACTCGCGCACGAAGAGATCGAGTGCCACGCCGCGTTCAACACCGTCCAGGCCGACGACGACCTGGCCGGTCGCTTCGGGGTGGACGTGGGCACGCTGCTGCTGCACCGCCACTACTGGCACAGCACGCCGGGATCGCCGACCGCGATGTCGCTCATCGACTCGTACCTGGTGCACGCGGTGGCTGCCCGGAATCCGGCGCTGCTGGACAGCAAGCGGGAGCCGTGGCCCGGCGGTACCCAGCACCAGCTCCGGACCGTGGGCATCGAGATCGACGTGATCGAGGACGGTATCCGTACACGGCTCGCCACCCCGGAGGAGTCGCGGCACCTGGCCATCCCCTCCGCCAGCCCGGTGCTCATCCTCGACAAGACCTCGATCTCCACCGAGGGCGAAGTGGTGGAGTACTCCCACGTCATCCTTCCCGGCGACCGCACCGAGTTCAGGTACTCGGTACAGCTCGAAAGGTGGACCCAGTGAAGGGCCTCGTCTCGATCGTCACTCCGGTCCACGCCGCAGCGCTGCGCTACCTGCCGACCGCCTACGAGTCGCTGGCCGCGCAGATCCTGCCCGACGGCTGGGACTGGGAGTGGCTGATCCAGGTCGACGGAGGTGACGGCAGCGAGGTACCCGCCGGCCTCCGCACCGATCTGCGGGTGAAGCCCGGCGGCTCCCGCACGGGCGGCCCTGGCGTCGCCCGCACCATGGCTTGGGGACGTAGCAGCGGCACCCTGGTCAAGGTCCTCGACGCGGACGACGTCCTCACGCCGGGAGCGCTCGGCCGCGACATCGACGTCCTGGAGCAACATCCTGACGTCGGCTGGACCGTCTCCCGAGTCCTCGATCTGATGCCCGACGGCACGCTGCGGCACTACACCCTCGGCGACCCGGACGGCGGCCGCATGACCCGCGGGGCCCTCTTCGACTACTGGTCCACGTCGCATCGGCCGCAGGTACACCCCGCCACCCTGTGTGTCCGGGCGGACCTCCTCGCCCTGGCCGGGGGATGGATGGCTCTGCCGGCCTCCGAGGACACCGCATTGCTGATGGCCCTCGATGTCCTCAGCAACGGCTACTTCATCGAGGAGACCGGGCTGCACTACCGCAAGCACCCTGAGCAGACCACCGCCCACGCCTCTCACACGAAGGGCCAGGAGTGGGAGGCACGCATGGGTGCCATTCGGAAGCACACCGAAGCGCTGAGGCGGTAGCAAGCTCTGCGGCCCGCCCCGTCTCGGGTCGGGCCGCAGAAGCGGGCCGGAGCCGTTCGGCCACAGGGCGTAGTCTCTCCACCACACACCCAAGATCAGGTCAGCAAAGCAAGAAGCCCCTCATCCGTTTGGTGTCCGTAGTTTGCCGCTACGGACTGGATTCGGGGCTCTAGCTCGACCTCACTACTGGTCTACGGCCGAGTGTACCCAGGGCGTTCCCTGGCAGACACCGGTACCGGGCCGGAAAGGCTCGAACATGCGCTTCCGCAGCACCCGGACGGGCGGTTTCTCGCCCGTCTGTCCACAGGCCGGGTACGGGACGGTCGGTCCCGTGACGACCACCCTGCCGCGCCGCGCCGCGCACCACCGCACCGTCCAGGCCGGGCTCCTCCTGACGGGCTGCGCCGGCTACCAGGCGACGCAGGCCGCCGAGGCGTCGCTGGGCGGTGACGCGTGAGCGGGTCCGCTCCGTCGTTCGGCGATACCGCGTTTCTCCGAGGGTGGGAGGCACCCGAGGAGGTGCTGCTCCAGCGGGCAGTCATCGAGACGGCCGGGCTCCAGCCGGAGGACCTCGGGGTCCTGGCCGCGCTTCTGCTGATGAACCCGGGCCAGCCGGCTGATGCGAAGACGCTGGCGGCGGGGCTGCGGACGATGGGCTGGAAGATGAGCCTGGACCGGTTCGAAGTGATCGCCAAGCGGCTCACGAAGGCTGGCCATCTGAGGCGCGAGTCCGTCTACGACCAGAAGACGAAGCGCCCGAAGTGGGTCATCTACGTCTACCGCAACCCGGCCAACAACCGTCCCTACGTCGCCGAGGGCATCGAGGCATCGTCGCAGGTCAGGGACGAAATCGGAGAAAACCCGAGTTCGGAGCCCGGGGCGTCCGGCGGACTCGGGGAAAACCCGATTTCGCCTGGTCAGAGCGAAATCGGGGAAAACCCGAGCTCGGGGAAAACCCGAGGCCGGAACGGGCACGTTTCCGCAGGTCAGAGCCGAAATGGAGTTTTCCCCGAGTCCGCTTCCAACCCCCCACACCCCCCGGGGGAGGTAGGAACTACCTCCTCCCCCTCCCCTCACGGGCGCCACTCGCGTGGCGCGGCGGCTGCGCCGGGGAAGGACGGTGCTGCCGGGCCGACTGGTGCCGACTCCGTCCCTGCTGCTGTCGAGCTGCCGCCGGTCGACCCGGAGCGGCTCCTGGCCGCCCTCAACTTCCTGATGCGCCTGCCCGGCAAGTGGGCGGTGGGCCGGCTGAAGGCTCGCGGCCTGGCGCCGGAGCTGGTGCGTGCCTGCGAGGAGACCGGCTGGGAGCTCGACCTGTCGCTGCGGGCCTGGCTGACCCGGGCCGAGGAGGGCAAGGCCGCTCCGCGCGTTCACAGCACGGTGCTGGAGTTTCGGATCAAGAATTTGGAGCTGCGCGAGGCCGTGTTCGCGAGCGAGGAGAGCGCCGAGAACGAGCGGGCCGCCGCCCTTCCCGCCCAGCCCCGCGGGCAGGAGCGGCCCCGGACGCCGGAGTGGTGCGGCAAGTGCAACGACGGCCAGGAGCCGCTGAGCCTGATGATGCGCACCATCGCCGACCCGGACATCGAGAGCGACCGGATCATGCCCTGCCCGGACTGCCACCCTTCGCAGGCGCGGTTCGCGCGCTGAAGTACCCCGCAACGCAGCACGGCGGCCGGGAGCCCCTGAGAAAGGCCCGGCCGCCGCAGACCCCAGCTAGGAGCCTGATCATGACTATCCCTCACCAGCACGCCGATCTCAACGACGCCCCCGACGACCTCGACGTCCCCGAGGACCCGTACGACAACCAGGAGCCCGGTCCGCGCAAGCGTTCCCGCGCCGGCAGGTCCGGCCGCGACCGGGACGGGCAGGTGGGCGGCATCGAGATGGTCCCGCCGCACGACCTGGCCGCGGAGAAGGCCACCCTGGGCGGGATGCTCCTGTCCAAGGACGCCATCGGCGACGTGATCGGCGTGCTCCAGCCCGGCGACTACTACCGGCCCGCCCACCAGCTCATCCACGACGCGATCCTGGCCATTTTCGCCAAGGGCGAGCCGGCCGACGCCATCACCGTCGCCGGCGAGCTCACCCGCCGCGGCGAACTCCAGCGGGTCGGCGGCACCGACTACCTGCACGACTGCGCGAACGGCGCGGTGGGCGCCAGCGCCGAGTACTACGCCGACATCGTCCACGAGCGGGCCGTCTTCCGCCGCCTCAGCGAGTCCGGCACCCGCATCGCCGGCCTCGGCTTCGCCGGCAAGGGCGACGTGCACGAGGTCGTCGACGCCGCCCAGTCCGAGCTCTTCGGCGTCCTGGGACGCGACACCTCCACCGAGATCCGCCCGCTCGGCGCCACCGCCGAGTCCCTCGCCGACCGCATCGAGGCCCGCAAGCACACCAAAAACGGCCTCCAGGGCGTCTCCACCGGCTTCAAGGACCTGGACGCCGTCACCGGCGGCCTGCGCCCCGGACAGTTCGTCATCATCGCCGCCAGGCCCGCCATGGGAAAATCCACGCTCGCCGTGGACTTCGCCCGCACCTGCTCGATCGAGAACAAGATCCCCTCGGCGCTGTTCTCCCTGGAGATGAGCCGCGAGGAGATCGAGGAGCGGATCATGTCCGCCCACGCCCGCATCTCCCACCACCACATCAAGACCGGCGACATGACCGACGACGACTGGTCCCGCTTCTCCCGGTACTACACCGACTACGCCGAGGCCCCGCTGTTCATCGACGACAGCGAGCACCTGACCGTCATGGACGTCGCGGCCAAGGCCCGCCGGCTCAAGCAGCAGCACGGCATCGGCCTGATCGTCATCGACTACATCCAGCTGATGAAGTCCGGCACCCGCAGTCCCGAGAGCCGCCAGCAGGAGGTCTCCGACATCTCCCGCAGCCTGAAGCTCCTCGCCAAGCAGCTCAAGGTGCCCGTGGTCGGCCTCTCCCAGCTCAACCGCGGACCCGAGCAGCGCACCGACAAAAAGCCCCTGGTCTCCGACCTGCGCGAGTCCGGCTCGCTGGAGCAGGACGCCGACATCGTCATCCTGCTGCACCGCGAGGACGCCTACGAAAAAGCCTCCGCCCGCTCCGGCGAAGCCGACCTGATCGTCGCCAAGCATCGGGGCGGCCCCACCTGCACCATCACCGTCGCCTTCCAGGGCCACTACTCCCGGTTCGTCGACATGACCCGCGACGTCACCTGACCGACCTCCCGGGGCCACCGGGCGGTCGATGACCGCCCGACGGAGGTCAATAGGAAGGCCCCTGCGCCGTTCTGACGGCCGATCACCGCCTGTCCGGACTGGGCGGGCGGTGATCGCCGCGAACGGGCGCTCACGGGCCCTGTGGGGCCGCGCCCAGTGTTTCGGTTTGTGACGGAGCACCGCAGTTTGCGAGTGATCGTTTAGAACCCGCTGGTCAGGGCCAAGGCGGTGCACCGCACTTTGCGAGGTTGGAGCACGACATCTTGCGAGTGCTGGCTGCGGAACGGCCCCGCAGCGGCAGTAAAAGCCCAGGTCAGGTGATCATCCTGGGCGACTCGCAAACTACCGTGCACCACTCGCAATCTACGGTGCTCCATCACACGGTTCCGGGATACGCCCGATCGAGCTAGTTACATCCAAAAGTGCGATCCGCGAGTGACTTTCGCGCTAGGCTGGGGTTGGAAAGGGGAGGTGCTGACTGATGACCGACGACTTGTTCGGGGCGATCGACGCGCTGCTGGAGCGGCCGGTGCCCGTCGACGACCTGCCGGTGCCCGTCGAGCGGGAGCGGCTGCGCCGGGCCGGTGAGTTCACGCAGGAGGAGCTGGCGAAGGCGCTGGGCACGCGCCGGGAATCGATCGTGCGCTGGGAGGCCGGGACGACGGAGCCGCGGCCGCCGAAGCGCGCCGCCTACATCCGGTTCCTCGGCTCCCTGGCGCTGCGCCACGGCACGGTCGAGCCCTCCGACTGGCTGCGCCTGGCCCAGGCCGCGGGCCTCGTGCCCGCCGCCCGGGTTCCGTCGGCCGCCCCGGCCGCCCCGGCCGCCCCGGCCGCGCCGGCCGCGCCGGTGTCGGCGGCGTTCGGCGGTGACACGGCGGACCAGGCGGTGGTCGAGCTCGACCGCGCCGCGTCCGGGGAGCTGCTGAGTGCGGAGCCCGAGCCGTGTGTGCGGTGCGGCCGCCCGACCCCGTACCGCTCCGGCGGCCGCCCGGTGCACATGGGCGGCTGGTGCGCTGCCGCCCCGGCCCCTGCGGCCGTGCGGGAGGAGCCGGCCCCGGTCGTGGAACGGCACACCCGGGTGGAGCCGGCCGGGCCGTCGCAGGCCGCGCTGGAGGCGCTCGCCCGCCACCCGAACGTCGCTGTTGTCCCGATCGCCCCCGGGGCCGGTCCAGCGGCCGTGCCGTCGTCGCGTCCGGCCGCTGCGTCCTCGCGGGCGCGGAAGCCCGCGGCGAAGAAGGCGGCCGCGAAGAAGGCGGCCGCGAAGAAGGCGGCTGCCGAGGCGGGCCCGGCGGACTGGGAGCAGGCCGCGCAGGCGCGGTTCCCGGCCGGGCCGTTGGCGGTGGTGGACGTCGCTCCGTCCGGCAGGGCGCTGGTGGCGTATCTCGCCGACGGCACCCAGGCGCAGACCGCGCCGACAGGGCGTACGCTCGCCGGCCTGGTGGTGTGGGCGCTCGGGGCGGGGCTCGGCTCGCCGCGCCTGAACCGCAACGGCAAGGACGGCGACGCCCTGGTCGTCGTCACCGACGCGGCGCTCGCGGAGCTCGGCCTGCCGCCGCTCGGGCGGGACGAGAAGAAGGAGTTTGTTCCCCGGCTCGGCCAGCTCCCGAAGTCTCACAAGGCCGTGAAGCAGCTGGAGAAGGCGGGGTGGCTGCTCACCCAGCGCGGTCTGGGGCCGTGGGCGCGGATCTACCGCACTCCGGAGGACGGCAAGCGGGTCTGCGTGCAGCTGTGCATCCCCGCCTGGGGAGCGCTCGGCTCCGGCGGCTGGACCATCCCGGCCGGCCTCGACGCCCCGGGCCTGGCCCGCGTCCTCGGCACCTACGCCACCCGTGTCCTGACCCCGCGCGGCTCCACCGCCGTCTCCGGCCTCGACCTCGTCACCGCGCTGCGCCCGCCCACCAGGGCGGTGCGCACCGAGGCGGGCTGGACGTCCGGGCCGGTGGAGGGCTCCCGCCCGAAGACCGCCTTCGACCCGGCGCCGCCGGAGGTGCCGGAGATGCACCCGCTCGCCCAAGGGCGGGAGCCGGGCGGCGCGCTGGTCACCGAGGCGTGGGACTGGCACCGCCCCCTCACCGACGCCGAGCAGGCGGCGCCGTTCGCGGTGGGCCTGGACGTCAACATGGCGTTCCTCGCGGCCGCCGGCCGCCTCACCCTGCCGCTGTCCGGCCCGGTCCACGAGCTCCACCCGGTCTTCGACAAGAAGATCCCCGGGAGCTGGCTGGCCGATCTGTCCGGCATCGACACCGACCCGCTGCTGCCCAGCCCGTTCACCGCGGACGGCACCCGCCCGGCCGCCGGGCCGGCCTGGTACTCCACCGCGAAGCTCGCCTACGCCGTCGAGCTCGGCGCGGACGTCCGCCCGCTGGAGGCCTGGCTGCGCCACGAGTCCGGCCCGTACCTCGACCCCTGGCACAAGCACCTGCGCGCCGCGTACATGGACACGATGGCCGCCCTCGGCGTCCCCGCCGACCTCGCCGACACCGACCCGGTCGCGTTCCTCGACGCCATGGCCGGCCTCAAGACCACCGGCGACCCGGCCGAGCTCGCCGTCCTCACCGCGATCAAGCAGACCGCCAAGGGCACCATCGGCAAGATGCGCGAACGCCCCCGCGGCCTCGACTACCAATACGGCGAGCGCTGGGCCGCCCTGGACCGCCCGACCTGGGACCCGCTCATGCGCGCCCTGATCATCGACACCGCCACCGTCAACCTCCACCGCAAGCTCCGCAAGATGGCCGCCGACACCGGCCTGTACGCCGTCGCGGTGCTCTCCGACTGCGCGGTGTTCGCCTCGCCCGGGCCCGGCGCCCTCGACGTCCTCACCACGTCCGACGGCACCCTCACCACCTCGCTGCGCCTGGGCGTCAGCCCCGGCCTGGTGAAGTTCGAGGGCTCCCGGCCGATGGCCGAGGTCGCCGAGCTGCTCGCCGGCGGCGCGAACCCGGCCCGGCACATCAAGACCGGCGGCCAGGTGTCCGCCGACGAGTAGCCGGCCCCGGGCCGGGCCCGCACCGCGCGGACCCGGCCCCGCACCGCACGACCTGTCAGCAGCGGCCGCCGACCGGCGGCCGGACCAAGGGGAGCACCCGATGGAGCACGACCCGCGCGCCGAGCAGCTCGCCGCCGCGTACTGGCGCAACACCAAGTGGGGCTCGGCCGCCTGGAACCGCCTGAGGCCGGAGGTCCGGGCCGACCTGACCGCCCAGGCCGACGCCTGGCTGCGCGCCGCGGCCGACGCGGGCGTCGCGGTGCCGGCCGCCGCGCCGAGCGAGGACCACACCGCTGTGTGGCTGGACGAGACGGGCGGCGTGTGGAACGACGTCCCGACCAGCGGCGGCGGCGACCTGGTGCTGCCCCTGGTCCACGCCCGCGAGGAAGCGGCCTCGCGCCGCGACCTGGAGGACCGCGGCCACCGCCTGACCCTGATCGGCTGGACCCTGTGACACCGCCCGCCCGGCACCGGCCGGGCGGGCCCCACCACAACGAACCACGACGAACCACGACGACGACGAGGAAGGACAGCCCCATGGGGGAGATCGACGAGGGCCTGGAGCGGGCCGAACGCACCAAGCCGATCCCGCAGTCCGTTCCCGCCCGGATGCGGTTCCTGCTCAAGGGCGCCAAGGGCTCCACCAGGGCCCTGGCCGCCGACCTCGGCGTCTCCCAGCGGACCGTGCAGCGCTGGCTCAAGGGCCAGGGCACCCCGAAGCCCGCCGCCGCGAAGGCCATCGAGGCCAAGGTCCGCACCGCCTGGCAGCCGCGCGTGAAGCAGCGCGTCCGCAGGGCGGCCGAGGCCAACGGCTTCATGCTGACCCTCAGCGGAACGATCGGCTACACGTCCGGCCGCAACACCACCGACGACCCCCGGCCGCGCATCATCACCCAGAAGATGCCCGGCACGGTCGCCCGCCGCCTGTACGAGGCCCGCGACGCCGGAGCCGGCCAGGCCGAGCAGGAGCGGATCCTCGCCGAGGCCCTGCGCGACGAGTACTTCAAGGCCGGCGGAACCCGCGCCGACAGCCTCGACGAGGTCGAGCTGAACGACATCGCATGGATGGACCTCCGGCCCGGGCTGTAGGCCGCCGGGCGGCGGCCGACGCCGCCGCCCGGGCCGGGCCGGGCCGGGCCGGGACAACGGGCTGGGACATGGCTGTCCCAGCCCGTTTCCGCGACGTCCGGCCGCGACGTTCAGCGACTTTCCCGAAACCCCTTGTGATCACTGTACGCAGGGGCGTACATTTCTTTCTGTACGCACCTGCGTACAGTGATTGGAGGGAGGAACCCGTGCTCACACTCACCGACCACCCCGACGGCGGCTGGCTGATCCACTGCGCATCCGAGACGGACGACCCGGAGGGCTGGCTCGCCAAGGCCCGCGGCACCGGACACCTGGAGAACATGCTCGCCGCGCTCGGCGACCCCATGCGTCCCACCCAGGTGACGGCGTCCGGCACCGAGGCCGAGGCGCAGCTCAAGGCGGTCTCCTGGTTCATCGAGCAGCTCGCCCGCCGCCAGGACGCGCTGCTGGTCGCGCTCAAGGACAGCGGCACGTCCTGGTCGGAGCTGGCGCGCCTGGTCGACCCGGAGGAGAGCGACCCGATGTCCAAGCGCAGCGCGATGCAGCGCAAGTACGAGACCGGCCGCCGCCGCGCGGGCCTGCGCTGATGCCCGCCGCCCCGGTCCTGGGCCCCGTTCCCGACGGCGCCCTCGTGCTGCTGGTAGGCCCTCCCGCCGCCGGGAAGTCCACCCTGCTGCGCGACGTCGCCGCCCACCGGATCGTCTCCCTGGACCGGCTGCGCGCCGCCGTCTCCCGCCCGGGCGACCAGGACGCCACCGCCGACGCCCTCGTGCTTCAGCAGCAGATCCTCGCCATGCGGCTGCGCCGCGGCGAGACGACCTACGTCGACAACTGCTCGCTCCTGCCGGAGCACCGCGCACCGCTGCTGGACCTGGCCCGCCGCTACGGGCGGCCCACGGTCGCGGTCCTGATCGACGCGCCCGTCGACCAGCTGCTGCTGCGCAACGGCCGGCGCTCCGGACCGGAGCGCGTTCCCGAGCGGTACCTGCTCGACGCGCACCGCCTCGCCGCCGACGCCCGCGCCCAGCTCGCCGCCGAGCGGATCGACGAGATCCGCCACTACACCTGATGCCCCGACACGAACAGCCGGGGCGGCCGTCATCCCGCGAAGAAAGCCGGCCGCCCCGTCGACCCCGCCAGACAGCAAACCGACCGGGAGGTCACCCCTATGTTCCCGCACTCCGCCGCCGTCTTCGTCGCGGCCTTCCTGCTGCTGCTCGTCAGCCACTACATCGGCGACTACCTGATCCAGACGGACCACATGGTCGAGCACAAGGCCGACGCCGGCCGGGACGGCTGGCGGGCCAACGGCCGGCACGTCCTGGGCCACCTCGGCGCGATGATCGGCCTGTTCGCCGTCGCCGACCTCGCGCTGGGCCTCACCACCCCAATCTGGCCCACCGCCGCCGCCATCGCGTGGGTGGCCGGCACCCACGGCATCATCGACCGCCGCCGGATCATCGCCTGGTGGATGACCCACACCGGCAGCACCGGGTTCCTGGAGCGCGGCGGCGCGCCGCTGGTCGACCAGGCCGCCCACATCGTCGTCGGCCTGTTCCCCGCCGCCGTCCTGATCGGAGCGGCCGCGTGAACCACCACCCCGACAACGCCGCACTCGCGGCCCTGACGGCCGCTCACGGCCCCGCCCTGGCCCGCCTGCTGGGCGCCCAGGCGGCCGACGTCACCCCCGCGCTGTTCGCCGCGTTCGTCTTCGAGGCGGTCGAGATGCTGCACCGGGCCGACCGCCACGGCGAGGCCGAGGCCCTGGAGGACGTCCTCGCCCTCCTGACCGACGCCGCACTGGAGCCCGGCACCGACCGCGCCCGCACCCTCCTGGAGGCCGCCGATCACGCCCTGCACAGGGACCTGCCCGCCATCCTCACCACCACCGACCGCGCCGCGAAGGAGACCACCACCGTGTTCGAGACCGAGACCCCCGACGAGTTCGCGGCCGACTACCCGACCCCCGACCAGGCGAAGGCCGACCTGCACGCCCACGAGGCGCGCCTGGCCGACATCGAGGCCGGCGGCTGCCCGATCGACGATCCGATGGGCCGCTTCGGCTGGCTGTCCGTGCGCAAGGCGATCCTCGGCGACATGTCCGATGCGGCCTGGGCGCTGGTCCACGCCTGGGACGAGTACGGCGACGGGCCCGCCGCCGACGCGGTGGAGGAACTGGCCGAGCACTACCTGGCCCAGTACGGCCAGGCCGACCGCACCCTGGAAGCCGCCCGGAACGAGCTGACCGGCCGCCGCGCCGACCGCTGACCCACCGACAGCGAGGGCCCCGCCGACCACCGGCGGGGCCCTCTCCGCGTTCGCGGACGGCCGCTCAGTCGCCCCGGTTGGCCCGGACCGCGGCCGCCAGGGCGTCACTCAGGACGTCCAGCTCCAGTGGGCAGTAGCCGACCACCGAGCCCGGCATTGAGGCGGCCAACGCGCACACCGCCACCACCGCCAGGCGCTCGGCGGCGGTCAGTTCGGGCAGCGTCCGCCGGTCGTCGTCGTGGTAGGCCGGGCCGATCACCATCGACGCGAGCAGCCAGGAACGGTGCAGGCTGTCCAGCGCCTCCCCGTCCCCGCCCGGCACGACCGCCGCCCCAGTGGCCTCCTCGACCGCCTCCGCAGCATTGAGCAGCGCCTGGGCGTGGGCGTGCTCCGGCTGCCGCTCGGCCAGCGTGCGCATCCACCGGGCGGCCTCCTGCCCGGCCTCACGGACTTGCCGCAGGGCCCGTTCCTCCTCCTCGTCCAAGGTGTACGGGGCGGGCTGGAACGGGCCGGTGATGGCTACATAGGAGAGAGAGTCCATACCCGTCCAACCCCGCCCGGGCCGCCCAGGTTACGGCCGACCGGACGGGCCGCGCCGCCCCGGCGACCCGGCCCCATCCCCTCCCAAAACCGCGACGTTGAAGTGAAGTACATTTCCAAACAGGATCTTCCTGCAATTCCACTCCGAACCACCCGCGCAGGAATATGCCCAAACCGGCCGCCCGGCCGTGAATTCACCTCCCACCAGGTGCCGTTTCCACAGGCGTTCCCGGTCGTTACTCACGGCATGGTTGTGACGATGAATCTGCGGTGGGTCCGGTGCGCGCTGTGCGCGGAGACGACCGCCTACGTCCTCGACGGCGACCCGGTGGAGGAACTGCTGGCCGCCGGTCGCGGCCACGCCGTCCAGCACCACCCAGGGCAGACGCCCGACGACGTCCTCGACGTCCTGGCCGAGACGGTGCGCCTGCCCCACCCGGTGCCCACCGGCCAGGAACGCCAGTGGCTGGCCACCCACAACGAGGAATGCCTGCCCGGCATCCCCGCCGCCGGGGCGTGACGGCCCGGCGCCGCTCCCGCCCCGGGCGGGCCGCGATGGAAGGACGCCGGGCAGCCGGAGGGACGGAGAGCGGACGTGAACGACAGCGGCAGGCACGGCGGCCGACGGATCCAGGCGTCCGTCGCCGCCCTCGCCGAGGAACAGAACTGCGCGCCGCGCGCCCACCAGGAGCGCGCCGGCACCTGGCTGGTCTCCTGGCTGGACGGCCTCCCAGTCGCCACGGTCACCGCCCGCCTGCTCGCCGACGTCCCCGGCCTGGCCGCCGACCGGCTGCGCTGCACCCGCGAGTACAGCGCCCACGCCGTCGTCCTGGGCGCGCTGCGCGCGGCGGCGGCCCGGCCGGCCGACGCTGCGGCGAACGGCTCCAGGCTCATCGAGCAGGCGTGGGCCGCGCTGTCCGACGTCGCCGATCCGTGGACCGGCGCCACCGCGCAGGAGCGGGCGCTCGTGAAGGAGCTGCTCGCCGGCGACGGCGGCCAGACGGATGTGGACGCCGCACTGGCCGCTCTGGCGCGCCGCGGAGTGCGGCACGTTGCGCAGCCGGTGCAGCACGCGCAGCGCGAAGCGCGGCACCCAGTGCAGCAGCCGGACACGGTGCAGCGGGCGGTGCCCGCCGCCCGTCGGGCCGCGCCGTCCCACCCCGCGCCTACGATGACGATCATGGGAACTGACGCGCGAGGCATCGAAGAGGAAACGGGCGGGTCGGACGGGCCGGGCTGCAAGGTGTGCGGCACGCCGATCCGCGGCGACGGCCCCGGGCAGCGCCCCGCCTACTGCGGCCGGGCCTGCTCCTCCAAGGCGTACCGCGCCCGCACCAAGGACAAGCAGGCCGCCGCGCTGACCGCCACCAACCTTGATGACTCGCGCGAGCCACTGGACAGCGAGGCGACGCAGCAGATCGCCGCCCTCGGCGCGCTCGTCGACCGCGCCGCCCGCGGCCTCGCGGAGACCCTCGACAAGGGGGTCGGTACGGACATCAGCCCGATCACCGCCCGGATGCTGCTGCGCCTGCCCCTGTCCGGCCTGGAGCGTGCGGCGGAGGAGCTGCTGGCCCGCGCGCGCACCGCCGTGCGGCAGGCGCAGGCCGACTACGAGCGGGAACTCGATGCCTCCCGGGAGGCACCAAGCCCGACTGCCCGGACGCCCGTCCAAGGGGCGGAGCGGGCGCCGGCCGAAGCGGTCAGCCCGCCCGCCCGGGCCGCCGCGGCGGTCGTTCCGCCCCGACCCCTTGATGCCTCCCGCGACGCATCAAGGGGAGAGCGTGATGCCTCCCGCGACGCATCACGCCCGGAACTCCATGCCTCCCGCAACGCATCACCGGAACGGGTCGAAGCCTCCCGCGACGCATCACCCGCGCCCGCGCCGACCGCGCCCGACGCGCAGCCGGACCCGCTCGATCTGCTGCCGCCCGACCGGCGCGGCCTGGGCCCCACCGCTTACTCCAGCGTGCTGCCGGAGATCGGCCCCGGCTGGGAGGTCCGCGGCTGGACCGGCCGCGACCACCTGTGCCTAGTCGTCCGCGACGACCGGGCCGTCGGCTGGGCCGAGGACCGCCTCGGCGGCGCCGACGGCTGGGTGGCCTTCGTCGGCCTCGGCGACCCGCCCGTCTACCTGGTCGACGCCCAGGACCGTCCCGTCCGGCACGCCACCGCCCGCAGCGCCGCCCGGAGCGTCTCCCTGGCGCTCCGCCAGAACCCGGACCTCGACCCGGCCTGAGTCCGGCCGGCACCGAACCCACCGGCCGCCCGGTCCCCACCCGGCGCGGACACAGGTGGAACAGCGGACACAGGTGGAACAGGTGCCGGACACAGGTGGAGACAAGTGGAGACAGGTGGAGACAAGTGGAGACAGGTGGGGCGACAGCCGTACACAGGTGTCCGCTTTGCCCCGGTCTATCTGTGTCATCTGTGTCATGGGAGGCCCGTTTCCCCAGGTGAGGGCGTTTCGCGCGCCACCTGTCTCCATCTGCCTCCACCTGTCTCCGGCAGCCGCTGGAGGAGCGGTCCGTCTCAACGGACTTTGACCGGTGGCGGGTTGTTCCACCGGGCCGAGGTGTACGAGGTTCCAGGGGTGATTCCGACCGGAACGCCGTCCCGGACCGGTCCGCGGAGGCTACCGTCGAGCCCACAGGACCCGGCCCAACGCCGGGGCCGGCCGATGGAGGACCGCCTCGTGACCACCCGCCCGTTCCCCGCCGACCAGATCACCGCCGAGGTCGAGGGCGCCCGAGCCTTCGCCGCGTCGGTGGAAGGCCTGATCACGACGTACCGCCAGGAAGGCCACGAAGGCACCGCCGCCGTCGCACTGCTCACCGCGCTGCACACCGCGCTGGTGGAGTTCGCCGACGCCCCCACCGACCTGGCGGTGCGCGCCGAAGCGGAGCGGCTGAGCGCGCAGTTCGTCGCCCTGACCGGCCAGACGGCCGCGCAGGGCTGAGTGACCCGTCTCAACGAACTCTGACGAGTCCCCGGAGCAACCTCTCCCGGCCCGGCCGCTTCCGATGCTGGTTCCGACGGCACTTCCGATGGTGCTTCCGATGACGGTCCCCCCTCCCCGGCCGCCATCGCCGCATCCGCCCAGGCCACAGGCCCCGCCGGGCCGCCCGGAAATTCCGACATCCCTCTGTGGGCCCTGTGCTGCGGTGGTGGCTGGTGGTGGAGCCGGTCGGGATCGGCCGCGCTGCGCGGGCTGTTCTTCGGCGCCTGCGGCCGGCCGGACGGCGACGGCCAGGCCGTTGAGCATCCGGGCCCGGCGGCCCGCCGGACGCAGGTCCTGACGTGGGTCCTCGCGCACTGGTCTGTGCCCTCTCCTGCTGTGTGGTGGGTGGTCGTGGTGGTGAACGGGATCGGCGGCGCGGCGCTGCTCTTCGGCGCCTGCGGCCGGCCGGACGGCGGCGGCCGGGCCCGCCCCGCATCTTGTGGAGCGCCTTGTGGAACGCCTTGTGGGGCACCTCTCCGGTTCCCTTGCGGGGTGTCTTGTGGGCACCCAGCCCTGCGGCCTGACCTGGTATCACCGCAGCTCAAGGCACCTGACCGGGGCTCGGAAAACTCCGGCAACCCCTTCTCCTTTGTCTTTTGGTCTTGCGTCTTGGTCGGTTGGCGGTTCGGGGTTCGCGCCTGCGGCGGGCTGTCGGCCTCTGGTTGCGCCCCCGGAACGGGTGGCGGTGGACCGGCCAGGCCGGACGACGGCTAGGGCCGCCGACTCTCGTACGGGGTCTCGCTGGAGGTCTCGTTCGGGGTTCAGCGCCTCGACCTGCCCCCGGCCGTTCCCGCAGGCCAGGCCCGGACCCGCCTCAACTCACCGGCCCGACTTACCCCTGTGCGCCTGGTCCTGGTCGTGATGGGTGGTGGTGGGCGGGGTGGGCGCGGTCGGCCCGGGGCGGGGCCGCTCACCGGCGCTCGGCCTCTCCTTCGCGCCCGCCTGGCGGCGGCCGCCGCGATCGAGCAGGGGGCGGGCGGCGCAGCCGGAGGCCGGCCCCGGCGGGTCCTGACGTAGGTCCTGGCCTGAGTCCTGCCCCAGGTCCTGACGCAGGTCCTGACGCAGGTCCTGACGCCGGACCCCCAGGTCCAGCGGACGGCTGGCATACGGCCAGTTCAGAGCCCCATCCAAGGGGCCCGGAAATTCCGACATCCCTGTCTCTGGCCCCTCTTCCTGCTGTGGTGGGTGGGCGGTGGTGCCGGACGGGATCGGCGGCGCTGCGCTGGCCCTCCCCAGCGGCCCGGCCGGGCCGGAGCACGACGACGACCAGGCCGCCGAACACCCGCACCCGCGGTCTCGTTCAGCTGCTCGTTTGGCTGCTCGCTTAGGTGCTCGTCTAGCTGCTCGTTTGGCTGCTCGTTTGGCTGCTCGTTTAGGGTTCCGCACCTCGACCTGCCATCTGGCTGTTCCCGCAGGTCAGGCCCAGGATTCGGGCCCTCTCACCGGGCCGACTTACCTCTGTGCGCCTGGTCCTGGTGGTGAGTGGGTGGCGGGCGGGTTGGGCGCGGTCGGTCCAGGGGCGGGGTCACTCACCGGCGCTCGGCCTCTTCTCCCGCGTCCGCCTGGCCGCGGCCGCCGCGATCGGTTCGGGGCGGCCGAGCCCGGCGGGGTCGGTGACCGGGCAGGGCCCGCTTCGTTGGTCCCGGGGCAGGACCGCCCCGGCTCAGCCCGGCGGGCCGCCACCGTGTGCCGCGCCCGGACGACCGGCCCCACCCGGTACCGTGCCCGGAAGCGGATTGCGGTGGCGGCCCGGCCGCCCGACCCCTGTCACGACCCCCTGTAGCGACCCCGCCGAGAAGGGCGCGACAGGGGGTGCTGCTATGCCCTGTGACCAGCGCAAACACCCCCCAACCCCCGCCCCTCGGCGCATCGCGACAGCACCACCGGCACAGCCGCTCCCCACACCCGCCGCCGAGAGGGCTCCGGATGAGGAAGCCGGCCCGCCCGCCGACCCGGCCGCAGCCGACCAGCAGGCCCCGAAAGAGCACCCCAACGGGAATTCGAAAGAGAACCTGAAAGGGAACCGAATCCCTGGAATCCACACAGGCCATTCGGCGGGATGATCTGACACCGGGTTTCTGATACACGGGCCGACCCGAATTCTACGGGAAAGCAGGCCGATTATCCGGCCCATTTCCGATCGGTCCGGAGCGGCCCATTTCCCCAAGAGGGAGGCCACATCCGGCGGGATCGACTGACACGCAGAAGTGAAGCAAGGCCAGAAGGACCCGGCCACCTGGTCCACCGCGACCACCCCCGGATCGCTCCACCGGCACCCTCGCGGCTGCCCGCCCGCCCCCTCGACCCCGCCCGCCACCGACTCGCGCCCGCGCACCGCGCCAGCCACCCCACTCCCAGTCAGCCCGGCCGAAGGCCGACCCCCCGTCAGCCACAAGACCAGCTCAACCGCCTGATCCAGCCTCAGCCATCCCGGGCCGCCGGAGCGAA
>NZ_JBIUCB010000046.1:0-22160 GCF_044593455.1 Kitasatospora sp. NPDC051984
GCAGGGGGGACCCTGTGGGAGAGTAGGACGCCGCCGAACAATCATTCAGGGAAAGCCCCCCGCCTTTTGGCGGGGGGCTTTTTCGCGTTTCCGGGACCAGTCACCACCGGTCGGGGTGGACTTAGGTCCACCTGAAAGACGGGTGGCACGGCCAATGTGCCGGCCGGGGTGCCGGGGAGAGACTGAGAGCGTTCTTGGGGACGGCGATCAATCTCGGGGAGTAGGCCTTGGCGACGACAACATGGTTCGACGGTGGGGCCGTCAGGTCCGTTGTGGGGGAGCGCCTGCGGGCAGGGGTGCGGGCCTGGGGGCAGGGCGTGGTGGTGGCGGTGGCGGCGGCTGCGGGGCCGGTGGTGCCGGTGTTGGCGGCGGTGTTCACGGCGCTGGCGGCGGTTCAGCTGTTCGATGGGGGGCCGCTCGCGCCGTTCGTTGCGGCGCCGAGTGCGATTGTGGTGGGGGCGTCGGTGCTGTACCTGCTCGTGCGGCACGGTGCGGCGTGGACGCGGCACCGCGTGGAGCAGGTGTCCGGGGAGCCCTGGCGGGTGGTGTATTCGACGCGGGAGGCGTTGGAGCAGGACGCGCGCGGGTTCTGGTGGACGGGGGCCTCGTACCACCGGAGGCTGGAGGTGGCGCGGCTGGTGCAGTTCGTGCAGTGGGCGGTACGGGATCGGCAGGTGCGGCGGGAGGGACTGTGGCTGCTGGCGAATCCGGTGGGCGTGGTGGCGTTGCTGGGCGTGCCGATGGTGCTGGTCTGGGGCGGGCTGATTTTCGTATTGACGGCGCAAGCGGACCACCGGGTTTTCTTCGGGTTCTACAACCACCTGATGAACTTGCTGATCTCTGCGCTCATCGGTGGGGCCATAATGACGGTCGGACTGCTGGCGATGCCGCGGGCGGTGCGGGCCCACCACGAGCTGGCGTGCCGGGTGCTGGGCGGTGGTCCGGAACAGAGCCGGGCCCAACTGACCGAACGGGTAGCGCATCTGACGGAAACTCGGGCCGACGCGGTGGACGCGCAGGCCGCGGAGTTGCGGCGGATCGAGCGGGATCTGCACGACGGGGCGCAGGCGCGGCTGGTGGCGATCGGGCTGACGCTGGGGACGATCGAGCACCTGATGACGAGTGACCAGACTGCGGCGCGGGAGTTGCTGGCAGAGGCACGGGAGTCCTCGGCTAAGGCGTTGCAGGAGCTGCGGGATCTGGTCCGGGGCATCCACCCGCCGGTGCTGGCGGAGCGCGGACTGCCGGATGCGGTACGGGAGTTGGCGCTGACGGCGGTGGTGCCGACGGAGGTGACCGTGAGCCTGCCGGCGCGTCCGGAGGCGTCGTTGGAGACGGCGGTGTACTTCAGCGTCAGTGAGTTGCTGGCGAATGCGGCGAAGCACGCGCGGGCCCGGCAGGTGTGGGTGGATGTGCTGCACCGGGCGGGCCGGCTGCGGGTGGTGGTGACGGACGACGGGCACGGGGGTGCGCGGATGGAGACGGGCGGCGGATTGCGCGGGATCGAGAGGCGGTTGGGTACGTTCGACGGAGTGATCTCGCTCGACAGTCCTGTGGGCGGGCCGACCACCATCACGATGGAGTTGCCGTGCGCGTTGTCCTCGCCGAGGATCTCTACCTCCTTCGCCAAGGCCTGACGCGGCTGTTGGAGGTCCACGGGTTCACCATCGCGGCTGCGGTGGAGACCGGGCCCGACCTGCTGGCGGCGCTGCTGTCGGAGCGGCCGGACGTCGCGGTGGTGGACGTCCGGCTGCCGCCGACGCTGACGGACGAGGGGCTGCAGGCGGCGTTGGCGGCACGTCGGGAGATACCGGGCCTGCCGGTGCTGGTGCTGTCGCAGCACGTCCAGCAGTTGTACGCACGGGAGTTGCTGGCGGACGGCACGGGCGGGGTGGGCTACCTGCTGAAGGACCGGGTGTTCAACGCGGACCAGTTCGTGGACGCGGTGCGCCGGGTGGCGGCCGGCGGGACGGCGATGGATCCGGACGTGATCGGGCGGCTGCTGCAGCACAACGCGGGTTCGGAGCCGTTGCAGCGGCTGTCGCCGCGCGAGCGGGAGGTGCTGGGGCTGATGGCGGAGGGCTGCTCGAACTCGGCGATCGGTGCGCGGCTGACGATCAGTGACGGGGCGGTGGCCAAACACATCGCGAACATCTTCGGGAAGTTGGAGCTGTCCCCCACCGAGGACGGCAACCGCCGGGTGCTCGCGGTGCTGGCGTACCTGAACGGCGCGGCGGAGCGGCCGGCCGCCGGGTAGCGCCCGGGCGGGTCCGGCGAGACGTCGTCGTGCGATTGTGCGCGGCCTGCGACGGCGTGCGTGAGTGCGGTGCGCGCGGTGGTGCGGACCAGTGGAGGAGTGGTGCCGGTCCGGCCTGGCGACATGGGTGAACGCCCGTGCGAGTAGTATCCGGTGGGCCGAGTCTGTCAACGGCGCATCAACACCGGGTTGTCCCGCGGTCGTGCGCCCCGGGCGGGGACGTGTACTCGGCGGCTACAGGTCCTACGGCAGCTGCCGAGTCCCAGGGGTTGATCACTGAATGGCACGTCCTTCCCTTACCCGCGCGCACCGTGCTCTGCTGGGCGTGGTGGCCGTCGGCGCGTGTGTGATCTCGGGCATCGGTTTCGCGGGGTCGTACAACTCGGTGCGGGACCTGGCGATCGAGAAGGGCTTCGGTGCCTTCGCCTACGCGTTCCCGATAGGCGTCGACGCGGGCATCGTGGTGCTGCTCGCGCTGGACCTGGTGCTGACCTGGCTGCGGATCCCGTTCCCGTTGCTGCGTCAGACGGCGTGGCTGCTGACGGCGGCGACCATCGCGTTCAACGCGGCGGCGTCCTGGGGCGACGCGCTGGGCATGGCGATGCACGCGGTGATCCCGGTGCTGTTCGTGGTGGTGGTCGAGGCTTCCCGGCACGCGGTGGGACGGATCGCGGCGATCACCGCGGACCGGCACATGGAGTCGGTGCGGCTGATGCGTTGGGTGCTTTCGCCGGTGCCGACGTTCCGGTTGTGGCGCCGGATGAAGCTGTGGGAGCTGCGCTCGTACGACGAGACGGTGCGGCTGGAGCAGAACCGGCTGGTGTACCGCGCGCAGCTGCGGTTCCGGTACGGGCGGGGCTGGCGGAAGTCGGCACCGTTCCAGGCGCTGCTGCCGCTGAAGCTGGCGAAGTACGGCGTGCCGCTGGACCCGACGATCCTGGACCGGATCGACGGCCCGCTCCAGGTGCACGGCGGTGCGGCGCCCGAGACCGAGGAGACGGTGCAGGCGGACCGTCCGGTGCCGGCTGCCGCTCAGGTGACGCAGGGCCAGCCGCCGGCGATCGGTGCGGCAGCACCGAACCAGGGCCAGACCGCCGGGCCCGCCGCGGCGCCCGCCCCCGCGCCCGCAGCTGCGAAGCCGAAGCCCCAGCCGCAGCAGGCGGTGCCGCCGGTGTCGGCGGCGGTCGCGGTGCCGACGCTGGCGAAGCTGGCCGCGGTGCGGCTGCGGGACCAGCAGGACCCGGAGGCCGCGCAGGCCGCGCCGGTGGTGGACCGCTCCTCGGAGCTGAACGTGTGGACGGCCCGTCCGGTGCGCTCGCACCTGGCGGAGACCGACCAGGTGCACACGGCCCGGGTGCCGGGCCAGGCGTCGCCGTGGTTCAAGGCCCCGCGCCCGCAGGACGAGGCCGAGCCGGGTCGCCCGCAGTCGGGCTACCAGCCGGGCGACACGTACCCGGAGCAGGACTACGCGGACCAGGGCTACGGCGAGCCGGGGTACCCGGAGCAGGACGGCTACGACGAGGGCTACCGTCCGGCCGGCGCCGAGCCGGAGCGGGTGATGGCGAACGGCCGCGGCCCGTCCCGTCCGCAGGGTCCGTACGCGCCGCAGGCCGCACACGCGCCCCAGCCCCAGCAGCAGCCGATGCAGGACCAGGAGGCCGAGCCGATCCGGCTGGGCGGCCGGCCGCTGCGGCTGGACGCGATGATGGAGGCGGAGACGTTGCCCTTCGACCAGGGCGCGGAGGAGACTCCGGCCCGCCGTCCGTTCGCGGGCGGGGCGGAGCCGCTGGACGCGGACGAGTGCTTCGCCGCCCTGGTCGGCTACATGGAGGAGAACCAGCGCCAGCCGGACGAGCGCCGCTTCGCCGAGTACCTGTCGCAGCGCGGCGTCCCGGGCTCGCGTCCGGACGGCGGCGTGGCGGTGAAGGACGTCGAGAAGATCTGGGACGAGCTCCAGGAGCGGTACATGGAGTCAGGCCGGGAGTGACCGTCCTTCTCCTGCGGTGACGCCCCTCAACTCGTCGTTGCACCGCACCCCTCGTGCCATGGCCGCCCGCCGGATCTCCCGGCGGGCGGCCATTGACGCTGTGGTGGGGCAGCACTACCTTCGCCGGACCGTTTCGTTGAGCCGTGCGGTGAGTGAAGGAGCCCCGGATGCCACAGCCCGCTCAGCCCGCTCAGCCCGCTCAGCCCGCTCAGCCCGGACCCGCCCGGCAGGTCGCGTTCTCGGACGCCGCCCGGGCCGCCGTTGAGGCGCTGCTGGCGCCGGTGGACGCCGAACTGACGTGCCGTTACCCGGGCGAGCGGCCCGGCCGGCAGCCCGTCCACACCGTGTACGTGCCGGCGGACGCGTTCGGGGCGCACACCGTCCGCGAGTGGGGCGCGCAGGCGCTCGACGTGTTCGACCGGCACGCCGGGACGCCCGCGCGCCTGGCGCAGGCGCTCGGCGTGCCCGACGACGCGCTGCTCGCGGACGTGCACGCCCGGGTGCGGGCCAAGCTGGCGCGCGAGCCGATCGAGGACCTGCGGATCGACTTCGAGGACGGCTACGGGCAGCGCCCCGACGCCGAGGAGGACGCCGAGGCGGTGCGGGCGGCGAAGCTGGTGGCCGCGGCGGCGGCCGACGGCAGCGCGCCGCCGCACATCGGTATCCGCACCAAATGCCTGGAGGCCGCCGTCCGGGCCCGCGGCATCCGCACCCTGGAGGTGTTCCTCGGCACCCTGCTGGCCGAGGGCGGGCTGCCCGACGGCCTGCGGCTCACCCTGCCGAAGGTCAGCCACCCCGCGCAGGTCACCGCGCTGGCCCGGCTGTTGGCGGACTTCGAGCGGCGGGCGGGGCTGCCCGCGGGGCGGCTCGGGTTCGAGATCCAGATCGAGACCACGCAGGCCGTCCTCGGCCCGGACGGCCGGGTCACCGTCGCGCTGCTGATCGGGGCCGCCGAGGGCCGGGCCACCGGGCTGCACTACGGCACCTTCGACTACAGCGCCGCCTGCGGGGTCGCCGCGGCCCAGCAGAGCCCGGACCATCCGGCCGCCGACCACGCCAAGGCCGTCATGCAGGTCGCCGCGGCCGGCACCGGCGTCCGGCTCTCCGACGGCTCCACCAACGTGCTCCCCATCGGCTCCGTCGAGCAGGTGCACGCCGCCTGGCGGCTGCACCACGGCCTGGTCCGCCGCGCGCTGGCCCGTGCCTACTACCAGGGCTGGGACCTGCACCCCGCCCAACTGCCCACCCGCTACGCCGCCGTGTACGCCTTCCACCGCGAGGGCCTGGACGCCGCCTGCGCCCGGCTCGCCGGATACCTCGCCAAGTCCGCCGGCGCGGTGCTGGATGAGCCCGCCACCGCCCGCGCCCTCAGCGGCCAGCTGCTGCGCGGCCTGGACTGCGGCGCCCTCGACCCCGTCGAGATCACCGCCCGCACCGGCCTGGACCGGGCCGCCCTGCACGCGCTGGCGGGCCGCTGAGCAGCCACGGCCCCGCGTGACCCGGAGCCGAGGCCCTAGGCTGGTCGGCGAGACCGGTGGCCGCTGTTCGAGGCGGTGCCGGGTGGAGAGCGACAGCGGAGAGCACCAGCGTCATGGCCGAGCCGAGCCCGAAGCCGTACCTGACCGTCCGGGGCGATGGCAGTCACGAGTTGGAGATCAAGAAGTCCCGGTTCATCTGCCACCTGGCCCGGGTCGCGGACGAGGAGGCGGCGCAGGCGTTCATCGCGGCGATCCGCAAGCAGTACTGGGACGCCCGGCACAACTGCACGGCGTTCGTGGTGGGGGAGGAGCAGCCGCGCGAGCGGTCCAGCGACGACGGCGAGCCGGCCGGGACGGCGGGCGTGCCGATGCTGGAGGTGCTGCGGCGTCGCGGGGTGACCGACACGGTCGCGGTGGTGACCCGGTACTTCGGCGGGATCAAGCTGGGCGCGGGCGGCCTGGTCCGGGCGTACGGGTCGGCGGTGTCGGAGGCGCTGGACGAGATCGGGCTGCTGGAGCGGCGTCCGGTCGCGCTGCTGTCGGTGGCCGTGGACCACACCCGGGCCGGGCGGCTGGAGAACGACGTGCGGGCGGCCGGGTACACGGTGGCCGGGCTGGAGTACCTGGCGGACGGGGTGCGGATCGAAGTGGGCGTCCCCGAGCCGGAGGTGACGGAGTTCCACACCTGGCTGGCCGAGGCGACCGGCGGTTCGGCCGGCGCGCAGGCGGCCGGGCGGACCTTCGTCGAGGTCGAGGTCTGAGAGGTTCCACTAGGGCCCGCGCGGTCCGACAGGACTGCGCGGCCCGGGGCGTGACGGGGCGCCCGGTGGGGCCCTGTGGGGCCCGAACCGCGGTCGTTTTCGGCCAATTTCCTGGGCCGGCGCGGGTGTCGGGCGGACGGCATCAACCGCGGGCGGGCGGGTAGCAGAGGCGGCGCGGGCGGAGTTCCGGTTGCCGTCCGATGACACCCGAACGAAGGAAACGGGGCCGGAGTAGGAACTTCCCCTCATGGTCACTTCGTCTCCTAGACAGGACACCACGATCCGGCACGGCATCGGAAGGAGGACTCGCAGACCGCAGCACCGTACTTCGGGAGGTTCCGCGTATGCCCACCGACCATGCCCAGCCGCCCTATCGGCTGACGGCCGCGACACCCCGCCCGCACCACGACACGACCGCCCTCGTCGACCACCTGCTCGCCGCCTGGCTGAAGGCGGAAGGCCACGACGAGCCCCCGCCCCGCGAGCACGGGGCCCTGCCGGAGCGACTACGGCTCGGCGACCGGGTGCTGCTGGACCGCGACGGCGGACCGCTGCCCGGCCGCGGCCCCGAAGCCCGCTACAGCCGCCGCCGGCTGCGCACCCCCGCTCCGCACGGTATCGACCAACTGACCCTCACCCTCGCCGCCGAGGACGCCGACGGCCCGACCCGGCTGCGCGTCGAGGCCGAACACCTGCCCGCCGGGCCCGCGTTGGCCGGTCACGGCCGCGTCCCCGTCCCGGAGCTCGTCCGCCGGCTGCTGCCGCTGCTGGACGCCACCGAGGGCCCGGTGCCGCTGGCGATCGCCCCGCGGCTGCTCGGGCCCGCGGACCTGGACGACCTGATCGACGAACTGTGCGACCCTGAACGGCAGTTGCCGACGGTGGTGGCCAGCGTGCCGCCCGCCGTGCCGATCGAGCAGTGGCAGGACGAGGTGCTCGGCCCGCTGCTGCGTCAACTCCCGGGCCTGGCCTCGATGTACATGCTCGGGCACACCGCGCTGCCACGGTTCAACCTGGCCCTCGAGTACCACAAGGTGTACGGCGGCGCGGTCCGCACCTTCCTGCCCGACGTCGACCCGGCGTCCCGCGCCGACGCCGCCCGGCACCCCGTCCTGCCGCGCCAGCGGATCGACGAGAACCTGCGCCGCGCCGCCGCCCTGCTGGCCCGCGAACCGCGCCGGGTGGCCGCCGAACTCGCGCCGCCCGCCCCGCTGGACGCGGTGCCGCAACTGTGGCTGCCGCCCGAGGTGCGCAAGGCCCCCGAGCGCCCCGCGCACCCGGCGGTCCGGCTGGAACGCTGCCGGCTGCGGGTCGAGCAGCCCCGCCCGCCGCGCCGCTCCCGGTGCGGCACCGACCCGGTCAGCTTCGGCGAACTGGTCGACCGCTTCGGCGAGTTCCCGCTGCTGGAGTTCACCGGCGACAGCAAGGAGACGCTCGCCCTGGACGGCCAGGCCGACGGCCCCGGCTGGGCCCGGCTCACCTGGGACGGTCTGACCGCGCTCCAGGAGTACGCGGATGCCGCCGTGCGCGGCGAGGCCGGCGGCGACTTCAAGCAGTGGTGCGAGCACACCCCGCCCGGCTGCCACCGCTTCCCGCCGCGCAAGGCGGTCCGCGGCGAGTCCCGCACCGTCGCCAGCCACGGCAAGTGGAAGCGCCAGCGGATGCTGCCGGTCCCCGCCGTCGTCGACTCCTCCTGCCGCGCCTTCATGGGCGCCCACCTGCGGATCGGCGGTGGCGGCACCGCCCCCCGGGTGCACTACCTGGACGACTGTTCCGGCAGTGGCCGGATCTACGTCGGCTACATCGGACTGCACCTGACCAACACCCGCACCAACTGAACCGCCGCGCCCGATCCGGGCTCCCGAGGGCCGCCCCCGGGAGCCCGGATCGGGCACGGTCGGCTGATCCTGCGTCAACGCTCGGCCAAACCCCGAAGGTTGGCTGACCCGGAGCGCCGGACGGGGGACAATGCTGATCGGGCCCCCGCCGACGGCGGCCCTCCGACGTGCGCCGGACGAGCAGGGGGAACGACCGCCGATGCAGCATCCATCCGAGGGCCGCGCCGACGGCACCGCCACGGTGCTCCAGCCCGGGTTCCTCGCCTCGCTGTTCCGCGAACTCGGCGCCGACGAGGACGAGCCGCCCGCACCCGTCTTCGTCCCCGCGCCCGCCGCACCCCCGTCCGAGCCCGCCGTCGCAGCAGCACCCGCGCCCGCCGCCGTTCCCGAGCCGGGTGCCGTTCCCGAGCCGGACGGCGTGGCCGACCCGGTGGCCGCGCACGGCCGGGCCGCCGCGCTCACCCACCACCGCACCCTCGCCGTGCAGGCCGACCACGAACGCCTCGCCGACCTGCTGCGCCGGGCCGCCCAGCCGGTCTCCGCGATGGACTTCGAGAGCCAGCTGCGCAGCTACCGCCCCAAGCCGTACCCGGACGCCGCGCCGGACGCCGAACCCGAGCCCGCCTGGGCCGACTTCGCCCCGCCCGAGCCCGTCGACAGCGACCCCGACCAGCCCCGTTCGCGCCGCCTGCTCGACTCCGGCTACCAGCGCGAACTCGCCCAGGCCCGGCTGCGCCACCAGCGCGCGCTGCGCGAGTGGCGCACCAGGCAGGCCGACCTGGCCGACAGTGGTGCGGTCGCCGCCCGGCAGGCCCACGAGGAGGCCGAACAGGCCCGCGCCCGGGCCGTCCAGGAGTACAACGACAGCCTGGAGGAGTGCCGCCGCGCGTACCGGCAGGCCGAGCCGGCAGCCGTCGAATCGCTGCTGGAACGCGCCCTGGCCGCCGCCGAAGGCTCCACCCGCGATCTGCCGGCCCCCTGCCACGCGGTGTTCCGGGCGCTGACCCGCACCGCCGTCCTCGACCTCGACCTGCCGCCGCTGGACACCGTCCCCGCGCTGTCCGGCTACCGGCTCACCGAGGACGGCACCGTCGAGCCGGTGCACCGCCCCGATGCCGATGTCCGCGCGGACTACCTGCGGCTGGCCGCCCGCCTCGCGCTGCGCGCCCTGCAGGCCGCCGACGCCGTCGACACCGACGACGTGCTGGCCGGCGTCGTGCTGAACGGCTGGCTGCGGCTGCCCGGCCGCCCCCCGCGCTGCCTGCTCAGCGTGGACGCCGACCGCGACGCGCTGGCCCGCACCCGGCTGGTCCCCGACTCCGGGCACCTCGGCGACGACGGCGTGTACGCGGACGCCGAACACGACGAGTCGCTGCTGCGGCTGCGCGCGCTCGCCGCCGTGATCACCCCCGACCCGTACGCGGACGAGGCGGTGGTGCCCTGGGGGACCGCCGACGCCGCGGTCCCCGCGCTCGGCGAACTGTCGCCCGGCGAATTCGCTCTGCTGGTCCGGGCGGTGCTCACCGCCGGCGGCCTGGAGGGCTGGAGCGTGCGGCTGCGCGGCCCGGCCGGACTGGTCGCCACCGCCGAGGGCCAGCCCGGCAGCCGGCTGCCCGGACGCTGGGTGGTGTGGGCGTCCCGCGGCCCCGCGCCCGTCACCGCCGAGGAGATCGCCACGCTGTCCGAGGCCGTCCGCGAGGAGGGCGCCGACCGGGGCCTGCGGATGACCTGCGGGCAGTTCACCGACGAGGCGGTGGACCTGACCACCGAGGAGCGCCACCAGCGGATCCACCTGGTCGACGGCCAGGGCATCCGCGAACTCGCCCTCACCCACCTGGCGCTGCCACTGACGTCCTGACGGCCCGTCGGAAACCCCGGCGGGTCCCGTCCGGCCTTCTCCCGTTCCGCCGTTCGAGGTGACAGGCTTGGGCCGTGGAGAACGGATACCTCGGCCGGCGCCCGGTCGAGAACGCAGAACGGCACACCGCCGAGGCCCGGGAACAGGCGATGGCCGGGATGTACGCCGAGTGCGGCCTGCTGCGGGAACTCGCGGACGCCGCCGGCGTGCAACTCGACGACACCGTCGACTCGCTGACCGCGCTCGACCAGCTGCTGCCGCGTTGGCGCGACGACCCGCAGGTCTCCCAGTGGCTGGGCATCGACGCCGGCCTCTACCTCGGCACGGTGATCCGCCGCCGGATCCCCGGCTCGGCTTGGCGGCTCGCCTTCGACGGCCGCCCGCTGATGGTCCTGGCCACCGGCTTCGAGCTCGACGTCACCGCCCTCGGCGCCGACTGGGCCGAGCAGGGCGCCCCGCAGCTCGCCGCCGTCTACCGGGCCGCCGGGGACGGCTGACGCGCAATCACGCGCGGCGGCGGCTCACCCCGGTGGGTCCGCCGGACGGCGCGGCCACGGGGCGGCCCGCACAGTGGAGCGCAGGGCCCGGCACCGACCGGCCCGGGCCGGACGACTGGGCAGCCGTGGGCAGCGGTCCGCGCAGCCGTCCGGCCCTCGGCGCGAGTCGGGGGAGGCCGAAACTGACCGCCGTGCTGGTCGCCGCGGGCGCCTTCCTGATGACGCTGATCGGCGGCTTCGTCGCGCAGCGCACCGGCGACCGCCGCCACCTGGTGCTCGGTTTCGCCGCCGGACTGATGCTCGGCGTGGTCGCCTTCGACCTGCTCCCCGAGGCGATGGAGCAGGCCCCCGAGAGACTCCACGGCGTGCCCGAGGCGCTGCTGATGTTCGCCGCCGGCTTCCTGCTGATCCACGTGGTGGAGCGGGCCGTCGCCATCCACCGCGGCCACGAGGGCGAGTACGCCGCGCACAGCCACGGACACGGGCCCGGGCATCGGCACCGCGAACAGGGCGTCGGGCTGGCCGCCGCGTCCGCGCTGGTGCTGCACAGCATGATGGACGGCTTCGCGATCGGCGCCGCCTTCCAGGCCGGCACCACGGTCGGCGCGGTGGTCGCCGTCGCCGTCGTCGCGCACGACTTCGCGGACGGCTTCAACACCTACACGATCACCCGGCTGTACGGGAACAACCGGCGGCGGGCCGTCGCGCTGCTGGCCGCCGACGCCGTCGCCCCCGTCACCGGCGCCGCGATCACGCTGCTGTTCACCATCCCGGAACACCTCCTCGGGCTGTACCTCGGGTTCTTCGCCGGGTTCCTGATGTACCTGGCGACCTCCGACATCCTGCCGGAGGCGCACAGCCCGCACCCCTCGCGCACCACCCTGGTCTGCACCCTGCTGGGCGTCGGATTCATGTGGCTGGTGGTCGGGCTGACCTGAGGTCCGGGTCAGAGGTCCAGGGCGGCCCAGTGCCGGCGCAGCGCGTCCAGGGTGGCGGTGACGGCGGGGCGGCGCGAGGTCTGGGCGCGCCACAGGACATGCACCCGGCGGAACGGCCGCGGGGTGACGGGACGGGCGGCGACCTCCGGCGGGAGCGGGCCTCGGCCCAGCCGGGGGACCAGGCCGAGGCCGAGGCCGGCCGCGATCAGCGCGATCTGGCTCTCGAACTCGCCGACCTGGTAGCGGACGTCCGGCTCCTCGCCGATCTCGCGCATGGTGTGCAGCAGCCAGTCGTGGCAGATGTTGCCCGGCGGCACGCTGGTCCAGCGCTGCCCGCGCAGCTCCGTCATCGGGACGGCGTCGAGCGCCGCCAGCGGGTGGGCGACGGGCAGCAGCAGATCGACCGGGTCGGTGCCGAGGTCGAGCCGGTCCAGGCCCTCCTGCACCGGCAGCGGCACGGACGCCCAGTCCTGCACCACCGCCAGGTCCACCTCGCCGCGGGCCACCAGCTCGGCCGCCGGGTACGGGTCGCTCTCCAGCAGCCGGACCTCCAACTCGGGGTAGTCGGCGTGGAGTTCGGCGAGCACGCCGGGCAGCAGGCCGCGCGAGGCGGTGGCGAAGGCGGCGACCAGCAGCCGCCCGGTGGCCCGGCCGCGCTGCTCCTCCAGCGTCACCTCGGCCTGCTCGACCAGCGCCAGCACCCGCTGCGCGGTGTCCGCCAACCCGCGTGCGGCGTCGGTGAGTTGGATGCCCCGGCCCTGGCGTTCCAGCAGCACGGTGCGGGTCTCGCGTTCGAGCTTGGCGATTTGCTGGGAGATCGCGGACGGGGTGAAGCCGAGCGCCGTCGCGGCGCCGCCGACCGAGCCGTGCACGGCGACCGCGTGCAGGGCGCGCAGGCGTCCCAGATCCATCATGCAGCAATGGTAAACAGTTTGGTTGAGAAACTCTCGCTGGTGCTGAACGGTTGTTGCGGGCCATGCTCGGGCCATGCCGTCTTCCGCTTCGCCCTCGTCCGCCATGAGGCCCCGTCATGTCGCGCTGGCCGTGCTGATCGCCGCCGTCTGGGGCCTGAACTTCGTGCTGATCGAGGTCGGTCTGCACGACTTCCCGCCGCTGCTGTTCTGCGCGCTGCGGTTCGCCGTGGTGGCGCTGCCCGCGGTGTTCCTCGTCGGCCCGCCCCGGGTGGCGTGGCGCTGGGTGCTCGCGGTCGGGGTGGCGCTCGGCGTGGTGAAGTTCGGACTGCTGTTCCTCGGCATGCACGCCGGCATGCCGGCCGGACTGTCCTCACTGGTGCTGCAGGGCCAGGCCGGGTTCACCGCGCTGTTCGCCGCCGGGCTGCTGCGCGAACGGCCCACCCCGGTGCGGACCGCCGGCCTCGTGGTGGCCTTCGCCGGCATCGCGGTGGCCGCCGTCGACCGCGGCCTGCACGGCCCGGCCGGAGCCTTCGCGCTGCTGATCGGCTCGGCCGCGGCCTGGGGCCTGGCCAACGTGCTGACCCGCAAGGCCGCCCCGCCGGACGCGCTGCGCTGGATGGTGTGGGTCTCCGCGGTGCCGCCGCTGCCACTGCTCGGCCTGTCCCTGCTGGTCGAGGGCCCGACCGCGGACTGGGCCGCGCTGCGCGGCATCAGCTGGGCGGGAGTCGGCGTGGTGCTGTACGTCGGGCTGGTCTCCACGCTGTTCGGCTTCGTCGCCTGGAGCCACCTGCTGCGCCGCTACGACGCCTCGGTGGTCGCCCCGTTCTCGCTGCTGGTGCCGGTGTTCGGGATGTCCTCGGCGGCGCTGCTGCTCGGCGAGCGGTTCAGCCCGGCGGCGGGCGCGGCGACGGTGCTGGTGATCGCCGGGATCGGGCTGGGCGCGGTGCCCGCTACGGTCTGGGCCCGGTTTCGTACGCCTCCTCGGCGTGACGCAGCGCCCGCAGCAGAGCGTCCTGCTCGGCAGGGCTGACCGGGCCGAAGTACTGCTGGGCGACCTCGTGCCGGACCTGCGAGATCCGCTCCAGCGCGCCGTGCCCGGCGACGGTCAGGACCAGGCGCACCGCCCGGCGGTCGGCCGGGTCGGGGGTGCGGGCGACCAGGCCGGCCTCCTCCAGGGCGTCGACCACGGTGGTCGCCGAACGCGGCGCGATGTGCAGGCGCTCGGCGAGCTCGCTCAGCCGCATGGTCTCGGCGCTCTCGCAGCCGGGTGCGTGGGCGAGCGTGCGCAGTGCCCGGGCCTGGGCCGGGGTGATGCCGTACGGCTCCAGCCGCTGCATGGTCCGCCGGCGGATCCGCTTCATCGCCCGGGTGAGGGCGTCGGCGAGTTCCGCGGCGGTGTCGGCCGGGCCGGGGGAGGTCATGGGCACAGGGTAGCGGTCGGCTTGCCGCCGTCCGGAGGGCGATCGGTCCCGGCTCGAAAAGATGTTGAGCTTGGCTCAGTAATCGAGTAGCTTAGGGCAGCCTAAGTCGTCCGTGCATCGAGGAGTTCCGCCATGGCCCGCTCCACCGCCCGAGTCGCCACCGACCGTCCCGCCCGCTACGCCAAGCAGCTCGCCGCCCACATGGGCCGCAAGGTCCCCGCCGAGTGGTCCGAGGAGACCGGCCGCGGCTCGCTGGTTTTCGGCGCCGGGCAGGCCGAACTCACCGCCGAGGACGGCGCGCTGCTGCTCGCCGTCGAGGGCGCCGAGGAGAACCTGCCCCAGCTGGAGGACGTGGTCGGCCGCCACCTGGTCCGCTTCGGCACCCGTGACGAGCTGGTGGTCGCCTGGCAGCGGGAGGGCGGCGAGGCCGGCACCGTCCAGCGCCTGACCGGCGAGGAGGGCTGACCGGCCCCACTTGCCCGCTGCCCGCTGCCCGCTCTCAGCTCTGCCGCAGCGGCGGCATCGGCACCGGCACGGCGAACGCCGTCGCGCCCGCCCCGACGCCGCCCTCGCAACTGTTCGGCGGCGCCGTGGTCACGCCCCGGGTGGACGGCTTCTCGGCCGCCCAGAACATGAAGCCCAGCAGGCCCGTGCTGGTGCCCGCCCCGTTCGCGGCGGC
The DNA here is from genome assembly GCF_044593455.1 of Kitasatospora sp. NPDC051984. Lineage (NCBI taxonomy): Bacteria > Bacillati > Actinomycetota > Actinomycetes > Kitasatosporales > Streptomycetaceae > Kitasatospora > Kitasatospora sp. NPDC051984. The sequence goes on from NZ_JBIUCB010000046.1 coordinate 14,629, forward strand.
GTTCTGCACCCAGCTGCCGGTGGCCTTCTGCGCCGAGTTGGCGAAGTCGGTGCACTCCGGACGGATCTGCGAGCCCTCCGCGATGTACAGGCTGCCGGTGAACTTGGCCGGCGCCAGCGGCGGGATCGGCGGGCTGTACGTCGGCTTGCCGTCCAGGTGCTCCTGCCAGTTGGCGGTCGCCGTGGACGCCGAGGGCTGCTTGTTCGGCACCATCGCGTTGGCGTAGTCCAGCACCGGACTGCCCGTGGTCAGCCAGTGCGCGGTGGCGTACTGGTCGATGCCGCTCAGCCAGCGGTCGCCGGCCGCGACGTCGATGGTCAGCCGGGCGGTCGGATCGGCGCCCGAGGCGTCGTAGGGGTGGGCGGACCGGTAGGCGTCCACGAAGGCCTGCAGGCCCGTCAGGTTCGGGCTGCTGCTGTTCTCGTAGTCGATCTCGATGCCCACCCCCAGCCTGCCCGCCAGCGCCGCCGCCTTCTGGCCCAGCAGTGTGCCGTTCTGGGCCAGCGCGGAGTCCCAGTCGCCGGTGTAGGTGATGCCGCCGATGGAGAGCATCACCCGGATCCCGCGGGCCGTGAAGTAGTCCACCACCTGCTGGTTCATGCCCACCGGCACGCCCGCGGCGTCCCCCGCGTCGGTGGTGCCGTTCAGCAGCCGCAGCGGATTGACGAAGCTCAGCACCACCACGTTCACCGAGGGCCGGCCGTCGCCGCGGTCGATCAGCCAGTGGTTGGCGGTGTCGAACTCCGCCATGTCCCGGACCTTCGCCCAGGTGCAGGCGTCGTTGCTGCAGTGCCAGGCGCCGTAGACCTGCATCGGGGCGGCCGCCGCCGTCGCGCTCTGCGCCGGCAGCGCCGTCACCGCGAGGGCCAGCAGCGAGGCCGCCACCGAGAAACGCGTCATGGGCACGGCTGGGGAACGCACATTCGCCTCCCGGCGATCGCGTGCTGATGGGTGGGGAACAGGGTGCGCGCGAGCCGGAAGGGCGTCAATGCTCCGGACCGAACTGCGAACCGGCGTGGTGTCAGGCGTCGGTCTCCGGCAGCAGGCGCGGCAGCATCCGGTGCAGGGCGAGCAGCAGCAGGCCCGAGAGGCACCAGCTGGCGACCACGTCCAGCAGCCAGTGGAAGTCGCTCCACACCAGCCCCGCACCCACCCCCAGGCAGACCGCGGCGGTGACCCACCCGACCTGCCGGGCCCGCCACGCGGGCAGCACCCGGGCCAGCAGCAGCGCCGCGGTCCCGTACGCGATCGCCGAGGTCGCGGTGTGCCCCGACGGGTACCAGCCCCACTGGCCCGGAGCGAGCGGCACGCCGAACGGGCCGGGCCGGGCGAACCAGGCCTTGGCCGGCACCACCAGCAGCGGGATCAGTGCCGCCGCCACGGCGGCCACCGGCACCGGCGTCCACCAGCGCGGCCGACCGCCGCGCCGGGCCAGCCAGGTCGCCAGGCCCGCACAGCCCAGCAGTACCGGGACGGCCGGCACCCCGCCGCCCAGGTCGGCCAGCGCCACGCCCAGGTGGTTCAGCAGCGCGGAGTGCAGCGAACGGCGAAGGTGCCGCACCGCGTCGCGCACCGCCGGATCGATCCCCAGCAGCGGGCCGTCCACCGCCACCTGCCAGGAGACCACCCCCAGCAGCAGGGCGAGTGTCGTGGGCAGGACAGCAAAAATAGGCCGCCCCGGAGCAGGGGGGAGAGCTCCGGGGCGGCCAAGGCGATCGCCGCGCCGTGCGGCCCGGGGGGTGTGGGCGGGACGGCCGGTCGATCGGTCCATTTCGCCCGCCTCGACGGCGGACGGGGGTGTGGGCAGTGGTTGAGGTTCGCTGTCCATCTGTGATGACAGTACGTCAAAGCCGGGGCGCACCAACGGCCGAAGGGGTTTCGTGCACAGCATCTTCACCACCGGCGGGGCAACCTCCACCCGAGGGTCGAACAGTCGAACGCGCGCCGCGGAACGGCAGCAAGCGCGGCGTCGAACAAGGGGATGCGCGGAGCGGAACGGCGGGGACGCGCGGGGCCGGGCGGCCCGGGGTACGCGGGGCCGGCCGTGTGGGGCCGGACAGCAGAACGCGCGAGGGCCGGACGGGATCCGCTTCCGTCCGGCCCTCGCGCCGCTCAGGGGGTACTACCTGGGGTTCAGACGCCCGCGAAGGCCGACTCCAGGATGTCCAGACCCTCGTTCAGCAGGTGCTCCGGCATCACCAGCGGCGGCAGGAAGCGCAGCACGTTGCCGTAGGTGCCGGCGGTCAGCACGACCAGGCCCTCGGCGTGGCAGGCCTTCGCGATGGCCGCGGTGGCCTCCGCGTTCGGCTCCTTGCCGCCCGGCTTCACCAGCTCGACAGCGATCATCGCGCCGCGGCCGCGGACCTCACCGATGATGTCGAACTTCTCCTGCATCGCCCGCAGGCGGCCCAGCATGATCTCGCCGATCCGCTGCGCCTTGCCGTTGAGGTCCTGCTCCTTCATGGTCTCGATGGCGCCCAGCGCGGCCGCACAGGCCACCGGGTTGCCACCGTAGGTGCCACCCAGACCACCGGTCTGCGCGGCGTCCATCATCTCGGCGCGGCCGGTCAGCGCCGACAGCGGCAGACCACCGGCGATGCCCTTGGCGGTGGTGATCAGGTCCGGGACGATGCCCTCGTCCTCACACGCGAACCACTGGCCGGTGCGGCAGAAGCCGGTCTGGATCTCGTCCGCGACGAACACGATGCCGTTCGCCTTCGCGAACTCCACGATCGCCGGCAGGAAGCCCTTGGCCGGCTCGATGAAGCCGCCCTCGCCCTGGATCGGCTCGATGATGATCGCGGCGACGTTCTCGGCGCCGATCTGCTTGTTGATCTGGTCGATGACCTGCTTGGCAGCCTCGGTCGCGGCGTTCTCCGCACCCGTCAGCCAGCGGTACGGGTAGGCCACCGGCACGCGGTAGACCTCGGGGGCGAACGGACCGAAGCCCTGCTTGTACGGCATGTTCTTCGCCGTCAGCGCCAGGGTCAGGTTGGTGCGGCCGTGGTAGCCGTGGTCGAACACCACGACAGCCTGGCGCTTGGTGTAGGCGCGGGCGATCTTCACGGCGTTCTCGACGGCCTCGGAGCCCGAGTTGAACAGCGCGGTCTTCTTCGCGTGGTCGCCCGGGGTCAGCTCGTTCAGCTGCTCCGCCACGGCCACATAACCCTCGTACGGGGTCACCATGAAGCAGGTGTGGGTGAACGCGGCCAGCTGCTCGGTGGTCTTCGCCACCACAGCCTCGGCGCTGTTGCCCACGTTGGTGACGGCGATGCCCGAACCGAAGTCGATCAGGCTGTTGCCGTCCACGTCCTCCAGCACGCCACCACCGGCACGCGACACGTAGACCGGCAGCGTGGTGCCCACACCAGCGGCCACCGCGCCGAGCTTGCGCGACTGCAGCTCCTGCGACTTCGGGCCGGGGATCGCGGTGACCAGGCGGCGCTCCTGCGGGAGCGGCGTTGCAGCGCTCATCTGTGTTCTCCAAGTTCTCAAGGCGCGGTAATCGCAGGCTACGGCGGGCCTTGTTTGTCGGGCATGCGCCACTCGGTACTGCTGCGCTTTACGAATTGTCCTAGGCGGCCAGTGGCCGAAGATCGGCTCTCGCCCTCACTCCTCCACTACATTGGCCCCGGGTGTGTCGGTGGGACGGCGGAGCGGGTATGGCACCGCCGGCAACGTAGGAGGGGCCCCGAAGTGGAACAGAACGACGCGCGAACCCAGCACACCCACCCCCACCTCCCACCACCCCGCGCCCCCTTCCACCTCCCCGCCTGGGCCACCGCCCCCCGCCCCCAGGCCCCGCCCGGCATCTACCGGCAGCACCACACGCCGTACGACCCCAGGACCGCCGCCGAGAACGAGACCCCGGTGGGGCCGCTGCTGCTGCGGGCGGCGTTGAACCTGGTGGTGGCTGCGGTCCTCTACCCGTACGTGGTCGAACTCGAAGTGCTGCTGATCCAGACGGTCGGGCTCGGACAGCAGCTCACCAGCGCCCTCGCCAACCCGCTTGCCCTGCTCCTCGGAGCGATCGCCGCCGTCCTGCTGATCTGGATCTTCGGCCGCATGGGCCGCTGGCGCGAGGTCGGCCGGCGTTTCCTGGTGCCGCTCGTCTCCCGCACCGTCACCGACGCCCCGCCCGAGCCCGAGGCGGCGCCCGTGGTGGACGTGTGGGCCGAGTTGCGGCCGGCCGGGGAAGTGGTGCGGCGGCTGGAGCACGAGCCGGTGGGGGACGTGGACTACGTGCGGCTGCACCAGGCGTGGCGGAGTGTCGGCGCTGACGCGGCCGGTCGGCAGGAGTTCGCCGCGCAGGTGGGAAGCCGTGGCGCGGCCGCCTGCGCGCACCCGTCCGAGCAGCGGGATCTGCCCGGCGGGCGGGCCGCGCGGCACGATCTGTTGGTGCGGCAGGTGCGGCTGGGTACCGCGCAGGACGTGCCGAAGAACCCGGCGACGCACCGCAATGCGGGCTTCGCGCTGGATCCGGCGCTGCTCGGTACCTCGTTGCTCGCGGTCGGTCCGGCCGGTACGGGCAAGACGGCGGCCCTGGCCCGTCCGGTGGCGGAGGCGTTGTGTCTGCAGGCGTTGGCGGGGGCGGCCTGTGCGGTGGTGGTCGGGGCGGCGGATGCGGACCTCGGCCCGGACGACTGGTACGACGTGGTGATCGCCCCGGGCGACCCGTCCGCCCCGTACGGCCTGGATCTGTACGGTGCCGCGCCGAATCCGGACGAGGCGGCGGCGCGGCTGGCCGACGCGCTGCTGCCGGACGAGCTGGCTTCCCGCGCGGAGAGTGCCCGCACGTCGATGCAGCAGGTGGTTGGGCCGTTCCGGGCGGCGTACGGCCGTTATCCCGGGGTGCGGGAGCTGCGTGGGCTGCTGGCCGGTGACCGGGACGGCTGGGCGGAGCTGGCGGAGCAGTTGCAGAAGTCGGGTCGGCGGGCGGAGTTCGAGGCGGACCTGCAGCAGCGGGAGCGGATGCACGGCCGGGTGGACGACCCGGGCGCGCTGCTCGCCGACCGGTTGGCGCTGCTGGACCGCCCCGCGCTGGCTGCCGGTTTCTCCGGCGGTCCGGGCGCCAAGCCGGCGTTCGCGATGCGTGCTCTGGAGCACCCGTTGCGGGTGCGGGTGAAGCTGCCGGAGCGCAGTCACCCCGAGGCCGCCCGGATGCTGTCGCGGCTGCTGCTCGGCCAGTTCACCCAGGCCGCGGCCGACCGGGGCGACCGTGAGCTGTTCGCGGGGCTGGTGCTGGACGACGCCACCGCCGCCGTGGACGCGCAGACGATCCGCGGCATTCAGCGGCTGCGCGGCGCGAACGCCGGTGTGGTGCTGCTGCTGCGCACGCTGTCGGACCTGCCGGAGGCGCTGCGGGCGCCGCTGTTCGGCGCGGTCGGCAACCGGATGGCCTTCCCGGGCATCGCGCCCTGGGACGGCCGGCTGTTCTCCGAGGCCTGGGGTACCCACCTGGTCCGGGAGACGGCCGTCACCCATACGCCGGACACGTCCGGCGGCACGATGCGCCGGGCCGGCCGGCTGGTGCGCAAGGCGCTGTCGGGGACGACCGCGCAGACCGAGTCGGTCACCACCCGGGACGTCGAGCGGCACCGCTGGTCGCCGTCCGACCTGGCGCACGCGCTGCCGTCCGGGCATGCGGTGATCTCGCTGACCTCGGTGACGGGGGAGCAGGTGCCGCCGCTGCTGGTCGACCTCCGGCACTGACGATCTCCGGGGGCGGTCGCGGGGTGGTCAGCATTGGGTTACGGAAGGTACGGACCGGCGGATTTCGGCACTCCGGCTTGTCCGGAGCGTCCATAATGGGGGGAGAACCCTCACTCGCCCGGTCGCAACGGCGCGACCAGGTCGAACCACCGAAGGTGCCATGCCCCCCACACTCGCCTCCGTCGTCCGTACGAGCACGCTCCACCTGACGGTCCTGGCCGGCGCGGACCACCTGGAACGCCCGGTCCGCTGGGTGCACACCAGCGAGCTGGACGACCCCACCCCGTTCCTCGAGGGCGGCGAGCTGCTCCTCACCACCGGCATCAAGCTCGGCAAGAGCTCCGCCGGGCTGCAGGCCTACGTGCACCGGCTGGCGGATGCCGGCGTGGTGGGGCTCGGGCTGGGGGTCGGCCTGTCGCACACCGAGGTGCCGCAGGCGCTGGTGGACGCGGCCGCGCAGCGCGGGCTGCCGCTGCTGCGGGTGCCCGAGGCGACGCCGTTCATCGCGATCTCCAAGGCGGTCTCCGCCGCCCTCGCCGCCGAGCAGTACGAGGCCGTCACCACCAGTTTCGAGGCCCAGGAGGAGCTGACCCGGGCCGCGCTCGGCAAGGACGGCACCACCGCGATCGTCCGTCGGCTGGCCGCCCGGCTGGGTGGCTGGGCCGCGCTGTACGACGGCTCCGGCGCGCTGTCCGCGGTCGCCCCGGACTGGGCCGCCCGCCGGGCGGGCCGGCTGGCCGCCGAGGTGGACCGGCTGCGCCGCCGCCCCGCGCCGTCCAGCGCCGCGCTGCAGGGCCGGGCCGGCACCATCGACACCGCCGACGAGGACTACGTGGTGGTCCAGTCGCTGGGTGCGGACCGCCGCCCGCGCGGCTTCCTCGCGGTCGGTACCGAGGACCGCATCACCCCGACCGAGCGGTACGTGCTGAACGCCGCCGTCGCGCTGCTCACCCTGACCCTGGAGCGCTCCCGGGAGCTGCGGCAGGCCGAGGAGAAGATGGGCGCGGCGCTGTTGCGGATGGTGCTGGCCGGGGAGGTCGGCACCGCCCGGCAGGTCGCTTCGGGGCTGTTCGGCGGCCTGCCCGAGGGCACCGTCCGGGTGCTGGTGGCAGCCGCCGGGCCCGGCCCGGAGGCCGCGGAGGCGCTCGGCGAGCTCGCCGACCGTGCCGAGCAGGCCGGCGGCAAGGTCGGCGAGAAGCTGCTGGTGGCCCGCGAGGACGGCGCCCACGGGCCGCGGCTGATGGTGCTCGCGCTGGACAACGGCTCGGTCCACCGGGCCTGCCTGGGTGCCGTCGAGGAGCACGAGGGCCTGGCGCTCGGCGTCTCCGCCCCGGCCGCGCTGGAGGACGCCGGCACCGCGCACGCCCAGGCCGAGCGCGCCCTGGCGGTCGCCCAGCGAGGCGGCCGCCGCACCGTCGACCACGAGGAGGTCGGCGCCGGCTCGCTGCTCCCGCTGCTCGGCGAGGAGGCCGTCACCGCGTTCGCCGAGGGCCTGCTGCGCCCGCTGCGCGAGCACGACCGCACCGCCCGGGGCGACCTGGTCGCCTCGCTGCGGGCCTGGCTGTCCCGGCACGGTCAGTGGGACGCGGCGGCCGCCGACCTCGGCGTGCACCGGCACACGCTGCGTTACCGGATGCGCCGGGTCGAGGAACTGCTGGGCCGCTCGCTGGACGACACGGACGTCCGGATGGAGTTGTGGCTGGCGCTGCGGGCGGGCGAGGACTGAGCCCGAATCCACCGGCCGATGCGAGTGTGATCGTTTCGGAGGTTCGTGGGGGGTTGGCCGGTGGGTGGGTGTGGGGCATCCGCTGGTCTGCCCA
>NZ_JBIUCB010000047.1:0-18010 GCF_044593455.1 Kitasatospora sp. NPDC051984
CAGCACGGCCGGACACCCCGATCAGCGCGGACGCATCGGCACCACACGTTCTGGTGATGACAGAAGCGACATCACGTCACATACCGTCCTCTGAGTGAGGTAGGCGGTCAGCTGGGGCTGCGCGTCGGTCGGGTAGCCCGGGTGCGGGCCGGTGGCCATTCCGACGGGGCGGGGCCCGGACGGTGCGCCCACCGTCGTTCCGCCGTCGACCGGGTCGAGCCGGATGCCGGCGTCGGTGAGGACGGACGCCAAGCCGTCGGGGAACCAGATCGCGGGGAAGCGGTCGAGGTGGACGGTGCCGCCGGTGATCGCGGCGGCCAGCACGAGCGTCGCGGCTTCCAGACGGTCCGGCGGGACGGTGAAGTCTCCACCGGCGATGCGGTCGGCGCCGGTGACGTACAATGCGGCTCGCCCCTGCCACTCGATCGGGACTCCGGCGCTCGCCAACAGGGCTGCGGTGTGGATGACTTCGGGCTCCACGCTGGGGTTGAGCACCGTGGAAGTGCCAGGCGTGCGGGCGGCCAGCAGCATCGCGGTCACCGTCGCGCCGAGGCTCGGGCCCCACGAACGGGTCTCGGCATCGGTGACGAACGGCCGCCGCCTACCGGTGAAGCGGGCCCGTACCAGGCCGTTGTCCACCTCGACCGCCGCTCCGGCGGCCTCCATCGCGGCCAGGTGCCGGTCGATGCGGCGCACACAGAAGGCGTCCCCGCCGGGGGTGGGGAAGGTGACCTGCCCGGCGCGGGTCAGCAGAGCGCCACCCAGTACCGGGGTGGTGCGGATCCGCCTTCCGAGGTCGTCGGGGACGACCGGCAGGTAGCTCGTGGCGGGGCGGGTGGTGAACTCCTCGCCGGCCACGGCGGTCGGGGTACCGGTGCGGTTCAGGATCTCGGCGACAACGCCGGTGTCGAGGATCGCGGGAGCGCCGTGCAGGACGAGCGGGGCATCCGCGAGGATCGCGGCGGCATAGAGGTGCAGGGCGATGTTCTTGCTGCCCTGGACGGTGGTGCTTCCGGTCAGGCGACGGCCGCCGGTGATTTGCACGGCCAGTTGATCGGTCATGGTGGTGCCGGTGATGGGCATGGTCACCTTCCCTGGCTTCCGGCGGGGAAGAATCCGCCGACCTGGGTCCTCGGGTAGAGCAGGGTGTGCGCGCCGATCAGCGTGGCGGGCTGGAGCACGGTGCCTGCGGGGACGATCACGCCGTCGCCGATCACCGCACCGAACTTGGTCTGGCCGGTGGGCAGTCGGCGCCCGTCCAGGTACGCGCAGACCTCCTCGGTGGCCGGCTCGGTGACCGGTCCGGAGGTGATCCGCAAGCCGGTGGTGGAGACGAACGCGCCGATGTTGACGCCCAGCCCGAGCACGGAGTCACCGACGAAACCGGCGTGCTTCATGAACACCCCGCCGGTGAGCAGGGACCGGGTGATCTCGGCGCCGTGGCCGATCCGGCAACCGGGGCCGATGACGGTGCTGTCGCGTACCCGGGCACCGGCCTCGACCACCGCGCCGGAACAGACCAGCACCGGTCCGGTAACGAACGCGCCTTCGGCGATGACAGCCCCGGGCGCCACGATCACCCGGCCCCGGACGGTGGCGCCGGGTTCGACGACCCCGGTGGCCTCCGGCAGTTGGACGCCCAAGCGTCCGGCCAGCAGGTCGGCGACGGCCCGTTTGATGTCGAAGACCGTCGGGCAGCGCAGCAGGGACCGAACCAGCGGGTCTGCCACCTTCGTGAGGTCGATGTAGTAGGAGGGGCTGAGGCGTTCGTCGGCGAGCGCGCGGGCGGAGTTCGGCTGGGGTGTGGTGCTGAGTGATGCCATGGGAGGGCCTTCGGCAGCAGCGGGAGCTGTGGACGTGCCCAGTGAACTGCCGAAGCCGGGGCAGGATCCGTAGTCGGGCTCCGGGCCGTAGTACGGCTACGGGTCAGCCCAGTTGCACGCCCGCCCGGGCGGCGAAGTCGCGTACGCCCGGCAGCCGGCGGTCGTGCCTCAGCAGCTGAGTGGCCAGTTCGCGGACCGCACCGCGCCGCATCTCCTGCGGGGCGGCCGCCTCGGCGGCGAGCAGCGCCCGGTAGCACTGCTCGGGCCTGCCCCACTGGCCGAACGCCCTGGCGACGTCGGTGAAGAACCGGGCCTGGCGCTCGGGCGTCGGCAGCGTCGTCGGGTCGATGGTGCGCGCCAGTTCGATCGCGCGCCCGGAATCGCCCAACTCGTAGTGCACCGAGACCTGGTGGAGTACGGCACCACGTGTGCCGTCCACCATGCCGGAGCCGCGCCCGGCCGCGGCCGCACTGTCGGCGGCCTCCCGGATCAGGGCGTACGCGTAGGCCCGGTCGCCCGTCTTCGCGGCGGTGTAGGCGGCGGTGGCGTACAACTCGCCGCGGGTGGCGAGGCGATCCCGCTCCGGGACGGTGGCGTCGGCCAGCAGATCCTCGGCCGCGACTACTGCCAGGTCGGTCGCACGGGCGAGACTTCCCTGACGGCGCCAGGAACTCGAGACCATTCGCCGGGCCTCGGCAGTGACCAGCGGATCGCCGCCGGAGCGGGCGGCGGTCAGCGCCCGGTCGGAGGTGATGGCGACGAGGTTGTTGTCGCCGACCTTGATGCACAGCCTGGTGGCGATGTTGAAGAGCTGCGCCACCGCGCGGGCGCGTTCCTCCGGTGCCCCGACCATCTCGGCGGCGGCGATCCGGCCGGGCAGGGCGCGAGCCAGGGTGTCGTACCGGGCGTCCTTGAACTCCCGACGGGACGTCAGAACCGAGTCGCCGACGGTCTTCCGGGTCGGGTCGGTGCGCGGGGCCGGGATCCGCCCGGTGCCGTACAGCAGCAGGTCCTCCAGGTCCGAGAGACTGCCGGCGGTGGCACGCGCTGTCGGTGGGCTCACGATCGGCGCGAAGAGGGCGGCGGCCGCCGCAGTCACGACCTGGCGGCGTCGCACATCGTCCTCCTCAGGGCCGGAAGTGCTCGCCAGCGTAGCCGAGGGCGGCTTGCGGGAACGGGATCTCACCCGATCGACGGCGGGCTGCGGCAACGCGATCAGCTCGGACAGCTCCGCGCCCAGCAGCTCGGACAGCCGTTGCAGGATCGTCAGGTCCCTGACCTGCTGCAGGTCCCGTTCGACCTGCGACATCCAGTCCTCGCTGCGGTCGAGTTCGGCCGCGAGTCGAATCTGTGTCCAGCCGAGTCCCGCGCGGCGAAGCGCGACGAACCGGCCGAACGTGACGCCGCTGTTCCCCACGCCGGACCCTCGGCTTCCGTGTCGGCTCCGCTACGGACCGCTACCGTACCGATCGGCGGCCTTCGATCGGTAGTGAACGCGCCTGCCGCACCGGCCGGGCAGTGTGTCAGGGCGAACTGGACCGGCCTGACACGGTGTCCGTTGCCCGGGTTCCGGTGGCGCGCATAGCGTCCGTGCACGCGGGGAGGGTTGGCGTTCAGGGAAGGCAGGGCTGGTGGACATGACCACCGTCAATGGCGGCGTCTCGTTCTGGTATGCGGCGAGCGGGCTGCCCGAGCGGCGGGCGGGGCTGGTGGGGGAGGTGGAGGCGGACGTCTGTGTGGTCGGGGGCGGGTATACCGGGCTGTGGGCCGCCTACTACCTGAAGCAGGCCGCGCCCGAGCTCGAAGTGGTGGTGGTGGAAGGGGAGTTCTGCGGGTACGGGGCGTCCGGGCGCAATGGGGGGTGGCTGTACAACGGGATCGCCGGGCGCGGGCGGTACGCCCGGTCGCACGGGGAGGATGCGGCGCGGCGGCTCCAACTCGCCATGAACGACACGGTGTCGGAGACGCTGCGGGCCGCCGCCGCGGAGGGCATCGACTGCGACGCGCACCGGGGCGGGGTGCTGGAGATCGCCACCTCGCCCGCCCAACTGGCCCGGTTGAAGGAGAGGTTCGCGCACGAGCAGGCGTTCGGCGCGGACCAGGTGGAGCTGTTGAGCGCTGCGGAGACGGCCGAACGGCTTTATGCGCCGGGCGTGTTGGGGGCGACCTGGACACCGAACGGGGCGCGGGTGCACCCGGCGAAGCTGGTGGTCGGGCTGGCCGCGGCCGTCGAGCGGTCGGGGGTGAGGATCTACGAGTCGACGCCCGTCACCGCGATCGCGCCCCGGAAGGTGAGTACGGCGCGGGGTGGGGTGAAGGCCCGGGTGGTGCTCCGGTGCACGGAGGGCTTCACGGCCAACATCGCGGGCCAGAAGCGCAGTTGGCTGCCGATGAACTCCTCGATGATCGCCACCGAGCCGCTGCCCGCCGAGGTGTGGGAGGCGATCGGCTGGGAAGGCCGTGAGGTGCTCGGCGACGAGGCGCACGCGTACATGTACGCGCAGCGCACCGCCGACGACCGGATCGCGCTCGGCGGTCGCGGCTACCCGTACCGGTACGGCTCGCGGATCGACCAGGACGGTGCCACTCCCGACGGCACGGTGGCCCAACTCCGGGAGATCCTGCGGAAGATGTTCCCGGCCGCGGCCGAAGCCCGGATCGACCACGCCTGGTCCGGCGTGCTCGGCGTGCCGCGCGACTGGTGCGCCACCGTCGCTCTCGATCCGGCGACCGGAGTCGGCTTCGCGGGCGGCTACGTCGGCAGCGGCGTCGCCACCACCAACCTGGCCGGCCGCACGCTGCGCGACCTGACGCTGCGCCACCTCGGCAAGGGCGGGCGGACCGAACTCACCGAGCTGCCCTGGGTCGGCCACCGGGTCCGCCGCTGGGAGCCCGAACCGCTGCGCTGGCTCGGCGTGCACGCGCTGTACGCCGTCTACCGGCACGCCGACCGCCACGAGCACGCCCGCACCTCCGCGCTCGCAACCCTCGCCGACCGGATCAGCGGGCGAGGGTGAGTCGCGGATGAGTCGGAGATGAGCCGGGGATGAGCCGCACCGGACGGGTGCGGGTGAGCCGCGGATGAGTCGGAGATGAGCCGGGGACGAGCCGCACCGGACAGGCCCTGAGCAGGGCTTCGATGTCCGGATGCCGGAAACGATTCGCACACCTGTCGTGCGGGCGTGATAGGAATCTCCGTCCGGGGCGGCCTCACGGCGGCCCCTGTGGATCGGTACGGCACAAGGGGACCGTGGGGATGGGACTGTTCGACAGGCTGTTGGGTCGGCTGGGCAAGGGCGCGCCCGCGCTCGACCCGACATTCGGCGACCCGGAGCTGAAGCTGCTGCTGGAACGCGGCCGGGCCGGCGACTGGCCGGGCGTCCGGGCCGTGCTGGAGCAGGCCCGGGACCAGGCCGACCTGGTGCTGATGCTCGACCTGGTCTCCGACCTGTCGGGCAGCGAGGAGTGGCTGGCCCGCGCCGTCGAGCAGGATCCCGAGGACGCCCTCGCGCTGCTGGTCTGCGGTGCGCGGCAGCTGGTCTGGGGCTGGGAGGCCCGTAGCGGCGCCTACGCCAAGTACGTTCGCGAGGAGCAGTGGAGGCTGTTCGGCGAGCGCCTGGAGCGTGCCGAGGAGCAGCTGTTCGAGGTCGCCGAGCGGGAGCCCGACTGGCTGGGCCCCTGGTACTTCCTACAGGTCACCGGCCGTGGCATCTCCGTCGCGACGGGCGTCGCGACCCAGCGCTTCGACGCCGCCGTCCGCCGCTTCCCGCACCACCCGGCCTCGCACCGGCAGCGCCTGCAGCAGCTGTGCGCCAAGTGGGGCGGCTCGCACGAGGAGATGCACGACTTCGCCCGCACCTCGATGCTCGCCGCCCCGGAGGGCAGCCGGCTCGGCGAACTCGTCGCGCTCGCGCACATCGAGCACTGGCTGAGCCTCGACAACGGCGAGGACGGCCGCTACATCCGCGACGCCGCGGTCGCCCGCTCCCTGCACGTGGCCGCCGAACGCTCCATCTGGCACCCCGGGTTCGTCCGTGACCGGGCCTGGATCGGCGCCCACAACGCGTTCGCCATGGCGTTCTCGCTGAGTGGTGAACACCGGGCCGCGGGCCGGGTGTTCACCGAGCTCGACGGCCGCGTCACCAGGTCCCCGTGGCAGTACCTCGGCGACCCGGCGGACGCCTACCGGAGCCGCCGCGCCATCGCCCCGTGACCCGCACCGATCCCAGAAGCGAACCCCGAAGCGAAGGACCCGCCCGGTGACCCCGAACGACCCCAGCGCGCACACCTTCCAGGTGGACCTGCGCGGACTGGTCGACCTGCTCTCCCACCACCTGTACTCCAGCCCGCGCGTCTACCTGCGCGAGCTGCTGCAGAACGCCGTCGACGCGATCACCGCCCGGCAGCAGCTGGACCCGGCCGCGCCGGCCGCGATCACCGTCACCACCGGCGACGAGTTCTCGGTGGCCGACACCGGCGTCGGCCTCACCGAGGCCGACGTGCACACCTTCCTCGCCACCATCGGCCGCAGCTCCAAGCGCACCCCGGACGGCGCCCTGGACGCCGGTCAACTCGCCGACGCCCGCGAGGAGTTCATCGGCCAGTTCGGCATCGGCCTGCTGGCCTGCTTCGTGGTCGCCGACGAGATCACCGTCCGCACCCGCTCCGCCCGCACCCCCGACGCGCCGGTGATCGAATGGCGCGGCCGCTCCGACGGCCGCTACACCATCACCACGCTGCCCGCCTCCGCCCGCCGCGAGCCCGGCACCACCGTCACCCTCACCCCGCGCGCCGACGCCGAGGAGTGGACGTCCACCCGCCGGGTCACCGAACTCGCCCGGCACTACGGCAGCCTGCTGCGCCACCAGGTGACGGTCGTGGACGCGGCCGGGCACCGGACGCGGATCAGCGAGACCCCCGCGCCCTGGGCCCGCCGCCACGACACCCCGGCCGCCCGCCGCGCCGCGCTCACCGCGCACTGCCGTGACACCTTCGACTTCACCCCGCTCGACACCATCGAGCTCGACCTGCCGCTGGTCGGCCTCAGCGGCGTCGCCTACGTACTGCCCGAGGCCGTCCCGCCGTCCCGCCGCGCCGGGCACCGGGTGCACCTCAAGGGCATGCTGCTCTCCGACCAGGCCGACGAACTGCTGCCCGACTGGGCGTTCTTCGTGCGCTGCGTGGTCGACGCCGAGCGCCTGCGCCCCACCGCCTCCCGCGAGGCGCTGTACGCCGACGAGACACTCGCCGCCGTCCGCGAGGCGCTCGGGCTGCGGATCCGCGACTGGCTGACCGGCCTGTCCGCGTCCGACCCGGCGCTGCTGCACCGCTTCCTGTCCGTGCACCACCTGGCCGTCAAGTCGCTGGCCCGGCACGACGACCAGCTACTGCGGATGCTGCTGCCCTGGCTGCCGTTCGAGACCACCGACGGCAACGTCACGCTCGACGAGTTCGCCCGCGCCCACCCCGTCATCCTGGTCACCCGCACCGTCGAGGAGTTCCGCCAGGTCGCCCCGATCGCCGGCGCCGCCGGCCTCGGCGTCGTCAACGGCGGCTACACCTACGACCGCGACCTGGTGCACCGGCTGCCCGAGATCCGCACCGGCACCACCGTCGCCGACCTCGACCCGGCCACCGTCACCGCACACCTCGACAACGTCGACCAGGCCACCGAACTCGCCGCCGCCGCGTTCCTCGCCACCGCCCGCGAAGCACTCGGCCGGTTCGACTGCGACGTCGCGCTGCGCACCTTCCACCCCAGCAGCGCCCCCGCCCTGCTGCTCGACGACCGGGAAGCCCGGCACGAGCGCACCCGCAGCCAACTCGCCGACCAGGCCGACGGGTTGTGGGCCGACATCCTCGGCTCGCTGGGCAGCTCGGTGCCGCGCGCCCAGCTCGTCCTGAACCACCTCAACCCGCTGGTCCGCCGCGCCGCCGCGATCCGCAACCCCGAACTCGCCACCACCACCGTCGAAGCGCTGTACGGCCAGGCCCTGCTGCTCACCCGGCGCCCGCTCAAGGCGAGCGAATCCGCCCTGCTCAACCGCTCGTTCCTCGCCCTGCTCGACCACGCCATGCTCGGCCACGAGCCCACCACGCCGCACCGGGAGCCGTGATGCTCGACACCATCGACGCCGTCCGCGCCGCCCTGCGCGCCAACGACGAACAGCCGCACGGCCGGCAGCGCACCGTCACCGCCGAGGAACTCGCCGACGCCGCCGAGCAGTTCGACGACCCCGAGCTGCTCGCCTACGCCCTCCTCGACCTGATGGAGGCGTACGAGAACGACGCCGAACGGCGCAAGCTCCCGGTGGTCTTCGCCCGGATCGTCACCCTGCGCAAGAAGCACCCCGAAGGCTTCGACGGCTGGGCCGAACGGGCCACCGACTGGCGCTACAAGTGGGTCGCGCACGCCCTGCGCAGCGTCCCGGACGTCCCGCTGGAGGCGGTCCGCCGCTGGCACGGCGAACTGCGCGAGCACTACCGCACCGCCGGCCACGACCTGCAGCCCTACTACGGCGAGCAGTACCACCTCGCCGCGCTCACCGGCCAGGGCGCCGAGAACGCCTTCGACCTGTGGGCCGGCCGCTCGCGCTCCTCGCTCAGCGACTGCCGCGCCTGCGAACTGCGCGCCCAGGCAAAGCACTTCGTCCGCCTCGGCAACGACGCGCGGGCGCTGGAGACGTGGCGTCCGGTGCTGGACGGCGAACAGTCCTGCGGCGAGGAGCCGCACGTCAGCCGCGCCCACGCGCTGCTGCCGCTGCTGCGGTCCGGCCGCACCGACGAGGCCCGCTCCTGCCACCTCACCGGCTACCGGTGGGCCCGCGGGCGCGCCCGCGCCGCCGAGGAGATAGGCCTGCACCTGGAGTTCTGCGCCCTCACCGGCAACGAACCGCGCGGCCTGGAGATCCTCGCCGACAACCGCGACCTGTTCGGCCGGCACGGCGACCCGCTGGCCCGCCTGCACTTCCTGACCGGCACCCAGCAGTTGCTCGCCAGGCTCGCCGCCACCGGCCACGGCGACGTCCCGGTGGCCGGCCCGCCCGGCAGGAACTGGACCGTCACCGCGCTGCTCACCGAGCTCGGCACCGAGGGCGACGCGCTCGCCGCCCGCTTCGACGCCCGGGGCGGCACCACCGCCGTCGGCGACGCCCGCCGTGAACGCCTGGCCCGCACCCCGCTGTTCGCCGAACCGCTCGCCCTCGGCCTGCGCGCCGCCACCCCCGCGCCCGCGCCGGTGCCCGCCGCCGCCCAGCCTGCGGAGAGCGCCCCCGCCGCCACCGAGACGCTGCCCGAACTCGTCGCCCGTGCCCGCGAGTTGCACGAGCGGCGGCACCCCGAGGCGCTCGCCCTGTGGCGGCGCATCGACGCCCTCGTCGGCGCCGACGGCTACCGGCACCCCGACGACCCCGACCTCGGGTCGCTCGCCCTGCTGCGCGCCGAGATCGCCGAACAGCGCGCCCGCCGCGACGGCCTGAGCGACGACGAACTGGCCGCGCACTTCACCGAGGCCGCCGAGCACTACGAGCAGGCCGACCGCCCCGCCCAGGCCCTCGGCTGCCGCGCCCTCGCCGCCGCCCTGCCCGAGCAGGACGCCGACACCGACGCCGCGACCACGGCGGAGCTCGACCGGATGGAGGAGCGGGCCCGCGAGCTCGTCGAGGCCGGGGCCACCCGGGCCGGCGACGCCCTGCTCACCGTGCTGAACGCCCAAGCCGTCGTCGCGATCCGCCAGGACCTGCCGGACAGTCACCAGTACGCCGTCAACGGCCCCGAACAGCGCGACCTCACCCGCGCCGAGGCCGCCGTCACCCGCCTGCGCGAGGAGGCCGCCCGGCAGGACGACACGCTGATGGGCGTCACCGCCCGGCAACTCCTCGCCCGCGCCTACTTCCTGACCGGCCGCAAGCAGGAGAGCGCCGAGCTGATCCGGGAGTCCGAGCGCCGGATCGAGACCGCGGGCCTCCCGTGGAAGCTGGTCGGCATCCACGGCTGGCTGGCCGAAATCGCCCTGGACGCCCAAGAGTTGGACCGCGCCGAGGAACTCGCCCAGCGCGGGCTGAAGCTCGCCGCCCAGTACGGCGACCGCACCGCCGTCCCCGCCCGGGTGCAACTGCTGCTGGCCCGGGTGCACCTCGCCCGCGACGAGTACGACTCCGCCGCCCGCGCGTTCACCGAGGCCGCCGCCCGCCACGACCACGCCGGGCAGGCCGACGAGGCCGCCTCCGCCCGCGGCCGGCTCGGCCAGGTGCTGGCCGCCGCCGGCCGGTTCTCCGACGCCGCCGCCGTCCTGGAAGCCGTCCGACTGGAGCCCGGCTTCGCCGACCTCGCCATCCACGAACAGGTGCACATCCGGCTCAACCTCGCCCGCACCCTGCGCGAACTCGACGAACACCGGGACTCCGCCGAGGAGTTCCTGCGCGTCGCCGACATCGCCGCCGGGTGGGACGACCGCGAGATGCACACCATCGTCGCCTGCGAGGCCGCCGTCGCCCTGGCCCGCACCGGCCAGTGGCCCGCCGCCGACCTCGCCCGGCAGCGCGCCCTCGACAGCCACCGCACCGCACCCCACGCCGACGCCGCCTTCGACATGCTGCTGCGCCTCGCCCGGTTCACCGCCGACACGCGCGGCCCGGACGGCGAGGACGAAGCCGTCGCCCGGCTCGCCGAGGCGGCCGAGCTGGTCGAAGCCGCCCGGCGGGACGGCCACGCACTCGCCTGCGACAGCGCCGAAGGCAGCCTGCACGACACCCGCGCCCGCACCCTGATCGGCCTCCGGCGCCCCGAGGAGGCCCTCGCCGAGATGGAGCTGGCGATCGAGGCGTTCGGCGCCGTCGGCCCCGAGGGCCACCTCGCGCGCGCCGAATCGATCCGCTACGCGGCCCTGATCGAGGGCAGCCGCCTCGACCGCACCCAGGAGGCGCTGACCAGGCTGGAGGCCGCCAGCGCCTGGTGCCGCGAGATCGGCGAACCGCAGGCCGCCGAAGTCCTCGACGGCCTGCACACCCACCTGCGCCGCCAGCACTGACCTGTTGGTATGCGGACGGCCCGCCGGGGAGTCAACTCCCGGCGGGCCGTTCGTCCTTGGAAGCACGGCTACTTGCCGCGCAGCACCGCCTGCTCGAAGTCCCGGAAGGCGCCCTCCATCTGCCACTCCAGCGCCGCCTTCGGGTTCTCCCGCAGCAGCGCCGCGCACGCGCCCTTCGGCGTCGTCCCCAGCGGGCGGTCCTGGCACTCCGCCACCGGCAAGTACCCGTCGCGGTCCTTCCACAGGCTGCGCCCGGCGACGAAGCCGTACTCCAGCGAGGTGCGGGCCAGGTCCTTCAAGTCCCGGTAGCTCAACCGGTAGGTCAGGGCCGCCCGGACGTACTCGTGGGTGATGTCGATCCGCTCCACCCCGGGGTCGTCCGTGGACAGCGCCGTCGGCACGCCGTTCTTCCGGTACAGCGGGAACGGGTGGTCCTGGCCGGTGACCTGGAGGATCTGCGCGTTGGAGGTGAGCGGCACCTCGATCAGCACCTTGCGCTCGGCCAGGGTGCGCAGCAGCTCCGCGGAGTCGTCCTCGTGCACCACGTCGACGCCGTGCCCGATCCGTTCGGCGTGGCCGGTCAGCACCGCCTGGCGGATGTGGAAGCGCAGGTCCTCGGGCTTGACCAGGCCCGGCACCAACTCGCCCGCGTGCAGGCTGATGTGGGCCTTCGGGTACAGCGGGTGCAGGAAGTCCAGCATCTGCATCTGGAGTTCGTAGTTCTCCAGCGAGGCCGGGTAGTCCTCCGGCTGCACCAGGTTCACGGCGACGAACCGGTCGTCCTGCGAGGCGAGTTCCATGCCCAGCAGCAGCTGGGTGAACACCCGCGCGGGGGTGGACGCCCGGGACGCCTGGGACTCGATCCGGACCGTCACCGCGCAGCCCGGCCGGGCCTGCTTGGTGCCGCACTTCTCGGTGTCCTGGTACTCGGCCGTCGCGTGGTCGAGGTCGGCGCGCGCCTGGTCCACCAGCCGCTGGACCTGGCCGTCCGCCAGCAGCTTCTCGCGCAGGGCCGTGAAGTCGGGGTCGAAGCCGACCTTCGCCGCAAGCGCCGCCGCCCCGCCGGAGGCCGGCGTCAGCATGGTCTCCAGGTAGGTCTGGTGCTGGGCGGCCATGGTGTCGGTGACCTCGGCCAGCATCCGGCCCGGGTGGCGCCAGCTGGCCTCGCCGAACTTGCCGAAGGTGGCGAAGAAGTGGTCGTGGCCGGACTCCTCACCCGGCGTGAAGTCCTGCATCGACCAGGCCCGGATCACCTGGGCGCGGAACTCCTGGTCGGTCAGCGCGTCCTTCGCGGGGCGGGCGGTGCCCTCGCACGGGCCGGTCGCCGAGACGAACGTCCCCGAGTCGATGCACAGTTCGTCCTCGGCGGCCAGCTGGATCAGCAGTTCGGTCGACACCGCACCCGACAGATGATTGTGCAGGTCCCCACCCTTGGGCAGGGCCCGCAGGAAGGCGTCCAGCCGGGCCGGGTCCTGCCGGATGCCGTCCAGGTAGGCGGAGACCCTTCCCTCCAGCGGGCGCCCGCCGGGCAGTGGCGCCCCGGCCCGGGCGGGGGCCAACGGCGCGAGCAGTGCCGCGCAGGCGACGAGAGCGGCCGTGGTGGTACGGCGTAGCGAGATCATGGACGCCATGCTGACGATCCGTCAGGTGCCGTACCACGTAAGGCCGCTCGTGTCGCGCGGCACCATCCGAAAGAGTGGCGGCCGGGCCTCTCAGGCCTTCGCCAGCACCTCGCCCACCAGGCCGCGGGCCTCGTCCTGGACCTTCGTCAGATGGTCGGCGCCGAGGAAGCTCTCCGCGTAGATCTTGTACACGTCCTCGGTGCCGGACGGGCGGGCCGCGAACCAGGCGTTCTCGGTGCGGACCTTCAGACCGCCGATCGCCGCGCCGTTGCCCGGGGCGTGCGTGAGGACGGCGGTGATCGGCTCACCGGCCAGCGTGTCGGCGGCGACCCGGGACGCGTCGAGCGCCGCCAGGGCGGCCTTCTGCTCACGGTCGGCGGGGGCGTCCACCCGGGCGTAGACCGGGTCGCCGTGCCGGGCGGTGAGGTCGCGGTAGTGCTCGGACGGGGTGCGGTTGGTGACGGCGGTGATCTCGGAGGCCAGCAGGGCCAGCAGGATGCCGTCCTTGTCGGTGGTCCACGGCGAGCCGTCGAGGCGCAGGAACGACGCCCCGGCCGACTCCTCGCCGCCGAACGCCACCGTCCCGTTCAGCAGCCCGTCCACGAACCACTTGAAGCCGACCGGGACTTCGAGTAGCTCCCGGCCGAGCGCACCGGCCACCCGGTCGATCATCGAGGAGGACACCAGCGTCTTGCCGACCGCGGCCGCCGCCGGCCAGCCGTCACGGTGCCGGAACAAGTAGTCGATGGCGACGGCCAGGTAGTGGTTCGGGTTCATCAACCCGCCGTCGGGGGTGACGATGCCGTGCCGGTCGGCGTCCGCGTCGTTGCCGGTGGCCAGCGTGAACGCGTCCCGCTTGCCGATCAACGAGGCCATCGCGTAGGGGGAGGAGCAGTCCATCCGGATCTTCCCGTCCCAGTCCAGCGTCATGAACCGCCAGGTCGGATCGGTCAGCGGGTTGACCACCGTCAGGTCAAGCCGGTGCGTCTCGGCGATCCGCCCCCAGTACGCGACGGACGCGCCGCCCAGCGGGTCCGCGCCGATCCGCACGCCCGCCGCCCGCACCGCGTCCAGGTCCAGGACGGCCGGCAGATCGTTCACGTACCCGCCGAGGAAGTCGTAACGCCCGGTGGTGCCGGCCGCCAACGCCCGGGCGTACGGCACCCGTTGGACGTCCTTCAGCCCCGCAGCCAGCAACTCGTTGGCGCGGCGCTCGATCCAGCCGGTCGCGGTCGAATCGGCCGGGCCGCCGTGCGGCGGGTTGTACTTGAACCCGCCGTCACCGGGCGGGTTGTGCGAGGGCGTCACCACGATGCCGTCCGCGAGCGCTGACGGACGGGGGCGGCCGGTGGCCCGGTTGTGGGTGAGGACGGCGTGCGAGACCGCGGGCGTCGGGGTGTAGCCGTCCGCCGAGTCCAGCAGCACCGTCACACCGTTCGCCGCCAGCACCTCCAGCGTGGTGACCCGGGCCGGCTCGGACAGCGCGTGGGTGTCGATGCCGAGGAACAGCGGCCCCGTGGTGCCCTGTTCGGCCCGGTAGTCGCAGATCGCCTGCGCCGTCGCCGCGATGTGGTCCTCGTTGAACGCCGCCCGCACCGAGGAACCCCGGTGACCGGACGTGCCGAACGCCACCCGCTGCCCCACCTCCGCCGGGTCCGGATGCAGCGCGTAATAGGCCGTCACCAGGCGAGCGACGTCGATCAGATCCTGCGGCTGCGCCGGCTGCCCGGCCCGTGCGTGCACCATCGTGGCTCTCTCCTCGGTCGGTACGGCAAGGATGCCTGCCGACCATGATGCGGGCCACACCGCGCCAACTGCGGGAACGCGACAGCGAAGCCGACGGCGGCTCAGCGCCGACGACGCTCAGCGCTTGCGGCCCCGTGCCGACGACGGCTCAGCGCTTGCGGCCCCGCGCCGACGACGGCTCAGCGCTTGCGGCCCCGCTTCGCCTGGCCCTGCTTCGCCTGGCCCTGGCGGGTGGTGGCGGCGCGCTGGCCCGGCCGCGGCTTCTGCTGCGACTTGGCAGACTTCGCGGCGGGCTTCTTCGCCGCGGGCTGCTTCTTCGCCGGCTCGGTGGCGGCCCGGCCGCGGGAGCTGTTCGCGGTGCGGCCGCGCACGATGCCGATGAACTCCTCGACCAGGTCGGTGGTCGCCTCCTCCGGCCAGGCCAGCGCCACCTGCGACTGCGGGACGTCCGCCAGCACGCGGTAGGTCAGGTCGCGCCGGTGGTGCAGTCGGGCCAGCGACTGCGGCACCGCCAGCACTCCGACGTTCGCCGCCACCAGCTCGATCGCGTCGGCCGTGGTCTCCGGACGCTCGAACGCCGGGCGGCCCGGCAGCCCCTCCGGCCACTCCAGCACGTCGTCCTGCGGGTGGAAGACGATCTCCTCCGCGAGGTCCGCGACCGAGACCTCCTCGGCGGCGCCCTCGGAGGCGGCCAGCCAGTGGTCCTTCGGGAACACCACCACGGTGGTCTCGGTGTACAGCGGGATCGCGCTCAGCACCGTCCGGTCCACCGGCAGCCGCACCAGGCCCGCGTCCGCGCCGCCCGACAGCAGAAGCTGGTGGCCGGCGACGGGCGTGGACTGCAACAGTTCCAGCGGGACGCCGGGCAGTCGCTCACCCCACACCCGCAGCCACTTGGTCGGCGTCACCCCGGGCACGTACACCAGGCGGAAGGAAGGGGAAGGCTGCTCGATCTCGGTCACACCGTCCAGGCTACCTACCGTGACCTGGGCAGGTGCGCGCTCCCTATACCCTTGGTGCATGACTACGCCCAAGCCCAAGAGCTCCCAGACCATGAAGCCCGCGACTGCGGCCAAGAAGCTGGGGATCTACCTGGCGGCGACCCCCGCCGAGTTCCAGGCGGGCGTCGTCTCCCGCGACGAGCTCAACGCCATGCAGGCCACCCCGCCGCAGTGGCTCGCCGACCTGCGCCGCAACGGCCCGCACCCGCGCCAGACGGTCGCCGCCCGCCTCGGCATCTCCGTCACCGGCCTCAACCGGGCCGGCATCGCAGAGGCGCTCACCACCGAGCAGATCGACGCCCTCCGCGAGGAGAACCCCGACTGGCTGCAGCGCGAGCGCACCATCCAGGCCGAGGTCCGCAAGGAGGCCCAGCGGCTCAAGGACAAGCCGGCGCCGAAGAAGAAGTAACCCCGGTACTCACGCGCGGGGCGGCTCGTCCGCCCCGCGCGTTCTTGCGTCAGCTGCCGGTCTTCGCGCCCGCCACGAGCTTGGTGAAGTCCACCGTGTCGCTCTCGCTCGGGGCGGTGGCCGCGACCGCGGTGCCGTAGTCGGAGTAGGTCGCCGTCGCGGTGATCTCGCCGGCCTTGCTCTGCATCTGCTCGACCTTCTTCACCAGCAGGTTGTCACCGGTGACCCACACCTCGATGTGGTCGCTGGTGATCCCGGCGGCGGTGAACTGCTTCTGCAGCGCGTCCGCCTGCTCCTGGGTGAGCCCCTTGGCGGTGGCCTGCGCGATGTCGGTCGCCGACAGGTCACCGCTGTACTTGGTGGCCTGGGCGCCGTTCACGGTCTCCGTCCCGGCCTTGGTGACCTTGCCGGAGGCGATCAGGGCCTGCACCGAGGCGACCGGGTCGGAGCTCTGCAGCTGGTTCTTCAGGCTGTCGCCGGCCGGGCCCATCAGCCGGGCGAGCTCCGCGTAGTTGTACTTGATCCAGTGCGCGCCGCCGAGCTGGGAAGCCATCGCCGAGCCCATGTTGACGTACATGGCGTCGCTCAGATAGCGCGCCGTGAAGGTGCCGTCACTGCCGGCCTTGGCGAGGTTCTCGGCCATCGCCCCGCCCATGGTGCCGGTCAGCTCGCCCAGCAGACCGTGCTCCCAGGAGATCGCGCCCTTCACGGTGGTGGCCTTGCCGGTGCCGACCTGCATGGTGACCTCGGACTTGGCGGACTTGGCCGCGGTGGTCTTCTCGCCCACCAGCGCGAGCGCCGCGGCGGGCGCCAGCTCGGGGGCCGAGGAGGTGGCCGCGCCGCCCTTGTTGCTTACGACATTGCCGTCGGCGTCCTTGTTGCCGCAGGCGGTCGCGGTCAGTGCGAGCACGACGGCGGTGGCGGCGAGGAACGTACGTCCGGTCCTGAACATTCTGGTTCTCCCCCTGGAAACGGTCCCGTACCGCTCCCATCTCTTTCGTGGCGGACTCTAGCCCACGGCGGAGACAACCCCGCGGCGGGATTCGCGGAGGCCGTGCGGCGGGCTTCGCGGCGACCCTCCGGATGTTGCATTGCGATGCTTCATGTTCGAAGATGTTTGATGTGATGGTCGAACCGAGAGGGAGCGCCGCCGTGCACAAGACGGTGACCAAGCTGGCCGACGGCCGCGAACTGGTCTACTACGACACCGAGCCCGCCGTGCGCGACGCGGTCGACGCGCGGCCGCTGGACCCGGCGGCCAGCGCCTCCGAAGTCCGGGTCGACCCGTTCACCGGCGACGCGGTCACCATCGCCGCGCACCGGCAGGGCCGCACCTACCACCCGCCGGCCGACGAATGCCCGCTCTGCCCGTCACGGGACGGCCGGCTCAGCGAAGTACCCGCCGCGGACTACCAGGTGGCGGTGTTCGAGAACCGCTTCCCGTCGCTGGCCGGCTCCTCCGCCGCACTCGTCACCCCCTGGTCGGACGGCCCGTACACGCTCACGCCCGGCACCGGACGGTGCGAGGTGGTCTGCTTCACCCCCGACCACGGCGCGTCCTTCGCCGACCTGACCGAACAGCAGGCCCGCCTGGTCCTCGACGCCTGGACCGACCGCACCGCCGACCTGCACACCCGCGCCGACGTCCGCCAGGTCTACTGCTTCGAGAACCGCGGCGCCGACATCGGCGTCACCCTCGGCCACCCGCACGGCCAGATCTACGCCCTCCCGTTCACCACCCCCCGCACCGCCCAGGCCATCGCCAAGGTCACCGAGTACGCACGCGCCACCGGCCGCAACCTGTACGACGACGTCCTCGCCGCCGAACGCGCCACCCACGGCCACCCCGACACCCGCGTGGTCCTGACCGGCGACCACTGGACGGCATTCGTCCCGTTCGCCGCCCGCTGGCCCTACGAGGTGCACCTGTACCCCAACCGCCGGGTCGCCGACCTCACCGAACTCGACGAGCCGGCCCGCGCCGAATTCCCCCGGATCTACCTCGACCTGCTGCGCCGCTTCGACCGCCTCTTCCCCGAACCGGCTCCCTACATCGCCGCCTGGCACCAGTCGCCGCGCCCCGCCGAGGCCGAACTCGCCCTCCACCTTGAGCTGTTCACCATCCGCCGGACGGCCGGCAAGCTCAAGTACCTGGCCGGCACCGAATCCGGCATGGGCGCATTCATGAACGACATCCGCCCCGAGACCGCCGCCCGCACGCTGCGCGAGATCTAGGCTCTCCTCAGCAGGAAGCACGAAGCACGAAGCCCCGCCCGGGGAAGGGAAGCTTGGGTTCTAACGGTCGTCGCAACACCCCAGCTGAAGGGGTGCGATGGACTTCGAGATCCGAGCGAATCGGGAGCCGCAGGGGCCGAGGAGGC
>NZ_JBIUCB010000048.1:0-17623 GCF_044593455.1 Kitasatospora sp. NPDC051984
TACGTCATGCTCGACCGCACCGGCCGCGTCCAGCTCCCCGCCAAGTTCCTCGCCGCCCTCGGCATGGAACACCGGGTCGCCGCCGACCTCGCCGCCGACCACATCGCCCTGTACCCGGACGACACCGACCAGGACTAACCGCTGGGCGGCGCAGCGCAGTTGGGTTGTGGCCGAGGTGGTGGCGGGCGGTGCGGGCGGTGGGCTTCGCCGGGCCGTGGTGGCGGCTTCCGGATCCGCCCGAGCGCCCGACCGGATCTGCGGATGCGTCAGTAGGAGCGGGGCAGGCCCAGGGTGTGCTGGGCGACGTAGTTGAGGATCATTTCGCGGCTGACGGGGGCGACCCGGCCGACCCGGGTGGCGGTGATCAGGGCGGCGAGGCCGTACTCCTGGGTGAGGCCGTTGCCGCCGAGGGTCTGGACGGCCTGGTCGACGGCTCGGCAGGAGGCTTCGCCGGCCGCGTACTTGGCCATGTTGGCGGCCTCGCCGGCGGCCAGGTCGTCGCCCGCGTCGTAGAGGTGGGCGGCCTTCTGGGTCATCAGGCGGGCGAGTTCGACCTCGATGGCGCACTGGGCGAGCGGGTGCGCGATGCCCTGGTGGGCGCCGATCGGCTTGTCCCAGACGGTGCGGGTGCGGGCGTAGCCGACGGCGGTGTCGAGGGCGTACCGGGCGATGCCGAGGGTGAAGGCGGCGGTCATGATCCGCTCGGGGTTGAGTCCGGCGAACAGTTGCAGCAGCCCGGCGTCCTCGTCGCCGACCAGGGCGTCGGCGGGCAGCCGGACGTCGTCCAGGAAGACCTGGAACTGCCGTTCGGGGGCGGTGAGTTCCATCGGTATGGGGCGGTACTCGAAGCCGGGGGTGTCGCGCGGGACGACGAACAGGGCGGGCTTGAGCTTGCCGGTGCGAGCGTCCTCGGTGCGGCCGACGAACAGGACGGCGTCGGCGTGGTCGATGCCGGAGATGAACACCTTGCGGCCGCTGAGCAGCCAGTCCTCGCCGTCTCGGCGGGCGACGGTGCCGATCCGGTGCGAGTTGGAGCCGGCGTCGGGTTCGGTGATGCCGAACGCCATCACCTTGCTGCCGTCGGCGAGGCCGGGCAGCCAGCGCTGCTTCTGCTCCTCGGTGCCGAACCGGGCGATCACGGTGCCGCAGATCGCGGGCGAGACGATCAGCATCAGCAGTGGGCAGCCGGCTGCTCCCAACTCCTCCAGCACGATGGCGAGTTCGCTGATCCCGGCGCCTCCGCCGCCGAATTCGGCGGGCAGGTTGACGCCGAGGTAGCCCAACTTGGCGGCCTCCGACCAGAGTTCCTCGACGGGCTGATTGGCGCGGGCCTTGCGCTGGAAGTAGTCGCGCCCGTAGCGGCGGCCGAGCGCGGCGACGGCTTCGCGCAGGGCGCGGCGGTCCTCGGACTCGATCAGCGGGGAGGCGGGTAGCGAGGTGGTGCGCGGTGCGGACATCACGGGGTCCTTCCGGGCGGGGTCGCCGGGCGGCGCGGATCGCACAACCGGCTTTTGGGTACGGGGAGTTGGTTCAGGATTCGGCGCGGACCACGGCGAGGACGGCGCCGGTCTCGACCTGTTGGCCGACGGTGACGGGGAGTTCGGCGAGCATGCCGTCGGCCGGGGCGGCGACCTGGTGTTCCATCTTCATCGCCTCCAGCCAGAGCAGCGGCTGGCCGGCGGTGACGGGCCGGCCCGCCTCGGCGGCGATCCGGACGACCGTGCCGGGCATCGGGGCGAGCAGCGTTCCGGGGGCCAACTGGGCTGCGGGGTCCGGGAATCGGTCGAGGACGGTCAGGGTGTGGTGTTCGGTCGGGCCGTCCACGAAGACCTGGTCGCCGTGTCGGGCGATCCGGTAGCGGCGGCGCAGCGGGCCGACCGCGAGGTCGACGGATTCGGCGGTGCTGCCGAGGAGTTGGACCTCGGGGTGGTCCTCGGCGAGCAGGCCGTCGCGGGTGAGGCGGTAGCGGACGTCGAGTTCGGTGCCGTCGCCGGTGCGGTAGCGCTTGAGTTGCGGCTGGGAGGGGAGGTTGCGCCAGCCGGACGGTCCGGTGCCGGGGTGGCGGGCGGCGTCGGCGAGGGCTGCGGCGAGGGCGGCCAGTGGCGCGGATTTGCCGTCCTGGCCGAGGAGTTGGTCGGCGTGCTCGGTGAGGAAGGCGGTGTGTACGGCGCCGTCCAGGAAGGCCGGGTGGCGCAGTGCGCGGACCAGCAGGTCGCGGTTGGTGGCCGGGCCGTGCAGGCGGGTGCGGGCGAGGGCGTCGGCGAGGCGGCGGGCGGCGGCGCGGCGGGTGGGGGCCCAGGCGATCACCTTGGCGAGCATGGCGTCGTAGTGGACGGTGATCCGGTCGCCGACGGTGCTCGTGCCGGCCGCGCTGCCGGTGCCGGTGCGTTCGCCTATTCCGGCGTCCAGGCGCAGGCCGGCGGGGGCCGGGAGGGTGTCGAACTCGACGTCCACGCCCGGGACTTCGAGCAGGTGCACGGTGCCGGTGGCGGGCTGCCAGTCGCGGGTGGGGTCCTCGGCGTACAGCCGGGCCTCGATCGCGCAGCCCTGGGCGGGCGGCGGGGTGGCGGGGAGCTTCTCGCCTTCGGCGACGGCGAGTTGGAGGGCGACCAGGTCGAGTCCGGTGACGGCTTCGGTGACGGGGTGCTCGACCTGGAGGCGGGTGTTCATCTCCAGGAAGGCGAGTCGTCCGTCGGGGGCGAGCAGGAACTCGGCGGTGCCGGCGCCGCGGTAGCCGATGGCGCGGGCGGCGGCGGTGGCGGCGGTGTGCAGGCGGGTGCGAAGCTCGGGGTCGAGGCCGGGGGCGGGGGCTTCCTCGATCACTTTCTGGTGCCGGCGTTGCAGCGAGCAGTCGCGGTCGCCGACGGCCCAGACGGTGCCGTGCGCGTCGGCCAGCAGCTGGACCTCCAGGTGCCGGCCGGTGGGCAGGTAGGGTTCGCAGAACACCTCGTCGTCGCCGAACGCGGCCGCCGCCTCGGCCCGGGCGGCGGCCAGCGCGGCGGGCAGTTCGGCGAGGGTGCGCACCACCCGCATGCCGCGTCCGCCGCCGCCGGCCGCGGCCTTGACCAGCAGCGGCAGGTCGGCCTCGGCGGGCTCGGGCCCGACGCTCAGCACGGGGACGCCGGCGGCGGCCATCAGCCGTTTGGCGGCGGTCTTGGAGCCCATGGCGGCGATCGCGGCGGGCGGCGGGCCGACCCAGACCAGTCCAGCGTCCTGGACGGCCCGGGCGAACTCCGCGTTCTCGGAGAGGAAGCCGTAGCCGGGGTGGACCGCGTCGGCGCCCGCGTCCAGTGCGGCGCGGATCAGCAGGTCGGCGCGCAGGTAGGTGTCGGCGGGCGCGGCGCCGGGCAGCCGGACGGCGGTGTCGGCCTCCCGGACGTGCCGGGCGTCGGCGTCCGGGTCGGCGTACACGGCGACGGTGGCGATGCCGAGGGTGCGGCAGGTGCGGAAGATCCGGCGGGCGATCTCGCCGCGGTTGGCCACCAGCACAGAGCTGATCATCCGTCAGTTCGCTTTCGCTGTAGGGAAGTTGACCTTACTGGTGGCGCTACATCCGGAACACGCCGTAGCCGCGGGCGCCTTCGACCGGTCCGCTGTGGATCGCGGAGAGGCAGAGGCCGAGCACCGTCCGGGTGTCGCGCGGGTCGATCACCCCGTCGTCGTAGAGCCGGCCGGACAGGAAGGCGGGCAGCGACTCGGCCTCGATCTGCTGCTCGACCATGGCGCGGATGGTGGCGTCGGCGTCCTCGTCGTAGGGCTGGCCCTTGGCGGCGGCGGACTGGCGGGCCACGATCGAGAGCACACCGGCGAGTTGCTGCGGTCCCATCACGGCGGACTTGGCGCTGGGCCAGGCGAACAGGAAGCGCGGGTCGTAGGCGCGGCCGCACATGCCGTAGTGCCCGGCGCCGTAGGAGGCGCCCATCAGGACCGAGATGTGCGGGACGGTGCTGTTCGACACCGCGTTGATCATCATCGCGCCGTGCTTGATGATGCCGCCCTGCTCGTAGTCGCGGCCGACCATGTAGCCGGTGGTGTTGTGCAGGAACAGCAGTGGCCGGTCGCGCTGGTTGGCGAGCTGGATGAACTGGGCCGCCTTCTGCGACTCCTGGCTGAACAGCACGCCCTGCGCGTTCGCCAGGATGCCGACCGGGTACCCGTGGACGGTGGCCCAGCCGGTGGCCAGGCTGCTGCCGTAGAGCGGCTTGAACTCGTCGAAGTCGGAGCCGTCGGCGATCCGGGCGATCACCTCGCGCGGGTCGAACGGTGCCTTCAGGTCGCCGGGGACGATGCCCAGCAGCTCGTCCTCGTCGTACTTCGGCGGATCGTACCAACTCGTCGGCTGTGGGCCGGACTTGCGCCAGTGCAGCCGGTGCACCACCCGGCGGGCGAGGCGCAGCGCGTCGGGTTCGTCGAGGGCGAGGTGGTCGGCCAGGCCGGAGGTGCGGGCGTGCATCTCGGCGCCGCCGAGGGATTCGTCGTCGGACTCCTCGCCGGTGGCCATCTTGACCAGTGGCGGTCCGCCGAGGAACACCTTGGCCCGTTCCTTGACCATGATGACGTGGTCGGACATGCCGGGCACGTACGCGCCGCCGGCCGTGGAGTTGCCGAACACCACGGCCACGGTGGGGATTCCGGCCGCGGAGAGCCGGGTGAGATCGCGGAAGAGTGCGCCGCCCGGGATGAAGATCTCCTTCTGGCTGGGCAGGTCCGCGCCGCCGGACTCCACCAGGTTGACCAGCGGCAGCCGGTTGCGCAGCGCGATCTCGTTGGCCCGCAGGGCCTTGCGCAGCGTCCACGGGTTGGACGAACCGCCGCGCACGGTGGGGTCGTTGGCGGTGATCACGCACTCGGTGCCCTCGATCACGCCGATCCCGGTGACCAGCGACGCGCCGACCGGGTAGTCGCTGCCCCAGGCGGCCAGCGGCGACAGTTCGAGGAACGGCGAGTCCGGGTCGATCAACAGCTCGATCCGCTCCCGGGCCAGCAGTTTGCCCCGACTGCGGTGCCGTTCCACGTACTTGGGCCCGCCACCGGCCAGCGCCTTGGCGTGCTCGGCGTCCAGCGCGGTGAGCTTCTCCCGCATGGCGGCGCGGTTGGCGGTGTACGCGGGCCCGCTGGTGTCCAGCCGGGTGGGCAGTACGGTCACAGCAGTGCCTCCGGGATGTCGAGGTGCCGGGAGCGCAGCCACTCCCCCAGTGCTTTGGCCTGCGGGTCGAACCTGGCCTGGGCGGCGACGCCCTCGCCGAGCAGGCCGCGGATGGTGAAGTTGACGGCGCGGAGGTTCGGCAGCAGGTGTCGCTCGATGGTCAACTGTGCGGTCTCCGGCAGGAGTTCGCGGAGCCTGTCGACGGTCAGGGTGTGTGCGAGCCAGCGCCAGCCGGCCTCGCTGCGGGCCCACACGCCGAGGTTGGCGTCGCCGCCCTTGTCGCCGCTGCGAGCGCCAACGATCAGGCCGAGCGGGGCCCGGCGGGTCGGGCCCTGCTCGGGCTCGGGCGGCAACTTCGCTTCATCGGGAGCGAGTTGTCCCGATCCCACTTGTCCGGGCTGGACGGTGACGGTGGTGCCGCCGGGCAGGTGGGCCAGGTGCTCGACCTCCTTCGCGTCCAACTCCCCTGCCTCGAAGACGCCGTAGGGCGCGGCCGGGGCGGGCGGGGCGGTCAGGTGGAAGCCCGGGTAGCCGGCCAGGCCGAGTTCGACGGCGGCGGCGGTCAGGGCGCGGCCGACCTTGGCCTCCTGCGGGTCGCGGGCGGTGAGCCGGAGCAGCGCGCTGGCCCGCTCCTCGGTGTCGGCGTCCGGGTGGTCGGTGCGGGCCAGCGTCCAGCGCAGTTCGGCCGGCGGGTCGGTCAGGGCCCGAGTCAACTGCCGTTGCACGAAGGCCGATTTGGCCTCGACGTCGAGCCCGGTGAGGACGAACTCCAGCTCGTTGCGATAGCCGCCGATCCGGTTCAGCCCGACCTTGAGGGTGGCCGGCGGGGCCTCGCCGCGCACCCCGTCGATCCGCACCCGGTCCGGCCCGTCCTGGGTGAGCGTCACGGTGTCCAGGCGGGCGGTGACGTCCGGGCCGAGGTAGCGCGGTCCGCCTGTCTCGTACAGGAGTTGGGCGGTGACGGTGCCGATGTTCACCACGCCGCCGGTGCCCGGGTGCTTGGTGATCACGCTGCTGCCGTCGGCGTGCAGTTCGGCGAGCGGGAAGCCGGGGTGGTCGAGGCCCCCGTCGTCCCCGTGTTCGGCGAAGAACGCGTAGTTCCCGCCGGTGGCCTGCGCCCCGCACTCCAGTACGTGCCCGGCCACCACCGCACCTGCCAACGCGTCCAGGTCTCCGGGCGTCCACCCGTAGTGCGCGATCCCCGGCCCGACCACCAGCGCGGCATCGGTCACCCGTCCCGTCACCACCACGTCCGCGCCGCCGCGCAGGCACTCGGCGATGCCGAACGCCCCCAGGTACGCGTTGGCGGCGAGCAGCGGGCGCCGCGGGTCCTCGCCCGTCCAGCCGAACTCAGGGGCTCGGGGCAGTAGTTCGTCGCCCGTCACGTAGCCGATCCGGGCCTGCACGCCCTGCCGGCCGGCGAGTTCCCCGAGCGCTTCGGCCAGCCGCGCCGGATTGAGGCCGCCCGCGTTGACGACGATCCGCACCCCGCGGTCGATCGCCTCCGCGAGGCACTCCTCGGCCTGCCGCAGGAACGTCCGCGCATACCCCCGCTGCGGGTCGCGCAGCCGGTCGCGGGCCAGGATCAGCATCGTCAACTCGGCCAGGTAGTCGCCCGTCAGCACGTCCAGCGGGCCACCGGTCAGCATCTCCCGGAACGCGGCGAACCTGTCCCCGTAGAACCCCGAAGCATTGCCGATCCGCAGCACGAAGCCTCCCAACTCCCGGCCGTCCGACCACCGTTCGCGATCCGTTCGCGTTCCGGTCGCGTTCCGGTCGCGTTCCGGTCGCGTTCCGGTCGCGACCGAGCGTGGCACTGGCCCGCCGACAAATCAAGCACGCGTGCTTGTTTTTCTGCCGGCAGTGGCCCGCCCGCCCGCCTGTCAAGCAAAACTGACGTTTCGTCGGTTTTGCGGAGGAAATCCACCGGCGAGGAGACGGCCTCGGGCATGCTGAGCCTGCTGTGATCGACCACCTTCCGGAGGAGTGAGCATGTCGAACATCCCTGCTGATCTGCGGTTTGCCGAGTCCCACGAGTGGGCGCGTCTGGAGGCCGACGGCACCGTGCTGATCGGAATCAGCGACCACGCCCAGAAGGCGCTCGGCGACGTGGTGTTCGTGGAACTGCCGGAGGTGGGGAAGGCCCTCAAGGCCGGCAACCCGGCCGGAGTGGTCGAGTCGGTCAAGGCCGCATCGGACATCTACGCGCCGATCGGCGGCAAGGTGCTCGCCGTCAACGAGGAGTTGAACGAGAGCCCGGAACTCCTCAACGACGAGCCCTACGACGCCTGGATCTTCAAGCTCCAGCCGACCGACAAGTCCGACCTCAAGAACCTGCTGGACGCGGCCGGCTACAAGAAGGTCATCGGCGAATAGCCGTCCGGCCGGACCCGACGGGCCCGGCTGCGGCCCGCACACGGCCGGGGCCCGCGCACAGCTGCCCGGAACTGAGCTCCGCCCCCGGACGTCTTCTCCCGACAACGGCGACCGGTGATCATGAATGCCACCGGCGCCCCCATCGGAGGAGCATCGTGGCTGACGGCAGGTCGGAAACCGGTTCACCCGCGCGGAGACGGTGGTGGCGTCCGACGCTGACCACCCTGTGCGGCCTGCTGCTGCTCGGACCGGCCGCCCTCGCGGCGGTCCGGATCCTGGGCCTGGACGACGGGACCGTCCTCGCCCTGCCGATGGCCGGGCTGCAGTACGCCGCTCTGCTCACGCTGCTGCTGACGGCGGCGCTGGCCGCGCTGCGCCGCCGCTGGCTCGCGGGCCTGGCGGCCGTCCTGGTCGGGCTGCAACTGTGGTGGCTGGTACCGCGGTTCGTCCCGGACGGGACGGAGGTGCCGGCCGGTGCGCCGCGACTGCGGGTGGCCACCAGCAACGCCTACATGGGCAACATCTCACCGAAGGCGCTGGTCGACCTGGTCCGGTCGCAACGCCTGGACGCGCTGGCCGTCGAGGAGTTGAGCGGTTCGGCGGCGGACGCGCTGGACGCGGCGGGCATCCGCGAGCTGCTTCCGCACCGGGAGCTGCCGGACGGCACCGACACCGCGATCTACACCCGCCTGCCCGTGACGGCGGCCGCCGACCCGGCCTGGCCGACCACCAACGTGACGATCACCGTGGACGGCCGGCCGGTCCAACTCGTGGCGGTGCACACGTACTACCCCCTGGGCGACGCCCGCAAGTGGGCGGCCGGAATGCACGCACTGCGGGACGCCGTGCCGGGCCGCAACCACAACGCGGTACTGCTGGGCGACTTCAACGCGACCCTCGACCACGCACCGATGCGGAGCCTGCTGGCCACCGGACTGACGGACACGCACGAGGAGTTGGGGGCCGGGCTGCTCCCGACCTGGCCGGAGCACAACCTCGACCTCCCGTACCTGCCGCCGATGCTCCAGATCGACCACGTCCTGCACGGCCCGGCGCTGCTCCCGGTGTCGATCGAGGAACACACCCTGGCCCGGACGGACCACCGCGCGGTGGTGGCCGAACTCGCCGTCCGCGACAGCTGACCTCCGGAACGACGGGTAGCGTGCGGGGGAAAATGATCAAGCGAAGCCGGTCGCGCTCGACGTCGGCCAGCAGGCGCAGCAGCCGCAATTTCCGTCGGGCCGCACCACCGGCCGGCGGGCGAGGGAGGGCAACGTGAGCGCGGGTACCGGTCGGAGGCTTGTGCTGGTTCGGCACGCGCAGGCGGAGCGGGAGACGGCGGTCGATCAGGAGCGGCGTCTCGACGGGCCGGGGCGGGCGGAGGCGTTCGCGGCCGGCCGGTGGCTCGCGGGTTTCGGTGTCGCGCCGGATCTCGCGCGGGTGTCCGCCGCCCGACGGACCAGGGAGACCTGGGAGTGCGTGGGCGCGGCGCTGTCGCGGCTGCCCGAGACGGTCCACGAGCAGGGGCTTTACGACCTCAGCGTGGAGATCCACCGGCGGGCGAACGGTATCGACGAGCTGGTGACGCTGCTGCGGGGGACGTCCGACGAGGTGGGCGAGCTGGTCGTGGTCGGGCACAGTCCGAGCCTGCCCGAGCTGGTCGGGCTTCTCGTCGGAACGGTTCTCGCCGGAACGGCCGGCGGCGCACTCGCGCAGCGGGTGGCGGATTCCGGGTTCCCGACCGCCTCGGTGGCCGTCCTGGAGTTCGACGGTTCCTGGCAGGACCTCGGGCCCGGCGCCGCACGGATCACCGGCTTCTGGGCGCCGACGCAGGATGCCCGGCCCAGTGGCGGGCCGGGCATCGGGTGACGGCGGGCCGTCAGTCGAGGCAGAACTCGTTGCCCTCGACGTCCTGCATGTTCTGGCAGGACTCGTTGACCCCGTCGGCGATCAGGAGCTGCCCGCGGGTCGCGCCGAGGGCTTCGAGGCGGGCGCATTCGGCTTCGAGGGCGGCGAGGCGCTCCGCGCCGACCAGGCCGGTGCCGATCCGGACGTCGAGGTGGACGCGGTTCTTGACGACCTTGCCCTCGGGGACGCGCTGGAAGTACATCCGCGGGCCGACACCCTCCGGGTCGCTGGCCACGAACCAGGATCCGCGCGTCTCGGCCGGCTGCGCCTCCTGGTACGCGTCCCAGCTGTCGAAGCCCTCCGGCACGGCCGGGGGAACGTAACCGAGCGCCTCGCACCAGAAGCGGCCGACGCGCTCCGGCTCGGCGCAGTCGAAGGTGACCTGGAACTTCTTGACCGTTGGCATCGCGCCACCGTAGCAGCAGCCGATCTTGCCCTCGACCGAATTAAGCGGCGGCGCCGGACAGTTGACGCCGGCGGGCGTCAGCCGCGGGTGGCCTCGAAGGTCCACACCTCGTCGGCGGCGGTCGGCGCGCTGCCGCCCGGTAGCCGCCGTGCACGGTGATCCCGGTGAAGCCGGCCCGCTGCGGCATCGCGCGGAACTCCTCCAGGCCGAACCGGAGCAGCGAGAAGATCTGCGGTTCGGTCCGAGCCGGCGCGCCGTCCTTCCACAGCTCGCAGCGGACCCAGCTGGTGACGCGCTGCTGCACGGGGCCGACCTGCCGGTCCCAGGTGGCGAGGGTGAGCAGCTCCTCGCCGTTCCACCGGTGGGTCACCCTGCCGGTGGGCGCCTCCAGCGCGGGCGGTTCGACGTCGACGAGGAGGCGGCCGCCGGGGCGAGGCTCTCGTGCATGGTGCGCAGCGCGGCGCCGGCGCTCTCCCGGTCGGGGAGCAGCGCGAAGGATCCGGTGGGGATCACGATCGCCTGGTACGTCCCGGGCTTCGAGTGAGCGGGGGACGGAGCGGCGACATGTCGGTGCGTCGTGTGATGCTCCGTCGTATGGGAACGCTGATCGGCTACTTCGCCGCCACTGACGATGACGACGCCCTGGGGGCGATCGTCCGGGACGACGACGAGCCCTTCGGGGCGGGGTACGACGAGGTGGTGGTGAAGGGCATCGATCCGGTCGTGATGCTCGAGCCCGCCGAGGAGTTGGTGACGGGCCGCTCGCCCGCCGAACTCCGGGCGGACCCGCGGCGCGCGGCGCTGGTCGGCATGATCGAGGACGGCGAGGTGGTGGTGCTGGCCCTGTCGGACGCGTTCCGGGACGCGCTGGCGCAGCACGAGGACGCCGCGTTGCGCGAGGTCGCCGAGCGGTGGGCGGTGGCCGAGGGCGTCCACTACGAGCCGGCCGACCTCGCCGATTTCCTGCGGGAGTTGGCCGGGCTCGCGTCGCGGGCGGTGGCCGGCGGTGCTCGGCTGTACTGCTGGGCCTGCGCCTGAGGGCGGACGGTAGGGTCGGGCGGCATGACGGTCGATGCGGTGTTGCGTGGTGCGGTGGCCCTGCCGGGCGGGCGGGAGTTGGTGCTCGGGTTCGGGTGGGAGGGGCGCCCGGGTGCGCGCCGCGCGGTGCTGCGGGACGCGGCGCGGCTGGCGGTGTTCGAGCTGGACGCGGTGTTCGGCGGGCGGCCGGAGCCGTCCGTCACCTTTCCGCTGCCGTGGCCGGGCTGGTCGGGCGGGGTGCATTCGGTGAGCCCGGACGGCGCGTTCGCCGCGTTCTCGGGGCAGCGCGCCGTCCGGGCCGTGAACCGTGACGGCTCGACCCGGTGGGAGTACCGGCATGCCTGCTGGGGGCCGGAGGTGGGGCATCCGCACAGCGGGGACGAGCAGCAGGTGTGCGAGGGTTCCGAGC
Source organism: Kitasatospora sp. NPDC051984 (assembly GCF_044593455.1). Lineage (NCBI taxonomy): Bacteria > Bacillati > Actinomycetota > Actinomycetes > Kitasatosporales > Streptomycetaceae > Kitasatospora > Kitasatospora sp. NPDC051984. The sequence continues at coordinate 11,284 of NZ_JBIUCB010000048.1, forward strand.
ACGGTTCCTGCCGGATCTCGGACGACGGCCTGCTGGTGTGGGCGCACGTTCCGGTGTCGGGCCCGGGCGAGGACGACTACGCGGAGGCGTGGGTGGTGCTGGACGCCGAGGACGGCCGGGAGCTGGCCCGCCTGCCGCTGGAGTCCGTCGCGGAGGGCTCGCACCAGCAGTCGCACCCGGACACCGGCCACGTGGGCCTGTGCGTCGGTATGGGGCAGGACGGCATCGGCCTGTACTGGGCGCGCTGGGACGGCGAACGGCTGCGCGACGTCCGCGTGGAGGAGGTCGGCGAGCGCATCCTGACCGACGTCCACCCCGAGCGTCCCGCCTACCTGACCGTGCAGCACGACGGCTGGGACGTCCAGCTGCACGACCTGGACGGCACGCTGCTCGCCGAGGGCACACCCCCGCCGTCCACCGACCCGGACAGCCCGGCCGGCTGGGACTGGCAGTGCGGCTTCGTCGACCCGCACACCGTCCTCGTCTCCACCCTTGACTACGACGACGACGGCGCCCACTGGCTGCTGGACGCCGCCACCCTCACCCTCCGCAACCGACTCACCTACCCACCCGGCCACACCCCGGGCTACGCCCGCCCCCTCGGCGACGGCACCTGGCTGACCTTCGAACCACGCTCCGGCCTCGTCCACCGCTGGTCGCTCGCGCCCACCGGCTGAGCGACCCGGCCTGTCGGCGGGATGCGGCATGCTCCGGCCATGCTTCTGATGACGACCGAGCGCGGGCTGTCGCTGCCCGATCCGGGGCCGACGGCGCTGAGCCGGCAGGTGGCCGCCCTCCGCTGCGGGGACTCGTACCTGATCGTCGAGCGGACCGGCGCGGATGAGCCGGCCGGCGACTGGTACGTGCAGGTCCGGTACCTGCGGGACAGCGAGCGCTACCAGCTGGAGTACCGCGACGGCGTCCCGTCCGAGCACTACCTCGCGGTGACGGACTCCCCGGCCGCGGTGGTCGGCGTCCTGGTCGGCTGGTCTGCGGGCCTCCCGGCCTGGCGGCGGAGCCTCGACTGGACGCCCGTGGGGCACTGGTTCACCCACTGACCCCGGACCGGTCAGAGGAGCCAGAGGCCGAAGCCGGTGACCAGGATGCCGGTGGCGATCAGGAGCGGGCCGAGGAGGTGGTCGCGCGGGCGGTCGGTGCCGGGGCGGATCCGGATGGTGGAGGCCAGGCCGATGCCGAAGAGCAGGACGCCGAGCGGGGTCAGGACCACCCAGAGCAGGGGCGCGACAGCGTAACCGGAGATCATCGGGCCGTCTGCTGGGTGGCGGCCGGTCGGGGGCGCTCGCCGGGCGCAGATGGGGCGTGGGGTGCGGCCATGGTGGGTCCTCCTGCGGTGTTCCGCACGACGCTACCTCCGCCCGTAACAAGACTCCGCCACGGATTGGCAAAGCCTTCACCGCGACCGTCGGGCGGTCGGGCGGGTTCCGGTTTTTGACGGGGCGTCAGCTCGTACACGCGGTCCAACCGGCGGCAACGGGCGTCGTTCGATTCCCAGCGAACGCCCAGGAAACTCCCGGCCCGCTCGTAGGGGGGTTCCGCGAGGGTTGCGCGGGTGGTGAGGAGAACGCGACGAGTGCGCGGCGGCTCTGCGGAGGTCGTGCGCAAAAGGCCCCCGGCCCCGGTCCGGCACCACTTTGCCGAAACCGGGGCCGGGGGCCCGGGGGAAATCGGGGATCAGCCGACCGGGACGGTGGTCGGCGTCGCGTTGACGGCGACGGCCCCTTGCTTCGCGGCGCGGGCCGCGGCCCGGCGGGCGACGAAACGGTTCACCAGGGCGACCGCCACCCAGGCGTAGGCCCAGCCGACCAGCACGTCGATGATGAAGTGCTCGCCGCCGTAGACCAGCGTGAAGCCCATGGCCAGGGGGTACGCGGCAAGCAGCACCCGCAGGGTGCGGCCGGCCCGGGGCCAGAACACCAGGGCGATCATCATCGGGTACGCGGAGTGCAGCGAGGGCATCGCGGCGACGTCGTTGGCGAAGCGGCTGCCGTTCTCGAAGATGGTGCCGGCCCGGTGCAGGCCGCTGTTCTCCAGGACGGTGTTGACTATCCGGTCGACGGCCGGCATGTGGTTCTCGATCCCGGCCAGCCACGGCGGCACGGCCGGGTACAGCACGTAGGTGAGGAAGCCGGCGAAGGTGATGGACAGGTAGCAGGCGAGGAAGTGCCGGAACCGGGCGTGGTTGCGCTTCCAGAGGACGGCGAGTATCACGAACACCGCGAAGAAGTGCGACATGTACACGCTGACTATTACGTAGTCGTACCACTGCGGCCGGCCTGGGTGGTAGAGCAGGTGCTGAAGGCGCACCGTCCACGTCTCGCCGAAGCCGAGGACCTTGTCGAAGGCGAGCTGGGGCGCGTAGTGCGGCTGCCAGGGCGTGTGCGCGCCGTAGCCTCTGAGCAGCGAGTACGCCCAGACCACGGCCATCACCGGCACCCAGTCGCGCAGCACGTACAGCCAGCCCTTGCGGCCGCCGCTGTGCACGGACGCGGCGACCAGCGCGCCGATCAGCCAGAGGAAGACCACGTCGTTGGCGTACGGCAGTCCGTAGACCGCGAGGTACCACCAGAAGGTGAGGGCGAACAGGGGCCAGGCAACGTGCCGGGGGCGGAGTCTGGTCACCAGATTGACCATCAGCGAGCGTGACCGGGCTGCCAAGTGGGACGAGTCGATCATGCGTCACGAAGCTAGCAAGACCGTCTTTGAGAAACCTCGAGCCGCGCGACCGGGCTCCCAGTGAATTCCCAGACGGCACACGGACGGGCCACGAGGGTGAGCCGCCTCCCCCGACACGCCCCTCCGGTCCGCCCCGGGGGCCCGGCCGGCCCGGCGCTACCGGGTGGCCAGGCGGGGAAAGCGCCCGGTCTCAGCCGAGCCGGACAGACTCGCCGACGGCGATGCGGGTGTAGCGGGCGTCCGCCTCGCCGTCGAGCCAGCCGTCGAAGTTCTCCCTGCCGGCCTCGCTGTGGTAGGCGTCGTGGATCGGGACGACCTGCCCGGGGCGGACGGCGCGCACCATCTCGATCGCCCCGCGCATCGTCAGCCACGGCCCGGTGGTGGGCAGCAGCAGGGCGTGCACCTCCTGGTCGGGGACGTGCAGCGAGTCGCCCGGGTGGTAGACGCCCTCGACCAGGTAGCCGAGGTTCGGGCAGTCCGGGTAGTTGTCGATCACCTGGGCGTGCCGCCCGCCGACGGCGCGCACCGCGAAGCCGCCGGCCTCGAAGCGCTCCCCCACCGCCAACGCCCGGACGCCGTCGCCCAGTTCGGCCGCGACGTCCTCGGGGGCGAACACCTCGAGTGCCGGGTCGGCCTTCCGGGCCGCCGCCAGCAGCTCGTGGTCCACGTGGTCGCGGTGACCGTGGGTGATCAGCACGGCGCGGACTCCCGCGAAGGCTTCCGGCGCCGTCCAGCACCCCGGGTCGATCAATACGGACTTCTCGCCGTCCTCGATCCGGACGCACGCGTGGGCATACTTCGTCAGCAGCATCCGGTCAACGTACCGGCCCCTCCGGAGAGCCGCCTCCCTTTTTTCCCACGCCCCCTGACGCCTCGTCAGCGCCGGGGGGCTCCGGGAATCGTCAGCGCGTCGCGGCCGCGCGCAGGCGCTTCTTGTCCGGCTTGCCGACGGGCGTCAGCGGGATCTCGTCGACCAGGTGGAGCACCTCGGGGGCGTAGATCCGCCCCTTGCGGGCGGTGACGAAGGCGCGGAGTTCGTCCAGGTGCGGCTGTCGGCCGGGGGCGGGGACGACGGCGACGTGGACGTGCTCGGTCTCCTGCTCGTCGCGGACGCCGAAGACCGCGCAGCGGGCGACCGCCGGGTGGGTGAGCAGGAGGTCCTCGACCTCGGAGGGGTAGACGTGCCCGCCGACCACGATGATCAGGTCCTTGACCCGGTCGGAGAGGTGGAGGAAGCCGTCCTCGTCGAGGTAGCCGACGTCTCCGGTGTTCAGCCAGCCGTCCCGGAGCACCTCGGCGGTGAGGTCGGGCCGCTTCCAGTACCCGGCCATCAGGGTGTCGGAGTGCACGTGGATCTCGCCCTGCTCGCCGGCCGGCAGGTCGGCGCCGTCGAGTCCGCGGATCGCCACCTCGACGCCCGGCAGGGGGCGGCCGACCGGGACGGGTTCGCCGTTGGTGATCCGGTCGTGGTCCTCGGGGGCGAGCACGGTGATCAGCTGGGCCTCCGACATCCCGTAGCCGCCGACCAGGACCGGCCCGAAGACCTTGAGCGCCTCGCGCAGCCGGGTCGGCGAGGCCGCGCTGCCGCCGTAGATGATCTGCCGGAGGCTGGACAGGTCGGTGCGGCCGATCGCCGGGTGGTCGAGCAGCTGGTGGAGCAGCGCGGGCAGCACCCAGAACTCGGTGATGCGTTCGCGTTCGACGGCCCGCAGGACGGCGCCGGGGTCGAAGGAGCGCAGCAGGACCACCGTGCCGCCGCGGTACAGGGTCATGTCGGCGAGGACGCCGGAGAGGTGGGCGAGCGGGGTGGCGGCGAGCAGGCGGGGCGCACCCTCGGCGGGGTCGCTGCCGACCGGGGCGTCGAAGATGCTGCGGTAGGGCCCGTGCAGGCTGAGGATGCCCTTCGGGATGCCGGTGGTGCCGCCGGTGTGGCGGATGTTGAGGTCGTCCTCGGGGCCGATCCGGACGTCCGGCGGTTCGGCGGGGCGGTGGGCGGAGGCGGCGATCACGTCCTCCGCGACGGCGCTGCCCGGGCCGAGGGCGAGGATGGTCGGGACGTCGATCAGCGGGATCAACTCGGGTGCGTCGGCGTACCGTTCGGCGTCGATCAGCAGCACGCCGGTGTCCACGCTGGTGGTGATCTCGGCCAGGATCGGGGCGCTCATGCCGTCGTACAGGTTCACCACCCGGGCACCGGCGAGGCCCGCCGCGAACCGGGCGCTCAGCGCCTCGGGGGTGTTGCCGGTCAGCAGGGTGACGGTGGTGCCGCGGGTGACGCCGCGGGCGATCAGTTCGTGGGCGAGGCGGTAGGTGGCGGCGGCGAACTCGCCGGCGATGATCTCGGTGCCGTCGGCGGCGACGACGGCCCGCCGATGGGGGTCGGTGGCGAGGGACCGGAGGACTGTCGCGGGACCGCTGACGAACTCCGCGTCGGGCATGGCTACTTCTTCGTTGTGGTTGGCAACCATGGCCTCAGGCTAACCCCGCAGGGCCGCCGCGCCGGGGAGGGATTGCGGGGAATTGGCGCGAACTGTCCGTCACCGGCGCATTTCTGACAGTGCGTCAGGTCAATGTTTCGGGGCTGACGATGGTGCAGATGCCGTCCGTGCCGCACGCGGCGGGATCGGTGCTCGCGGCGGGATCGGTGCTCGCGGCGCGCGCGGCGAGGCCGCGCAGCGCCTCCCGGGTGGCGGCAAGGTCGGCCATCCGCCGCTCGATGTCGGCGAGGTGCTCGTGGAGGAGATCGGTGACGTGGGCGCACGGCGCGTGGCCGTCGTCGCGCAGCACGAGCACCGAGCGGATCTCGGCGAGCGTGAGGCCCGCCCGCCGCGCGTCGCGGACGAAGGTGAGCCGGGTCACCGCGGTGTCCGGGTAGTCCCGGTAGCCGCCCGGGGTGCGCGGCGGCGCGGGCAGCAGGCCGCTGTCCTCGTAGAAGCGGATGGTCTTGGTCGTCAGCCCCGCTCGGGCGGCGAGGTCGCCGATGCGCATGCTCTCCACGCTGACGCTTGACCTTCCAGCGCGGTGGAAGGTCTAGCCTCGGACGACGACCCGGAGGAGTGGAGGACTCGCCCATGCGCATCACGGTGCTGACGGTGGCGGACTGCCCGAACGCGCGCCCCGCGCTGGACTTGGTGACCGGCGCGCTGGCCGGACGGGAGGCCGAGGTGAGCCTGGTCGAGGTGGCCGACGAGGCCGAGGCCGCCCGGCTGGGCATGTACGGCTCGCCGACCGTCCTGATCGACGGCGCCGACCCGTTCGCCCCGCCCGGCGCGGAGCCCAGCCTGTCCTGCCGCCTCTACTGGCACGCGGACGGCACGATGTCCGGCCTGCCGGACGCCGCCGTCCTCCGCCAGGCCCTCGCCGGGCAGGCCGCCCCGGCGCAGCACGGCGGGGCCGCGGACTGCTGCTCGACCGGCTGACCGGCTCGGGCCTGGCCGACCGGTCCTGTCGGATGACCCGGCGGCACGCGCTCGGCAAGATCGGCCGGCCAGGCCGCCCCGGCGCAGCACGGCAGGGCCGCGGACTGCTGCTCGACCGACTGACCGACTCGGGCACGGCAGGGCCGCGGACTGCTGCTCGACCGACTGACCGGCCCGGGCACGGCAGGGCCGCGGACTGCTGCTCGACCGACTGACCGGCCCGGGCC
>NZ_JBIUCB010000049.1:0-17538 GCF_044593455.1 Kitasatospora sp. NPDC051984
CACCCCGCTGAGGGCACGGGCCGTGTGCGAGGCGATCGACCTGGAGATCGCGCCCAACACCGTCAACAACGTCCGACTGAAACTCAAGCGGCTGGTCGGACGCGGAATCCTGGTCGAACCCGAGCCGGGCCTGTTCACCCAGCCACGGCCATAGAAGGCTGACCGGTCCGAGGCCGGCCCGCCTACCCCAGACGAAAGCTCGAAACGGACATCACGTTACTTACCGTCCTCTGAGTTCTGTCAACGCTGGCTGGACAAGATCCGCGCCTCACTCGCGAGTTCGAAAGGTGTCGAACGAGGCACGGAGCGCGACATGCGGCACTGAACGACCAACCTTGCCGGTCGCGCGGTGACCGGGGTGCCCGCTCCGGGGGCGTGGCGCGCCGGTGGCCCCGGCAAGTGCGTTGCGCTAGCGGGGCGTTGGGGTCTTCGCGGTGGGCGGGGCCGGCTGGGGGCCGGGCGTGGTGAGGCGGGCGATGATGGCGGCGGTGGTTCGGGCCTCCGCGTGGTCGAGGCGACGGGACGAGCCGCGGAGGAGATGGCGGGCCTCGATCGCGGCGAGGGCGAGCAGGCCGGGGAGCAGGTCGGTGGAGCGGGCCGCCAGCCAACGGGTGCCACGGGTGGCCATCCACCACAGGTCGGCGCCGGGGACGGGGGCGGGGGTCGGCAGCTCGGCGGGTGGCGGGCCGACCGGGTGGCCGGATTCGGCGAGCAGGGTGTGGAAGCCGCGGGCGATCAACTGGTGCCCGGCGGCGCTGGGGTGGAGCCGGTCCACGCTCAGCAGGCTGCGCCGTTCCGTCCAGGGCAGGTCCGCGAGGTGCAGGTGCACCGCGTGGTGGTGCTCGGACAGTGCGTGGATCACCGCGTTGACGCCGCGCATCCGGCGCGCCAGTGGGCGGGCGAGCGGTGCGGGAAGTCCCAGCAGTCGGCCCGGGTCGGGCAGGCAGGCGGTGAGCGGGACGGTGCCGAATGACGCCAGCGAGGAGAGTACAGCGCCGAATTGACGTGCCGTCAGGTCGAGGTCGAAGGAGGCTCGCAGGGTGTCGTTGCCGCCCACCAGCACTGCCGCGTACTGCGGGCTCAGGGCGAGTGCGGTGGGTAGTTGGGAGACCAGCAGGTCGCGGCTGAGGGCGCCGCTGTTGGCGAGGTTGCGGAAGTCCACGGGGCCTGGCGAGAGGCTGGGCGCGAGCAGTGCCGCCCAGCCTCGCCAGCCGCCGGGGACGGGGTCGCCGACGCCCTCGGTGAGGGAGTCGCCGAGCGCAGCGAACCGAACCGTCATCACGTCCCTCCAGTGGGGTTGGGTGGGTCTGGGATGCGGTGGGGGAGTGGGCAGTTGGGGTCTGCGCACTACGGTGCGAGGTGGTGGGCGGCGGGTGCGGGGACGGTGGCGTGGTGGGCGGCGGGTGCGGGGACGGTGGCGTGGTGGGCGGCGAGGAAGGCGGTGACGGCGGCGTCCCAGCTGAACCGTTCGGCCCGGGCGCGGGCGGCGGCCCGGCGTTCGGCCTCGGGGCGGTCCAGCAACTCCCTTATGGCGTCGGCGAATCCGGGGCCGGTGTCGGCGGCCGCGAGGCCGGCCCGGCCGACCACCCGGGGCAGTGCGGAGGAACGGCTCACCGCGACGGGGGTGCCGCAGGCCAGCGTCTCGAGTGCGGCCAGGCCGAAGGTCTCCACCGGGCCCGGCGCGATCGCGGCGTCGGCGGTCGCCAACAGGGCTGCTAAGTCGGTGCGTTCGGCCAGGTGGCCGAGGAACGTCACGGGCAGCCGTAGTTCGGTGGCCTGCCGCTCCAGACGGCGGCGCAGCGGGCCCGTCCCGGCGACGGCCAGCACCGCCGGGATGCGGTGGTGGCGGCGCAGCTCCGCCAGTGCCTGAAGCGCCCGTTCCGGACGCTTCTCGCCCGACAGCCGCGAACACATCACCAGCAGCACCTGGTGCGGATCGGCCAGTCGCGCCCGCAGCGCCGGGTCGTGGCGGGCGGGGTGCATGGTCGTCAGGTCGACACCCAGCGGTGCCTGGGCGAGGTTGTCCGCGCTGATCCGCTCGAACTCCTCGGCCGCCCACGCCGTCGTGCACAGCACCGTGTCGAAGGCCTGCGCGGTGCGGGAGTTGAGCCGGTCCGCGAGGCCGCGTGCCGCGGGCCGGGGCAGGCCCCAGGTGCCGAGGACGCCCGTGGCGCTCTCGTGCGAGACCATCATCGACCGCACTCCGTGCGCCCCGGCCCAGGCGCCCGTCCAGCGCAGCGTGGTGCGGTCCGAGACCTCCAGTCTGTCCGGCGCCAACTCCTCGAGGACGGCCGCGAGTTGACGACGGTCCCGGAGCACCCGGTAGCCGCCGCTGCCCGGCACCCGGGGCCCGGGCAGCGTGATCACCCGGCCCTGCTCGGTCCACTCGTCGCTGCGGCGCGGCCCCGGGACGACCAGCACCGGCTGGTGGCCCGCCGCCAGGTAGCCCGCACCGAGGTGCCGGAGCGCCGTCCGCAGGCCGCCGGACACCGGCGTGACGAAGTTCGCTACCCGGACGATACGCAGTTCGCTGTTCACGCCGGCTGCTCCTCGACCAACTGACCGGCCGTGCGAGCGGTGAGGTCGGAGCCGGGCTGCACGTCGGCGGGGGTGGAAGGGGAGGGCTGCGGAGGTGTCGCTGGCGGTGGGACGGTGGCCGGTGTGTCGGCGTCGGCGTCGGCGTCGGCGGAGGTCAGGGAAAGCGCTTTCCCGTTGGTGTGGGCCTGAACGGGGACCGACAGCCCGTCGTTCGGGGTGGCAGTTGGCCCGGCCGTGCCGGAAAGCGTTTTCCCGTTGGTGCGGGGAGGTGTGCCCGCAGGGCGGGTGCGGTGCTCGGTGAGGACGTCCTCGTAGTGCTGGATGAGCTGGTCGCCGACAGCCTCCCAGGTGCGGTCGGTGACGTCGGTGCGGCCGGCCGCGCCGTAGCGGGTGCGGACGTCGGGGGCGGCGGCGAGGGTGGCGACGGCGCGGGCGACGGCCCCGGGGTCGCGCGGGGCGACCAGCAGGCCGGTGCGGTGGTGGCCGACCAGGTCGAGCGGGCCGCCGACGGCCGGCGCGACCACGGGGATGCCACTGGCCATCGCTTCCTGGATGGTCTGGCAGAAGGTCTCGAGCGGGCCGGTGTGCACGAACACGTCCAACGTGGCGAAGCAACGGGCGAGTTCGGCGCCGGTGCGGCGGCCGAGGAACACCGCGCCGGGCATCGCGGCCTTCAATGCGGGGGCGCTCGGTCCGTCGCCGATCACCACGACCCGCACCCCGGGCAGCCGGGAGGCCTCGGCGAGCAGGTCGACCCGCTTCTCCGGGGCGAGCCGCCCGACGTAGCCGACCAGTACCTCGCCGCCGGGGGCGAGCGAGCGGTGCAGGGCCTCGTCCCGGTGGTCGGGGTGAAAGCGCGCGGAGTCGACGCCGCGCGCCCAGATCCGGACGTTGCGCACGCCGTGCGCGGTCAGGTCCTGGGCGGCGGGGGTGGACGGGGCGAGATTGCGCGCGGCGGACCGGTGCACGGATCGGATCCGTGCCCAGGCGAGCGCCGAGCCCAGCCCCCGTCCCATCCGGTACGCCTGCGCGTACCCTGCCAGGTCGGTCTGGTAGACGGCCACCGTCGGCAGGTCGAGGCGCTCGGTGATCCGGGCGGCCCGCGCACCGAGCACGAACGGACTGGCGAGGTGCACCACGTCCGGCCGGTGGGCGGCCAGCGCGGCGGCCAGGCGGCGGCTGGGCAGCGCGATGCGTACCTGCGGGTAGCGGGGCAGCGGAACGGACGGAATGCGCACCACCGGCAGCGGTTCCCGGTCCGGGCCGAAGGACTGCGGCGGGCAGTGCGCGCCGCGGGCCGGCGCGGGCGTGATCACCAGTGGCTGGTGACCCCGCCGGACGAGGTGTTCGGCGGCCCGCAGCACGCTGTGGGCCACGCCGTTGACCTCGGGCGGGAAGGACTCGGTGACGATGGCGACTCGCATGCCAACGTTGTGGCCAAACAGGGCGTGCGCCCGGACAAAGGGATCTTTCCCGCAGGCGAACGTCTGCCGCCATTTTCGCACACCCAGGTGGCGCGGCTGCCGGCCCGTCGTGCGTTTCGCGCAAATGCTCTGCGCACTGTGCGCGAAGCTGCGCAGAACGCGGCTTGAACGAACACTTGACGTCATGTCGGGTTGCTGCTGCGATATGTACCGCTCAACTCGCTGGATCGGCCCCACCCCTCAACCGAACGGCCCCACAAGCGACTTGGCGCACCCCCACCCCCTCATCCGGTTCGGCCCGGCGACGCACTTCCCACCCTCCGCCCCCCGCCCGTAAAGGAGGAACCAGCATGCGAACCCCACTGCCAAGGCCGGGTAGCCCGAGCCGTCGGTACACAGCGGCCACGCTCGTGCTGCTGATGCTGGCGACACTGTTCGCCGTCGTCGGCCCGGCCGCCGCCGCACGCGCCACCACCGCCGGCAACGCCACAGGCGTCACCCGCTCAGGCGACACGTTCACCGTCACCACCTCCGGCAAAGCCGCCGCCCGGATCCAGCTGGCCCGCGCCGACATCTTCCGGATCTGGCTCTCGCCGAACGGCAAGTTCACCGACGACCCGGCCGGCAGCGACCTCGCCGTCACCACCTCCTTCGGCAGCGTCGGCGCCACCCTCGCCGACGCCGGAACCTACTGGCACATCGACACCAGCGCGATCACCCTGCGGATCAACAAGTCCCCGCTCACCTTCGCGCTCTACCGCGCCGACAACAGCACACTGCTCTGGGCCGAATCCCAGCCCACCAGTTGGACCGCCAGCCAGACCACCCAGTACCTGAACCGCGGTGCGGACGAGCAGTTCTACGGCACCGGCCTGCACCTGGGGGAGTGGGCGCTGCGCGACAAGACCGTTCCGGTCGCCGTCTCCAACCAGTGGACCGAGAACAGCAACGCCAGCCCCGCCCCGTTCTACATGTCCACCAACGGCTACGGCGTGATGCGCAACACCTGGGCCCCCGGCAGCTACAACTTCGGCACACCCGCCCAACTCACCCACAACGAAAGCCGGTTCGATGCCTGGTACTTCGCCGGGAACTCACTGAAGGACGTGCTGAACGCCTACACCGACGTCACCGGCAAACCCTTCCTCGCCCCCATCTGGGGACTCGAACTCGGCAACGCCGACTGCTTCAACGCCTCCAACCCCGCCTACACGGGCGACCACAACCGGCTGCGCCACCAGACCACGCCCGACGTGGTCGGCTACGCCACCGACGCCCGCGCAGCCGACATGCCCTCCGGCTGGTTCCTGCCCAATGACGGCTACGGCTGCGGCTACACCGACCTGCCCACCGCAACCGCCGGCCTGAACGACCGCGGCTTCCACACCGGCCTGTGGACCTCCACCGGCCTGAGCAACATCAACTGGGAAGTGGGAACGGCCGGTTCGCGCGCCGTCAAGACCGACGTGGCATGGATCGGCGGCGGCTACAAGACCGCGTTCACCGGCGTCAACCAGGCCGTGGCCGGCATCGAGAACAACTCCGACGGCCGCCGCTTCGTCTGGACCGTGGACGGCTGGGCCGGCACCCAGCGCAACGCCGTCGTGTGGACCGGCGACACCCACGGCACCTGGGACGCCATGCGCTGGCACGTCCCGTCCATCGCGGGAGCGGGCCTGTCCGGCCTCAACTACGCCTCCGGGGACGTCGACGGCATCTACGACGGCAGCCCGAAGACCTACGTCCGAGACCTCCAGTGGAAAGCCTTCACCCCCGCCTTCATGACCATGTCCGGCTGGGGCGCGAGCAACCCGTCCACCGGCTACAACGACAAGCAGCCCTGGCGGTTCGCCGACCCGTACCTGTCGATCAACCGCAAGTACCTGCAGCTGAAGATGCGGCTGATGCCGTACATGTACACCATGAGCCGGAGCGCCACCGACACCGGCGTGCCCGCCACCCGCGCCATGGTGCTCGAATACCCGGAAGATCCGGTCGCACGAGGGAATCTGACGAGCAGTCAGTTCATGGCGGGTGATTCGTTCCTGGTCGCCCCCGTGGTCAGCGACACCTCCGTGCGCGACGGAATCTACCTGCCCGCGGGCAACTGGACCGACTACTGGACCGGAAAGACCTACACCGGCCCGGGCTGGCTCAACGGCTACAGCGCACCGCTCGACACCCTGCCGCTGTTCGTCAAGTCCGGTGCCATCGTGCCGATGTGGCCGCAGATGAACTACACGGGCGAGAAGCCCGCCTCCACCCTGACCTACGACATCTACCCGCGCGGGAACTCCTCCTTCAGCCTCTACGAGGACGACGGCACCACCCGCGCCTACCAGAGCGGCTCCTACTCCCGCCAGCAGGTCAACGTCACTGCGCCCAGCGGAGGTTCGGGTGACGTCACGCTGGCCGTCGCCGCCGCGAACGGCAGCTACACCGGTCAACTCGCCGCCCGCGACTACGAGTTCACCGTGCACGCGGCAAGCGCACCGAACGGCGTCACGGCGGGGGCGTCCACGCTGGCCCGGCTGAGCAGCAAGGCCGCGTACGACGCCGCAAGCACCGGTTGGTACTTCGACGCCGCCGACCGTTCCGGCACGCTCTGGATCAAGGCCGGCAACCACGCCGTCACCAGCGCCTTCAGCGTCACCGCGACCGGCCTCACGCTGCCCACCGGTGCCCCCGTCACCGCCAGCGGGCCCATCCCGCAGGCGAATTGGAAGGTCGTCTCCACCGACAGCCAGGAGACCGCCGCGGAGAACGGCGCCGCGACCAACGCCATCGACGGCAACAGCGGCACCCTCTGGCACACCCAGTGGTCCACCACCGCCACCCCGCTGCCGCACGAGATCCAAATCGACCTGGGCGCCCGCTACAGCGTCGACAGCCTGACCTACCTGCCCCGCCAGGACGGCGGCGTCAACGGCCGGATCGGCAACTACGAGATCTATGTCTCCGACAGCACCAGCAGTTGGGGCGCCCCCGTCGCGGCCGGGACGTTCGCCGACACCTCGGCCGCGAAACCCGTCAACTTCACTGCGAAGAGCGGGCGTTACGTACGTCTACGAGCCCTGAGCGAAGCCGGCAACCGGGGCCCGTGGACCAGCGTCGCAGAGATCACCGCCACCGGAACGCCCGTGCCGTAGCCGAGAGTTCGCCGCCCGCCTCGTGCCTGCCCCGACCCGCCACGCGGGAAGGGGCGGGCACGAGGGCGTTCTGCGCGGGGTGCTCAGGGCGGCGGTGCTGAGGACGACGACGCTCAGGGCGACGGCGCTGAGGACGACGACGCTCAGGGCGGCGGTGCTCAGGGCGGCGGTGCTGAGGACGACGACGCTCAGGGCGACGGTACTCAGGGCGACGGTGCTCAGGGCTTCGGATGCGGCAGCGGGCGCGCAAGCCGGCGGACCTCGTCCAGTCGGGCCGGGTCGGGCTCCTGGCGGGTGAAGAGATCGTGCCCGACCACCGTCGACTCCCACTCGTCCGGAGCCTCCGCGGAACGCGTCAGCAGCCAGGCGGCCGAGATCCACTCCGCCCCGTTCCGCTGGTACTGGCCGCTCCAGGTCGTCACCGAACCCGCGTCGCCCAGCTCGTTGTGCCACGCCACCGCCCAGCCCACCGCCGTTCCGTGCCCGGGCTGCGCCGGTGCCACCAGGCGTCCCACCAGCGGATACGCTCCGCTCGCCAGGCCCGTCGCCGAGACGTAGGTGCCGGTCAGTGAACCCTCCGGACCCTCCACCAACCGCATGTGCGAACCCAGTTCGCTGTACCAGTCGCCGGTGATGCCCACGCTGCTCCTCCCGTCGTCGCCCCCGGCCGCACCGTGTCCGGCCCGGACACGGCAGCCACCACTGTGCCGCCCCCGGCCGCCCGGGCAACGGCGACGCGCGGACGTCCCACGACGGATGACCCGAGCTGCGGACATCCCGGGGCCGCTCAGAACCTGCCGCCCCGGGGCCCGGATGCCCCCGGGGGCGGGTGCACCCCCGCGACCGGGGAGAATGGTGTCCGGACGGAACGATCCGAGCCCGCCGCCCGCCCCGCCCCGCCTCGCAGGAGACCCCGCACCGTGACCGATCAGCAGCACCCCACCCAGACCGGCCGTCGCCTCGACCTGCTCGCCGACTGCTCCTCCTGCTTCGGGCTGTGCTGCGTCGCCCTGCCCTTCGCCAAGTCCGCCGACTTCGCGGCCAATAAGAACGCCGGCACCCCCTGTCGCAACCTCGACGCCGACTACCGCTGCGGAATCCACGTCAAGCTGCGCGACCGCGGCTACCAGGGCTGCACCGTCTTCGACTGCCTCGGCGCCGGCCAGAAGATCTCCCAGCACACCTTCGAAGGCCGCAGCTGGCGCGAAGACCAGGACACCGCCCGACAGATGTTCGACGCCTTCCCGGTGATGCGGCAACTCCACGAACTGCTCTGGTACTTGACCGAGGCGCTGGAGCTCCCCAAGGCCCGCCCGGTGCACGCCGAACTGCGCCGCGCGAGTGATGCCATCGACGAGCTGACCCGCCGGGACGCCGCCGCCCTGATCGCCGCCGACGTCCCCGCGATCCGCGCCGAGACCAGCGAACTCCTGCTGCGGGCCAGCGAGTTGACCCGCAACGCGCTGCCCGGCAAGAAGCGCAACCACCGCGGCGCGGACCTGATCGGAGCCAGGCTCAAGGGTGCCGACCTGCGTGGCGCGAACCTGCGGGGTGCCTACCTGATCGCCGCCGACCTGTCCGGTGCGGACCTGCGCAGTGCCGACCTGATCGGGGCCGACCTGCGCGACGCCGACCTGCGCGGCGCGGACCTGACCGGGGCGCTGTTCCTGACGCAGTCCCAACTGGCCGCCGCCAAGGGCGACTCCACCACCAGCATCGGCTCCGGACTGGTCCGGCCTGCTCACTGGTGACGCGCCGGTTCGCCCGGTAGGTGGGTGGGCGTGGCGCGTCGGAGGGGGCGCGAGGGGCGCGCGGGGACCCCGGAAACGGGATTAATGGACTGCGGCCGGTGCGGTGCGCGCGTATGGTCATGAACTCCCCGACGCGAGAGGAGGATCATCCGCGATGGGACTGTTCAAAGACGCCCCGCCCACTGCACATCCGGAGTTCACCAACCTACGGTTCATGGCCGCCGGTTCGCCCTCGTGGTGGAAACGCAACCGCCACAAGGTCGTTGGCATCGTCGGCCTGCTGATCGGATTCTGGCTGGCCGGACACCACGACACCGCAGCACCCGCAACACCGGCGGCACCCGCGGCGCCCACCGCACCCGCCGGGTCCTGCACCCCGACCGGGCACTGACCGCCGGGCACGGACCGTTGGAAAGTGACCACCGGGCGCTGAGTGGCCGGCGCCGCCCGTGAGTTGGGGTTCAGCCGTCAACGACCGATGACACACGTAGGCCCTCGGTTCCACCCGTTCAGACAACGGGTGGCACCGAGGGCCGAGTTCACTCACCGCCGCTCGGCCTGGCGTCCGGATCGGACGCGGGGCGCTTCGACGGAGGTGGCTTCAGGCGTCACTTGCCGCCGTGCAGGGCGCTGAGCGTCGCCTCGAACGCGGCACCGGAGTTGCGCGGACGGTTGTACGGCAGCTTGCTCAGCATCGAGCCCATCGCGCAGGTGTTGGTGGCCGCCGAGAACGCCAGACCGAAACCGACCGCGGCCGACACCCAGCGCGCGCCCGGTACAGCCAGGTCGACCACGACGCCGGCCAGCACCAGCGAGCCCGCCACCATCCGGACCTGGCGGTCCAGGCCCCAGCGGACCTTCTCGCCCGGCACCTTGTTCAGCTGGTGGCCGCCGGCCGCCCAGGCGGCGGTCCCGCCGGAGACCAGCAGCGTCGTGATCCCGGCGGCGGACAGCTGCTCGCACGCGTTGACGGCCCGGGCGCCCGAGGCGCAGGTGATCGCCAGCTCGCCGCGGGCGGCGGCGGCGCGCAGGGCGGGCAGCGCCTGCGACAGCTGGTCCAGCGGCACGTTGTGGGCGCCGGGAATGTGGCCGCCGGCGAACTCGCCGGGCGACCGCACGTCGATGACGGTCAGCTGCTGAAGCCGGGGCTGGAGCTGGTCGACGGTCAGGGGCGTGGTCATAGGTAGTGGGGCCTTTCGGGCAGGAGTGACCCGGCATGCGGTTGCCGCCGGGCGGGGGAGTGGACCGAAAGCGCAGGTGGGGCTGCGCGGTGGAGGTGGCGCGGTGCCTGGCGCGGGGCTGTGGGCCCGGCGGTCAGAGCACGGCGTCCACCAGCATCAGGGCGGCGACCGCGAGCAGGGCGCCGGCGAAGATGCGCTGCAGGGTGCGGCCGGACAGCTTGGACGCCAGCCGCTTGCCGTCCCACGCGCCGAGGATCGCAGCGGCCGCGAACGGGCCGACCACGGCCCACGGGATGTCGGCGGCACCGCCGAGGCGGGGCAGCAGTGCGGACAGCGAGTTGAGCGTGATCACCAGCAGGCTGGTGCCGATCGCGTCGGCCATCGAGAACGCCAGGAACGACACCAGCGCGGGCACGGCGAGGAACCCGCCGCCGACTCCCAGCACGCCGGTCGCCGCACCCAACCCCGCCCCCGCCAGCGCGGACCGCCGCGCGGACGCGGGAACGGGTGAGGTGGCGGCGGTGTCGGGCTGATCGGTGTGGTCGTCGTGCTCGGAAGGCAACGGGAAAGCGTTTTCCGTGTGCGGGTCCGCGACCCGCAACGTCCCGGGCGCGCCGTCGGCCGTCGCCTGCGACACGCCCGTCCCGCCGTCGAGCACCCGGGCCGGTTCCGGCGCCCGGGTCGGTTCCGGCGCCCGGGTCGGTTCCGGAATCGACGCGTGCCCCGCGACCCGGCGGCTGCGCGGCGCGCGTCCGGCGGACAGCATCCGCCAGGCGGCCAGTGCGGCGAGCAGGGAAAACGCGGCGGTCAGCGCCGAGCCGGGCAGATGACGGGAGAGGGCGCCGCCGAGTGCCGCGAACGGGAGTCCGGCGGCACCGAACAGCAGGCCGCTGCGCCAGCGGACGCGTCCGGCCTTGGCGTGCGCGACCAGTCCGGTGAGGGAGGTCACGGCGACGATCAGCAGGCTGGCGGTGGTCGCGGTGCCGGGAGTCAGTCCGAGCAGGTAGATCAGCGCGGGGACGGCCAGCATGCTGCCGCCGCCGCCGAGTCCACCGAGGGCCAGCCCGACCACCGCGCCGGCGATCAGAGCGAGGATGACGGCGGTCATATCGCGGTGCCGCAGGAACACTCGCCCTGGTGCGACGGAAGCCCCGCCTGCAGCCAGGCGCGCATTCCGCCCACCACGTTGACCGTCCGCACGCCGCGCGCGTTCAGCAGGTCGGTGGCCACCTGCGAACGGTTCCCGGAGCGGCACAGCGCCAGCACAAGCGGTCCGTCGGCGCCCGGTACGAGGTGCCCGTCGAGGGCGCCGGGGCTGTCCAGGCTGCCGAGCGGGACGAGGACCGAACCCGGGGCGTGCACCTCGGCGTACTCCGCGGGCTCGCGGACGTCGAGCAGCAGTGCCTCGCCGGCGGCGGCCAGGCGGTGCGCCTCGGCGGCGTCGATCTGCGCGGGAGCGGGCGGCTGGTGGAACAGGGCCACGGGGTCCTCCTGGGCGGTGATGAGGGTGGGACGTGCGGGAGTGGTGCGGGGTCCTCCGGCGGTACTTCGCGGCGCTCGGCCGTCCCGAGGAAGATACCGGAGGGGGTATATCGTTGGGATCGAGCATATACCCCCACCCGTATCGCTCGGGATCCGCTACAGTCGAGAACTGCCTGCAATAATACCCATGGGGGTATCGGCGGGCTCGGGTGTCGGGCATATCGGCCCCGCACCCGTACCCGCCCGCGGCTCCGCACCCGTATCGCGCCCGCACCTCCACCCTCCAGCCGAGACCGGCCGACGCAGAGATGAGGACATCCGTGTTCTTCGCCCAGTACTACCTCGAGTGCCTCTCCCAGGCCTCGTACCTGATCGCGGACGAGACCACCGGCCGCGCCGTGGTGATCGACCCGCGCCGGGACGTGGACGAGTACCTGGCGGAGGCCGAAGCGCGCGGCTTCACGGTCGAGGGCGTCATCAACACCCACTTCCACGCCGACTTCCTCTCCGGCCACCTCGAACTCGCCGACCGCACCGGCGCCTGGATCGGCTACGGGCAGCGTGCCGAGACCGAGTACCCGATCCGCAAGCTCGCCGACGGCGAGCGGATCAGCCTCGGCACCGTGGAACTGGAGATCCTCGAGACGCCCGGCCACACCCCCGAGTCGATCAGCGTCCTGGTCCGCGAGAACGCCGACGACACCGTCCCGTACGGCGTGCTCACCGGCGACGCCCTGTTCATCGGCGACGTCGGCCGCCCCGACCTGCTGGCCTCCGCCGGCGTCACCGCCGACGAGCTCGGACGGATGCTGTACGACAGCGTCCAGCGCAAGCTGATGGCGCTGCCCGACGACGTCCGGGTCTACCCCGCGCACGGCGCCGGCTCCGCCTGCGGCAAGAACCTGTCCACCGAGCTCCAGTCCACCATCGGACAGCAGCGCGCCACCAACTACGCGTGCGCGCCGATGACCGAGGACGAGTTCGTGGCCATCGTCACCGCCGGCCAGCCCGCCGCCCCCGGCTACTTCGGCTACGACGCCGACCTCAACCGGCGCGAGCGCGACCTGCTCGATGCCGCCGCGCTCGACACCCCGCTGGACGCCGAGACCTTCCTCGCCCGTCGCGCCGAGGGCGCCGTCGTCGTCGACGCCCGCGACCCGCTCGACTTCGCCGCCGGACACCTGGCCGGCGCCATCAACGTCCCCGCCGACGGGCGCTTCGCCGAACAGTCCGGCACCGTCCTCGACCCCGCCTGGACGCTGCTGGTGGTCGCCCCCGAAGGCCGCGAACAGGAGACCGTCACCCGCCTCGCCCGGATCGGCTTCGACCGCGTCGCCGGCCACCTCGCCGACCCCGAGACCACGTTCCGCTCCGTGCCCGAGCAGATGCGCCAGGCCGCCCGCCGCACCGTCGCCGACCTGCGCACCGAACTCGCGGGCAGCGAGCCGCCGCTGGTCCTCGACGTGCGAGGCGGCGCGGAGCGCGACGGCGGACTGATCCCCGGCTCGATGCACCTCCCGCTGGCCGAACTCCCCAAGCGCCTGGCCGAGATCCCGCAGGACCGCGCCGTCGTCGTGCACTGCGCCGGCGGCCACCGCTCGTCCATCGCGGCCAGCCTGCTGCGCCACCACGGCCACCCGCAGACCTCCGACCTGCTCGGCGGCTACGGCGCATGGGAGTCCGCAGTCTGACCGCCAACCACCGCACCACCCCGACCGGTGGGCGGGAATGCCCCGCCCACCGTCCCGGTTGATACCGGCGGGGGTATTACCGGCCCCACCCGGCACCCGCCGGGGAAGGCCCAGCACGAGGAGGAGACCCGATGCAGGTGGACGAGGCGGCCGTCGGCGCCGTACTGAACCGGCTGCGCCGCGCCCAGGGCCAACTGGCCGGCGTCATCGCCATGATCGAAGCCGGCCGCGACTGCAAGGACGTCGTCACCCAGCTCGCCGCCGTCTCCCGCGCGCTCGACCGGGCCGGCTTCAAGATCGTCGCCAGCGGCATGCGCCAGTGCATGGCCGAGGCCGAGGAAGGCGGCGCCCCCATGAGCGAGGCGGAACTCGAGAAGCTCTTCCTCACCCTCGCCTGAGCGGCGTCCTGCGCTTCTGGTGCCGGTGCTTTCGGTGCCTTTGGTGCCTTCGGTGCTTTCGGAGCCTTTGGCCGGGGCACGCCGCTTGTGAACGAACCCCGGGTGCGCCGTGGTCGCGCCTGGGGTTTCGTGCGTGTGCGGGGCGGGGCTGCCCGGATTCGATCGGATCGGTTCGGTTTGGTTCGAATCGGTTCGGATCGGTCTGAACTGGTTCGGATCTCGACCGGTTTTGCGGTGTCGGCTATGCCAGGGTGAGGAAGAGCTTCTCCAGCTCGGCCTCGGTCATCGGCGGCGTGTTCTCGTCGGCGGAGGCGAGGCATTGACGCATGCCGCTGGCGAGAATTTTGAAGCCGGCCCGGTCGAGGGCGCGCGAGACTGCGGCGAGTTGGGTCACCACGTCCTTGCAGTCGCGGCCGGCCTCGATCATCGCGATCACGCCGGTCAGTTGGCCCTGGGCTCGGCGCAGCCGGTTCAGCACCGCGCCGACGGCCTCCTCGTCCACCTGCATCGAGCACTCCTCGCCTTCTCTGAACTCGCCCGATCATACGGGAGCCGTACGGTCGTACCTGCCGCCGTGGTCGTGGGCGGGCTGGTCGGTCAGTGTGCGGCGCCCGCTCGGGGCCGCAGAACGTCCTCGCGGTTGGGTACGAGGACCGGCTGCTCGGACGGGTGGGCGGACGGGTGGGCCGGCCGCTCTGATGGGTGGGCGGGCCGCTCTGATGGGTGGGCCGCGGTGGGCGGGACGGTGTAGGCCGCGGTGGGCGGGACGGTGTAGGCCGCGGTGGTCGGGGCGGTGTAGGCCGCGCAGTCAGGGACATCGGGGTGGCGCCGCTGGTCCACCACCCGCTGGGCGGCGGTGGCCAGTTGGCGCCGGCCGGGGAACAGCGCGGGCGGCAGCTGCGGCAGGAACTCGACCTCGGCGGCCAGGCCGCGTACCGAAACCACCCGCCACAACGAAGACAGCAGCCCGTCCTCACCGACGAAGGCCGGCGCGGTACTCGGACCCGCCGCCGTGCGGTAACGCAGCACCAGTGGTTGGACGGGGACGTCGGCGCGCACCGCCGCCTCGAACAGGGCCGGGCGGAACCGTCCGCCGACGCGCCCGCACCAGGTACTTCCCTCCGGGAAGACCACCACCCGCTCGCCGCGGCGCAGCGCAGTCGCGATCTCGTCGACCGTGCCGGGCAGTGCGCGCAGCCGCTCCCGGTCGATGAAGATGGTGCCGCCCCAGGAAGTCAGCGGGCCGAGCACTGGCCAGCGGCCGACCTCGGTCTTGGCCAGCATCCGGCCCGGACGGACGGCAGCGACCAGCGGAATGTCCAGCCACGAGATGTGGTTCGACACCACCAGCGAACCACCAACCTGCTTGCCCGGAACGCCGATTGGCCGCACTCGCACCCCCAGCGAGGCCAGCAGCAGCCGCGCCCAGCAGCGCACCAGGCGCTCGGTCGGCAGCCACCGCAGTGCCCGCACCGCGGGCGTTGCCACGACACCCGCGAGCAGGATCGTCACGCAGCCGGCCAGTCGCAGCACTCGGTGCGCGACCCCTGCGCGCGGTTCGGAGACCGTCACACAGGCGCCGGGCGTGCATGGCGCGGTCGGCAGCCAGGCGCTCATGCCGCGGTCGCCGTTCTGGCCGAAGTGGCGTTCGTACTGCGGGAGTTGTCGGCTTTGCTGGTGTCGCTGGTGATGGTTGAGATCGGCAGGTCCGCCGCTGCGGACAGGAAGTGCCGGAGGTAGCGCGGGTCGGTGCGCTCCAGCGACAGCAGGACGTACAGGTCCGCCACGTTGAAGTCGGGGTCGAACGCGGGCTCGCCGCACACCCACGCGCCGAGGCGCAGGTAGCCGCGCAGCAGTGCCGGGATCGGGGTCCGCCCCTGCCGGGCCACCCCGTCTGCCGACCACGGACGCAGGGGGGTGACTCGATACTCCTGCGGCGCAAGGTACTTGGCGGACACCGCGTCCCACACTCCGGCGGCGGCGGTGCCACCGTCGGACAGCGGGACCGAGCAGCAGCCAGCCAGCCACGCGTTGCCGGTGGCCGTCATGTAGCGGGCGATGCCGCCCCACATCAGGTTGATGACCGCGCCGTTGCCGCGGTGCGCCTCGGCGATGCAGGACCGGCCGACCTCCACCAGGCCGTCCCGCAGACCGCCGAGCCGGCCCAGGTCGAACTCGGTGTCCGAGTACAACCTGCCCGCGTGGCGCGCCTGTTCGGGACGCAGCAGTCGGTACGTGCCGACCACCTCGCCGCTCGACTGCTCGCGCACCAGCAGGTGGTCGCAGAACTCGTCGAACGGGTCCGCGTCCAGGCCCGGCAGCGGCGACTCCAGCACCGCCCCCATCTCCTGCGCGAACACCTGGTACCGCAGCCGCTGCGCGGCGCGCACGTCCTCCGCGGTCCGGGCGAATACCAGTTGGTACGACGGCTGTTGGCCCGCCACGGCGTGGGTGTTGGTCGAGGGTGACTGGGCAGGGCGGGCGGAGGTGGTGGCCATGGCTGACTCTCCGGGGTCTCGGGGCGCGATACGGTGGCGGCGAACAGCACGGGACGACACGCGACGACACGACGCCCGCTGCCGGTCCGCCGGTCCGCCGGTCGGGCGGCGCCGGTCAGAAGCGGCATGGGTATGTCTCCCCGACCCGACTGGCCCTCAGGTGGACGTCCGACGGAGATCAGATGTGCACATGCTGAATGGCCGGTTCGGCGAACGGAGTTCACCGATTTGGGGTGCGGCGGGGCGGTGGCGGGGCGGGCCGGGGATGGGGTGGGTCGGTGCGTGGCCGGCTCTCTCCGGACGCCCCGTGGTCATCCGCCGGACGCGGGCCGGTCGTCCGGTCGCCACACCGCTCTGTCAGCCTTCCCGGCATGCCGAACACGGGCGTGAACGCCTACCCGAGCCGGTACCGGTGGCTCGGGCTCCTGGGTTCGCTCGCTCTGGCCGTCGGGGCCCTCAGCGCAGGCGCTCGGTCCGCCGCTGACACCGGCCCTGCGCTGCGTGCTTCTGGCGGTGCGGGTACCGTGCTGGTCTTCGCGGGGCTCGCCGTTCTTGTCGCCGCCTGGCTGTTGATGGGGCGACCCGTTGACGGTCAACCGCCGCCCGGTGAGCGCTGGTTGAACGTCACGCTGATCTGGTGGGTCGCCCCGCTGCTGCTCGTGCCTCCGCTGTTCAGCCGTGATGTCTACAGTTACCTTGCCCAAGGTGCCATGCTCGCCCACGGTTTGGACGTCTACACGCACGGGCCGGCCGACCTCGGCGGGCCAACAGCCGTACAGATACCGCAGGTTTGGCAGCACACTCCCGCTCCCTACGGTCCTGCCTTCCTGCTGGTGGCCCGGGCCGTCGCTCCGCTCGCCGAACACCCGTGGGTCGGAACGGTGGTGCTGCGGCTGGCTGCTGTTCTCGCCGTTGCCGCGATTGCCGCCCTGCTGCCCGCGCTCGCCCGCGCGCTCGGCGTCGATCCGGCCGCCGCGTTGCGTCTGGGGGTGCTCAATCCGCTGGTGTTGGTCCACCTGATCGCCGGTGCGCACAACGATGCGCCGGCGCTTGCCCTGCTGCTCGGCGGTCTGCTTGCCGCCACTCGGCGGCGTGCTGTGCTCGCCGCCGCCCTGGTCGCCCTGGCTGCCCTGGTGAAGGCCCCTGCCGCGCTCGCTCTGCCCGTGGTGTGCCTGGTCGCTGCTGCGGACCGTACTTGGCGGGCCCAACTGTGGACGAGCGCACGGGCTTTGGGGGCGGCCGCCGGCACGGTGCTTGCCTTCACCGCCGTTGCGGGCACCGGTTACGGATGGATCTCAGCCCTCACCACCCCGGCCACCAACTCCAGTTGGTCTCTCAGAGGACGGTATGTGACGTGATGTCGCTTCTGTCATCACCAGAACGTGTGGTGCCGATGCGTCCGCGCTGATCGGGGTGTCCGGCCGTG
>NZ_JBIUCB010000050.1:0-15476 GCF_044593455.1 Kitasatospora sp. NPDC051984
CAGCCACGGCCATAGAAGGCTGACCGGTCCGAGGCCGGCCCGCCTACCCCAAACGAAAGCTCGAAACGGACATCACGTTACTTACCGTCCTCTCAAAGCCGCCCTGGTCCGCCTGCGGGCCGTGAAGTCGCAGCGGCCGACCGGCGCGGAGCCCCGCGAGCTGGCCGACTGGTGGGAGAAGATTGCCGATTTGCTGGATTCGCTTGCGGCTGTATTCCTCTTCGAGGACGACCGGGTCAAGGCGGCAGCGGAGGCCGAGGCGGCGCGGGCCCGGGCGGACGAGATCAGGGAACGCCTCAACCGGCAGGCGCGAACAGCTCGTCGAGGTGGTGGGTGAGGACGGCGAGCGCGGCCTCGCCGTCGCGTTGGCCGCCGAGGACGCTCTGGCCGAGGCCGTTGACCATGGCGGCGAGTCCGGCGGCGGTGATCTGGGGGTTGCGGGCGGGGGAGAGGGAGCCGTCTTGCTGGGCGGCGTGGAGCTGCTTGGTGAGGAAGGACTCCAGCAGGTCGGCCTGGCCGGTGCCGTGCTTCTCCAGCGCCGCCGGGTCGTTGAGGACCAGGGCGTAGTACGCGGTGTAGGTGCGGGCGATGCGCCGGCTCTCGGCGTCGGTGGGCAGGATGCAGGCCAGCACGGCGGTGATCAGCGCGCGCGGGGTGGGCGGGGTGCCGGCGGCGGCGATCCAGCGGGCCATTCGGGCCTGGAGTTGGGCGCCGAGGCGGGCGAGTGCGTCGAGCAGCAGGCCCTCCTTGGTCTCGAAGTAGTACTGGACCAGCCGCAGTGACACGCCGGCCTCGGCGGCGACCGCGCGCATGCTGGCGGACTGAAGCCCTTGGGTGTCGGCGATCCGGAGCAGCGCCTCGGCGATCTGCCGTCGGCGCTCCTCGTGTTCGACCTTCGTGTTCATGATCCGGCCTCCCTGGTACACCCGTATCATGCCGTGATACAGATGTACCATGCGAATGAGCGAGTTCAGGAACGCCCAGGCCGCCGCTCGATTCCAGGCCGCCTACGACCATGCCCTGGCCACCCTCTGGCCCGGCCCGCGTACCGCCATCGACGTCCCCGGGCCGTACGGCACCACCCGCGTCCACCGCACCGGCACCGAGAGCGGGCGGCCGATCGTGCTGCTCGCGGCCTCCGGCGGCAACTCCCTGATGTGGCACCACCACCTCGGCCAACTCGCCGAGCACCACCCGGTGTTCGCCCTCGACCCGATCGGCGAACCGGGCGCCAGCAAACAGACCGCGCCGATCGCCGACGGCGCGGACGCCGCCGCCTGGCTGGACGGCGTCCTCGCCGAACTCGGCCTCACCGACGCCCACTTGGTCGGCTGCTCGTACGGCGGCTGGGTCGCGCTCCAGCACCAACTGCACGACCCGGGCCGGGTTGGCTCATTGACGCTGCTCGACCCGGCCGGATTCAACGGCTTCGGCTTCCGCTTCTACGCCTGGCTGATCGCCGGCGGCCTCGCCGCGTCCGCACCCCGCGCGCTGCGGCCCCGGCTGGCCCGCGCGGTCGGCAACAGTGCCGTACTGGAAGAGGAGTTGATGCGGTTGTCCCGCGCCGCGATGGGCTTCCGCCGCGCCCTGCCCGTCCCGCCGGTGCTCACCGACGAGGAACTGCGCCGGATCGACCTGCCCGCACTGTTCCTGCTCGGCGCCCGCAGCGCGCTGCACGACTCTGCCGAGGTCGCCGCCCGGCTCGAACGCGTGCTGCCCAGTGCCCGGGTGGAGATCGTCCCGGACGCCGGGCACTCGCTGCCGATGGACGCGCCCGACCTGGTCACCGGACGGATCCTCGCCCAGAGCCGTGTCTGACGTCACGTCACATACCGCTCCGCGTCGCGCCGTTGGCGTTTCGCACCGCCACCGCGCACTGCCAAGTCGCGTACAGCAGAACCGCGGTGACGGCATCCATCAGGACGTTGACCAGTGGCTGACTCAGCTGCATCGTGATCACATAGAGGTAGCTGAAGCCGCTGTCGAACGAGGACATCGCCATCGAGAGCGCGAACGACGAGACCACTGCCGGGATCAGCGTGATGGCGATGACGCGCAGCACCGTCCGCCAGTCGCCGCGCAGCACCGCCCAGGCCCGGCGCACGCCCGCACCCTCCATCAGCACCGCCGTCGGCAGTAGCGTGAGTGCGATCGCGCCGAGCAGTGCGGCCAGATCGAGCACCATGCCGCCCGGCGGGAGTATCAGCGTCGAGGTGTTGTTGCGGACGGACTCGGGCAAGAGGAGGATCACCGTGATCGCCAAATAGCGGGCGCGCGGCACCAGCAGGGCCACGGCCAGCAACGCCACCCCGGACCCCGCCGTACCCAGCAGGCCTCGGCGGCCCGACAGCAGCTCCAGCTTCGGCGCCCACACCAGGGCCGAGACCGCCGCCCCGACCAGTATCGGCAGCACCAGGGTGATCGCCAACGGGGCTTCGACCGCCGATCCG
The DNA here is from genome assembly GCF_044593455.1 of Kitasatospora sp. NPDC051984. Taxonomy (NCBI): domain Bacteria; kingdom Bacillati; phylum Actinomycetota; class Actinomycetes; order Kitasatosporales; family Streptomycetaceae; genus Kitasatospora; species Kitasatospora sp. NPDC051984. Next base: position 2,451 of record NZ_JBIUCB010000050.1, read on the forward strand.
ATGAACCGCAACGCCCACTCCGCGACCACCGGCACCAAAGCCAACAGCAACAGCCGCCACCAGCAGGCCGCAGCCCGCGACTTGACGATTCCCCACCAGCTCGCGTCCGTGCGCGTCTCTTCGTACACCACGCGGTGAGGGTAGCGGCCCGCGACCGGAGTAGTGGCCGCCGGGGTTCGTCGAACGGGCGTCAGGACGCGGCCCAGGTGAGCACCGCGGTGCCGCCGTGCAGGATCTGGCGGTGCACCTCGCGGAGTTCGGGGCCGGGTTCGACGCCGATGGCGTCGGCGAGATGGCGCCAGACCCGGTGGTAGGCGGCGAGGGCCTCGGACGGGCGGCCGGAGCGGGAGAGCGCCGTCATCAGCAGCGCCCAGAACCGTTCCCGGTCGGGGTGGCGTGCGGTCAGCTTGCGGAGCTCGGCGACGGCGGTGCCGGTGCGGCCCAGACGGAGCAGCGCCTCGACGCGCAATTCGCGGACATCCAGGCGGAGTTCGGAGAGGCGGACGGCCTCCTCGTGGTGGAGGACGGCACAGGCGATGTCGGCGAGTGCCGGGCCGCGCCACAGCGCCAGGGCCTGATCGAGGGAGCTCAGGCCATCGCCCGGACAGCCCTCCCGGACCTCATGCGCGCCGTGCTCGTACAGCCGGACGAACCGGTGGGCGTCGAGCTCGGCATCGGTGATCGACAGCCGGTAGCCGCCGGAGCCGGTCTCCAACCGCGGCCCGAGCGGCCCGAGGGCGCGCCGCAGCCGCATCACGTAGCTGCGCAGCGTGGTGGCGGCACCGGCCGGCGGGCGGCCGTCCCAGACGAGTTCGGCCAGCGTGTCACTCGGAACGAAGCCGGGCCGCAGTAACAGGGCCGCCAGCAGCACGCGTTGGCGGGCGGCCGGCAGTGGACGCGGTCCGGAGTGATCGGAGATCACCAGGGGCCGAGTATCCCGAAGTGCATCTGTTCCTCCTCGTGTGCGGGTGGACCCGGGACCGCGGCCCGGGACGGGGAGTTGTCGATCGCCCCTGCCTACCCATGGTTCGACGGAGCGAGCCACGCCGATGCCGCCGATCAATCAATTCCGGTCAACCGGACAGCCGGACCCGCAGGTCGGGGCGGGTTCCTGGACGCCACGCAGGTGCGACGGGTATGCCACGGGCCTGACGAAGGATGGGCTTCGCGGGGCCACCGATCACTGGAGGGGCCCGCGACCACTCCGGTGCCGGATGTTCCGGCACCGCTGTTGAGGGAGGACCACGGGATGCGTCTTCGCAAGCTCATCGCGGCGGCCGGCATAGCCACCACGGTGGCCGGCTTCGGCCTGGTCAACGCCGGTGAGGCCTCGGCCTTCACCGTCGACTGCAGCGCCAACAACGCCTGCCTGTACTACAACTCCTCGGCGTACGGCTACGGCGCCTACTACGAGCAGGTCTACAACACCCCGGACTACGCGGGCCTCACCTTCCGCGCGGGCCACAACGGCAGCTCCGGCGCCGGTGTCGCGGTGAAGAACCACGCTGCGGCCGTCGACAACCGGTACGGCGTCAGCTTCACCGTCTACTACAACAGCAACTACAACTGCTCCGTCGCCTGCCAGGTCATCCCGGCCAACGCCCGGGTGGACCTGAACGCCTCGGTGAAGAACAACAACGCCTCGGGCAGCTGGTAGCCAAACCGACGCACCAGTGGCTGACTGAACGTCAGTAGAGCTGCGGCCCCGGGTCGTTCGCGCGACCCGGGGGCCGTGCTCCGCTCCGGCCGGTCGGCCCGGGGTCGCTGCGCCGCCCCGACTTCGAGGAGTACCCACCCATGCCCCGCCGCAGGCGCATGACCTAGTGCCGCAACAGGCAACCTTTGCCCCGTCGCGGCCCGATGCATCCCGCCTGGACGCACCGCCAAAGCACCCAAGTACACCCAGTACGAGGGCGCTTCGGCGGCACGCCCAGCCGGGCGCCTCGGGCCGCTCCTTGACGGGCGAAAGTTGCCTGCCGCGGCACCAGCTGCGCGCCACGGGGCCGACGAAGCGGGGCCACCGAATGCTGGAGGGCCCCGCGGCCACTTTGGTGCCGGACGTTCCGGCACCGTCGTCGAGGAAGGACCACGGGATGCGTCTTCGCAAGCTCATCGCCGCGGCCGGCGTCGCCACCACGGTGGCCGGCCTCGGCCTGGTCAACGCCGGTCAGGCTTCGGCCTTCAGCGCCGACTGTGCCGGGAACACCCATGCCGTCTGCCTGTACTACAACGACTCCGCGCACGGCTACGGTGCCTACTTCATGCAGACCGGAGACATCCCGGACTACACGGGCTATACCTTCCGGGCCGGCCTGAACGGCACTGCCGGTGCCGGTGTCGCGGTGAAGGGCCACACCGCGGCCGTCGACAACTGGTACGGCGGCACCTTCATCTTCTACTACGGCGGCGGCTACAACTGCTCCATCGCCTGCCAGGCCGTCCCGCCCTGGTCCCGGGTGGACCTGAACGCCTCGCTGAAGAACAGCAACGCCTCGGGCAAGTTCAACTGAGCCGACACGTCGTCAGCCGATCCGCGTCAGTGAAGATGCGGTTCGCGCGGCCCGGTCGGCCGCGCCTCCGCCCGACCGGTCCAGGCCCCCAACTGCTCTGCCGCCGTCCCGACTTCGAGGAGTATTCGCCCGTGCCCCGCCGCCCGCGCCCTTCCCGCCGTACCTCCGGCCTGCTCGTCCTGCCGCTGCTGCTGGCCGCCGGCTGTGCGGGCGCCAACGCCGTTTCGTCGCACGCCGGTTCCGCGAGCCTGCCGCCGCTGCCGAAGCCCTCGGTGGGTGTCGCGCCGGTGACCGACTCCGCGAATGCGCTGCCGCTGCCGCTGGACGGCTACCTGCTCAACCCGGCACAGATCGCCTCCGTGCAGCAGGCACAGGCGAAGCTGGTCGACGCCTGCATGGCCGGGTTCGGCCTGGACTTCCACTTCCCCCCGGCGTCCAAGGAACTGCGCGAACCGGACGCCCCGACCACTCGGGTCGACGGACGGTACGGTCGGCAGAACGCGCAGTTGATGGCCCGCTGGGGCTACCACCCGGAGGGCGGCACGCCCGCCGACGGCGGCGTCCAGAAAACGACGCCACCCCCGGAGGTCATGGTGGCCGAGACCGGAACCGACAAGCCGACGGAGCGGTTCGGGCCCGGTGGGCAGGTGATCAACGGTCACAAGGTGCCCGAGCGCGGCTGTCTGGGGCAGGCCAACCGTCGGCTGACCGGTACCCCCGACGGGCAGATCGGCGACCCGCAGAGCGCGATCGACGCGAAGTTCCGCACCATGGGCGCCGCGCAGGACGATCCGCGCACGCAGGCCGCGTTCGCGCAGTGGGCGGCGTGCATGAAGGAGCACGGTGTCGCCGAGTACACCGATCCGCTTGCGGCGATGTCCGACTCCGAGTGGGCGCGCACCCCGCAGCCCGGCGCGCGCGAGCTGAAGGTGGCGGGCGCGGACGCCGACTGCCGGCACCGCGCCAACGTGGTGGGGATCTGGTACAGCGTCGACTACGCCTACCAGCAGGAAGTCGTGGACGCCGACCCGGCCGGGATGGCGAAGATCAAGGCCGGGCTGGAGACGCAGGTCCGCAACGCCGCTGAGGTGCTCGGAAGTTGACGACGGCCGCCGTTCGCCGGGCCCGCAGGTGGGCGGGCCGCGGCGCTCGGCTCAGCCGTTGATCGGATAGCGGCAGGCCTCCGCACGGGCGGCCTGCAGGGCGTCGCCGGTGAGGGTGTCCGGCCGGCCGGTCTGCCCGGTGCCGACCAACAGGGCGTCCGAGACATCGGTCGGCGCCTGTCCGCCCAGGCAGGCGGCGGCCACTACCGGGACGTCCGGCTGCCCGTCGGCGGCCGAGCCGGGCTGCCAGGTGGTGCGGAACTCCTGCTTGGCGGTGGTCATCGCCAGCTGGTGCCAGTGCGGCCGGTCGGCACCGCGGTCCTGGTAGTAGGCGGCGAACCCGACGATGCCCAACTGGTGCCCGCTGACCGAGAGTTCGACGCTGGTCGGGTCGGCGGCGAAGGGACGGGCGGTGAGTGCCAGGTCGGTCGGGCCGGGGAGCCCGCCGGGACAGGCGGCGGGCGGCAGTTCGCGCGGCGGGTTGCCGTGGACGACCGCGGAGGAGATGTATCCGTCGCCCAGCTTGAACCAGCGCACGTCCGGCGAGTTGCCGGTGGCGTCGATCACCACGTCGCCCAGGCAATAGGCGGTGAACTTCAACCGGCAACCGGCCGGGAGCTCCTGGAGCACCTGCCCGCCCAGTGAGGGCGCGTCCCGGACCCGGGTGGTGTCGGTGTACGTCCGGCCGCCGAAGCCGCCCTTGCTGCTGACGGGTTTCGGGCATCCGGGCGGGAGCAGGGCCAGCCGGTCCGAATTCTCGGTGGAGAGGTGGAGTGCGAGCATGCTTCCCGCCAGCGCCGTCACCACTCCGGCGGCCAGTGCGACCCGGCCGCGCCACGGCCCTTTCGGCACCGGCTGCGCGATGTCGAGCGAGACCGTAGTGAACGTTTCGGCGGGTACGGGTAAAGAGCCGAGCGGAGTGGTCGCGGTGGCGGCTGCGGTCATCGTGGCGGTGGACTCCCGTACCGCAGCGGCGAGTTCGGCATCGGCCGGGTCGCGACGCAGGTCGGTGAGTTCGGCTTCCAGCCGGTGCCAGCGGCGGCGCCAGTCCTCCTCGTCGCCCTGGCAGGCGCCGACGAAGGCGAGCGTGACCTCCAGGCTGGGGCGGCGCAGACCGGCGGCGGCGTCGCTCAAGGTGGTGGCGCTGAAGCCGGCGACGCGCGCGAGGGACCGGTAGGTGGGGTTGCCGACGGACTCCCGGAGCTCGCGCAGGCCATGGGCGAAGGCCTGCAGTGGCCCGTCGGTGGGGTCGAGGGGGCGTGGTCTACGGGCCAACGTGACTCTCCTGCAAAAGGGGACAAGGCGGGCGTTCGTATAGACCAGATACAGCCCGCCATTCTCCATGATCGGAGAGCGACCGACAACTAAAAGTTTCGTAATCGAAGGGTGGAGACGTAGTACGCCCCTTCGGTCATGGCCCGGGGCGGACGATCTGCACCAGATTGCCGCAGGTGTCGTTGAACACCGCCGCCGTCACCGGCCCGAGTTGGGTCGGCTGCTGGGTGAACTCCACGCCGAGGGCACGCAGTCGCTCGTACTCGGCCTGCACGTCGTCCACCGCGAACGAGACGGCCGGAATGCCGTCCGCGACCAGTGCCGCCTTGTACGGCGGGACGGCCGGGTGTCCCGACGGTTCGAGCAGCAGCTCGGTGCCCGCCGGCTGCTCCGGCGACACCACCGTCAACCACCGGGCGCCGCCGCCCAACGGCACGTCGTGCTTCACCACGAACCCCAGCACCTCGGTGTAGAAGCGCAACGCCCGCTCCTGGTCCTCGACGAACACCGAGGTGATGTAGATCCGCATCCCGCCGCCCTCCAAGCCTCGCCGCCGACCCCCCGACCCTACGGCCGACCGCGACCCCGGCAGCCGGCGGCACGCCGGGCGCGGACGAACGCAGAAGTGCGGTCAGAAACGGGGATTTCGCGATGGGTCACTCCGGGCATCGCCCCCCTGCGGCTGACTGACCTCACCCGCCTGCGGCACGCCGGGCCCAGCCGACCCGTGGAAGTCCCGTCCGGAGTGGGGAGTTCACTTCGGGCGGAGGAGGGGAGGTCGCGCGCGCGGGTGGCCACTGCGGCGCATGTCGGCATCCCGCTGCCATCCGGCCCCCGCCGCCGTCTTCCTGCTCCCGCCCCCACGGCCGGCCGCCGGTGGCACGCCGGGCGCAGCCGACCCGTGGAAGTCCCGTTCGGAGTGCGGGGTTCACTGCTGCTGGGGGAGTCGGGCGGCCAGTGAGGTGAGGAGCAGGTCGAGCGCCAGCGGGTAGGCGCTGCGGCGCATGTCGGCATCCCGCCGTCCTCCGGCCCCCGCCGCCGTCTCCCTGCCCCCGCTGCCGGCCCCCTGCTTCCGCCCCCACGGCGGACCGCCGGTGGCATGCCGGGCGCAGCGGAACCGCAGAAGTCCCGTTCGGAGATGGGGGGTTCACTGCTGCTGGGGGGAGTCGGGCGGCGAGCGAGGTGAGGAGCAGGTCGAGCGCCAGCGGGTAGGCGCTGCGGCGCATGTCGGCATCCCGCCGTCCTCCGGCCCCCGCCGCCGTCTCCCTGCTCCCGCCCCCACGGCCGGCCGCCGGTGGCACGCCGGGCGCAGCGGAACCGCAGAAGTCCCGTTCGGAGAGGGGAGTTCACTCCGCGCGGGGGAGTCGGCCGGCCAGTGAGGTGAGGAGCAGGTCGAGCGCCAGCGGGTGGGCGCTGCGGCGCATGTCGGCATCCCGCCGTCCTCCGGCCCCCCGCCGCCGTCTCCCTGCTCCCGCCCCCACGGCCGGCCGCCGGTGGCACGCCGGGCGCAGCCGACCCGTGGAAGTCCCGTTCGGAGTGGGGAGTTCACTCCGCGCGGGGGAGCCGGGCGGCCAGTGAGGTGAGGAGCAGGTCGAGCGCCAGCGGGTAGGCGCTGCGGCGCATGTCGGCGGCGAGCAGGTGGGTGGTGGCGGCGATGTGGGGGTGGGTGGTGGGGGAGAGGGTGCGGTAGGCGGTGTCCCAGACGGCGAGGTCGGCGTGCTGGGCGGGCGCGGGGAGGGCGAGCATCGCGGAGTCGAGGACGGCGAAGCCCAGGGCCTGGTCGATGAAGGCGTGGTACAGGCTGACGGCGTCCGGGTCGGGGAAGCCCGCGTCGCGCAGGATGCCGAGCATGGTTTCGATGGCGCGGATCTCGTTGGTGCGGCCGGTGGTGCGGTACGCGGCGAGGACGGCGGCCTGCGGGTGGGCGAGTGAGTGGGCGTGGATGCGCAGGCCGACCTCGCGCAGGTCGGCCTGCCAGTCACCGGTGGGCTGCCAGCCGTGCAGGCCGCGGCCGATGAGTTCGTCGGCGACGGCGAGCAGCAGGTCGTCCGCGCTGTGGAAGTAGCGGTAGATCGCGCTCGGGTCCGCACCGAGCGCCGCGCCGAGGCGGCGGACGGTGAACGCCTGTGCGCCGTGCTGGCCGACCAGGCGCAGCGCGGTGTCGATGATGACCTGCTCGGAGAGCATGGTGCCCTGCTTGGTGGGGCGCCGCCGCCGGCGTGCGGCCTCGGGGACGACTCGATCGCTCATGGTCGTGGAGCTTACGACAACAGCATTGACGTGTGAAGCGGAGCGCAGGTTTCATGGCGTGCCACCGGCCCTCCCGCCGGAGCACCCCCCACCCTGGCGCGCCGCCTGCTTCGCGGCCCGCCGTCGCACCTCCGCGCCCGCCGCCGAACCCGGCCGAAGCGCCCCCAACTCGCGCCCGCCGCACGGGCGTTCCCCCATGACTGAATCGGTGGTGATCCCTTGGCAACGATGCTCAAGGACAACGGCAGCAGTACCTCCACCCCGGACGCGATGCGCAAGTCGGTCGGCGTCGGCGCGGTGGTGGTGATCGCCGCGTCCAGCACGGCCGCCACCACCTCGATCGGCATCGGCCTGGGCCTGATGGCGGGCGTGGTCGGCCTGCACCTGCCGGCCATCATGCTGCTGGCGTTCCTGCCGGTGCTGGGCATCGCCTGCGGCTACGGGCGGCTCAACCGGGTCGAGCCGGACGCGGGCAGTTCGTACCGCTGGGTGGGCCGGGTGCTGAGCCCCTGGCTGGGCTTCCTGACCGGCTGGGTCAACATCCTCGCCACCATCGTCTTCATGGCGTACACCACCACGGTGACCGGCTCGGCGATCATCCAACTGGTCGGAAAGGCGGGCCTGCACGCGCTGCCCGGCGTGGAGCTGGACGCGGACTCCAGCCTCCAGTGCACACTGATCGGCATGCTGGTGCTGGTGGGCGCGACGGTGGTCGCGGTGCGCGGACTCGACCTGGCAGCGGCGTTGCAGAAGTACCTGCTGATCTTCGAGTACGCGGTACTGATCGCGTTCTGCGGGTACGGGCTGATCGCCGGCGACCAGCCGTTCAGCCTGTCCTGGTTCAACCCCTTCGAGCTGACCTCGCTGAGCACGCTCGCCCAGGGCATGGTGCTGGCGGTGTTCTGCTACTGGGGGTTCGAGTCGGTGTTCAGCGTCGGCGAGGAGGTGCGCGACCCGAAGGACGCCACCCGCGGCGGCCTGTGGTCGCTGCTGCTGATGCTCGGCCTGTTCCTGTTCGCCGGCACGGCCTTCCAGCGGGTGCTGCCGCTGGACGAGTTGGCCGACAACGGCGCCACCGGCCTGGCCTACTTCGCCGAGAAGCTCGCCGACCAGCCGCTGGCCGCACTGCCGCTGGTGGCTCTGACCTGCTCGGCGGCGGCCTCGCTGCAGGCCTCGGTGATCCCGACCGCGCGCGGCGCGCTCGCGATGGGCCGCGACGGCACCCTCGGCAAGGTGTGGATGCGCCTGCACCCGCGCCACCGCACCCCGTCCACCGGCACCTGGCTGATCACCGGCATCTCGCTGACGCTGGCCAGTCTGTCGCTGGTGATACCGACCGTCACCGAACTGATCTCGGCGACCGTCAACGCGATCGGCATCGTGGTCGCCCTCTACTACGCGCTGGTGGCGATCGCCTCCGCCGTGCGGTTCCGGCACCTGCTGCGCGAGGACTTCGTCGAGGGGCTGAAGGCCGTCGTCGCACCGCTGCTCGGCGGATCGGTGCTGCTGCTGGTCGGCGGCTACCTCGCCTGGACCTTCTACGACTCCACCGACCACTTCGAACTCGCCGCCGACAACGGCTGGTTCGAGCTCTCGGTGCCGGTGCTGATGATCGGCTCCGGACTGCTGGCCGCGGCCTGGTCGTGCTGGGGGCGCCGCTCGCCGTACTTCACCACCAACAACTGACGTATCGTCACATCCTCTGCGCCACTTGGAGATTCCCGCATGAACCACGCCGACCTGGTCTTCACCGGAGGGCCGATCCACACCGGCGACGCCGCCCGCACCCGGGCCAGCGCGCTGGCCGTCACCGGCGAGCAGATCACCGCCGTCGGCCATGACGAAGTCCGGGACCTGATCGGCCCGGGCACCGAAGTCGTCGACCTGCACGGCAAGTTGCTGATCGCCGGCTTCCAGGACGCGCACATCCACGCGGTCTACGGCGGCAACGAGATGGCCTCCTGCGACCTCACCGGCACCGTCACCGTCGACGAATACCTGCAGCGGATCGGCGAGTACGCGGCCGCCCACCCCGAGAAGGAGTGGATCACCGGCGGCGGCTGGTCGCTGGAGAGCTTCGACGGCGGACTGCCGACCCGGCAGCTGCTCGACCGGGTGGTGCCCGACCGGCCGGTGCTGCTCGCCAACCGCGACCACCACGGCGCCTGGGCCAACTCCCGTGCGCTGGAAGCCGCCGGGCTCGACCGGCACACCCCGGACCCGGCCGACGGCCGGATCGAACGGGAGGCCGACGGCACCCCGAGCGGCATGCTCCAGGAGGGCGCGGTCGGACTGGTCGGCCGGCACGCCCCGTCCGCCACCGCCGCCGACCTCCTGGCCGCCCTGCTGAGCGCCCAGCGGATGCTGCACTCGCGCGGCATCACCGCCTGGCAGGACGCCCTGCTCGGCGAGTTCGGCGGCAACCCCGACCCGTCCGACGCCTACCTCACCGCCGCGCAGGACGGCACGCTGACCGCCCGGGTGGTCGGCGCACTCTGGTGGGACCGCGAGCGCGGCGCCGACCAGATCCCCGAACTCGTCGCCCGGCGTGAGAAGTACAGCCACGGACGGTTCCGCGCCGGGGCGGTGAAGATCATGCAGGACGGCATCGCGGAGAACTTCACCGCCGCCCTCACCAGCCCGTACCTGGACGGCTGCGGCTGTGCCACCGGCAACAGCGGCCTGAGCTTCGTCGACCCGCTCGCGCTGCGCGAACACGTCACCGCACTGGACGCGCTCGACTTCCAGGTGCACTTCCACGCCCTCGGCGACCGCGCCGTCCGCGAGGCACTGGACGCCGTCGAGGCCGCCATCACCGCCAACGGCCGGCGCGGCAACCGCCACCACCTCGCCCACCTGCAACTCGTCCACCCCGACGACGTGCCCCGGTTCGCCGCACTCGGCGCGATCGCCAACATCCAGCCGCTGTGGGCCGCCCACGAACCCCAGATGGACGAACTCACCATCCCCTTCCTCGGCCCCGAACGCGCCGCCTGGCAGTACCCGTTCGGCGACCTCCTGCGCGCCGGCGCCACTCTCGCCGCCGGCAGCGACTGGCCGGTCTCCAGCCCCGTCCCGCTCGAAGGCCTGCACGTCGCCGTCAACCGCCGCGAACCCGAAGCCGACCCCACCACCCCCGTCTTCCTCCCCGACCAGCGCCTCGACCTCGCCACCGCCCTGGCCGCCTACACCTCCGGCACCGCCCACCTCAACCACCTCGACACCACCGGCACCCTCCGCCCCGGCCACCTCGCCGACCTGGTCGTCCTGGACCGCGACCCCTTCGCCGCCCCCGCCGAAGAAATCGCCGAAACCCGCGTCCTGCGGACGTATGTGGGTGGCCGGGCGGTCTTCACCGCAGAGTAGGCCGCTGCCGGCCGCCGGGTTCGCACCGGTCGTTGACGAGCCACGTTCCGACAGCGACCGGTTCGGGCCGCAGCGTGATCGAGGTCGCCGCCTCGACGCGTTCGGCGAGGGCGGTCAGTACGCGGGTGAAGTCGCTCGCGGTGGCGTCGCCGTGGGCGCTGAGGGTCAGGGTGCGGGCCTCCGAGCACCGGACGTTCTCGGTGATCCGCCGGCCCGGGTGGCAACCGGCGAGTTCGAGGAACCACCCGGCGCCGGCCCGCAGTTGTCCGTCGCTGTCGGTGTGGACCGGGCAGCCCGCGGCCGACCAGCGCTCTGCCTGGACCGCGGTGACGGCAGGATTGAGGAACACGGAGCCGACCTGGCGGGCGTCCGGGCTGTGCGGATCGAGAAGCAAGCCGCGGCGGTGGCGGTTGGCGAGGACCGCGGCGGTGACTTCGGCGACGGGAGGAGTGGCCCCGGCCCCGGCGCCGAGTTCGTCGATCAGCGGCCGGTAGCGGACCGGTGCGGGTGGGGTACGGAGGAGCCGGACGGTGACGGTGAGAACGGTCCAGCGGCCGGGGCTGTTCTTGAACCGGCTGTCGCGGTACCGCAGGCGGCAGGCCCGGCCGGGCAGGGTGCGCAGGACGCCCGATTCCCAGTCCCACGCGGTCAGGTGGTCGAGGACGTCACCGATCTGCTGACCATAGGCACCGGCGTTCTGGACCGGTGCGGCGCCGACAGTGCCGGGAATCCCGGCCAGGCACTCCACCCCGGACAGTTGTTCGGCGGCGGCCCAGGCGACGAGGTCGGTGAGCGGGTGCCCCGCCTGCGCCGTCGCCAGTACGGTGCCGTCGGCCTGCTTCTTCACGCTGATGCCCCGGGTGTTCATCACCGCGATGGTCCCGGCGTGCCCGGAGTCGGCGCCGATGACGTTGCTGCCGTGGCCGAGTACGAGCGGGCTGAACTCGCCACGGCCGCGGACGGTTTGGACAAGCTCCGGCCAGTCGGCGGGATCGGACAACCGGAGTGGTTCGTCGATCGGCCCGCCCAGTCGCAAGGTGGTCAGGGACGCGAGCGTGGTGCGGGGCACGGCCGGTCCTCCCGGGGTACGTCGGTGATCGCCTTGAGAGCGGCGGCCCGCAGTGGGACGAGGCGGGTGCGGTTGTCCTGGTGGTGGTACACGGCGTTGGTGCAGATGGCCAGATAGCGGCCGGTGGCCGGAGCCAGGTACAGGCTGGTGCCGGTGAAGCCGTGGTGGTACGCGACTCGGCCGCCGTCGGCGAGGATCCAGGCCAGGCCCCGGCGCAGGCCGGGCTCGATCTCGGCCACCGGGTGCAGGCTGTCGGCGAACCAGCGGCCGAGATTGTCGTCGGCCGGGGGTGCGGCCAGTAGGCGCATGGCAAAGACGGCGAGGTCGGCGGCGGTGGTGAACACGCCCGCGTGGCCGGCGACTCCGCCGAGCAGGGCGGCGTTGTCGTCGTGCGGGGTACCCCAAAGGCGGGGCCCGCCCGGCAGTCGCTGCTCGGTCGGGGCAACGTCGCGGGAGCGGGCGACGGGCCCGAACGTCGTGCTGTTCATGCCGAGGCCGCGCCAGAGGTCGGCGGCGAGTTCGTCCAGGCGGTGGCCCCGGGTGTGGGCCAGGGCCAGGCCGAGGAGAACGAAGCCGCGATTGATGTAGCGGTGGCCGGTGCCGGGTTCGGCGATCAGTGGTTCGCCGCAGATCAGTTCGGCGAGCGGTTCGGTGCGGCCCCGGTACTGGTCGAGGCGGGTGTCGGCGCGCAGTCCGGAGGTGTGGGTGAGGATTTGGCGCGGCGTCACCTGGCCGCCGGGCGCATCGGCCGGGATCGGCGGCAGCAACTCACGGACGGGGGAGTCCAGGCCGAAGCCGTTGGCGCGGGAAGTGCCGGCCAGCGGCCAGGTGGCCAGGATTTTCGTCAGCGAGGCGACGTCGTACACGGTGTCCGGTCCGGGCCTGGCGTCACCGCATTCGGGGGCGACAACGCCGGCGCTCAGGTAGTCGGGAGCGGTGTCGGCGGTGCCGTGGGCGATGACGCCGCCCGGCACGATGCCGTCGGCGGTCAACAGCTCCAGGTGCTCGCCCAGTTCGGCGAGCAAGGTCGAGTCGAACGGTGTCATTTCAGCTCCTGAGGGATCGTCAGGTCGGCGCCGAGGGAGGTGAGTTTGGTCAGGAGGCCGCTGTATCCGCGTCGCAGGTGGTAGAGGCCGCGGATGGTGGACGTGCCCTCGGCGGCGAGGGCGGCGATCACGAGCGCGGTCCCGGCGCGGATGTCGTCCCCGGTTACGTCGGCGGCCTTGAGTGCGGTGCGGCCGCGTACGGTGATCACCGGGCCGGTCGTGCTGACGGCGGCTCCGAACGCGGCCAGAGCGGGAAGATGGGTGTCGCGTCGGGTGTAGATCCGCTCCTCGATACGGGAGATGCCATCGGCCTGAGAGGACGGTAAGTAACGTGATGTCCGTTTCGAGCTTTCGTTTGGGGTAGGCGGGCTGGCCTCGGACCGGTCAGCCTTCTATGGCCGTGGCTG
>NZ_JBIUCB010000051.1:0-11899 GCF_044593455.1 Kitasatospora sp. NPDC051984
CCCAGCCACGGCCATAGAAGGCTGACCGGTCCGAGGCCGGCCCGCCTACCCCAAACGAAAGCTCGAAACGGACATCACGTTACTTACCGTCCTCTGAGACCGTCGCGTCTCCCCTGGGCGGGCCCTAGTTGCCGTAGTGGTAGCGGCAGGCAATGACGCACGGGGTTTCGGTCTGCTCGTCAAGGACGTAGACCAGGCGGTGTTCCTGGTCGATCCGGCGGGACCAGGCCCCAGCGAGCTCGTGCCGCAGGGGTTCGGGTTTGCCGATGCCCTCGTTGCCGTTTCGGCGGATGTCATCGATCAGCAGATTGATGCGCTTGAGGAGACGGCGATCGTCCCCCTGCCAGGACAGGTAATCGCTCCATCCGCGTTCGGTGAACTGGACCTTCATGCGCTCTGCTCGGTGACGTCCTCGGGTTCGATCAGTTCGCGGGCCACCGCACGGCCTTCCCGGTACTCCTGCAGGGAACGGCGAAGGTGGTCGGCGTTGGCCGGCGAGCGCAGCAGGTAGTCGGTCTCGCGGAGCGAGGCGTACTCGGCCAGTGAGACGACGACCAGCGGTTCGTGACCAGCGCGTGTGATGACGAGCTCCTCGGCATCACTCTCGACAGCATCGAGCGCGGCGGCGAGATTGGCGCGGAGCTCGGTCGCACTCATCGTCTTCATGGCGTACAGAATAACGTACATCTATCGAGTGGGCCAGGAAGCAATGACGAAGGCCCGGGTGAGCGGTCCGGGCCTTCGATCAAGGCGGAGGATGCGAGATTCGAACTCGTGAGGGGTTGCCCCCAACACGCTTTCCAATTCTCCTCGGTACCGTCCGCCAGGGTTCACGACCGTCCTGACCTGCGATCGAGTGGACCGTCAGGCAGAGACAGAACCCAGCTGGACCGGAGCGAATGAGGCCAGAACTTAGACCACGCCGCCTGGTCCCGACAGCCGGACCGGGCCCCTCGTGCCTGGTCGGCTGTCCGTGTCTTGGGGTGCCGGGGCGAGGCGTGGACGAGATGGGCGGTCCGCCCCGGTTCGTCGGCGAGGTGGCGCGCCCGCCAGCGGTCACCTCTCAGGATTTCCTGTTCCGCCGGAGGAAGCCGGTCTTTCCCCGGGTCGTCTGCCAGCGTGACCGGGCCTGGTGCAGGACCGCGGCCCATTGGTCGCGCACCTCGTTGTCCGGCGGGCGTTCGCCGCGTCCGATCCGGGTGATCTCGGTGTGCACTTCGTTGCCGATCGCGGCCGAGGCGACGACCACGAGCATGGCCCCGAAGAGGGCGGAGAGCATCGCGAAGACCGCCCCGACCGCGCCGTAGCGGTTCGCGTAGGAGTTGAACAGGCGGGGCAGGTAGACGGTCATGGCTACCGAGTAGCCGGACAGCGCGAGGGCACAGATGACGGCGAACGACATCAAGTCGCGTCTGGGGATCCGGCCGGCGGACAGCAGGCGGCCGCCCCACAGGAGGAAGACGAAAGTCAGGGGTGTCTCGACCAGAGCCGCTCCCAGTCCCAGCGGACGGCGGCTGAACGCCGCGTGGGCGAGGCCGGTCAGCGCGACGTACGCGGCGAGCAGCAGGATCCATCTGAGCCCGTTGACGGTGTTGCGGACGCTCAGTGGTGGCAGGTCCCACCCCTGTTCGAAGAGTCGCTGTGCGGCGCGCGCGAAGCTCAGGGTCGAGATCAGGAGGAAGACGCCACCGAACAACCCCAGCGTGGTCCATTCGCTCGACTCGGGAAGGAGCCGGCGCACGGCCTCGGCACCCTCGCCGGTGAGGCCGTAACGGTCGACGATGCGTTCGGCGATGTCCTTGCCCCCGAAACGGGCTGCCAGGCCGCCGCACAGCAGGGCCAGTGGGATCAGCGCTGTCAGCGCGGCGGATGCCAGGGCCATCGAGCGGTCGAAACCGGCGAGACGCTGGAACCGGTTGTAGACGCGCAGCGCGAACGCCGGTCGGAGCCAGAACGTCACCGACCGGACGATGGTGTGGCGGTTGACCCGGGACGTGTGCCCCTCCGGACGTAGTGCGCACAGGCCATGCGCCAGGCTGGAGTGGAACCACGCTATGCGGCCGGTCCGGGGTGCGGGGTTTCGGCACGCGAGGCGATGCCGAACTGCCACCCCGGGCAGCAGACCCCCCGAGGCCCTTGAAGGACCTCGGGAAGTCCCGTTGGGCTGGAACGCGGGCAGACCATCCCGAGGCCTTCGCCGTCCGCGCCGCCATCCCGTTGTGGTCGAACGGGCCCGCACCTGACTGAGACGACGACACGACGAAGGGCCCGACCGCTGAGCGGTCGGGCCCTTCGTTTGCCCTGGCGGGCGGAGGATACGAGATTCGAACTCGTGAGGGATTACTCCCAACACGCTTGCGAAATGTTCGTCCGGCTGTCCGGGACCGCCGGAGGCGGCCTGACCTGCGGCGGAACGACCCGCTGCCTGGGCCGTGAACGGAGCTGGATGGGGCTGAACGCAATCAAAACTTTAACCAGCGGGGACGGCGATTTTCGCCCTCGACAAGCCCGTGATGGCCGTTGAAAGCCGCCTGGTCGGTCACGGCCTGCGAGAACTGCTGTATTGGCAATGACCTGTTGGCTGCCTTCGGCGTGCGCACCTGATGCCCTGGCTTGATGTCTTCTTATCGAGTAGAAGCGTGTCGCCGCACGTGGGTCCATGCCCCCGCCGCCGATGTCGTAGCGTCGCTGCTGGCCTCGTGTGCCCGACTGGAGACAATTCCGCCGAGAGAAAACCATGCGAAAAGGACGGCGAGCGCTGATGCAAGTGCTGCCGAGGTGCGGGCGAGCCATGCCGCCGAGCTGGCGGTCCTTGCATTCCCGGCCGCAATTCGCCAGTGTCTCTGTGCGTTGGCCTTTGCCGAGTCGGAAGCTCTGCCTGCCCACAGTGCGAATATCTGGGAGAGTCTCGCGAGGGCGCAGGCCGTGCACAGCATTAGCCCGATAATTCCGGCCAATCCGACGATGATTCGTTCCAGGATTGATGGATGGTCGGACCAACCGCCTATCGACATCAAGCCAGTGGAATGAGCGATTGCTCCGAATGGTATCGACCCTAGCATTATTGCGCCAATTAGGGCGCTGCCGGGGCCCTCGTCATCCTGGGCCTCGCTCTCCTCCTTCGAGCTCTGACTTTCTGGTCGGTTGCGGTTGGAGCTATTGCTTGTCGTAGAGCCGAAGAAGAAGAGATTCCGTACGCCGCCCTCGACGTTTCCGTTGATGAAGGTTCCAGGGCCCTCGTTGTGCTGCTCTCTGGGCTGGGAGTCAGACACTGCTCCTACTGCTCCCAACTGCGGCGGCCTCGCTGACCGAGTTGGTCGGCCGCATTGAGGAGCTTGGGTGTGAGCAGCGCAAGATTCTTTGTGGCAGAGGCAAGCAACTCGACGGAATCGGAGAATGACATCCGCTCGAGGGTGCTCGTGGCAGATGCAAGTAGTTCCACGGAATCGGCGAGATGGAATCGGCGGGCGGTCGCGGCGATCAGGTTGGCAGTGTCAGCTTCCTGTGCGCTTCGAGTGGCCGCCTCGGCTAGGAGATTTGCCAGACTGGGTGACGTATTTGCGATCCGAGCCAGGTTGGCCTTTGTTTCCTTGTCGAGTAGCTCGTAGTTATGAACGCCGCCGAAGACGTCCCCGTTAATGAACGTGCCAGGACCCGTATTATGCTGCCCGTGGAATTCCTCATTCGGGGCGGAGGGCATCAGTGAGCTCCCTGTCGTAAGAGTTGTGCACTCCTCCGATGACGGTCCCGTTGATGAAAGTCCCCGAGCCGCTGTTGTGCTGAACTCCGAAATTCGAGACGGTTGCCGCAGCGGCAAGGGCTTCGAAGTCAGAAAGAGCCTCTGGATGGGCCGTGACGTACTCGACTATACGGCGAGCCCACTCCTGTGAGATCTGGTCCATGGCGCCGGCAAGCTCCGCTGCGAGCTCGGCGTTCTGGTCCGTGACGCGGGCCCACTCTGCGAGAACTCGTGCGTCGTTGTCGAACGCGTTGATGGCTGCGGTTTGTTCGTCAGGGGTGCCCCTGCGGAAGAGTCCTGCGATCCGCGCGCGGGCGACGATGGCCCCCTTGGTGATCATCGACGCGACAATGGTGCCGCCCGCGCCGGTTGCTATCGTAACTAGATCGGGATCGAGCATTTCCGGTCTCCCCCCGGGTGGCGCGGCCGATGCGATACGGCCAGGAATTTACCGCTGGCGCTGACCTGCCGAGTCCCGTAGCGGCAACAAACTCTTCAATGTGATGTGTGTCACACCCGTGAGGGTGGTTGATGTCGCTCGACGATGGAGCCCTGCTTGCGTATCCAACCTTCACCGCCGACAGGACGCTCGCGGTGTGACGGGCAGCTGTGCACTGTCTGTCCGACACTTGATCTCGTGACCACTCGTCCAGCCCGCATCCCGGCATCCCCCGGCCTTGCGGCGGCTCCTGTTCTGCGACCGTTTGTCGAGGGCGACTCGGTGGAGAAGCTGACGAGCCTCCTGCACCGCGCCTATGCCGATCACGCTGCAGCTGGGCGCGCCTTCTTCGCCTCCCACCAGTCCGTACAGGACACAGCCATCCGATTGGGAAGGGGTGAATGCTGGCTGGCCGAGCATGGGACTGAGCTGGTGGGGACTGTGACGGTGGCGGCTCCATATGAGGCCCCGGACGGGTATCCGGCCCCAGCGAGAGCGGGCTCGTTCTGGCAACTGGCGGTGGATCCCGCCTATCGGGGGACGGGTCTTGGCCAGAGGCTGCTGGCCCTGGCGGAGGATCGCATCGCTGCCCTCGGGTCTGAAGAGGTGGCGATCGACACGTCGGCCCGGGCGGTTGAGCTGATCGATTGGTACCGCCGACGGGGCTACGTGCCAGTCGGGACATGGCGGTGGGACGTGACCAACTACGAGAGCGCGGTTCTTGTGAAGCGACTGGCGGCGGGCCGGACGTAAGCAGTGAACACAGGCTGTCTGCGCTTTCCCGCCTGGGAAAGCGCAGACAGTCCGCGCTGGAGTTGCCGGGCCTTACCGGCCGAGGAGCCTGGCTGCCTCCTGGGCGGCGATGGCGAGTGCCTCGTCGAGAGCCTCGGTGCGGCGTCCACCGGCGCTAGCGACGGCTCCCTTGCCGCCGGCCCCGCCGCCGACAGCCTGGGCTGCGGAGACGAGAATCTGGCTGGCCTGGGTACCTGTTTCGTGGAGGCCGCGGGTGATCGCGGTGGCGAGCAGGGCCTTGCCCCGGTGCTCGGTGCCGAGGACGACGGCGGCCCGGTCGGTGCCCAGGAGGTCGGCGGTGTGGGTGGCCAGGGTGCGGAGTTCTTCGGGGCCGAGGCCGGTCGCCTTCTCGGTGATGATCCGGCCGCCGGTGACGGCGCGGGCGGACGCGGTGAGCTGCTGGGCGCGGGTGCGGAGTTCGGTGTCGCGGAGGCGGCCGAGTTCCTGCTGGGCAGTGGCGAGGGTGTCGAGGCGCTTGCGGAGTGCTTCGGGGGCGTCCTTGGGGCGGGTGCCGAGGAGGGTGGAGAGTTCGTCGAGGAGGCGGCGTTCGGTGTCGTAGTAGTTCAGGGCGTCGCGGCCGGTGAGGGCTTCGATGCGGCGGAGGTGGAGCCGATGGAGGCTTCGCCGAGGATGCGGACGGGGCCGGCGTTGGAGCCGTGGCCGACGTGGGTGCCGCCGCACAGTTCGCGGGAGAAGTCGCCGATGTCGACGATGCGGACGTGGTCGCTGTACTTCTCGCCGAACAGAGCGGTCGCTCCGGCGGCCTCCGCCTCGGCGCGGGTGGCGTGCCAGATGCGGACCTCGGGGTCGTTGAGGAGGTGGTCGTTGACCAGAGTCTCGATGGCGGCGAGCTGGGTGGGCTCGACGGCGGAGAAGTGGGCGAAGTCGAAGCGGAGCCGTCCGGCGTCGACGAGGGAGCCGTGCTGGCGGGCGTGGTCGCCGAGGGTGCGGCGGAGCATGGCGTGCAGCACGTGGGTGGCGGAGTGGGAGCGCGCGACGGCGTCCCGGCGCGCGCCGTCGACGATGGCCTCGGCGGACTGGCCGCTGCGGATCTCGCCTTCGAGAACGCGCACGGTGTGGACGTGGAAGCCCTCCAGGCCGAGCTTGGTGTCGAGCACCTTTAGGACGGCACTGTCGCTGGTGCGGATAGTGCCGGTGTCGCCGACCTGGCCGCCGGACTCGGCGTAGAAGGGGCTGCGGTCGAGCACGACCTCGACCGTCCGGCCCTGTTCGGCGCCGGATGCGAGGGTGCCGTCGGCGATCACGCCGAGGACGGTGGCCTCGACGGTGAGGCGGTTGTAGCCGACGAAGTCGGTGCGGCCGTGGCGGGCGGACAGTTCGCGGTAGGTGTCCTGGCGGCGCAGGGCCTCGGCGGTCTTCGCCTTGCCACCGCTCTTGGCGCGCTGCTGCTGCCCGGCGAGCAGGGTGGCGAAGCGGTCCTCGTCGACGGTCAGGCCGGCGTCGACGGCGGCCTCGATGGTCAGCTCGACGGGGAAGCCGTAGGTGTCGTGCAGTTCGAAGGCAGTGTCCCCGGTGAGGGAGGTGGAGCCTGCGGTGCGGGTGCGGGTGATGGCGGCGGCCAGCAGCCGGGTGCCCTGGGTGAGGGTGCGGGTGAAGGACTCCTCCTCGGCGGCGACGACCTGTTCGATCGGCGCGGACTGGGCCTGCAGTTCGGGCCAGACGTCGCCGAGGTTGCCGATGACGCTCGCGGTGGTCGCGGGCAGGACCGGGCCGTCGATGCCAAGCAGGCGGCCGTGGCGGATCGCGCGGCGCATCAGGCGGCGCAGGACGTAGCCGCGGCCGTCCTTGGCGGGCAGGACGCCGTCGGCGATCAGGAAGGCGATCGAGCGGGCGTGCTCTGTGACGACCTGGAAGGAGGTCTTCTGCTCGCCGGTGCCGGGGTAGTCGCGGCCGACGAGTTCCTGGACGGTCTTGAGAGTGGGCAGGAGCAGATCGGTGCTGCAGACGTTCTCGACGCCCTGGAGGATCGCGGCGAGGCGGTCGAGGCCGAGACCGGTGTCGATGCTCTGCTGGGCGAGTTCGCCGAGGATCGGGAAGCCGCCCTTTTTGTCGCCCTCGCCGCGCTGGTACTGCATGAAGACGAGGTTCCAGATCTCCATGTAGCGCTCGCCGTCGACGGCGGGGCCGCCTTCGCGGCCGAAGGCCGGTCCGCGGTCGTAGTTGACTTCGGAGCAGGGCCCGCACGGTCCGGGGACGCCCATCGACCAGTAGTTGTCCTCCATGCCCAGGCGCTGGATCCGGTCGGCGGGGACTCCGATCTTGCGCCAGAGCTGCTCGGCCTCGTCGTCGTCCTCGTAGACGGTGATCCAGAGCCGGTCCTTCTCCAGGTTGTAGCCCTCGGTGAGGAGTTCCCAGGCGAAGGCGATGGCGTCGGCCTTGAAGTAGTCGCCGAAGGAGAAGTTGCCCATCATCTCGAAGAACGTGGCATGCCGGTTGGTGCGGCCGACGTTGTCGATGTCGGAGGTGCGCGCGCACTTCTGGATGGTGGTGGCGCGGCGGTACTCCGGGGTGACCTCGCCCAGGAAGTAGGGCTTGAACTGGTTCATGCCGGCGTTGGCCAGCAGCAGGGTCGGGTCGGAGGGGATCAGCGGGCTGGACGGGACCTGGCGGTGGCCGCGGGAGGTGAAGAAGTCCAGGAAGGTGGAGCGGATCTGCGTCGAGCGCATGGCGGTATGGCCCTCACGGAAGAGTCGTGGGAGAGGTGGGGGGTGTTCACACGCCGAGCCGGGCCGAGAACGAGGACTGAGTGGTTCTCAGTTCTCCAGCTCGGCGCAGATAGCTCGCGCCCCCACGGTGTAGACCATGACTCCAGACCATCGCTCTGAGGTGGCGCAGCCGCGATCGGACGCAACGGTCCGCTGCGACTGCGCCACCAACAGTAGCGGGTCCGGCGTCAAGATCGCTTGGCGTAGTCGGCGGGCTGCCCGTTGCCCACCAGGAGGAGCAGCGTGGAGGCCAGGTCGCACGCCCGGGGAAGCACCAGATCGGCACCCGCCCTGACCAGGGCATCAGCTTCCGCGTAGCCCCAACCAGCACCGACGGCTCGCACGTTCGCGGCTCGGGCGGCGCGGATGTCGACCGTCGTGTCGCCCACGAACACAGCTGCCTGCGGGGCGGCGCCGAGCTGGTCGAGGGCGAGGAGCAGCCCGTCGGGTGCGGGTTTGGGGGTGGTGTCCTCGAAGCAGACGACGATGTCGAGCAGGTCGAGTACGTCGGTCGGCAGAAGCCACTCGACCCTGCGGCGGCTTCGCAGGGTCACGAGGCCGGTGGCCACGCCGGATTCGCGCAACGCGGTGAGCGTGCCGACGGTGAAGGGGAAGAGCTTGGTGTGGAGGCCGGCGGTGGCGGTCGCCGCGTCCCAGGCTGCCTCGTCGACCTCGCCGTTGAGGCCAAGGGCCGCCAGCACCTGATCCCGGGAAGCGGTGGCCGCGTCGGCGGGCAGGTCGGCGATGGTGATCCGCCGTCCGAGTGTCGACATCGCGTACCCGGTCAGCGTGGCGAGGTGGGCATTGCGGCTGTCCAGCAGCACGCCGTCGAGGTCGAAGAGAACGGCGTGCCTCACGCGGCATCACCGGCCTGCCGCACCGGTAGGTCTGCTTCCGTGAGCAGGGAGTGAAGGGTGACCCGGTGTTCGGCCAGCGTCTGTCGACCGCCGAGTGGGCGTTCCAGGATGCACATCGCGTCGGTAATCGGGGACCCGGCCATCCGCAACGTCCGTGCCATGGTGAGGAGTTGGCTGCCGGAGCGGACGACGTCGTCGATCAGGACGGTACGGCGGCCGGTGATGTCGGCTCCCTCGATCTGCCGGTGGGAGCCGTACAGCTTCGGCAAACGGCGCAGGAAGACGGCGGGCAGGCCGGTGGCGGCCGACAGCGCGACGACAAGAGGGATGCCGCCCAGTTCGATGCCGGCCAGGGCCTGGGCACCGGTGGGTACGAGGTGCGCCAGGGCCCTGGCGGTGTCGCGCAGCAGCGCCGGGTCGGAGGCGAGGCGGAACTCGTCGAAGTAGGTGCTCAGGTGGGTGCCGTCGGAGAGCTTGAAGGGGGCGCTCACGCAGGCGGTTTCGGCGAGCCGGGCGGCGAGGCCGGCCTCGGTGCGGCGGGTGGTCATGCTCCTCCGATCGGGCTGGTGTCGAGCGCGCCGAGCAGGGCCCGGAAGTCCTGGGCCGTCTCGGCGGTGTGCAGGAAGCCGAGCGGCCGGGTGGGCGTCTCGAAGAGCCACTTCTCGCCGCGCAGGAAGGCGAGCAGGCGAAGAGCCGCCGGTCCGGCGAGGCAGACCGGCACCGGGCGGACGGTGGTGGCGTAGTAGAGCGCGGCGGTCAGCTCGTGCAAGGTGCCGACTCCGCCGCCCATCGCGACGACCAGGTCGACGCTCTCCAGGTAGTGGTTGAGCCGGGCGCCGAGGTCGGGCAGGTGGACGGACATGGTGGCGTGCGGGTTGAACGCGCCCCACTCGTCGTGCTTGCCGATCAGGGTGACCGCGGTGACGGCGGTGCCCTGGGAAGCGGCCCCGCGGGCGGCGGCCTCCATCAGGCCGTTGTAGCCGCCGTGCAGCAGCTGATACCCGGCGCCGCCGAGCGTCCGACCGATCTCCTCGGCCAGGAGCTCCTCCTCGGCCGAGGCGGGGACAACGCCGCCGAAGAACACGGCGGTCAGACCCTCGCGGGCCCGGACGGCGGCCGGGCCCGCGAGGTGGAGTGCGTTCACGCCAGCTCCTGATAGGTGCGGTACGCGGCGACGGCGTCGTGCAAGCCGTCGAGGGCCTGCGGGCAGGCGCGCTCCACCAGCCCCAGAACGCGCTCGAGCGCCGAGTCGACGTCGGCCGCCTGCGGGATCGCCGGGCCGCTGATCGCCGCGTCCAGGTCGGCGAGGCAGGCCCGGCCGATCGGGGTGGCGGCGGTCTCCTCGCGCAGCTGGTACCAGCCCCAGAACCTGGACGCCGGGGCGAGGGCGGCCTTGATCAGGTCCTTCGTCGCGGTGTGCAGCCGGTGCCACTCGGCGTACGCGACGAACCGCTGGCCGCGCTTGATCCGCTTGTGCAGGAGCACGGCCAGGACCAGGTGCTCGATCAGCAGCTCGCCGCAGGTGCGCGGCCGGGCGAGGAACGCGTGCACGTAGCTCTCGGCCACGGCGATGTCCTGCGCGGGCGCCGGCTCGGGCTCGCGGTCGAGGATGACCGCCGTGCTGACCGTCTCCCGCAGGCGCGGGACGCGGGAGGCGGGCACGAGGTACAGGTCGATCTGGTGGAGGTGGCCCTCGTCCGGGACGAGGAAGACCGTCCCCACCCCGCCGAGGTCAGCAACGATCGTGTCCCGCCATCCGGGCAGCAGGGCACCCGCCTCGACGGACATCAGCATGTCCAGCGTCTCTGCGAAGGAAGGCAGTTGGCCGTCGCGGACGCCGACCACGAAGTCGACGTCCGAGAGCCGGTCGGCGGTGCCCTGCGCCAGGGAGCCGCGCACCATCAGGTGGGTGACGGCCGGGGAGGCGGCCAGGGTGTCGGAGAGCTTCGACAGCAGCGGCAGCTGCGCGGGCCGGTTGGCCTGGGTGATCTCTGCCAGTTGCAGGGTGGGCATGTGCTTCTCCTTCCGGAGCTTCGGTGGCGTCGGCAGCGGGTCAGACGGACAGGGCGAGGAGGCGGGTCTTGGCGGCCGTCCAGCGGGCGGTGGCCTCCAAGTCGCCGAGGGAGGTGTGCAGTTCGGCGATCAGGTCGTAGGCCGTGCCCTCGGGCAGCGCGTAGGTGTAGAAGAGCCGCAGCAGCATCCGCTCGGCCGCCTCGGTGTAGCCCAGCCGGGCCATGGTGCGGGCGATCTCCAAGCGCTCGGCCAAGACCGTTCGGTCGGCGGCAGGCAGCGCTTCGGCGACCGTGGGGTGGAGCGAGGGCCGCCGGGCCAGCCGCTGGTAGGCGTCGTCCGCGTAGACGTCGGCAATCAGGTGGATCCGGTCCGGGCCGAGCAGGTTGCACACCCCGTGCGGGTAGGTCGGGGTGAGTCGCCAGATCTGGCCGCCGGCCATGTGCACCTTGCTGCCGCCGGTCACCAGGAAGGCGGAGCTGTTGGTGTGCAGCGGGATGTGAAGGCGGTGCCGCTCGACCTGGTCGAGTTCGTCGTAGTCGCGGTGCTCCCAGAGGAAGGCGTTGCCCTCCAACCGGGCGAGCCGCACCCACATGTAGTTCAGCCCGAGGTCGGCGAGGTACGCGGCGGTGGCGGGCATCCGCTGCAGCAGCTCGGTCGGACGGGCGGCGCAGTCGCTGATCCTGACGTCGGAGGCGTCACCGGAGGCGTTCATCAGCGAGGTGGTCCACCAGCCGCCGGACTGGTAGGCGCCGTACTCCGCCTTCCAGGGGGCCTGGGCGGTCAGGGCTTCGTGACGCATTCGCTCCAACTGGGCGGCGTCCACGGACGCCAGCTGGGCGATCTGCCCGGCCAGCGCGGTCAGTGTGCTCTCCATCGGTTCCCTCCCGTTGCCGGCCCTTGAACGGTGAGCCGGTGCGCACGTGGTGCTGGATGGGTGGCTCGGGCGGCGCTGTTGCTCGCGACCGCCGGCCTCACGCTTCGCATCCAGTCGTTCACGGATGGCGAAGTGTCGTTCAGCATGGCTCGGCCGCCGTGGCATCGATACGACACGACCGCCGTCACCGACGCGCCGTCATCGCCGCTGCTGGGGACGGCCGGTCGGCATGTGCGTCATGACTGCCGTCATGGCTACCGTCATCTGCGCCGAGAGACGCGCGGAGGGGTTTCCTGTCGGGCGTCCATGGCTATCGTCGAATCAGACGAACGGGGACCGGAGGAATCCGCGGTGGCTGAAACTCCCCCGCTCTCAGAGGACGGTATGTGACGTGATGTCGCTTCTGTCATCACCAGAACGTGTGGTGCCGATGCGTCCGCGCTGATCGGGGTGTCCGGC
>NZ_JBIUCB010000052.1:0-9914 GCF_044593455.1 Kitasatospora sp. NPDC051984
ACCGTCTTCGCGTGCCCCCCGACACCACCCCCCTGCCCACCACCCCCTACGGCTGACCCGCCGTCACGAAACCGGGCCCCGGCCCGCCCCCGTTCGCTGGGGGCGGGCCGGGGCCCTTTTTGCGTTTTCGGAGGTAAGAATTTCTTACCTCACCGGTCCGGCTATTCGATCACTTCGGCGTCGACGGGAATCAGCTTGCGGGCCGCCGCGATCCGGGTCTTCACGCGGTCGACCTCCGCTTCGATGCTGTCCAGGTACTTGCCGAGCGCGGTCGGGTCGATGTCGGCGGCGGCCTTCACCGCGCCCGGGGCAAGGGGCTTGTACGCCCGCTCGCGCACCGCTTCGGCGGCCTTGCTCAACGGGAGCAGCTGCGCTGGCACGCTCCTGTCGCCCGCGCCAGGGGGAGCCTGGTCCGTGTTCGAGCCCTCCGACTGGGTCGGGATGGAAGGCCTGTCGCGCAGCGTGTCGGCCGCCTCGCTGAGCATTGCCGCAGTGGGCCGCTGCCGACCGGTCTCGGCGGCCTTCTTCCGTGCCTCTTCGATGACCAGCTCGGCGCGTGCGACGCCGGATTTGGCGATCACGTCGGCGATGACCTTGCGCGCCGATGCCTGGGGGAGCTGCTCGCGGAGCTCCGGCCTCAACTGGGAGAGCGCCCGGATCCGCTGAGCGTCCTTCAGCAGCTCGAAGACGTACTTCTCCGCCACATCGAGGACTTCGGCCGCCCACTGGGCGAAGTTGTCGGCACCGGCCTCCTTGTGGAGCTCGCGCTCCTTGGCGACCTCCAGCAGCACGCCCTTGGTGAGGACGACGTAGTCCTCGGCGGCCGAGCCGAGACGGCTGATCTCCCGCAGGCGTTCGGTGACGAGCGCCAGCTGCTCCTGCCTGGAGCCGGAGATGTCCGCGGCGGTCAGCATCCGGCCGCTGGCGAACACTGATGCCGTGTTGCCGGTCCACACCGCCACCGCGCCGCTCGCCGGGGTGTCCGGCCCCTGGCCGGAGGAGCTCTTCCGGTTGCGCCGCCCGCCCAGGGCTGAGCCGAGTCCGGCCGAGCGGTCGCCGCCGGCGGACTGCCCGGAGGTTCCGCTGCCGAACATGTCGGCAGGCGTCCTCTTCGTTTCGTCGCCGGACTTCAACGACCCCAGGCCGCTCATGCCATCTCGCTTTCCTGCTCGCGCTGCGCGATCCGGGAGAGGATCTCCCGGGTGAGGGCAGCCATGTCCTCGGAGACCGAGGCCGACGTCGGACTGACCACCTGGTCACGTCGGGCGGTGCCGGCGCGCAGTTGCCAGAACTTCGGATTGTCCTTGGCTGCCTGCTCCAGCTCGTGAAGCAACACACCGCGCTTCCGGGCCTGCCGGGCCACCGCCTCGGAGGACCGCACCATGCTCTCGAACATCAGCTGGTCGGACCCGAGGACGTCGGCGACCTCCGTGCGGACCTCGCGGTGGATGGCGGTCGCGTTGCTCCCGGAGGCGAACAGCAGGACGCCGAGCAGTTCCACGTCCGGGTTGGAGAACTCCTTGACGAGAGCGAACTCCTTGCTGATGTCGCCCAGGCCATCGGTGATGCTGCCCGAGTCCGACTTCACGGGCACGGCGAGCCATCGTCCGGCCGCCAGGCACAGCTGCAGGAGGGGCGGGTTCTCCGGCGGGGAGTCGATCACGATCAGTTCGTAGTCGGGCGCGACGGCCTGGAGCGCGACGGCCAGCATCAGCGACTGAGTGATCGGCTTGTTCGGGAAACGCAGAGCGAGGTCAGCCGGCAGGTCGCCGACCTGCTTGCCGCCGACGACGACGTCGAGGTTCGGCCGGACGTTCCGAACGGGCACCAGGGGCCTGCCCCAGAGCACGCTCTCGTGCAGCGCGGCACCGCCGTCGTCCAGCGGCCCCTCGCGGAACCCGAGCTCCCGGCCGACATGACCTTGGCCGTTGACGTCGATCAGCAGCGTCTTTATGCCGTCGGCGGCGGCCAGGCCGGCCACGTTGCTGGCGACGGTGGTCTTGCCCACGCCGCCCTTTCCGTTGCCGATCACGACCACCCGGTCCAGTGCCTCGCGGTCGATCTCGGGAGGCACCTCCGTCTCCTGTGCGGACAGCACGGCACCCTCCGAATCGCGAGTTCTTGCGGCGCCATGTTCCCACGGACGCGGAGATCGCCCTGCCCGCACCGCCGCACAGACGGGGCCGCGCGGCCGCTCCTACCAACAAAGGCGGGAGCAGGGCCTGATCTGACGGCCGATCGGCATTATCGGCTCGGAAAATGCCGCGCCCACGCTGGGAGTGCCCCGGTTCGTCCAGGTTTCGGCGCGGTGCTGTCTGTTGGGCACTGAGCACCCGGAAGGGGTGGAAGGTTCTACTCCTTGAAGGGTGCGTGCTGTGACGCTCGCTCATTTCGTCCAGTTCTTCGTCGATGCCGCCACCGACCCGTTCGGTCCGCGGGCCCAGCAGCTGCGCGACATCGCCCGCGTCGCCCGCGCGGTCTTCTGCGGCGTCCGCTACGTTCGCGGCCGGCTCCAGCCGCGCGCGGCCGCCGCCCTGCCCGCGCCGATGCCCGCACTGCCGACGGGTGACCAGACCGTGCCCGTCGGCCAGGTCCGCCGCACGGTCGTGGTGCGTCCGGCCCGGCGCCGCGCCCAGCACTGCTGCTGCCGCCGCTGAACCCTCGCCCGGCAGCCGCCGTTCGTGCCGGACCGGCGGTGCGGCGCCCGTGGATCGACCCGGCACCCAGAGGGTCGAGCATTTGTGTCGGGCCCCGCGGGGCGGGCCCGGGTCGGTAGCGTGGGGCGCCGGAGCCGAGGAGGGACGATGCGGGGATCACCGACCACGCTGCCGACCGCAGTGGGAGCACTGGGCTGGAGCGGCGCGCCGCAGCGATGGGAGCAGGCATTGCTGCGTGCCGCGCGGCTCCTGGGACCGTCGTGGGGGAGCGGGCAGCGGCCGGTCGTCCTGGCCGCGCTGGCCCTGACCGTGCACACGGCGTCGGTCGAGCAGCAGCGGCCGCCGGCCGAGGTGCCGCTGGAGACGGTCCAACACCTCCTGCGCGCCGACCCGGCCGGGCTCCGCTCCCGGATCCTGGCCGCGCTCACGGCCGACGGCGTCGACCGGGCGGACCCGCTGTGGGGCATCGGCCACGACCTGACCCGTGTTCAGGAAGTGGATCCGGACCTGGGCGACGTCCTGCTGGACATCGCTCCCGAGGCCGAGATCGACGGCCTGGCCGTGCTGCTCGCCGGCCTCCTGGACGGCATGACCGCAGACCAGGAGCGCGCGCTGCCCGCCCCGCCCGGGCTGCTGCCGCCGCTGCGGATCGAACTCGACGCCGACGGGGGCCACATCCAGCAGACCAGGACCTGGGCCGGCGGCTGGTCTGCGGACGCGATCCGCTGCCCGGTCTGCCGGGCTCCGTCCGGCGGCGCACTGATTGTCGACGGGCCCGTCGTCACCTACGCCTGCCCGGCCGGACACACCAGCACGGTGCGCACGCTCGCCGCCTCCGACGTCCGGACCGCGATGGCCGCGAGCATCCGGACCGACACCGACGCCGAGCCCACCCCCGGCACCGGCCTGCCCTACACGCGGCTGCGCGTGACCGGCATCCTGCGGGTCCCGGTTATCGCCCCGCAGGGCGCGCTGATGCGGTGACAGCGACCGGCTCTCCCATGACATGCAGCCGCACGAACTCACCGCCTGGTTGGGTGACGACCACGGGCTCACGGACGAGCAGTTCGCTGACCTGCTGGCGCGGGCCGACGACATCGAGGCCCGTTACCCGGACCCGGATGACAGGGAGGAGGCCCAGGCCGCGCTGACCGTGGCGTACAGGCTGGCGGTTGAGGACTCCAGCGCGGTGGTCGCCGAGCTGGCCGCGGCCCGGTCCTCCGCGCGCACCGCCGAACTGGCCGCGCTGGCGGGACTGCGTCAGGCCGCCAACCAGCTGATCCCGGCCGGGGACCGAACGGAGTCGGGGTTCGCGCGGGAGGGCGGGGTGGACAGACAGGTGTCCCGTCTCATTTGATCTTGCCGATAGTCGAAGCTGTGACCAGCGGTGATGCATGGTCGGGTGAGACGGATCTTCGACGAAGTCTCAGTTGACGTTGCCTGTCGGCGGCGCTTCGGTGAGGTTGTCTCAGTTGATGTTGCCGGTCAGCGGTCGTAGAGCGCTGACCGGCGGCGGTGGTCGGCCTGTCGGCAGCGTCCCCTGCCGCAGATCGGAGTCCTGGCTTTCATTCATGACCCGCACCGTACCGGGAGCGCTGTGTTCGTAGCGGGCGCGCTCCCTGGGAAAATGCCTCATGACTACTGATCGCCCCCGCCGCCCGCTCCACGTCCGGGACGAAGAGGAGGCCGTCGGCGACACCACTCCGCCGCGCCGCCGTCCGGGTCGGACCATCGCCGAGCTGGCGGCCCTGGCCGCGGTCCCGCCGGTACCCCCGCCCGCCCCCCGGACGACCGGGCGCCGTCCGCTCACCGCGCAGGGACGCCGGATGGAGGCGGCCCGCCGGCTTCTCGACATGTGGATCGAGGACGTCGGGACCGCTCAGGAGTTTCCCGGGGCGCGATGGAATCTGGCCGCCGACGGGAGCCTGCACTGCGAGGCGGAGAGCGACGAGGACACCGAAATCTGGGCGGACTACCTCGGGATCGATCTCACCCGCACCGGGCGCCTCGAAGGGCACCGGGACTACACGCCCGACGGCCCGTACGGGCCGGTCGTCCCGGTCACGGTGTCCACCATTACGGCCTGACGTACCGCCATCTCACTCGTCAAAGCGACGGGGCCGCCACCAGCCGGTGACGGCCCCGCCGTTCGCTTCCCCGCCACTACCAGTCCGGCGCCGGACCGCCGTAGCTGTCGCCGTAGTCGTCGTATCCGAAGCGCGGCCGCTTCCGGTCCGGTTCGGGGCTGCTGGCGGGGGAAGGGCAATCAGTTGCGCTGCGAGGCGGGGTTGATCGAACCGTTCGGACCGCGCACCGTGGTGGGGGCGATCAGCGTTGGCTTCACCTTGTCCTTACCACGGTGCAGTTGGCCGGTCTCGTCGCGCTCCCAGTACCGCCCCTGGGCGTCCTCGAAGGCCACGCTGACGGGCCGCTGCCCGATCTCCGGCTTCGAGATCTCCCGCAGCTTGGAGACCCGGTCCTCCCCGGGCGGGACCAGGCCGACGTAGATGTTCTGCAGATCGGTCTCCCCGGCAAGCTCGCCCGGCTCGGCGGCCCGCCACACCAGCGTCGTGTTGTAGATCGGCTGGTCAGACCCGTTGTGCACCACCAGGGAGTCGTAGCGGTACAGCTCCCCAGGCCCCTGCCCGGTGTCCTCGCCGGTCCAGGCCGCCACCTTCACCGCGTACACCTCCTCGTCCGCCCGCAGGTTCCGGCGGCGGTTGTGCGCAAAGGTCCACACTGCGAAGACGGCCGCGACCACGCCGACGACGAGGCTGCCGAGGCTGACGTAGGGAACCCAGGCGGGAGTGGAACTGCTGGTGCCGCCCGAGCCGGCGGCGAGCACGATCGGTGCGCTGGAGATCATCACGACGCCACCGTAAGGGCTCGTTCTCGCCCCGGAGAAGACTCGGTGCGGCGAAGGCCGGCCAGGGCCGGAACCTCGGATTGGGGCAGGGCTGCCCGTCCCGCCTCGATCAGGCGGTCCCGTCCGGCCGAGTGCCGAGTGCCGGGTCAGGGGCTGGACCGGTAGTTGCTGATGAACTGGATCGGCTCAACTGCCGTTCGGGTCGGTGCGGGCCTGCGGGCGGAGGACGTGGGCCGCTGGACGTGGCGGGGCGACACCCCCTGATCCGCCGCCCCGCAGTACCCCCGTCCCCGCCCTGTACGGCCCGCTGACGGCCGCTCAGCGCCCAGCCGGACCGGGCCCCGTACGGCAAGCGACCGGGGCCGTCACCAGCCGGTGACGGCCCCGCCGTTCGCTTCCTCGGGTGCTACCAGTCCAGCATCGGGCCGCCGTAGCTGTCGCCGTAGTCGTCGCGCCCGAAGCGCGGCCGCACCTGGTAGCTCACGGGCGGGTGCTCGTGGTCCGTCTCCAGGCCGGGCGGCGCGGGGGTGACCGCCACCGGGGGCACGTGGACCAGGCCGTCGTCGTCGAACTGGACGTGCTCGGCCAGTACCGCCAGCACCCGCTCCGCGCTCCACCCCCGCTCCTCCGCCAGCGCCCGCAGATGCCGTCCCGCCTCGCCCGGCAGCACCGCGCGCACCTGGACCCGGTCCGCCGGCCGTACCCGCTCGCGCACCTGCCGCTGCCGCCCCTGGCGCCCGGCCTGCAACCGCTGCTCCCACTCGGCCAGCCACGCCTGGGCCTGCTCGTCCCGGGCGACGTCGTACACCGCCCCCGGACCGCCGGAGCGGACCAGGACGTCGATCCGCTCCCACTCCTCCACCTCCCACGCCGCGCCCAGCCCCGCGTGCTCGTCCCGGCCGGCCTGCCGCTCCCAGTCCCGTGCGGCCACCAGGCCCACCCCGATCTGCTCCGCCGTCATCCCCTGTGTCTGGCGCTGCACTCGCCTCCGCGCCGACGCCAGCTGATGCACCTGATCGAACATCACCGCTCCGTTCCGGCCGGCACTGCCGACACGTCCTCGCACACGTGGCCCGACGCCACCCAGCAGTCGTCCTCGAAGTCCGTCTCCAGCACCCAGCCGCACTCCCCGCACTCCGCGCGGCCCTCCCACCCGATCGCGCCCGACCCGCCAGCCTCCTCGCAGTCGTGGTCCGCCGCGACGTCGGTGTCGTCCTCGAAGTGCCCCTGCCCCGAGCTGCCGCACTCCCCGCAGTACCAGTCCGCGGCCCAAGAGACCGTCACCGCGCCGCCTCCTCGGTCTCCCGCCGCACCGGGGCCAGCTCGGCGGCCCACTCGACCCCGGCCCGGCCGAGCGCGACGAGCTGCTGCGCCGTCAGCTTCGCCCGGCGGGAGCGCTGGTTCGACAGCCACGCCCCCAGACCCAGCAGCACCGGCTCCTGGTCGCCCTCGACGGCCTCCAGCGGCTCCTTGTGCTGCCGGGGCACCCGCACGTGCCCCTCCCGCTCTGCGAAGCGCCGCAGGGCCTCCAGGTGCTGCGCGAACCGGTCCCCGCGGGCCCGCACCGGCCGGGTCGCCCGTTCCGCCTTCGCGGCGGCTTCGGCGGCCAGCTCGGCGTCCGCCTCGATCCCGAGCGCCAGGAGCAAGTCCTGCTGCTCCCCGGCCAGGGCTGTCCAACCGCCGCGCTGCGCCCGCACCCAGCGCCCGATTGGCTCCCCTTCGAAGCTGGTGTCGACGGGCAGCGCGGGCCAGTCCACCACGCCGTCGCAGGCCAGCCACCACGCCCTGGCGGCCGCGTACGAGCGCTGCCAGGTGATCGGCCACGCCGGGCACCACCACGGGTCGATCGCCTCCAGCGCCTGGCGACGCTCGGGCGACAGCGCCCCCGCCTGGTCGGCCGGCACCTCCGCCTGCGCCCGCAGCTCCACCAACCAGGTGCCGATCGCGTACCCGCCGATGGAGGCCCGCGACGGAGCGGCCAGCGACCCGTGGTGCTCCGCCGCCCACTGCCGCGCCCAGGCCAGTCCGGCCTCGAAACGGGCGTCCGAAACGGACCAGATCATGCCCAGAGAATCCAGGAGAACGACACGGTAGGAGGCCATGTCGCCAGATGCGCGCTCGTGACGCCGATCCGAGAGCCACTTCCCGAGCGGGAAATTACCCAGCTCACCCACCATCGCGTTGTACGGGACATCGAGCGAACCGTGCTCCTCGACCCAGGCCGCGCAATGCTGCATCCCCTCCTTCCAATACACGCTCTCGCTCCGGAAGACCTGCGTGGAGACGAACAGCGCGAGCGCGGTCTGGGACACCCGGGACTGGAACCGCACCGGCAGCGTGAACGCCCCCAAAGACTCCTCCCCGTCCTCCCCCTCACCAGGCGCACCAACGAGTTCCGCCCGCCCGCCGGTGGTCCGCCGACCGCTGCGCTGCGGCACCGCCAACGCCTCCAGCAGACGCGCATCGTGCGAGCGGATCGCCGTCAGAACCTTGACCAGAGGCCCGTAGGAATCCGACTCCATAATGTCCCCGGGCTGCTCGCCCTTGCGCAGGAAGACGGGCACGACAATACGCGCGACTTTCCCCTCACCGGGCTTCATTCGAAGCGCACGCCCTATGGCCTGGACGATATCGACCATGCTTCCCCGCCCCTGGAGCAGAATGGAATCCGCCCCCGGCATGTCCACACCCTCACCCAGAACCTTGCAATTCGCCAGCACCCGGTACGCCAGACCGTCGTACTCCTCCGACTGCCCGAAGTCCCCGAGAATACCGCGCCGGTAATCCACCGGGTGCTCACCGGAAAGCCACTGCGACCACACCTCCTCCGGGAATTCGACCGGGTCCTCGGCGTGCAGCTTCTCCGCCGTCTGGTTCAGCGTCTCGGAGAAGAACCGCGCCTCCAGCGTCCTCGGGTGGAACGTGATCGTGCGCCGCAGCCGGTGCTCCATGGCGACCTTGAGCAGCCCGGCCTGCATCGCCGCGACCCGCGCGACCGGCACCTGGTCCTCGGATCCGTCGTCGGCCTCCCCGGCGCCGGCACCCCACGGCACCGGCTGCCCGGCCGCCGCCTCCGTGTCCGCCTCCGGGTCGCGCAGCTCCAGCACCACGATCTCGAACGGGGCCAGCAGACCCCGATCCACACTCTCGGCCAGCCCTAGTGTGTATACCTGCGGCCCGTAGATCGCCTGGTCGTCCATGGACACGGCCAGCTCCTCCGGGAGCGGCTGGAAGGCCTCGCGGCGCCCCTCCCGGCCCTCCTCCGCCTCCCCCCGGCGGCGCTTCGGCGGCATCCAGATGCGCGGCGTGGCCGTCATGTAGAGGCGCCGCGCCGAGGGGATCGCGTCCTGGTCGTGGACCACCGTCCACGCCTTCTCCGCCGACCCGGAAGACCGGTGCGCCTCATCGCACACCATCAGGTCCAGCGGGGCCAGCTCCCGGCCCTCCCGCTCCGGCCAGGCCGCGTAGGCGTCCTCCACCGCCCCCGCCGCCGCGTACGTCGAGTACAGCGTCAGCGGCCGACCCGAGGCCGCCGCCCGGTCGATCCACGAGGCGATGACCAGCGGGTTCGTGGTCCCCGGCATCCCCTCCGGCAGCTCGTCCTGCACCAGCGAGCACACCGCCAGCGCCTCCCCCGCGCGGCCGGCCTCGACCCAGCTCGCCCGCATCTGCGTCAGCAGGTCCAGCGTCGGCACCACCACCATCACCAGGCCCCGCGGCGCGAGCCGCTGCGCCGCGACCGCCCCCACGAAGCTCTTGCCGGTGCCGGTGGCGAGCTGCACCGTGGCCCGCAGGCCCGCCGGGACCACGCGCCCCGGACGGGGCGTCAGCGCCCGCACGATGGCTTCCACCGCCTCCTCCTGGTGCGGCCTCAGCCGGATGCCCCGGGCCCGCCCCTGACGCCCCGCCACCGCCCCGGAAGTCCCCATGCCCTGCCCCTCTCGAATAGGCACCCACGTTCACACGGGATAGCCTTGCAGTCAGTTTTGATGCACGCGGCCGGACGAAACTCGAAGAGAAATTCGACCGACAATACAGCCCATTAAAGGCGACCGAACAGCAGAATAGCAGAGCCCCAGTCGGGCCCGCAGGAAAACGCGGAAACCCGAGAGGGGAGAGCTCTACAGGCGGGATCAGCTGACGGTGCAAAGTGAAGCACTCTGGCGGACTGTCAGGTCAGGCCGCACTTCGCGCGCCAAGAGGTCCAGACCACTCGCCACTGATCCCGCCCGCGCCGGCACTTCCCCGCCCCGGCGTCCACGGGCCCGCACCCGAGCAGCGCGCCAGACACCCCTCCCCAGTCAGCCCGGCCGAAGGCCGACCCCCCGTCAGCCACAAGACCAGCTCAACCGCCTGATCCAGCCTCAGCCATCCCGGGCCGCCGGAGCGAA
>NZ_JBIUCB010000053.1:0-9824 GCF_044593455.1 Kitasatospora sp. NPDC051984
AGATCGAACCGCACGGCCCCATCGAGACCGAAGCAGCCCGCCGCCTCGCCGACGACCTCAAGAACGAGTGATCACCCGATTACCCAACACTTTCTAAGACGCGGCGCGGGGCAGGCCGAGCGCGTGGGTGCGGTGGGGCGGGCTGACGTGGTGAGGGGTGCGGGGGCGGTTCCCGCACCCTCACGTGGCGGTTCGGTTGGCGGCTTGGCCGGTGGCGCCGGCGGTCCGGCTGCCGGCACAGTCTCAGCGTGATGGCTCCAGGGGGCCCGACGCGGCCGGCGAGTCCGCCGACCTGCGCTGGCGCATGGCAGTGGCGGACGGGATCAGGGCGGCCGCCAGCAGCGTGACGACGAGGAACGAGACCGTCAGCGAACTCGCCTGGGCGATGCCGCCCACCACGGCCGGGGCGACCAGGCCGGAGGTGTACGTGATGGTGGCGACGCCGGCGATGGACTGGCTCGGGTTGGTACCGGCCCGTCCGGCGGCGGCGAACGCGAGCGGAACCACCACGGCGATACCTATGCCGATCAGCGCGAACCCCGGAATGGCCAGGTACGGGCTGTCGGTGACGACCACCAGCAGTCCGCCGACGCCGGCGACCGCGCCGCTGACCCGTACCGTGCGCACCGGGCCGAGGCTGCGGATCACCGCGTCGCCCGCCAGGCGGGCTGCGGCCATGGTGGCGGCGAAGGCCGTGAAGCACGCGGCGGCAATCGACGCGGAGGCGCCGGTGACGTCGCGCAGGTACACGCCGCTCCAGTCCATCGACGCGCCCTCGGCGAAGACCGCGCAGAACCCGACCAGACCGATGAGCAGTGCCTCCTTCGGTGGCAGTGCGAAGCGGGGCGGTGCCTCCTCGTCGACGGCCGGCCGAACGTCCAGCACCCCGCGCGACACGATTTGTGCGAGCAGCACCAGAACCAGTGCGGTCACCGCGAACTGGATCCGGGCGTCCACCTGCTGATGCGCGGCCAGCACACCGAAGCCGGAGGCGACCAGACCGCCCAGGCTCCACATCCCGTGCAGACCCGACATGATCGACCGGCCGAGCCGTTTCTCGACCTCGACGCCCTGGGCGTTCATCGCCACGTCCGACATGCCGGACGTCGCGCCGTAGATGAACAGCGAGAGGCAGAGGACCACCAGGTGCGGGGAGAGCGCGGGCAGCGCCAGCGACAGACACCACAGCGACAACAGGCCCTGCAGCGCGGCCCGGGCGCCGAAGCGGTGCACGATGCCTCCGGCCAGCGGCATCGCGATCGAGGCGCCGATCGCCGGGAACACCAGGGCGAGACCGAGCTGGCCGGGACTCAGATCCAGCTGGTCCTTGATCCACGGGATGCGGCTGACGAAGGTGCCGGTGACGGCTCCGTGGACGGCGAACACCAGCGCCACACTCAGCCTTGCGCGCCGGACGTCCTTGAGAGTTTCGCCCACGCCGGGCTCCCCCTTGGGTCGGTCGGATTGGAAATAAACTATCAGGGACCCTGCCTGATAGAAACCTCTGGAAGGATGCAGGCTCATGACGACCGCTCGCACTGCTACGCCGAGCACCGCCCGGGCCATCAACGACCGGCTCGCCCTCGACCTGCTGCTCGAGCGGGGCCCGCTCACCGCATCCGACCTGCGCACGCTGACCGGACTCTCCCGGCCCACCGTCGCCGACCTGCTCGAACGCCTCCAACGCAGCGGATTGGTTGCCCAGGCAGGGGAGAGCGCCGCACTCCGCCGGGGCCCCAACGCCCGGCTGTACGGGCTGGTCGCCGATCGGGCGCACCTTGCCGGGATCGACATCCGCGCCACCGGTGTCAGCCTGGTCGTTGCCGACCTGACCGGCCGCACCCTCGGCACGGCCACCATCGCGGCACCGGCGCGGAGCGAGGCCGAGGGACCGGGCAGGCCTCCGGCCGCGGTCGATGGGGCGGCCGGAACCGCCGGAGCCGCTGTTGATGTCCCGTCGCCGACCAGGGCGGGAACAGCCTCGTCCGCCGAGGGCGGGCCGGGGGACGGCGATCTGCTCGTCGAGCGGACGGTCGAGGCACTGCTCGCGACCGCCGCTGCGGCCGGCGCGCAGGACCTGCACACCGTCGCGGTCGGCGCGCCCGGGCTGGTGGACCCGGTGAGCGGCGCACTCAACAACTCCGGGAAACTGCCCGAGTGGCACACCAAGTTGCTCGCCGCCCTGCGCGCCCGCCGCGGGACAGAGGTGATCCTCGAGAACGAGGTGAACCTGGCCGGGATCGCCGAGCACCGGATCGGCGCAGCCCAGGACCGGAAGGACTTCGCCCTGATCTGGTTGGGCCACGGCGTGGGCGCGTCGGTCGTCCTGGATGGTCGGCTGCGACGTGGAGCCTCCGGCGGCACCGGTGAGATCGGGTTCCTGCCCGTCCCGGGAACCGGCGGCCTGCCGGACGCCACCCGGTGCGACGGCGGCTTCCACGCGCTGGTCTCGAGCGCAGCGATCTGCGAACTCGGCGCCCGCCATGGCCTGGACGCCGAGCCTGACGGATCGGAACCCGGCGCCGAAGCCGTCGTACGACTCGCGGTCCGGACCGGAGCCCACGACTTCCTGGAGGAACTGGCCGGACGGATCGCCCTCGGAGCCTCGTCGATCTGCGTGGTACTCGACCCCGGCTGTGTGGTGCTGGGCGGTGAGATCGGCCAGGCCGGGGGCCCCGAACTGGCCGCCCGGGTCGAGCGCCAACTCGCCCGGCTCTCCCCACTCGCCACCGAAGTCCGCGCCGGTACGGCCGGTGGCGGCGCCGTGCTTGCCGGTGCAGTGCTGACCGCCGGGGACGCGGTGCGGCGCGAGCTGTTCGGAGGCGAGTGAGGCTCGGGTCGTGGCCGACGCGCGGGTTGGATGTGATCGTTTCGTGCGGCCGGCGGGTGGTCGGGTCGTGCGTGGGCAGCGCGCCTTCTGGGGTGAGCAGGGCCTTCGAGGGACTGGATCGGCGCCGCGACTGCTGATTTGCCGCCTTGGCGTGGTCGTCGGGAGCTGCGGCGCGGCTGAGGTGGGGGCCAATCCGGAGGCCCAGCCGCGATCGTCCGGGCGGCGGTTCGGGGGCCACCGATGGTGGGGTCGGTACGGGGCCGGCTGCCGGTAGGGCAGGATGGCGGAGTCTCCACCTTCCGTGAGCTGCCCAGGAGCTGCATCCATGGTCATCCCCGACCCGCCCGTCCACCCGTACCGCATCGGCGAGGCGGCCTCGATGCTCGGGGTGAGCGCCGACACCATGCGGCGGTGGGTGGATGCGGGGCGGCTGCCGGCGACCCGGGACGAGCACGGGCACCGGATCATTGCCGGGGCCGAACTCGCCGCCTTCGCACGTGAGTTGGCGCGCCCCGAGAACAGCGAGGCGGAAGGCCGGTCCTCGGCCAGAAACCGGTTCCCGGGGATTGTGACCGCGGTGGTGCTGGGCGACGTGGCCGCGCAGGTGGAAATCCAGGCTGGGCCGTTCCGGGTGGTTTCGCTGATCAGCCGCGACTCCGCGGAGGAGCTCGGTCTGGTGCCCGGGGCACCCGCCACCGCCGTCATCAAGTCGACCAACGTCGTGGTCGAACGCCGTTGACCCGTTGCCCGGCCGATGAGCCGAGGCCGCGTTTGCAGTGGCCTCCCGGCCCGGCGGGGCGTGATGCCCGCCGCCAGGTATCGGAGGTACCTGCACAGCGACGAGCGGGCGCCGCCTAGGATGCGGAGTTCTGCGGCCAACCGCCGGCGAGGCGGCCCGTGGTGTGAGCTGCCCGACCGTGTGAGAGGACGACCCCGTTGAAGAGCCGCGTGCGCGCCGTTGCCCACCGTGGTGACCCGTACCAGCACCGCGAGAACACCCTGCCCGCGGTCAGTGCCGCCCTCGCGGCGGGAGCGGACGCCGTCGAGGTCGACGTCCAACTCACCAGGGACGGCGTGCCGGTCCTGCTCCACGACCGGACCCTGGAACGGCTCTGGAACGACCCGCGCCCGATCAACCGCGTGACCTCCGAACAGCTTGAGGAATTGGCCACGCCCGGCCTCCGGATCCCCACCCTCGCGGAGATCCTTCCGGTCGTCGCGCAGGCCGACGGCCGACAGCTGCTGGTCGACCTGGACGACGCCCAGCCGGCCGCCGCGACCTGGCGCACCGTCAGCGATCTCGGCCTGGCCGACCGCGTCGCATTCTGCGGGTCCGTCGCCGCGATGCTCGCCGTGCGGGAGCTCGCACCCCAGGCGGAGATCTCGCTGACCTGGAACCGACTTCAACTGCCCAAGCAGCGGCTGCTGGACGAACTGCGCCCCAGCTACCTCAATCCCCCCTTCGGGCTGGTCGACGAGCGACTGGTGGCGACTGTGCACGACGCCGGCCTCGCCCTCGCCACCTGGACCGTCGACCTCCGCAGGACGATGCGACGAATGCTCGACCTCGGCGTCGACTCGCTCACCTCCAACCGAGTGGCCCTGCTGCGCCGGACGATCGACCAGCACGCCCGCTGAGCCGGGGCGCCCGGGCCGCGCCGCCGGTCGGGCCGCCGGTCGGGCCGGGCCCGACACTGAAGGGCTGTGGCGCACCGACTTGATGTCCGAACCGGTGCTGCGGTCGCGGTTCTGGTCGGTGGCCGCCGTGAGGCCGACCGCAGGCTCGAACGTCGGGCCTTGGGCCCTGCTCCGGCGATGGAGCCGGTGTGCGGGCATCGGGGCTGCACTGCGTGCGACGTCTGCAGCGGGCGGTGTCTCAGGGGTCGGCGAGCCTCGTGACACTCCACTGCTGTTGGGCTCGCCGGCGAGCCGCCGGAGGAGACGCCAGTGTGTTGTCCTCCGCGCGATGCCGAAGACCCGAGCGGACGCCCTGGAGAGGAAGGCGAATGCCGTGCAGACAGTGCTGACAGGTGCGGTCACAGTATGTCCAATCTGCTTGTCGACCCGGCAGCGTGTCCGGGAGTGCGAGGGCGTAGTGGGCGGCCGGGGGTTCTGGATTGGGCTGGGAGCCAGGTAGCGCTGATGAGTTGATGGTCCGTTCGGCGGCGGCGTGGGCGGCGCGCCGCCCCACAGGCGACTACCTGCTGTGACAGCAGGTGTGTGCTGAAATGACACGATCATGGCGGCGCGTGGGCGGAGGTGGCGGTGGCAACGGAAGGCCCCCCGGAACCTCGCGAACCGAACGAGCACCCCGGGCCGCCAACGCCGTCCGGTGACGAGGGCGGCTCGGAGCAGCCCAATGTGAACGACTCGGCGGGTGACCCATCAGGGGCAGAGCCGGCCGACAACTCCGGCGCATCTGGGCCTGCTGATCGCAGACCGTCCTTGGGCGGAGACTCCGGTCCGGCCGATGACGGCGCAGCTGGTGAGACCAGCGGAGAGAGGGCTGGCGGTACTGCCTCCGGCGAGAAAGCCGGGAAGGGCGGCCGGCGCCC
Organism: Kitasatospora sp. NPDC051984; assembly: GCF_044593455.1. Lineage (NCBI taxonomy): Bacteria > Bacillati > Actinomycetota > Actinomycetes > Kitasatosporales > Streptomycetaceae > Kitasatospora > Kitasatospora sp. NPDC051984. The sequence continues at coordinate 5,386 of NZ_JBIUCB010000053.1, forward strand.
CTCCGGTGCGGTGCCGGCAACTGGCGAGCAATCGACGTCAAGTGCGTACACCTCCATAGGTGCTGAGGGCTTGTCGGAAACGGGCGCGGTGGTGGCCACCCGCAGTACGGCGCCGGACGATCGGAGGCCGGCCCTGATGCTGCCGCCATCCGTTCGAGCCGCCGCTGCCTGGTCGGCCGCGGTGATCCTCTTCGTCACCGTCGCCGGGGCTGCGGTGTTCGTGGTCGTGGCGCTCAGAGCAGCGACCATCCCGATGGTGGTTGCACTCCTGGCCACCGCGCTGCTCTACCCGGTCATGCCATGGCTGGTGAACCGGGGCGTCGGCCGTGGAGCGGCAGCTGGACTGACCTGTGCCACCCTGGTCCTCGTTGTCACCGGAGGCATCGCACTGCTCGTCAACTCTCTGGTGAACAGCGCCCCACAGATCGCTGCGGGACTCCAACAGGCGGGCGACCGGATCGCCTCGTGGCTCGGACCACTCGGCGACAGGATCCAGTACGCGCTTCGGCAGAGCGCAGGCTCGGGAAGCAACCTGGTGGATTCCCTCGCCAACGGGGTCCTGTCGGGACTTGGCCTGGTCACTCAGCTGCTTACCGGAGGAGTGCTGGCCCTCGCGCTGGTCTTCTTCTTCCTGCGCGACGGCCATCGGTTTGCCGACGCCATCCACGAACTGATGCCGGGCAAGCACTCCGACACGGTGATCGCCTGCGGTCAGCAGGCCTTCGCGGCCATGGCCGGCTTCATGCGCGGCACCACTTTGATCGCGCTGATCGACGCGACATTCATCTCCATCGGACTGCTGCTCCTCGATGTTCCGGGTGCGGCCGGACTGGGTGCTCTCGTTTTCATGGGGTCCTACATTCCGTTCGTCGGGGCCTTTCTCTCCGGGACTATGGCGGTACTCGTGGCCCTGGCGAACGGCGGTCTCGGCACCGCCCTCTGGGCTCTTGGCGTGGTGCTGGCAGTGCAGGCGATCGAAGGCAACGTGCTCCAACCGGTCATTCAGAGCCGGACCGTCGAGCTCCACCCGGCGACGATCATGATCGCCGTGGTGGCCGGCTCCGGGATCGCCGGAATCATCGGAGCGTTGCTCGCCGTGCCGGTCAGCGCGGCCGGCCTCGGTGTGGTGTCGGTGCTGCGTGGCGGCGCGGAGACACCTGGGGCGCCCACGAGCCGCCGCAGGCGAGTGCGCTCCGAGAGCTGAGGTGTTCGCTGATCAGTGGCTTGCCGTGGCGAACGTGGCTGGGTGGGGCGGACAGCTGCGGATCTGACTGCTGGTCAGCGATGGCCTCCTGGGTTGAGGTTCCGGCGGTCGACACCGGGTCGACGGTTCGGCAGCACCACCGGGTCGGGTTGGGTGGTTGCCCCGGTGATGGTGCGGTGGTCAGGGAGCGGGGAAGTAAGCGGCGAGCCAGCGGTCGAGTTCGGCGAACACCTGGGCCCGGACCGGCTCGGCCGAGAGGACCAGGTCATGGATACCCCCTTCGATGCGGATAGTGGTGACGTGCTGGCCGAGGCGTGGTGCGAGCGCGGCGATGTCGTCGGCGCGGAGGACAGCGTCGGTGTGCATCAGTGCGGGATCCCACCGACTGGTGACGGTGGACGCGGTGGAAGCCATCATCAGGATCGGGCAGCCGAGGGAGAGCCCGCGTCGGACCGTACGGTGTCCGCGCTGGATCGCCGCCAGCCAGCCGGCGTAGAGCGGGAAGCCCTCGGCCGGCTTCAGAGCGAGGTCGAACTCCCAGCTACCGCGGTGCTTCCGGTGAAGACTGTGGACATAGTGCGGGTTGAGCGGTGCCGGCAACTTCCGGGTAGGGGCGGCCCTGCCGAGAGCATCGAGGGCCGGCGCCCCGAGCTTGCGGACCGCGGGTGCGGCAGGCATCGACAGGAACGGGCTGTTGAGGAACAGACCGTCGACCAGTCCACGTCCACCACGACGGGACGCCCACAGCGCCGCCACCAGCCCACCAGTGGAGTGCCCGTTCACCAGCACCCGACTGTGGCCGTCGAGTTCCCGGATCACGCGGACGGCTTCGTCCAGTTCTTCGTCGTACGAGGCGAGGTCCGTGACGAAGTTGGGGGACTGGTGGGGCCGAAGCGACCGGCCATACTTGCGGAGATCCAGGGCGTAGAAGGAATAGCCGGCGGCGGTGAAATGATCGGCGAGGTGGGTCTGGAAGAAGTAGTCGGTGTAGCCGTGCAAGTACAGCACCGCCTGGCGGGATCCCGGAACCAACCGGCGGACCAGCGTGGCGCTGACCTCTCCTTCTCCATCCGGGATCAGTGGGAGCTCCGCCGCCTCGTACGGGGCACCCAGGATGTCTTCGCGGAACTCCATGTCAACCACACCCACTTCCTGCTCTGCTCGCCGCCCCGAGGCCGTTCGAGGCGGTGCCACTTCCGCGACCATACCGGTCGGTAAGTCGTTCCGTTTGGGAAGACTGCCCTGGTCGGGCCTAAGCTGCCCGCATGGCTGCCCCTTCGTTGATCGTTCTCCTCACCGTCACCTTCCGGAGGGCTGTCCGATGACCGGCCCGGCCGCCGGCCTGCCGGAGCCGCGCCCCGTCGAGCGCGAGGTGGCGCTGGGGACAGCCAAGCTGATGCCCGACATCGATGACGAGGGTGGTTGGCTGCTCACCCTCGACGGCACCCCGCAGTCGTATGTCGACCTCCAAGACCCCACGCATCTCGAGTTCGAATACGTCCAGCGAATTGCGCATCTGCTGGACGTGGTCGCGGACTCCGGAGAGCCGCTCGACGTCCTGCACCTCGGCGGTGGTGCGCTCACCCTGCCCCGCTACCTGGCACATACTCGGCCCGGCTCGCGGCAGCAAGTGGTTGAGGTCGACGGGCCGTTGACCGAGTTCATCGCGGAGCACCTTCCTTGGCCGTCCGGCATCGACGTGGTGGTCGGCGACGCGCGGTCGGCACTCGAATCTGTGGCGCCGAGAACATTCGACGTCGTGGTGGCTGACGTCTTCCGGGGCTCGCGGACGCCGGCACACCTCACCAGCGTGGAGTTCGTCCGGCTTGCCGCCGCCACGCTCAGGCCCGGCGGGTGCTACGCGGCGAACCTCGCAGATGGCCCGCCACTCGCCTTCGCCAAGGCCCAGGTGGCCACCGTCGCCGCTGTCTTCGCTCACGTCTGCCTGGTGGCCGAGCCCAGCGTGCTGCGAGGCCGGCGGTACGGGAACGTTCTGCTGATCGGCTCCGATGAGCCGCTGCCCACAGGGGAGTTGAGTCGGCGGCTCGCCTCCGACCCCTTCCCTGCCAGGCTGACGGAATCGCCGCAGCAGGCTTCCGAGCCGGTCACGGATGCGACTGCCGAGGATTCGCCGCCGCCACCGGCCGGGGCGTTCTCGCTGAGCTGAGGTGGACAGCGGGTCACGCGGGCTGCTGTGCTGGAAGTCGTACCTGATGGCGAGCTCCTTTCCTGGAGGCGAGGTCGGCTGGTCGGCTTTGGCCGGCGAGCCGGACATTGGCTGAGGCATCGGCTGGACGGAACGCTGGAGAGTGGCGGCGTGGGCGGACCGTCCAGCCGACTTCGCGCGTGGTCGGGCGGATTGGCTGTGTGGTGGGGCTGATCAGTCTGCGGAGAGAACAAGCCGGCGCGCTGTCTCGCGGTAGCCGAGCAGTTCGAAGGCGGCGATCATCGGGTGATTGGCGAGGTTCGTGTCGGCGCGGATGACGGTTGCCTTGGCCTCGGTGGCGAGGACCCGGGTGACCTCGGCGAGGATCTCCGCTACGAAACCCCGCCCGCGGAACTCGGGAAGGACTCCGAGATAGCCCACCACCGAAGCGGCGGAGTTGCGTGAGGGGATCCCGAAGCCGACCACCTGCCCCGTGGGAGTTCGAGCTATTCGCCACCAGGAGCGGTCACCGAGCATGTCATGGTGGTAGAAGGCGACGTCGTTCCGGGCTTGCTCCGCCGGCCCGAGAAGCAGCGACTCCCGTGTGGTGGCCGCGTCCAGGCTCCCCGGTAGAGCCCGGCGGAAAAGATCGACGAAGACCTCGTCGTCGGGTTCCGGTGCGAACACCAACCGCTCGGACACGGTGGGGACTGGCCGCTCCGCTTCCCACTCGAAACGGAGACGCTCGGTGGCAAGACGGAGGCCGGCCAGCTTCGCGGCCTCGCGGCGCCACTCCACTGCTGCCGCAGCCTCAGGTTGGCCACGCCAGTTCGCAGGCAGGAACAGGTGGTACTCCGGTGGGACGGCCAGGCTGTCGGCGGCGAAGACCTGGTGGGCTGCGGTGAGCAGAGCGGCGGCGATCGCAGAGCGAGGGTCGCTGGGCAGCAGGCGCGCTCCAGGCCCCGGTGTATCGAGGTTTGTGAGAGCTGTGGCCGCCTCAGCCCGAATCCACCGGCCTGATTCGAGTGTGATCGTTTCGGAGGTTCGTGGCGGCTGCCCGGTGGGTGGGTGTGGGGCATCTGCTGGTCT
>NZ_JBIUCB010000054.1:0-7780 GCF_044593455.1 Kitasatospora sp. NPDC051984
AGCCACGGCCATAGAAGGCTGACCGGTCCGAGGCCGGCCCGCCTACCCCAAACGAAAGCTCGAAACGGACATCACGTTACTTACCGTCCTCTCAGATCGCCGGAGGACAAATCGCCGGAGGGCAAACGGTTGGGCAACGCGGGGGCCGACGGCGGCCGTCCGGCCGGGGACGGTGTGGATGCTCCGGTGCGGAGGTCCGGCCCGACCAGGTGACGGTCACATGATCGGCCGGACCGTTCCTAGGCGTGGGTCAGGTCGGCAGCGTTGCTCTCTCCCCGCTGCTGGGCGCCCCGCTCGGGCCGGGGGATGAGGAACGTTGCCAGCATGCCGAGGACGAGCAGCGCGGCGCAGGTCCAGCCGTTGACCCGGACCGCGTGGGACATGGCGTCGCGTGCGGCGTCGGCGGCGGGCGCCGTCCGAGGGTTGTCGGCGAGCCGGGCGATCATCGCGCCGGCGCTGTCGGAGACCGCCGAGGACAGCCGGGCGGCGTCGGCCCCGGGTGTTCCCTGCCGGACGAGGCGGTGCGACAGGTCGGAGGCCAGTGCGGTGAAGAACGTCGAGGTCAGGACGGCGATGCCGAGTGCGGAGCCGAGTTGGCGCGCGGCGCTCTGGATTCCGGAGCCCTGGCCGGCGTGTTGCGGTGGCACGTCCGCGAGGACCACGTTGGTGACCTGGGCGGTGGCGAAGCCGACCCCGGTGCCGTACAGGAACAGGGCGGTGGCGATGACCCACCACGGGGAGTCGCTGCCGGCCAGCAGGCCGAACGTCAGCAGGCCGGCGGCCTCCAGGAGCAGGCCGATCCGGACCAGGCCGACCGGGCCGGTCCGCTCGGCCAGGCCGAAGCTCGCGCCGCTCGCGAAGAAGCTGCCGACCGCGACGACGAAGACCAGCAGCCCGGTCCGGACCGGCGAGTAGCCCAGGGCGTACTGGAGCCAGAGCGGCAGCACGGCGAGCATGCCGAACTCGGCCAGGGCGATGACGAATGTCGCGATGTTGCCCGTGCTGAAGGACTTGATGCCGAACAGCGAGGTGTCCATCAGCGGCGCCGTTCCGCTGCCCCGGGTACACCGAGCCTGGCGGAGCAGGAAGAGGACGAGACACGCCACCGCGGCGACCAGGGTGACCGGGACGACCGAGAGGCCCGTGCCCTGCCCGAACGGGCCGAAATCCTTGCGCGGTTCCCACCACCCGTAGTTGCGTCCCTCGATCAGCGCGAACGCGAGAAGTCCGAGGCCCAGCACCGACAGCGCCGCGCCGACGGCGTCGAGCCGTCCCGGCCGGCGGGGGGAGAGCGGGAGAAACCTCATGACGCCGGAGAGGATCAGGGCGACGACCGCGAGGTTGATGCCGAACGCCCACCGCCAGGAGTAGTCGGCGAGCCAACCGCCCAGCAGGGGTCCGACCGCGGCCGCCGCCCCGATCGTCGATCCCCAGACGGCGAACGCCTTGCCGCGGTCCGGCCCCCGGAAGGTCAGGTTGAGCAGCGCCAGCGACGTCGGCATGATGATCGCGCCACCGACACCCTGCGCGAACCGGCCGGCGATCAGCAGCCCGCCGGTGGGCGACACCGCCGCTGCGATGCTGGCCAGCCCGAAGAGCACCGTCCCGGCGACGAACAGCCTGCGCGCTCCCAGGACGTCCGAGAGGCGGCCCGCCACCAGCAGCAGGGCGGCCAGCACGATCGCGTAGGACTCCTGGATCCACTGGGCGCCGAAGGCCGAGATCCCCAGGTCGTCGATGATCGGTGGCATCACCACATTGACGATGGTGAAGTCCACGACCACCAGCGCGACACCGAGGGAGACGGCGATCAGGCCCCACCAGGCGCGCCGGTCGGTGGGTGAGGGCCGAGCCGGATTCTCGGACATGACGTTCTTCCGTTCTGTTGGAGGTTCGATGGGGGTGCGGGGGAGGCGTCCGGCCTCCGAGCCAGTGGCACCCTGCCAGCAGAAGAGGACGTAACCTGACCGCTACTCACACCAATCCGGGGGCAATCCGTGATCGCCAACCGAACGCTGGAGCTGCTCAGCCTGCTGCAGGCCCAGAAGGAGTGGACCGGTGACGGCCTGGCCGAGCGGCTGGGGGTGTCCCCGCGGACGGTCCGGCGCGACATCAACCGACTGCGCGAACTGGGCTATCCCGTCACGGCGCGCAAAGGCCCCTCCGGCTTCTACCGGCTGTCCCGCGGGGCTCGGCTGCCCCCGCTGGTCGTCGACGACGAGCAGGCCATCGCCATCGCGCTGGCCCTGCAGACCGCCCCGGCCTCGGTCACCGGCATGGGGGACGCCACGAAGCGCGCGCTGAACTCCATCAAGGAGCTGCTGCCTCCCCACCTGGCCCGCAGGCTGGCCACCTTCTCGGTCGAACAGCTCGAGAACGCCTGGGAGTTGGCCCCGCCCCAGGTCGATCCCGCGCTACTGGCGCAGCTGAGCGCCGCCGCGCAGCAGGGCGAGCTGGTGCGGTTTGCCTACCGGTCCGTCGACCGCGAGCCGGTGGAGGGCGAGGAGGTGCTGGCCGAGCCCCACCGGCTCGTCGTCTGGTCCGGGCGCTGGTACCTGGTGGCGTACGACCAGCGGCGGAACTCGTGGCACACCTACCGGCTCGACCGGATCGGTCAACTGGCCTCCACCGCCTGGCGGTTCGGCCCCCGGGAGGTGCCGGAGACGGACCTCGCCGGTTTCGTCCAGAGCCAGCCCGACCGGGGGGACACCGCGGACACCTGGCCGTGCTGGGGCACTGTCCTGATGGAGTGCCCCGCGACGCTGGTGGCGAAGTGGGCTCCGGGCGCGGCGAGTTTCGAAGCGGTCGACGAGCGGACCACCCGGATCCGGATGGGGGCGTGGTCCTGGTCGGGGATCCTCGGCTTCCTCGTCACCTTCGACTGCCCGTTCACCGTCGAAGGCCCGCCCGAACTCGCCGAAGCGGCCCGCCGGTTGATCGGCCGACTCGCCGCCGGCGCGCCCCTGCCCGATGAACACGCCTCCGTGCCGCCGAGGGCCAGGACGGGCAGTTCCTAGCCGGTCCGGCCCGGAGGCGACGGTTCGGGAGCGGTGGGTGGCGTCAGCATCGCGGCGAGCCGGTCGACGCCGAATCCGCCGATCAGGAGGCGTTCCTTGCGGCTTCCGACGAGGCGCTGGGTCCAGTCGACGAACCCGCCGTCCGCGACCTCCAGTTGCCGGCCGTGGACGGTGGCGTGGATCTTGTAGCAGAGGCCGGTGTAGTAGCCGCGTCCGGTCGCCCGGTCGGGATCGTCGACGATGTCGACGCCCGGTGTCCCGGCCAGCTCCGTCCGGGTGCGGGCCAGGACCGGCGCGGCGCGCTCGTCGAGGCAGGTGAGGCGGATCTCGGTGCGGCGCGCGCCCGCGAGTGTCATCGCCCGGACGGCGAACCGCAGGTGCTCGACCAGGTGCTGGTGCTCGAACGCCCGGCTGCCGGTGTCCCGGCCGGCGGTCACCAGGGCGAACAGCTGGAAGTGGGCGAGCATGCCGGGCGCGTCGAAGTGCTGGGCACGCACGACTCGTTGGCCGGCGGCCAGCCGGACGGGCACGGTGGAGCGGGGGTCGGCGGCCAGGGCCCCGGATCTCCGCTCTGCCGCCTCCAGGGCCAGGGCATTGGTCGGGTCGGCGGCGACCTCGCTGCCACGGATGGTGGCGACGACCTTGCGCGGATCCACGGTCGCCACCGCCGTGTGCGCGGCCAGCGGCACCAGCGGGGCCAGGGTGACCAACTGGAAGTCGTCCGGCAGAGCGGACAGCAGGAGGTCCTCGGCCTGCCGCAGGTGCGCGAACCCGGTCGGCGCCGGGGTCACGAACCGGTCGGTGCGATAGCGCCGCATCACCTCGGCCGGAGTGAGCCGGTCGGCGCGGCGCCGGAAGACCTCCAGGAGCAGCGTGGTCAGCTCCGAACCCGTCAACTCCCCGGAGAGCACGTCCAACAGTTCCGGCCCACCCGCCTTGGCCAGCACGCGGCGCAGCGCCGGATCGGCCGAGTGTTCATCGCTCGTCATGGCGGGTCAGTATCGCCGGACCGGAAGCGGGGAGACCATCGAATTACCCCGCTCCGTCCGGACGGGCTCTGCAAGACTCGCGGCATGCAGTCGTTCCCCGCGAACCCCGACAGCCTGGCCGACCCCGTCACGCTCGTTGACGGGCAAGGCACTTGCTGGGTTCTCCACCGCAAGCGCCTGGACCTCCGCGTCGTCCGTCGGCTGGTGAAGGACGCGGCGACGCCCGTGGTGTGGGGGGACATGGGCGGCATCAGCCCGCGACCCGTGGCCGAGGCGGAGCGTTCCACGCTCTGGGCCCTGATCAAGGACGAGTACAAGGGCCCTGGCGGGACGTGGTCCGGGCGGTACCTGGCCCACGAGTTCCGGGCCGGGCCGGGGCGGCGGATGCTCTATGTCGAGGACCACTGCTGAGCGAACTGCCTCGAGCCCGAGGCGCATGACGCCTCCTCCGGGCGGGGGACTATGATCTCTTGATTCACCGATCCCGAGGAGGCAGCCATGGGCGCAGCAGACGATCGCGAGCCGGAGATCTCGGACGCGGACCTGCTCGACGTCGCCGACAACCCGTCGCAGGCCGCGGAGTTGCACCGGGCGCTGCGGACGATCGCGAAGGCGGACGGCGTCGGGCCGGAGCTCCAGCAGATGGCCCGGGAGGTGCTGAGCGGGCGGATCGGCATGAAGGACGTGGTCGAGTCCGACCGGTACCTGTCGGCGATCGGGGCGCGGCTCGGCGAGATGCGGGAGGCGGCGGCGAACATGTCGCCGGAGGAGCGCGCCGCGTCCGAGAAGCGGGCGGTGAAGCTGCGCGAGCAGTCCGAGGCCGAGTACGGGCCGGACGAGCCCGACGAGTGGGACCGCCCGCGCGACGACCGCTGACGTCCGGTCAGGTGCTCCGCAGAGCGGAGCCGACGGTCGCCTCCAGGGCGGCCAGCGCCTCGGCGGAGCCGAAGCGGCCGGACTCGACCTGGTCGCCCGCGGCGAGGATCAGCGTGTAGACGCTGGTGACCAGCCAGTGGGCGGGCAGGTCGGTGCGGAAGTCGCCCTCGTCCTGCCCGCGGGTGATCAACTGCTCGATGGTGGCGAGGACATCGGCGTGCCGGTCCTCGACGGTCTCCGCGGGCAGGGCGCGACGGGCGGCGTGCAGCATCCGCAGGTTGCGGTCGAGCAGGTGCCAGGACGAACGCAGCAGGGTGCGCAGTGCCTGGTCGGCCGGCGCGCGCTCCAGGTGCTGGGCCGCGACGGTGGCCGTGACTTCGCGCAGCGCACGGTCCATCAACTCGCCGAGCAGCGCCTCGCGGGACGGAAAGTGCGCGTACAGGGTGACCCGGCCGACGCCCGCCGCGGCGGCGATCTCGGTCATGCTGGCCTGCGGGTCGCGGGCGAAGCAGTCGGCGGCGGCGGCCAGGATCGCGGCGATGTTGCGTTCGGCATCGGCCCGCCGGGGCTGCCCGGAGCCGCCGCGCCGGGTGGACGCGGCGGCGCCGCGCTGGTCGGATTCCATGGTCGGAGTCTAGGCCCGTCTCCTTCGGGTCCTGCGGGGTGCCGGCAGGCCACCCGCCCGCCCGCGCATGCGCGCGTCGCCGCCCGCGCATGCGCGTCGCCTCAGTGCGCGTGCATGCCCGCAGGCCGTTCGGCGCGGCCCGGCGGGATCAGCACCGGGGCGAGGGCGGCCATCAGCAGGGCGGCCGCGGCGAGGACCAGGTGGGCGGTGGGGAAGCCGGCCGAGGTGTGGGCGACGATGCCGGGGGCGGCGGCGGTGGAGACGACCGCGATGCCGATCGCGCCGCCGACCTCGTGGAAGGTGTTGACCACGCCGGACGCCACGCCCGCCTCCTCGTGCGGGACGAAACCGAGCGCGGTGGTGGTCGCGCAGACCAGCACCGGCACCACCCCGAACCCGGCGATCGTCAGCCCGGCGACCGTCCACCAAGGCCCGTCCGTGACGGCGAGCAGCGCGCTCCCGGCCGCGGCCAGCAGCAGGCCCCCGGCGGCGACGGCGCGGACGCCAGCGTGGGCGAGCAGGTGGCCCGTCAGGTGGGCGGCGACGGCGGTGCCCGCCGCCATCGGCAGGACCAGTGCTCCGGTGGCGAGCGCGGACAGGTGGCGGACGTCCTGCAGGTAGAGCGAGGCGAGGAAGACCAGGCCGAGCAGCAGCGCGGTGGCGACCAGCATCAGCAGTGAGCCGGCGGCGACCGGGCGGCGGGCCAGGATGCGGACGTCCATCAGCGGGGCGGCCGTCCGGCGCTCCAGCAGGACGAACAGGCCGTAGAGCACCACCGAGCCGAGGAGGGGCAGCAGGACGGAGGCCGAACTCCAGTCGCGGTCACCGGCGTTGACCAGCCCGAGGATCAGCGCGCCGGTCGCGGCGGTGACCAGCAGCGCGCCCGGCAGGTCGATCCGCCGGACGCCGACAGCCGGGGCGGACGGGAGCAGCGCGGGCAGCGCGACGAGGACGCCGAGGCCGACGGGCAGGTTGACGAAGAACACCCAGTGCCAGCCCGGTCCGGCGGCGAGCAGCCCGCCGAGCATCGCGCCGGCGGCGAAGCCGATGCCGCCGAGCATCGCCCACACGCCGAGCGCCTTGGTGCGCTCCGGCCCGTCGAACGCCCGGGTCAGCGCGGCGGGATCGAGAGAGTGAACAGCCGCCCGACGTTCCGGGCGACCTCGGCGGCCCCCGAACCGATCTCCCGCAGACCGGACTTGACCCGCTTCAGCCCGCCCGGGCCAGGTGGACGTTGACGCCCAGCCACCAGCGGCGGCCGGTGAAGGCCCGGATCTGGGCCTCGGCCGGCGCGGTGTCCGCATCGGCCCGGATGCGGGCTCGCGCACCGGTAGGCCGGCGGGACTTCTTGGCGTATGGGCGCGGGTACGGCTTCGGCCGCTCCACACTGCGCGGGTTCTTCGACACCTTCGCCACCTGGGATGTGCGTCAGCGCCTGGATGGCGTCCACCAGGTCCGCCAGCACGTACGCCTTGGCGTCCCAGCCTGCGGCTTCACGGCCGCCGCGCATCGCGGCCACCGTCGCCGAGCCGTCGGGGAGCGTCCCGATCAGGGCGAGGACGTAGCGGGCGGAGTGCCGGCCCCGGAACCAGTCCAGGACATCGACGCCGTAGAAGCGGCGCAGGTCGGCGGCGACCTCCGCATCGTGCCGGTCCAGCAGCCTGATCAGGCCTGCGCTTCCCCCGGCGCGGCCTGCTCCATCCATCGCTCGACCACGGTCATGGTCTGCTCCAGCGGCAGGGCGCCCAGCGACTCGCGCATCGCCTTCTTGTCGGAGGCGACCGCGACCAGCAGGCCGGTCATCGCGTCGATCCGGCGCTCGTTGCTGACCTTCTTCGACTGCACCAGGTCCAGCAGGGCCAGTGCCGCCTTCAGATCGTCACCGGGCAGGGCCTCGATCCGGCGCAGCCGGACCTTCTTGCCGTTCTTGGCGACGAACTTGAGGCCCTTGCCGTTGTGCTTGCGCTCGGCCTCGGCGGCGAGGTCGGCGAAGGCCAGGGTGGTGCTCAGGGGTAACTCTCCTTAGCGGGGTGGTGCGTTGTGCGGGGCGGTGCGGGGTCGGACTGGGCTTTGAGCGGCAGTCCTGCGGTCACGCGGCGTCCTGTTTGCGCTTAACGGGTGATTGCGATGAGGAAGGGCCAAGTTGAAGGGGCCTCCACGCCTAACGTGATCGCGGGTGCCTCAGCCCGAATCCACCGGCCTGATTCGAGTGTGATCGTTTCGGAGGTTCGTGGCGGCTGCCCGGTGGGTGGGTGTGGGGCATCTGCTGGTCT
>NZ_JBIUCB010000055.1:0-7227 GCF_044593455.1 Kitasatospora sp. NPDC051984
ACATTCCGAACCCGGAAGCTAAGCCTCACAGCGCCGATGGTACTGCAGGGGGGACCCTGTGGGAGAGTAGGACGCCGCCGAACAATTCTTCTGGAAAGGGCTCCAGCCAATAGGCTGGGGCCCTTTCTGCATTTCCGGGGGATCTCGAAGGCGGGCTGGGCCTGTTGCCGGCGGCGGTGTTGTCGGACCTGGGCCGTAGGCTCACGCGCGGAAGAACTGTCGTGCTGGGAAAGGGCGTTGACATGTTCCTTGGTCTTCGGACGGTGATCTACCCCGCGCCGGACCTGGCTGCCGCGAAGGTGTGGTGGACCTCGGTGCTGGGCGTCGAGCCGTACTTCGACGAGCCGTTCTATGTCGGCTTCAATGTCGGGGGCTACGAGTTGTCGCTCGATCCGAACGGCGATCCGGCGGCCGGCCCGGTGACGTACTGGGGGGTCAGGGACGCCGATGTGGCGCTGAAGTCGGTGGTGGCCGCGGGGGCGACGGTGCGGAGCGCGGTGCAGGAGGTCGGCGGCGGGATCCGGGTGGCGACGGTGGTCGAGCCGACGGGCGCGGTGGTCGGGTTGATCGAGAACCCGCAATTCGTTCTGCCTGAGACGCTGCCGGGTGAGGGCGAGGGTCCGGGGCGCTGAGTGGGAGGGTGACAGGGGTCCTGGCCGTGGTGGCCGGGGCCCGTTTGGTGTGTTGGGGGAGGGTGGCGCGGCGTGGGTTTTCACGGGTACTGGGTGCTGGGCGTGGTTCCTGACGAGGTGGCGGCAGGTGCCGGCCACTGGGCGCGGCGGCCGGAGACGGCGGTCGGGGAGTTGGCGTGGTGGCGGGAGCGGCTCGCGGCGCGGACGGAGTGGTTGCGGAGGCTGCCGGGCGGCGGGGCGTGGCGCGGGGACAATGCCCTGACGCTGGCGGGGGTGTTCGACGGCTGGCGGAGTGACGAGCCGGAGAGCGTGGACCAGGTGCGGTGGGAGCTGCTCGGCCTCCTGGAGGGGTGCGCGGAGGAGGAGCGCTGCGCGATCGGTGCGTCGAAGGCCTACCCGTTCGACGCGTTGGCGTTCGCGCTGGGGCCGGAGGCGGTGGAGCGGCTGCCGGGCTGGGGCGGCGAGTTCGTGCTCGCCGCGGCCGGGGTGCGGGAGCAACGGCCGGTGGTGGAGGGGCTGTTGGCGGGGGCTGAGGCTGGGCGGGCGGAGGCGTGGCTGTCGGTGATGGGCAATGAGGACGGAGGCGGGACGGTGGCGGAGCTGTTCGCCGGGCCGGTGCGAGTGTTGCGGGCGGCGGAGAGCGCGGGAGCGGGCGCGGTCGGGTTGGTGTTGGAGTTCTGAGGGGGCCAGGTGGCCGGGTTGCCGACCACCTGGCCTCGACGTCAGGCCCCGACCGTCAGTAGGCGGCGTTGGCGTGGTCGTTGAACCAGCCGGGCAGCTGCGGCCACCACTCGCCGGCGCCTGCGGTGAAGGTCATGCCGTCGCCGGACAGGTTCACCTGCTGGCCGGAGTAGGAGGCCCAACTCCTGAGCGAGGAGACCTTGTGGTTGACCAGGACGGGGAAGACCGTCCAGGTGCCGATCTGGAACTCCCAGCAGTCGCCCGAGTAGTTGTAGTCGGTGAAGACCTGCCCGTAGCCGGGCTGCCCGTAGTGGGTGCAGTTGCCGGCCGCGTGGGCGCTGGGCGTGGCGGCGGCGCTCAGTGCTGCGGCGGTGGTGAGGGCGAGGATTCCGGCCTTGAGGCGGGGCTTTCGGAACGTCAGGGGCATGTCGGTCAGCTCTCGTGGTGTGGTGTCTGGCGATAGTGATGATGTACCGTCACCGAGCCGATGCCCAGGGGGTTTCCAGCCAGTGAGCCGGTGGGAGCCCGGGCCCGAGCCCGGGTCAGTGACTGCCCGTCGGCTCCGCGCAGCCGTTCAGGAGGGCGGCGAAGGCGGTGCCGGCGGGGTCGGTGGGGTCGTCGGGGTCGAAGGGCTCGTCGGTGTAGGCGGGGAAGGTGTGCAGGACGGTGGCCCCGTCGGGTGAGGCGATGGCGTAGTACTCGGCGAGGTGGGAGAGGGATTGCCCGGCGTCCAGGAGGTGGGCGCGCAGCAGGAGTTGGCCGCAGGTGGTGCAGGTGATCCAGGGAACGAGGACGGGCTCGGCCGGGCTGTCGTGGTCGGGCTCGTAGGGCGAATCGGTCAGGGCGACGGGGGCGGGTCGGCCGTCTCCGGGGCAGCGGAGGAGGCCGGGGGTGAGGACCTCGCGTTCGCCCCAGATCTCGGCGAGGACGGAGAGCTGGGCCCGGACGGTCTCGCTGATCGGTATCTGGTGGGTGAGGAGGCCGGAGACGAGGACGCGCAGGCCGGCTTCCTGTTCGCCGATCTGCCAGCAGTCGGCGATGTCCTGGGCGTCCGGCTCGGGGAGGAGGGCGGCGAAGCGGTGCCAGGTGTCGATGTCGTTGTTCACCGGGCCGACGGTAGCGCGCCGTCAGGGGGTGGCGGCGTGGTGGTCGTTGTGGACGAGGAGGCGGGCGAGGTGGGCGGCGGTGGTGGTGACGGGGTGCCAGGTGGGGGCCCGGAGGTGGTCGGTGGGGGTGGGGTCGGGCGGGAGCGTGGCGAGGTGGTGGCGGAGGGCGGTGCCGAGGTCGGCGGTGAGGGCGGCCTCTTCGGAGGTGCGCAGGGTGTGGCCGAGCCAGGGGACGGGGGCGGTGGCGTCGCAGGCGTCGGTGAGGAGGGTGGCCAGGTGCGGGGCGGGGTCGAAGCCGGCGTCCTGGAGGCCGGGGGCGGCCAGGGTGAGGACCGCGGTCACCAGTTGGTGCCGTAGTGCGGGGAGGGCGAGGCCGCGGTCGGTCACCGGGGGAGCGTACCGGTTGGGCGGAGTGGTCAGGCGTGGTCAGGCGTGGGCGGCGAGTTGGGGGTCGATGGGGGCGTCGGTGAGGCGGTTGGCGAAGGTGGAGAGGGTGTAGGCGCCGAGGCCGAGGACGATTTCCAGGGCGTTGCCCGGGGTGAAGCCGTGGGCGAGGAAGGCGGCGAGGTCGGGTTCGGGGACGGCGCCGGTGTGGTCGAGGGCGGAGTGGACGAAGCGTCGGACGGCCTCGAGGCGGGCGTCCGGGAGGGGTTGTTGGGCGCGCAGGGCGGCGATCAGGTCGGGGTCGGCGTCGAGGTGGGTGAGCTTGGCGGTGTGCATGGCGACGCAGAGGTGGCAGCCGTTGCGGGTGGCGATGGTCAGGACGACGGTTTCGCGGACCAGCGGGTCGAGCTTGGTGGCGTCGAAGAGGGCGGTCAACGTGAGGAAGCCGTCGAGGAGTTGGGGTGAGTGGGCGAGGCGGGCGGCGGCGCTGGGGAGGTAGCCGAGGTTGCGGGTGATCCCCTCCAGGGAGCGGCGGGCGGCAGGCGGAGCGGTCTCGGGGGTGAGGTCGGGGAAGTGCTGGGCGGCGGTGGTGGGCATGGTGAGCCCTTTCGGGATCGGGCGGAGGCGTGCCGGGGCGGCCGTGGGCGTGCCGCGGCTGCGCGTCCTAGAATGGACAACGTGGTTGACCAAAACGTAAACCAGGTTGTCGATCAGCGCAACGGCTTCGAGCTTCCCCTGCTGCTGTTCGCCGGATTCCGCACGATCATCGACGAGTTGCACGCCGAACTCGCCCGCCAGGGCCACCCGGAGGCGCGGCCGGCGCACGGCTTCGCGCTGCAGGCGATCGGGCCGGACGGGGCGACGGCGAGCGAGATCGGGCGTCGGCTGGGGGTGTCCAAGCAGGCCGCCGGGAAGACGGTGGACCGGCTGGAGGCGCTCGGCTACGCGGAGCGGGCGGACGATCCGGGTGACGCGCGGCGCAAGGTGGTGCGGCTGACTCCGCGCGGGCTGGACATGCTGGCCCGGTCGGCGGAGGTGTTCGAGCAGATCCGCGGACGCTGGGCGGCGGCGCTCGGCGAGCAGCAGCTGCGCGAACTCGAGGACGGTCTGGCCCGGTTGGCCGGCCCGTCCGGTTTCCGGCTGGACGCGGCGGGCTGGTTCGGCGGCTGAGTGGCCGCGCCGGGGCGTTGCGGGAGAGTCGAGGCGTTGCGGAGAGCCGGCTGACGGGGCGTCGCGGGGGTGCAGTGCGGCCCGCGCACGGTTTCGCGGTGCAGGTGATCGGGCTGGAGGGGGCGACGGCGAGTGAGAGCGGGCGTCGGCTGGGGGTGTCCAAGCAGGCCGCCGGGAAGACGGTGGACCGGCTGAAGGCGCTCGGCTACGCGGAGCGGGCGGACGGCCCGGATGGCGTGCGGCGCAAGCCGGTGCGGCCGGCCCCGCGCGGGCTGGAGATGCCGGCCCGGTGCACGTCGCGGGCCCGGGAACACCTCAAGTATTCCAGCGGGAGGGGCGGCCTGTCGCCGGTCTTCGGGATGATCTTCGGGCCGATCCGCCCGTCCAGAATGGTGCTGTCCGGCGCCGCCGAGGGTGCCCGAGAGCGACGGAGAGTGGAATGACCCCCGAAGTGGCCGCGCTGGCAGCCGAGTTGACCGCGATGGGGGCCGCCGATCGGGCGTCCGCGCCGCTGGCGAACAGCGAGGACCCGGCGGAGCGGCTGGCGTGGCGGCGCTCGACCGCGCGGCACGCGGACCGGCTGGCCGAGCTGCTGGACGAGCACGGCTGGCCCGTCGCTGCGGAGGTCGGCGCGGAGGCGGCGCAGGCCGCGTGGCTGATCGCGCAGCACGCCGACCGGCAACTGGACGTCCAGCGGCGGGCGTTGCGGCTGATGGAGCAGGCGGTGGCCGAAGGTGCGGCGGGGGCGCGGGAGTTGGCGTTCCTGCGGGACCGGGTGCTGGTGAACGAGGGGCGGGAGCAGGTCTACGGCACCCAGATCGCGGGGGTGCGCGACGGCGCGCCGGTGCCGTGGCCGTGCGAGGACCCGGCGCGGATGGACGAGCGGCGGGCCGGGGTCGGCATCCCGCCGTTCGGCGAGTACGTCGCGCAATTCGCCTGAGCGGCGCGCCCGGCGAGTGCGCCACGCGGTGTGCCGACTCCGGTGTGCCCGGCCGGTGCGCGCGTCGCGCATTGCGTCCGCCGCCGGTGTGCCCGGCGAGTGTGTCGCGCATTGCGTCCACCGACGGTGTGTTCGGCCGGTGCGTCGCGCGGTTCGCTTGAGCGGCGCGCCCGGCGAGTGCGCGGCGTGGTGTGCCGACTCCGGTGTGTCCGGCGAGCGCGCTGCGCGGTGCGTCAACGCTGGTGTGCCCGGCCGGTGCGTCGCGCGGTTCGCCTGCGCGGGTGGTTCGGCGAGTGCGCCGAGCCCGCCGCCCGGTCCGGCGTAAGGCCGGGAGGCCGGGCGGTGGGCGGCCGGTGGGTCAGCCGGCGTCGCGGGCGGCGCGGCGTTCGGCCTTGGCAGTGGCCTCCGCCTCGTCCTCGGCCTCGGCCTGCTCCGGGGTGGGGGCGGTGCCGCCGAGGTGGGCGGGGACCCACCAGGAGTCGTCGGGGCCGGTCGGCTTGGCCGGGTACTCGCGCTGGGCGCGGTCGAGCATCTCGGACATGGCGGCGCGCAGGCGGCGGGTGACCATGACCGGCCGGTCGGCCTCGGTGAGGTGGATCGGCTCGCCGATCATGATGGTGACGGGGACGTGGCGCTTCGTCAGGGTCTTCGGGCGGCCCTTGGTCCACAGCTGCTGGGTGCCCCAGAGGACGACGGGCAGCAGCGGGGTGCCGGAGTCGGCGGCCATCCGGGCGGCGCCGGTCTTGAACTTCTTCAGCATGAACGAGCGGCTGATGGTGGCCTCGGGGAAGACGCCGACCACCTCGCCTTCGCGCAGCGCCTTGACCGCGGCCTCGTAGGCCGGCTGGCCGTCGGTGCGGTCGACGGGGATGTGCTTCATGCCGCGCATCAGCGGGCCGGAGATCTTGTGCCGGAACACGTCGTCCTTGGCCATGAAGCGGGTCTTGCGCCGGGCCACCCGGTAGGCGCCGAAGCCGGCGAAGATGAAGTCCAGGTAGCTGATGTGGTTGCTGACCAGGACGGCGCCGCCGGTGGCGGGGATGTGCTCGGCGCCGACGATGTTGATCCGCAGGTCCAGCGCCTTGAACGCGGTGAGCGCGGTGCGGATCACCGGCGGGTACACGAACTCTGCCACGGTCAGTCCTACTTCCCAGGGGCCTGTTGCCCGGTGCGTTGGATCCCGGGGCGTGGCAGGGCCGACGGGTTGCGGCACGCCGCGGCGGCCACGGGTGTTTCCCCCCGATGATCCCCCGAACGGGCACGGTCTGTCACGCCCGTGCACGGCGCGGCCCGGACCTGCGGGTGCGGGCGCGGTGCGGGCGGGGGCGGGACGCCCGGCGGGGAGCCGGAGTTCGGGGTGGCGGCGGCCCGGCGGCGGTCCGTGCCCGGCAGGCAAATCCGGGCGAACCGGGGCAGCCGGGCGACCCCGGACCGGCGTGCGCGCCGGGGTGGGGAGTGGTGCGGACCTCGCGCATCGGTACGTACGGAGGGTGCCCGAAGGCGGGGAATTCGGCGCGGACGGCGTTTGTCACACTTGAACGGTGATCGGACCGATCGGTGCCCGCGGGCGCCGACAGCGGTCGGCGAGGTGCGGGACGGGAGGCGGCGAAGGATGGGCGGCGAGGACGGGGCGGTGCGGTTGACCGGGGCGGAGCTCGGTGCCGCGCTGGGCGAGCGGGCGACGCTGGTGCAGTTCTCCACCTCTTTCTGTCAGCCGTGCCGGGCGACCCGCCGCACCCTCGCCGAGGTCGCGGGGATGGTCGACGGGGTGGCGCACGTGGAGGTGGACGCCGAGTCGCAGCTTGAACTGGTGCGCCGGCTGGAGATCCTGCGCACCCCGACCGTGCTGGTGCTGGACGCCGCGGGCCGCGTGGTGCGCCGGGCGGCAGGTCAGCCGCGCACGGTGGACGTGATCGCGGCACTCGGCGAGGCCGTCTAGCGTTCAATCTCACAGGCGTTCTGGTGCCGGGTCAGGTGGCAGTCGGGCCTGCCTGCGGCAGGATGGGCCAAGGCGGTGGCACGGGTGCCGGGCCGGACCTGCGGCAGCGTAAGCTACTGGCGAGTAGTGACGGCTGAGCTACTCATGAGTATGCTGCCGGGGAGTTCCGGCGGGGCACCGGCGCGCGCCGCCCGGACCGCGGCCCCGCGCGTGTGCCGAGACCACTCGACACGCACGGACGCAGCCGCAGCCGCCGGATCGGACCAGTAACAGGAGAGCAGGCCGTGAGCTTGAGGATCGTTGTCTGTGTGAAGTACGTGCCCGACGCGACCGGTGATCGTCGCTTCGCGGACGATGCGACCACCGATCGGGAGG
>NZ_JBIUCB010000056.1:0-5329 GCF_044593455.1 Kitasatospora sp. NPDC051984
TGCTTCCCCGCCCTCGACTACTTCGAGAACTCGGGACTCCCCTTCGTCGTCGCCCTCAACGGCTTCGACGGACACCAGCCCCACACCGGCGACGAGGTACGGGAGGCACTGCAACTCAGCGCGGACATCCCGATCGTCACCCTCGACGCCCGACGCCGGGACAGCGCCAAGAGCGCACTCATCACCCTCGTCGAGCACGCCCTCCTCGCCCGCCTGCGGTGAGTGGAGCAGGGCCCCGCCGGGGGCGCGTACCAAGGATGGTTCGCGTCCCCGGTAACAGTTCGACCAGCACATTTGCCGGGCTTTCCTGACAGTGCGTAGTCGTCCGGCTCCGGTCCGCGCCAATGGCCTAGACCTTTGCGGAAGTTCCGCCGCAAATGTCCACTTTCCTCCCCGGGCGTGCGGGGCGGGGCAGCCGTTTGTCCGCTTCTCCGGCTCGTGTTGAATTCCAGCTACCCCGTAGTATCCGAGCGGGTCGCGGCCCGTCGGGGGGTAGCCGCCGGATTGATCCATGGCCGCCAGTCGGTCGAGAGGTTGTTGTCGAGTGAGGCGTAAGCAGCCAGTCACCCCGCAGCGGCGCTCAGAGCCCCGCCAGCAGGAACCGGCAAGCGGCCGGACCACAGGTCAGTTCTCCGCGTTCACCGCGGCCGAGGACCGCGGCGAGCCGCAGCGCACCGCCCCCGCGGCCGTCGGCGAGTCCGCCGAGCGGGCCGGCGCCGCCAAGGAGAGCAAGCGTCAGAGCGGCGGCCGGGCCGACTTCCTGTCGCCGCTGAACTGGCGGGTGCCGACCCGTCTGGTGGCCATCCTGGTCATCCCCGTGGTGATCGCGCTGGTCTTCGGCGGCCTGCGCGTCAACACCTCGCTGGACGACTACAGCAACGCCGACCGCGCGGTGCGCATCGCGAAGCTGGCGAGCGCCGCGACCAAGCTGGCCGACGCCCTGGAACAGGAGCGCGACGACAGCCTGGTGCCGCTGCTCACCGGCCAGGGCGACCAGGGCGAGGTGAAGAAGCTCCGGGACAAGACCGACCAGGCGCTGGCCGAGTACCGTTCCGCCTTCTCCAAGATCAAGGACGACGCGACCGTCGCCCGCCGCGACGGCCAGTTCGAGTCGATGGTGTCGTGGCTCCCCCACCTGCGGCAGAACGCCTACAAGCCGGAGCTGTTCGCGACCGCGACCGTCAACGCGTACTCGATGATGTACGCGCCGCTGCTGTCGATGGACAACTCGGTCGGCTTCGGCTCCACCAACGTCACCTCCAAGGGCCGCGCCATCTACGCGATGTCGCTGGCCAAGGCGGCCGCCTCGACCCAGCGCGCGCTGATGCTGCACCTGCTGGTCGGCCTCGGCGTCGGCGGCGTGGACGGCCACGAGGGCCAGGACCTGATCCAGGGTCTGCAGGTCGCCGCCAAGCTGGAGCAGACCGCCCGCGACGAGTTCAACACCGCGTCCAGCAGCGACGAGGTGAAGGTCTACGCGGACGCCGAGGTCGCCCAGACCACCGCCGACCAGCGCCTGCCGCTGCGCATGCCGGACGGCCGCACCATGCCGAGCATGATCTCGCTGCTCGCGATCGGCATGAACTACGGCAGCCAGCTGGCCACCGCGGCCTCCAACCGCGACGCCGCCACCCGGATCGTCGACCTGGCCGGCGCCGACGGCCTGACCCGCCCGCTGTGGGACCAGGCCACCAAGAGCCACATGAGCGCGCTGCGCACGGCCGAGACCGAGCTGCTGGACCAGGTCGTCGCCGACGCCCAGGGCATCAAGGACCGGGCGTTCACCGACTGGGTGCTCAACGCGCTGATCGTGATCGCCTCGCTGGTGCTGGCCGGTCTGCTCACCGGCTACATCGCCCGCTCGATGATCCTCGGCATGCGGACCCTGAACACCGCCGCGCTGGACATCGCCAACCACCGTCTGCCGGAGCTGGTCGACAAGCTCTCCAAGACCGACCCGGAGCGGGTCGACACCTCGGTCGCCCCGATCCCGCTGCACGGCACGGACGAGATCGGCGAGGTCGCCCGCGCCTTCGACCAGGTCCACCAGCAGGCCGTCTCGCTGGCCGCCGAGCAGGCGCTGCTGCGAGGCAACGTCAACGCGATCTTCACCAACCTGTCGCGCCGCAGCCAGAGTCTGATCCAGCGCCAGCTGTCGCTGATCACCGACCTGGAGAACAACGAGGCCGACCCGGACCAGCTGGAGAACCTCTTCAAGCTGGACCACCTGGCCACCCGCATGCGCCGCAACGGCGAGAACCTCCTCGTCCTCGCGGGCGAGGAGCCCGGCCGCCGCTGGAACACGCCCGTCCCGCTGGTCGACGTGCTGCGCGCCGCCGCCTCCGAGGTGGAGCACTACGAGCGCATCGAACTGGCCGGCATCCCCGAGGCCGACGTGGTCGGCCCCGCCGTGACCGACCTCGTCCACCTGCTCGCCGAGCTGCTGGAGAACGCCACCTCGTTCTCCTCCCCGCAGACCCGGGTGCTGGTCAACGCCACCAGCCTGCCGGACGGCCGGGTGCTGGTGGAGATCCACGACAAGGGCATCGGCCTGACCGCCGAGGACTTCGCCGAGATCAACGAGAAGCTCGCCGAACCGCCCACCGTGGACGCCACCATCTCCCGCCGCATGGGCCTGTTCGTGGTCGGCCGGCTGTCCCAGCGGCACGACATCCGCGTGCAGCTGCGCCCCTCGGGCGAGTCGGCCGGCACCACCTCGCTGGTCATGCTGCCGCAGCAGCTCACCTCGCTGGTCGCGGTGCCCGAGCCGCAGAACGAAGAGTTCACCGTCTCGCGGATCTTCGCCGAGCAGGAGACCCCCGCCGAGTGGTCCTTCGACGGCCAGGAGCGCACCGCCGCCGAACTCGGCTTCGACGACCACCTGCCGGGCCGCGGCCTGCCCGGCGGCAACGGCTTCTCCCCCGCGCTGGAGTCCATGCAGCGCTCGCAGCGCCTGGAGGAGCAGCGCCGCCGGGCCGCCCTGGAGATCGGTCCGGGCGCCACCCTCGAGGAGCCGATGGAGGCG
Source organism: Kitasatospora sp. NPDC051984 (assembly GCF_044593455.1). Taxonomy (NCBI): domain Bacteria; kingdom Bacillati; phylum Actinomycetota; class Actinomycetes; order Kitasatosporales; family Streptomycetaceae; genus Kitasatospora; species Kitasatospora sp. NPDC051984. The sequence continues at coordinate 3,026 of NZ_JBIUCB010000056.1, forward strand.
GAGATCCTGGAGTCGCCCTACGGCGCCGGGGACGACCGCACCGAGAACGGCTATCAGGCCCCATACGCGGACGACTACCGCCGTCCGGAGTCCGACCCCTTCACGGACGCCTACGAGCCCCAGCAGGCCGCCCAGGACGACGCCTACGGCTACCAGGACAGCGGCTACGGCCGTGACCAGTACACGCCCGGCGAGCACTACCAGGACGACCCGTACGCGCCCGGCCGGTACCAGGCCCCGTACGCGCCGGCCGGCTTCCAGGACGACCCGTTCCAGGCCGGCCAGGGCTACGGCGACGAGTACCAGCAGCCGTACGCCGCCGGGCAGTTCGCCGACCAGCAGCAGTACGGCGACGAGCAGTACCCGCAGGCGCAGTACGCCGACGAGTACCAGCAGCAGGACTACGGCTACGAGGAGCCCGCCGGGCACCCGTACCCGGCGGAGGAGCTGCCGGCGCTGCCGCCGGCCCCGGGCGGGTCGACCGGCGGCGGGCTGCCGCAGCGCCGGCCCGGCCAGCAGCTGGCGGGCCCGGCCGGCGGGCCGGGCGCGGAGAGCCCGAACTGGTTCACCGGCGCGAAGGACACCTCGGCGCCCGTCGAGTCGCGCGGCCACGACGTGTCGGCGCTCGGCGGCTACGGCCCGACCGGCCCGACCTCCGCGCCCAGCGAGTGGGAGTCCCCCAACGACGGCGACTGGCAGCGCGCGGAGAAGCTCCGCGAGCCCTCCACCTCGGGCACGACCCCGTCGGGTCTGCCGCGCCGCGTGCCGCGGCAGAACCTGGTGCCGGGCAACGCCAAGCCCACCCCGCAGGACGGCCCGCAGGTCTCCCGCGACCCGAACGAGGTACGCGGCCGCCTGACCAACCTGCGCCGCGGCGTCGAGCAGGGCCGCCAGGCCGGCGGCGACTCCGGGACCACCGGTAGTTTCCGGATCGACCCCGACCAGGGGGCGTACGGTGATGGACCGCACAACAGCAGCACCGATCTCTTCGGCGGCTCGAACCAGCAGGAGCGTTGAGTTGACCCAGATGAGCCAGGCCGCACAGAACCTGAACTGGCTGATCACCAACTTCGTGGACAACACCCCCGGGGTGTCGCACACGGTGGTGGTCTCCGCCGACGGTCTGCTGCTGTGCATGTCCGAGGGGTTCCCCCGGGACCGTGCCGACCAGCTTGCCGCCGTCGCCTCCGGGCTGAGCTCGCTGACCTCCGGCGCCAGCCGGATCTTCGAGGGCGGCGACGTGACCCAGACCGTGGTCGAGATGGAGCGGGGCTTCCTGTTCCTGATGGCGGTCAGCGACGGCTCCGCGCTCGCGGTGCTCGCCTCGCCGGACTCCGACATCGGTCTCGTCGGCTACGAGATGGCCCTCCTGGTGGACCGCGCGGGCGCGGTCCTGACGCCCGCTCTGCGGGCCGAACTCCAGGGCAGTCTCCTGCACTGACGGTTCGTCGGATACCGTCCTGGTATTCGAAAGACCTCATTGCCCGTCCCGAGGCCGCTTCGGCGGCCTCGGGACCGGGCGTTGTACGGCCTTCGCACCACCGGCCCCGGCGCTCCTCCGGCGACGCGGCCCGCTACGCACCGCCGCACCCTGAGGAGATGAACCGTGACACCGCCCGACCACAGTGGCCAGTTCGGCGTCCCGTACGCGGGCTCCGGCCACGACGCTTTCGGGACTCCCGGCGTCGGCCACGGTCAGCAGCAGCAGTACGCGCCGCAGTTCGACAACGGTGGCCAGTCGTACCTGCCCCCGCAGTCCGACCCGCGCTGGTACCAGCAGCCGGACGGATACGGCCAGGCCTACCCCGGTCATGAGGCGTTCCCGCACGACCCCGCCGACCTGCCGCACCGCTACGAGGCGCCGCACGTCGAACAGCCCTACGAGGACGACGGGTTCGACGACTACGAGGACGCCGAGCCGCTGATCCGCCCGTTCGCCATGACCGGCGGACGGACCCGGCCGCGCTACGAACTCGCCCTGGAAGCACTGGTCTCCGCGTCGGTCGACCCGGCCCGGATGGCCACGCTGCTGCCCGAGCACCAGCGGATCTGCTCGCTGTGCGCCTCTGACGTGAAGTCGGTGGCGGAGATCTCCGCCCTGCTCGGCCTCCCCCTGGGGGTGGCCCGCATTCTCGTGGCGGACCTGGCCGAGGCCGGCCTGGTCGCCATCCACCAGCCCGCAGCCGGCGGTGAATCCGGCAACCAGCCCGACGTCACGCTGCTCGAAAGGGTCCTCAGTGGACTTCGCAAGCTCTAACGCGGCCGCCCCCAGCCGCGCCACCACCTCCGCCAAGATCGTCGTCG
>NZ_JBIUCB010000057.1:0-4777 GCF_044593455.1 Kitasatospora sp. NPDC051984
GCTGCTGCCGGTCGCCGAGTTCGACCAGTGGCTCCCGGGCGACAAGCGGGGCCGGGTGCTGCTCACCGACACCGCCCGCGCCGCCACCGAACTGCGCGTCCGGCCCGACCTGTTCGGCGGCCGGCCCGCCACCGAGCTGTTCGCGCCGCTGGCCGAACCGCAGCCGGCCGGCCTCGAGCTGCCCGGAAAACCGGCCCGGATCGACCTGACCGTGGCAGTCCGGATCGGCGTCGGCCTCCCGCTCCCCGAGTGGATGCCGCAGCCGGCGGCGCCCTTCGTCTGGCTGAACCTGCGGGACGGCTTCGGCGCGGCCTACCGCATCCTGATGCCGCAGCTCCCGAACCAGGGCGAGGCCACCGTCTCGGTCGACCTCGGTCCGCAGACCGCCGCCCCGCTCGGCTCGATCGCCGCGCCGCTCAGCCTGACCGGCTTCGAGCTGACGTACGGCTCCAGCACGGGCTTCACCACCAACGAACTGACGATCCGACAACTGGCCGTCTCCGACACCGCAGCCGGACCGGCCACACCCGTCCCCGCGCCCGCCGGATCCTGGAGCGCCGCGGACGGCTCCGCGGCCCGGGTGACCGACGACCCCGCCGGGAACCGGCTGCCGACCGTCTCCTACACCTCGAACGCATCCGGCAACTCGGCCCGGCACGACGCCATTCGCGCCCTGGTGCTCCCCCCTGGCGACACCGGGTCCGGCCCCGAGGTCAAGGCCCTGGCCACCCGCACCTATCTGACGGACTCCGGCGCCAAGGTCGGCGACCTGATCAAGGTCCAGCTCGGCAGCACCAGCATGCCGGTGCGGATCACCGACCAGGTCGAGGCGCTGCCCGTGTACGGCGACACCGGCCTGCTGCTCGACCTGGCCGGCACCCACCGCTGGCTGACCGAGCGGGGCGCCCAGGTCCCGCCCGTCAACGAGTGGTGGCTGCCCGCCACCGGCCCCGGCGACCGCACCCCCGCCGAGGCCGCCGCCGCCCTGCGCGCCGGACCGACCGCCCAGCAGCTGACCCTCCGCGAGGAGGACGCCGCCGCCCATTCCGGCGACCCGCTGAGCGCCGCCCCGCAGAGCGCGCTGGCCGCGCTGGCGGTGGCCGCCGCCGTCCTCGCCACCATCGGCTTCGCCGCCGCCGCGGCCGCCTCGGCGAGCGAACGGGCCGGCGAATCGGCCGTACTGCTCGCCCTCGGCACGCCCCGACGGCTGCTGCGGCGCACCGCCACCGCCGAACAGGTCGTGCTGGTCGGCATCGGCACCGGCGTCGGGCTGCTGCTCGGAACGGTCCTGGTCCACCTGGTGGTGCCACTGGTAGTGCTCACCCCGGCGGCCCGCCCGCCGGTTCCCGGGGTCCTGGTCGGGCTGCCGCTCGGCCAGACGCTGGCCTTGGCGGCCGGGACCGCCGCCCTGCCCCTGCTGTCCGCCTTCCTGGTCGGCGGTCGCCGCCGGGACGTGGGCGCCCGGCTCCGGTTCGTGGAGGACAATTGAGCACCCCGGCTCCCTGGGTCCGCACCCGGCTGCGCGCCGCGCCACTGGCGGCCCTGCTCGCCGCCGCCCTGGCGTTCACCGTGGTCTTCCTGTCCGCCGCGCTGCCCCTGGCCAAGGACCGCGGCGCTGACGGCGCGCTGCGCAGCTACCTGCGCACGGCCGGTCCGGCCGCCACCGGCGTGCAGGTCGCCGCCCCCGTTTCCCGGGCGATCGACCCGGCGCAAGTGCTCGACCTCGCCGCGGGCCGACTCGCCCAATCCGTCGGCCCGGTGCTCCCGCTCGACCCGAGCGGCCCGGTCTACGGACGCCGGGGCACCCAGCCGCGTTCGATGGCCGACGCGCCGGGCGAGCCCCCGCTGACCCGCCCCGACAGCGTCCCGCCCGAGATCGCCGTGCAGTACCAGCACGGGGCGCGCGAGCACCTGAAGCTGACCTCCGGTCAGTGGCCGGGCGCCGCCACGGAGAGCGAGCCGATCCCCATCGCCGTGTCGGAGGCCGCCGCCAGGACCCTCGGACTCCGGCTCGGCTCGGTGTACGACGGCGGCCGGTCGGTGATGGACCGCACCGGCCCGCCGCCACCCCAGCAGGTCCGGGTGGTCGGCCTGTACACCGTCGACGACCCGTCGGACCCGTTCTGGGCCGAGATCGGCTGCGCGCTCAAGGCGTGCCTGAACCTCACCCCCGGCAGCGGCCCGGGGGAACCCCCGTTCCCGTACTGGTACGCCGTCGCGCTGACCGGCCCCGAGGCCGCGCCGCTGGTGGCCACCTGGGGCCACGGGGCCGAGGACTACTGGCGGCTGCCGGTGCGGGTGGACGAGCTGCGGGCCGACCGGCTCCAACAGACCTCCTACGACCTCGCCGCGGTCACCGCAGGGCCGGTCTCCATCAAGATGACCAACGCCCTCGCACGGGAGAACGTCCGGATCACCTCCCAGCTGCGCACCATGATCGACCGCGCCCTGAAGCGGCAGCGGGCCATCGACTCGCTCGCCGAGGTCGGCCCCGCCGGTGCCGCCGGGGTCGCCGCCGTGGTGCTCTGCCTCGCCGCGGCACTGAGCACCGAACGGCGCACGGCCGAGCTGCGATTGCTGCTGGCCCGCGGTGCCGGAGTCCGCGGGATCTTCCAACGGCTGCTCGGCGAAAGCGCGTTGACCGTGCTGCCGGCCTCCGCACTCGGCGCGCTGCTCGCCTTCACCCTGCTGCCCACCCCTCGCTGGCTGCCCGCCGCCGTCGCGGCCGGCTCGGTGACCCTGCTCGCCCTGCTGGCCTTCCCGGTCCGGGCGGCGCTGCTGCTCCGCGACAAGGCCGGCAGCGGCTTCTCCGGACGCCGCCGCCTGATGGCCGAACTCGCCGTGCTGGCCACCACCGCGGCCGCCGTCACCCAGGTCGTCCGGCGCGGGGTGGCCCCGGCCGGCGAAGGGGTGGACCTGCTGCTGGTGGCCGCCCCGCTGCTGCTCGCGCTGACCGGCGCGCTGCTGCTGGCCCGGATCCAGCCCGTCGTGATCGGGCTGCTGGCCCGCTGGTCCGGGCGGTGGCCCGGCGCCATCGGCTTCCTCGGCCTGGCCCGCGCCGCCCGCGGCAGCGGCGGCCCGCGCTCGCGTCCCTCGGTGCTGCCGCTGCTCGCCCTGGTGCTGGCGGTGACCTGCGGCGCGGTCGGCGCCACCGTGCTGAGCTCGGTGGCCGGCAAGCGCGCCACGGCCGCCCGGTACAACATCGGCGGCGACGCCCAGGTCGACGCCCCGTTGGGCAGCGCGCTGCCGGACGCCTTCCTCTCCGCCGCCGACCGGCTGCCCGGCGTGGACGTCTCCCTGCCGGTCTGGACCGACGACGACGTGACGCTGACGTTCGGCAACGGCTATTCGGCCCGGGTCAACGTGCTGGTGGCCGACCCGGTCAAGTACGCGAAACTCGCCGACATCGCCGGGCGGGGCCGGTTCGACCCGGCGGTCTTCACCGCCCAACCGGACAACTCGATGCCCGCCCTGGTCAGCAGCGACCTGCCGAACGGCACCTTCAACCTCCGGCTGGCGGGCGGCGAGGCGGTCACGATCCACACCGTCGCCGTCGCCGACGGCACCCCCGCCTTCAACGGCGCCGAGAACACCACCGTGGTGCTGCCGCTCGGCGCGGCCACCGACCTGCTGCCCCGGTTCGGCGCCCCGAAGAAGTGGCTGGCGATCGGAAACATCGACGACGCCGCCGTGCGCGCCCTGGCCGCCCAGTACCTCGGGCCGGCGGCCACCGGCGACCAGCCGGGCCACGTGGTGCGGACCCGCACCGCCGACACCGCGAACCTCGGCGACGACCCGCTGCAGGCCTCGGCCGAGCGGATGTTCTGGGTCTCGGTCGGCGCCACCGCGCTGTTCGCGGTGCTCTCCGTCCTGCTCACGCTGTTCCGCGCCGGCCCCGAACGCGCCGCGACCCTGGCCCGGCTGCGCACCATGGGCCTGCGGCCCCGGCAGGGGCTGGCGCTGATCCTCACCGAGGCACTGCCGCAGTCCCTGGTCGCCGCCCTCGGCGGGGCACTCACGGCCGTGTGCGGCGTCCTGCTGCTCGGCCCCGCCGTCGACCTCGCCCCACTCGTCGGCGCCGACACCCCCACCGGACTGCGGCTCACCGCCGCACCGATCCTTCAACAGGCCGTCGGGCTGGCCCTGCTGGCCGCCCTCGCGGTGCTGGCCGAGGCCGCCGTCACCGCCCGCCGCCAGATCACCACCGAGCTACGAGCGGGAGACACCCCATGAGCACTCCGCCCCCGAGCCTGGACGAGCTCCGCACCAAGGCCCTCGCCGCCTCCGCACCCCGGACCGTCCGAACCGACGTCGCGATCAGCTGCGAACGACTGGTCCGGATCTTCAGCACCGACGGCATCGAGGTCCAAGCCCTCCAAGGCCTCGACCTCACCGTCGACCAGGGCGACCTCGTAGCCCTCGTCGGCGCCTCCGGCAGCGGCAAATCCACCCTGCTGAACGTGCTCGCCGGACTCGACACCCCCACCGCCGGCAACGCCACCGTCGCCGGCCGCGACCTCCTCACCATGACCCCCAAGGACCGGCTGAGCTACCGCCGCGAGGTGGTCGGCTTCATCTGGCAGCAGACCGCCCGCAACCTTCTCCCCTTCCTCACCGCCGCCCAGAACGTCGCCCTGCCGATGCAACTCCGCTCCGGCCACCGAGCCGCCAAACGCCAGCAAGGCCGCGTCACCGAACTCCTGGAGGCCCTGGACATCGCCGAACTCGGCCACCGCCGCCCCGCCGAACTCTCCGGCGGCCAGCAGCAACGCGTCGC
>NZ_JBIUCB010000058.1:0-4113 GCF_044593455.1 Kitasatospora sp. NPDC051984
ATCTCTGCTCCGCAGACATGACGCGCCGTCACTAGCGTGACGGAGTGACGCTGCGTGACTTCGTCACGCTGGTGACGGAGGGTGGTCCCCCTTCGCTCCGCTCCGGGGGCCGGCCTCCGGCCGGTGGTCCGGGTCGAGGGTGTCCCAGTGCCGGGGTGGCGGTTCGGGCGGGGGGTCTCGTGGTGACGGCTGGACCATATTTCTGCTGGTCAGACGTGGTGCAGGCTGGGCGCACTCCGTGCGCTGGCTGACTGGGGAGCGGGTGTCCGGGGTCTGCGGTCGGCATCCGGAGGGGCACGGGCCACGCTCCTACCCCTCGACTTTCCTCACATCGTGTCACCGCAACGGGCCCAGCACAAGCCCTCACTCGAACCGTGCAGTCACCCAACGCAAGTGGTCTAGACCCATTCTAGTGGTCTAGACCGCTCTCTGGCCTCATTTCATATCCTCCAGGCCCTCAGAACCGCCCCTGGCGCTGTATCAGAAACTCACTGCTCGACAATCTCGCCTCAGCCCTCCTGCCCGTCCAAGAATGCACCACCTCGCCGCCTGGCCAACAGCACGACTTGACGCAACACCACCGCCTGAACCGGCATCAAAAGCACGCCAGCAGGAACCCCGGCCCGTTGACGATATGACGCGGAATTCGGGTACAACATCCATCCACCGGAATGCCGAACCCATGCAGAAATCCCATCGACCCGAATATGGAATACCCCCATACCGAAAACCGCCTGCCGTCGTTGGGCAGGTCATGACGCCTTCTCCCCCGCCCGTTCCACCGTGAGGCGCGGACGGGAAGTCACCGGCCGATGCGGCCACACGTCAGTGGAGGTGCGGGCCAACGTCAGCGTTCCAGCCCTGCTGCACATCCCCACCTGCGGCTCAGCCTCCAAGCAACCGCTGACGCGAAGCCGCATCCCCTGACACCGCACCCGAACATCACACCCCGGCACCGCATAGACCCCGCCACCCGAACAACGGCAGGGGCGCTCAGGAGAATACCTGCCCGGTTCACCAGACCCAGGCGGAGCTCCGCCCGGTCCAGGTGCCACTGGGCAAGCTGTAGCCGTCCCTCAGGGCGTAGTTGCTCATCCACATGCCCCACCCCTCCCCCGTGAACCAGGACAGAGATGCTTCTGTCCTGGGGCAGAGGATTCCCGCGCCACCAGAAGGCAACCTCATGTCCGAGGCAGCGCTTCTCGGCCCCGGGGTGACGGCTGCGAAACGAGACCCTGGCCGGTGGCCCGGTCAGGCTGAGGCAGGCCCTGCCCGGTCACCGGCCCCGCCGAGCCCGGCTGCCCCGAACCGATCGCGGCGGCCGCCGCCAGACGGACGCTGGAGAAGAGGCCGAGCGCCGATGAGTGACCCCGCCCCTGGACCGACCGCGCCCACCCCGCCCGCCACCCACTCACCACCAGGACCAGGCGCACAGAGGTAAGCCGGGCCGGTGAGAGGACCCGGATTCGGCGCCTGGCCTGCAGAGACGACCAGATGCCAGGCGCGGACGCGAGCCCCTGAACGAGCAGGTGGACGAGCAGCCAAACGAAACCCGGCGGGCGGGTGCTCGGCGGCCTGGTCGTCGTCGTACTCCGACCCGGCCGGCCCGGACAAGGAGGAGCTCGCGCCGTCGATCCCGTCCAGCACCACCGCCCACCCACCACCAGAAGCAGAAGGAAGGGGCCAGGAGAGGGTCAGATTTTCCGGGACCCGTCATCAACCCTTTGGCCTGGGCGAACGGGGCGGCTTGGCGGCCCGCTGGGCCTGCGGGGGTCAACGGCTCTGCTCGGGGTGGGTGCCGGGCTCGAAGGCCACCGCGCCCGGGGTGTGGTGATCACGGAAACCCTCGACCACCCGGGCACCACGCGCGCCGAGGCCGGCGTAGGCGATCAAGCCGGGCCAGTCGCCGGCGTCGACGAGGGTTCGGCACGTCGGGCAGACGTAGACCCGGACGCCCACGTGTACGTCGGGAGACCGATGAAGAACTCGGCGGTAGCGAAGAAGACGACCGCCCCCGGACGCGAACAGAAGTCACATGCCGGCATCGGCGGCATTGGCCCGATCCCGTACACAGGGGCGGAGGAGCCGTCGGAGGCGTCGCTGTTCGGCATGCTGGCGTCCTACGACCGCCCGGCCAGGCCCGCCCGGGGCCCGGAGGGCGCCGGGCGGGCCTGGGAGCGTGTTTGGAGGGCCCTCCCGAGGCTGCTGGTCGTCCTGGTCGACACCACCCCGCCGCCGAGGCGCGCACCGCGGTGGCGGACCTGCGCCTAAAGGCTGTCTCGTAACTCGGCTGACGGCGTGAGGGCATGTGCCTGGCCGGGGGATCTGGCCTCAGCCGGTGAGGGCGAGGTTGTGCATGCGGGCGATGCCGCTGGCTGCCCAGTAGACGCCCAGGCCCCTGCGCCGGCAGCCGCGCAGGATCTTCCAGTTCTTCATGCGGGAGATCGCGTGTTCGACGCGTGCTCGCACCCTGCGGTGCGAGCGGTTGTCGTCCTTCTGCCGGTCGGGCAGGTCCTGGCCTGGTGGGCGTCGGTGCGGGATGAGCGTGCCGGTGCCGCGATGGGCGCCGTTGGCCAGTACGACGGCGTTGCCACGGGCGGCGTCGACGCCGGACTCGGCGAACGCCTGGCAGTCGTTGCGGTTTCCGGGCACCGGCCTGCCGACCGCCAGGACCAGGCGGGTGTGCGTGTCGATGCGGATCTGCAGGTTCGCCGAGTGCCGGCAGTTCTTCGACGGGGCGGCCACGCTGCGGTCCCGGGTGGGGACCAGGGTGCCGTCCACGATGACGGCCTCGTCGGCCGTGGGACGGCGGCGAGTCCGCGCCAGGGCCAGGAACGGGCTGCGCCGGTCGATGATCCGGTGGGCGGCCGCCGGCGAGACGCCGAACAACGGCCCCAGTTGGCGCATCGTCAGGTTCGTCCGGTAGTAGACCGCGACCAGCAGCACGCGGTCCTCCAAGGACAGCGCCCACGGCCGGCCGGGCCTGGACGGTCCAGTGCCCGGCCTCCGCGATACTTCACCGCCTGGACCAGGCGTCGGAACCGGGCCGGGCGCAGCCCGGTGAACACCTCGATGAGCTCACAACGCTCCGCAGACAGCACCTAGAAACCACTGCGGTCGCCGACAGGCGGGTGGGAGGAGAGGTCGAGTGTCGGTGAGCGGCCCGCTCGGGGCCGGCCGTGCCCACTCTGCCGCCATCCATCATCAGGACCGGGCCCGCTGTACTCGACGGTCTGGCCGTCGGGCGGCCGGTGGCGGCGATGAGCAGCCCGCCGTGGGCGCGGATGCCGGACGGTCTGGTCGGGGCCGGGTGGCAGGCCGGACGGCGTGCACCGGTCTGTCGCTCGGCCCGTACTCAGGTCGCAGGGAACGGGCGGGATGGGCAGGCGGCTCGTCTACTGGCAGTGCTGCCGGGGGCCGGCTCTGATCCGGAGGGGCAGGGCGGTGGCGGGGGCTCCGGTCAGGGCGGTCGTCAGCAGTTGGTTCCCAGGACGATCATGGAGGCGCTGTCTATCGCGCCGTACCAGTCGATGCAGTGGCCCTTCCCGTAGACGTACACCGGGCCGGCGTATCCGCCGTAGTACCCCTGGTCGACGTCCGCCCAGCCGGGGTCGCCCGCCTGTGAGATCTTGACGACCATCCACGGCTTGGTGCCGTCGTTGTAGCGCGTGGTCACCGCGCAGTTCATGCCGTTGGAGGAGTTGTAGGTCAGATAGAGCGTGCCGTTGCCGACGGGGGCCGAGTTGACCACCGAGTAGCCGGAGCCGCAGGCGCCGTTGTAGGGCGCCGCGAGGATCTGCTGCGGAGCTGCGGTGGCCGGAATGGTCCCGAGCACGGACAGCGCCGCCGCTCCGAGGGCGGCCTTCGTCGCCAGGGCCTTGCCGGAACGGGTCTTGTTCTTCGGCCGAGCAGTGCGTGTGGTCATGCCGTTTCTCCCTTGTCCGTGGCATCGCTGTGCCTGGTCGCATCGGCGGGAAGCCCTCGCCGGCTGCTGTGGTGGGGCCGCCTCAGCCTCGTTCACCTGAGCCCGAATCCACCGGTTGACCGTCGGTGCTGGAGCGGAGCGGAACGAAGAGATGCCCTGCGACCTGCGATGATGTGAGTTCTCTACGC
>NZ_JBIUCB010000059.1:0-3306 GCF_044593455.1 Kitasatospora sp. NPDC051984
TCCTCACCCCGGCCCCGGGGGCCCCCCCCCCCGGGGGGGGCCCCGGCGCCCCCCTTCCCGCACCACCCTTCCCGGCCCGAGAGAGGGACACCGACCATGGCCACCGCCACCACCGCCACCGCCGACACCACCGCCGACACCGCCGAGGAGACCGGGCGGCCCGCCCCGGCGCCGCTCACCCCGGCCGCCGCCCGCCGCATGGCCATCGCCGAGCGCGTCCTGTACGGCGCGGGCGGCGTCCTGGCGGCCGTCGGCCCGCACACCCACGTCGTCCCCCTGCACGTCGCAGTCCTGGGCGCCGGGGCCGGCACCCTGGCGGTCCTGTGGTCGCGGACCAAGGGCTCGGCGGCCGACCTGTGGCTGTCCTCCACCCGGGCGCTGCCCACCCTGGGCCTGACCGGCACCTACGCCGCCAGCCTGTTCCACCCGGGCTCGGCCTGGTGGGAGTACGTCGCGCCGCTCGCCGTCGCCGCCGCCTCGGCGGCCGCCGCGCCGTTCACCCGCGCCCGCGGCGTCGAGCACCACGTCCTGGCCGCCGCCGACGCCCAGGAGCAGGGGGAGGAGGTCGAGGATCCGAGCTACTTCGGCGGCCTGCGGCGGCTGTGGGCCGAGGCCCGGAGCACCGGCAGCACCGAGCTGGTCGACCTGGTCCAGGACGATCCGGGCCGCCCGGACTTCCGCGCCGTCATCCTCGCCCCGGCCGGGGAGACGGTGCCCAGCAGCGTCAGCCCGCACAACATCGCGGGCGTCTTCGACGTCCCGGTCGAGGCCGTCACCATCGCCCCGATTCCCGGCAGCGGGCCGGGCCGCCTGGCCCTGACCGTCGCTCCGACCGTCGCCGCCGAGAGCTCGCCGGAGGCGGACGACGTGCGCGCGCTGTGGGCCGAGAGGGTCGCCGGCCCGCGCGGCGCGGCCCCCGGCATGCAGCTGGTCGACTACCGGCTGGAGGCCGACCGCCTGGTGGTCCTGGTCGAGGCCGACGAAGGGATGATGATCAAGCTGGCCCGCGTCCCGATCGCGCGCGCGATGAAGGTCGAGGACCCCGACCTGGTGATGATCGAGACCGACGGCATGTCCACCGGCGTGGTCACGTTCTACCGGCAGCACCCGCTGATCAGCATCCGCGAGGCCACCGTCGCCGACCTCACGATGCAGCCCGACGGCACGGTTGTCATCGGCCTGCAGCACGACGGCCGCCCCTTCCGGATCCACCTGTTCCGCCCCGAGCTGGGCGCGCTGACCGACCTGTTCGTCGGGGCCCCCGGTGCCGGGAAGTCGGTGGCGCTGCTGACGGTGCTGGCCGCCGAGCGCATCAGCGGCGTCGTGTCGATCGTCGCCGACGCCCAGAACGGCATGTCGCTCCCGGAGGCCAGCGGCCGCACCGCTCATTTCGGGGCCGGCCGCGCCGCCCTCGGCGCGACCCTCGCGGCGTTCTGCGCCGTCATGGACTACCGCGAGGAGTACAGCGCCGGCCGCGGTTGGGGGTCCTTCACCATCGGCGACCCCTGGCCGCTGGTGATCGCCACCCTGGACGAGATCAACAAGGTGCTCAGCGTGGACGAGACCACCGTTCATGTCGACTTCCGCAAGTGGGTCGCGGGCATGATCGGCCGCGTCCAGCTCACCGGCCGCAAGGTCGGCATGGGCGTGAGGTTCGCCGGACAGTCCATCCACCTCCGCGAACTCGGCGACAGCGAGAAGGTGCGTGCCAACGCGAAGCAGGGCCTCGTCTGGCTCGGGAGGGTCAACAGCTCGATGACCCAGCGCATGGCCACCGACATGGTCGGCGCGGCGACCGCCGCGACCATCATCCCCATCCCGCCGACGTTCGGCGGCGGCGGCTCCGCCGGGGTCATGGCGGCCTGGAAGGGCGAGACCGTCGCCTCCGGCCCCGTCACCGCAGGCTGCGCCTGGGCCATCCAGGAGGGCCAGGCCGTGCTCACCCGCGTCTTCCGCGCGGTCAAGGAGAACCGCACCTACCCGCACCTGATCCGTCTGCTGGAGTCCGCCCCGATCCCGCTGCTCACCCCCGCCGAGCAGAAGGTGTTCGCCGAGGCGTACGCCGAGGCCCTGCCCTACGCCGAGCTGCTCCTGGAGCACGGCAACGAGGAGCCGAAGGATGGCGGAGGCCGGCGCTCTCGGCGCGGCGCCCCGACGGGCCCGACGGGTTCGGCCGTCCCGACCGTCCCGGCCAGCGCCGCGCCGAGCCTGAGCAACCAGATCATTGGCTACCTGGCTGCCGCCGGGGGCGTGATGCGTACCCGCGACATCCGTCGGGCCGTCGGCGTCGGGACCCCCGACGGCCCGGCCGGCGGGTACGTCGACACCCTCCTCGGCCGGATGCGCGACGAGGGCCTGGTCGTCAACGTCGGGCACGGCTCCTGGGGTCTCGCCCCGGGCCTTGCTCCCCAGGGCCTCGCCCCCGAGGACGAGGCCCCCGAGTAGGCCGAATCCGCTGATCAAGCCCACATCACACCCCGAGGCCCGGAGGCTACCGCTCCGGGCCTCGTTTCCCGGAGGACACCATGGAGTTCAACACCGCCCGCCCGCTGACCGACGCCCAGGCCGCCGCCGAGGCCGCCCGCCTCATCGCCGAGGCGTACCGCCAGGAGGCCGGGCAGCCCGCCGCCGTCACCTCCTACCGCGACCTCGCCCCGCTCCCGCCGGTCGGCCCGACCCCGCCCGCGACCCTGCCCGACAGCCGCACCGTCCCGGCCTGGGCGATCGGGACCGCCGTCGCCTCCGTCGGCGTCGGCCTGGGCGTCACCGGCATCGGCGCCGGGGCCTGGCTCGTGATGGACGGCATGGCCTCGGTCACCCTCGCCGGGATCTGCGCCGTGCTCTCGCCGTTCGTCGGCCTCGCCCTGGTCGTCCTCACGGCCGGCACCGCCTACGCCAAGGCCGCCAAGTCGCGGGTCGGCACCGGCCCGACCACCCACGTCTACAAGGGCACCGTCAACAAGACGACGGAGATCGCCGCCCCCGTCACCGTGCGCGGCATGTTCGCCCGCACCAAGACCGAGATCACCGGCTGACCGGCCGTGCGCGCCGCCGACCTCGACCCGACCGGGGAGCGCCACGGCCTGCCGACCTGGCCCTGGCGCCTGGCAGGCCCCGGCCTGCACACCCGCCGCCAGCTCCGCGAACTCGGCCTCCGGCCCGGCGGCCAGGAGCCCGCCGCGCAGATCGTCTGCCGCCGCGGCGCCCGCGTCGCCTACCTCTACCGCCTCGACCTCGCCCGGCCGGTGCGCCCGATGACGCCCGGCCGGGCCGCCGCCCTGGACCGGGCGATGGCCAAGCGCCAGA
>NZ_JBIUCB010000060.1:0-2783 GCF_044593455.1 Kitasatospora sp. NPDC051984
GCCTTGTCGCGGAGCAGCAGCGCCGCCCGGACCGGGAAGGCCAGCAGGGCGAGCAGGGTCACCGAGCCGGCCGCGACGGCGGCGGGCAGCCAGCGCGGGGTGGGCAGCAGGGTGAAGGCGAGCAGCGCGCCGAGTGCGGCGGCGGGCAGCACGGTCAGCGAGCCTTCGCCGAGCAGCCGCCGGCACGTGCCGCGGATCGAGGCGCCGCGGGCCCGCAGCAGCCGCAGTTCCGCGGTGCGCCGTTCGGCGGTCAGCGCCGCGGCGAGGCAGAGCACCACGGCGGCGACCCCGGCGGCACCGGCGGGGCCGACCTCGGTGAGCGAGTCGATGGCGCGCTGCCGCCCCCAGGCGTTGTCGATCATGGTGCGCAGCGGGCTGGTGACGCGGAGGTTGATCCGTCCGAGGCCGTTGGTCAGCTTGATGGAGACCGGGCCCTGGGTGACGGAGGCGAGGCCGAAGGAGGTCTGCTGGAGCCGGTCGGCCCGCAGCGCGTCCACCCGCACCGGCAGCCGCCAGTAGTCCTCGCTGCCGTGGCCCCACTCGCCGATCCGGGACATGTTCTCCGAACCGGTCAGCGCGACGGCGTACCAGTACTTCTCCGGGGGCTGGCCGGGGCCGCCGGGGGTGTAGTTCGTGCAGGCCGCGACCGCGCAGCCGAACCGGTCCCAGAACGGGTCCGACGGGTTGTCGACGGTGTAGAAGCCGACCACCCGGATCTGTGACGCGTTCGGCGGCACGGAGATGCGGTCCAGGATCGACTTGGTGCCGTCGAGCACCATGCCGAGCTTGACCCCGACGGTCTCGGCGGCGGACGCCGACAGCGCGACCGGGATCGGCCCGCCGTCCGGCGGGCTGTCCGGCCACTGGCCCGCGGTCAGCTTCAGGTGCTCGCGCGCCCCGTGCTGGTACTGCAGGGCGAACTCCGGCGGGACGCCCTCGGGGCGGATCAGCGCGGGGTCGGGCAGCCTGCGCGGCTGGGCGCCCCGGCGTCCGTACACCGGGCCGCTCGGGTCGAGCGGGAGCACCGGGCCGATGGCGGCGGCGATCTGCTCCGCGGTGGAGTCCAGCAGCTGCGGGGTGTCGCCGCTGTTCGGGACCGCGGCGGTGACCTGCACGCTGGTGGCGGTCGGGCCGACCGTGTGCAGGTAGCTCTGCAGCGCGCCGTCCGCCCCGCGGTCCTGCGCCCGGGGCAGGGCCGCGGACAGGAAGACCACGGTGAACGCCAGGGCGGCGGTGAGCAGGGCGCCCAGGGGCGCGGCGCGCAGCCGGGTGCGGATCCAGGGGGCCGGGGTGCTCATTTGTCCTCCACGAACCGGAGCCGGGCGGCCATGTCGCGACGGCTGCCGACCAGGAAGGCGGACAGCAGCGGCAGGGCGGCGGTCCCGGCCGCCAGGGCGAGCACCTGGCCGAGCGGCAGCCCGACCAGGACTTCGGGCATTGGGGGGCGGGCCGCGGGGGTGAGGACCACCAGCGGCACCACCAGGTGGGCCAGCGCGGCTCCGAGCAGCAGCCCGACGCCGGTGCCGATGCCGACCAGGACGACCTGTTCGGCGGCGGCGGTGCGGCGCAGCAGCCGCGGCGGCGTGCCGAGGGCCATCAGCACCGCCGACTCGCCGGCCCGTTCGCTCGCCGAGGCGGCCGCGGCGGCGACGAAGCCGATGGTGGCGAGGACGGCGGCGGCCAGCGCCAGCGCTGCCAGCGCGCTCTGCGGGGCGGCGCTCAGCGGGTCGCCGGAGCGGGCGGCGGCGTCCTCCTCGCGGAGGGTCAGCTGCTGGGCGGTCGGTCCGGCGCGCAGGGCGGCGGCGGCCTCGGCGGGGGTGCGGTCGGCGGGGCCGGTGGCGGGCAGCCACCACTCGTTGACGGGCGGGACCTCGGCGCTGTGGTCGGTCAGCCAGCGGTGGGTGCCGGCCAGGTCGAGCAGCAGGCCGGTGTCGCCGTACACGGGCAGCGCCTCGACCTGGTCGGTGATCCGGACCGGCATGCTGGTGCTGCCGAGCTGGACCTTGATCAGGTCGCCGACCTTGGCGCCGGAGTCCGTCAGGTAGGTGCGGGTGGCCAGCGCCTTGACCTCCGGGCCGGACGGGGCGCTGCCGGGGGCGAGCACCAGGGTGTGCTTGCTTTCGTTCACGCCCTCGCCCTGGGCCGGGGTGTACGCGACGGTCACCAGCCGGTCCTCGGCGCCGTCGCCGGTCACCGTCACCGGGGTGCCGGTGCCGCTCCAGGTGCCGGGGGGCGCCGGGACGGGCGTGGCCGGTCCGGTCGCGGTGTCGGAGACGGCCAGCCGGCGGATCGTCACCTCGCTGGCGGAGTCCTTGCTGTTGGTGCCGTACGTCAGCTCGAAGCCGGTCAGGCTGAGCGGCGCGGCGGCCGAGCCGAGCGGGGCGGCGGTCAGCGCGTCCAGGTCGACCGAGAAGGACTTTTCGCCCTGGGCCGGGAGCTGCGGCACCAGGACGCGGTACTGCGCGCCGAAGGCGTCCCGCAGGTGGAGCCAGAGATCGGGTGCCGTCACCTCCGGCTGGGCCCAACCGGGTGGGTAGATCCCCGTGGGGCGGTCGGCGACGTGGACGGCCATGGCCAGGTCGATCCGGGCCGGCTTTCCGGGCAGCTCGAGGCCGGCCGGCTGCGGTTCGGCCAGCGGTGCGAACAGCTCGGTGGCGGGCCGGCCGCCGAACAGGTCGGGCCGGACGTGCAGTTCGGTGGCGGCGCGGGCGGTGTCGGTGAGCAGCACCCGGCCCCGCTTGTCGCCCGGGAGCCACTGGTCGAACTCGGCGACCGGCAGCAGC
>NZ_JBIUCB010000061.1:0-1668 GCF_044593455.1 Kitasatospora sp. NPDC051984
GCCTCAGCCCGAATCCACCGGCCTGATTCGAGTGTGATCGTTTCGGAGGTTCGTGGCGGCTGCCCGGTGGGTGGGTGTGGGGCATCTGCTGGTCTGCCCAGCTCTTCCACGTCTGTCCTGGTCGGGCCCTCGCGGGCGGGTGGTCGGGTTGGTCAGCGTGCCGGTGGCGGGTGGGTGGAGTCGAACAGGCCGGTGAAGGCGTGCTGCCATGGCCATCGGGTCGGCAGGTGAAGTGTCAACCGGCGTGCGGTGCGGGCGAGTCGGGCCGGCACGTGGACCAGGTGCGTGCGGATCGTCGCGGTGGTCGCCTTCGTGTGGAAGCCGCCGGCCAGTGCTCCGGCGGCCCGCAGCAGGTTGTGGGTGATCGCCCACAGGGTCAGCCACGCCGAGTTGGCCTGGAAGCTCCCGGAGGGCAGGTGGGCGAGCGCGGAGCCCTTGCCGTCCGCGATGGCCTGCTCGACGATGGCATGCTGCCGGTGCTGGAGTTCGGCCTGGAGCGTCTCGAACGGGCTGTCGGTGAAGATCGGGTGGTAGCGCCAGGTGGTGAACAACTCGCCCTGCCCGGCTGCGGTTTCGGCGTTGAGGCGGCGGACGCGGCGCACGATCAGCCGGGCGGTGACGTGCTCGGCTTTCCGGCGTCCGGTGAACGCCGTGTACTCGGTTTCGGCGACCTCGGCGTCGGAGACCAGTTCGCCGGTGCCGGGGTCGACGAACGCGTCCGGGTAGCGGATCGCCGTCCACGCGGTCTCGGGTATCGCGCTGATCGCGGCGGCGACGTGCGGGTTCATCCGCACCGTCACGGAGAAGCGGGCGTTCGCACGGCGACAGGCCAGGGTGACGTCGGCGTTGTAGAACTGGCTGTCCGCGCGCACCACGACGGTGCCGCTCGCACCGGCCTGCCGGGCTGCCGCGACGGCCTCGGCGGTGAACGGGCCCGCGCCGCGGGCGTCGGACGCCTTCCCGCGACGGAGCCGCACCGCCGCGATCACCGGCCGTGCGAGCGGTGTCGAGAGCGTGGCCAGGATCGGGTGGAGCGTGCGGACGCCCTTGAACCTGCCGACCTCGGCGCCCTGCTTGGCCCGGCCGAACACCCGCCGGTGCGTGGGATCCACGTCGACGAACGCCACCTCGCCGACGCCGGGCAGCAGCGGCGTCGACGCGGCGAGCCGGGCGAGGAACTCGCGGTGCACTGCGTGGAGTTGGCGATTGTGGCCGTGGGTGAACGAGCGCAGGAACGTGCCCAGCGTGGAAGGCGCGCGGACCCCGCCGAACAACCTGGCCGTCGCCCCGACGCGCAGCCGGTCGGCGTCGTCGATCGAGTCGGCCCCGGCGCACATCGCCGCCACCAGCGTCATCGCCTTCGCCGCCGCGTTCGCACCGGCGCTGTTGCCGGCCCCGTCGATCCGCAGCCGGTCGGCGACCAGGCCCGGCAGACCGATCCGTTCGGCCAGCCGGATCAGCGGGACCAACCCGGCGTCCGCGACCAGATTCCGTTCGTCGAACGCGAGCGACACCGCTCGCGCCGACATGAGAGACTGCACCCCGGAGATGCCTCTCTGACTCAAGTGGATTTAACCCTAGACAAGTCACATCCTCCCAGGTCAGATGGCATCTCCGTTTTCATGTCCGGCCCCTGGAACGGCAATTGGCCGGTGAATCCGGGCTCAG
>NZ_JBIUCB010000062.1:0-1545 GCF_044593455.1 Kitasatospora sp. NPDC051984
GGCATCTCTGAAGTGCAATCCTCTCACGCCATGACGGCCGTCTCCGCCGTGTTCGACGAGCCGAACCTTGTCGCGGACGCGGGCCTGGCCCCGCTGGTCCGCCTGGCCGAGCGGCTCGGCCTGCCGGGCCTGATCACCGACCGGCTCCGGATCGCCGGGGCCGGCAACAGCGCCGGCGCGAACGCGGCGGCGAAGGCGATGAGCCTGGTCGCGGCGATGTGCGCCGGCGCCGACTCGATCGACGACGCCGACCGGCTGCGCGTCGGGGCGACGGCCAGGTTGTTCCGCGGGGTCCGCGCCCCGTCGACACTGGGCACGTTCCTGCGCTCGTTCACCCACGGCCACAACCGCCAACTCCACGCCGTGCACCGGGAGTTCCTCGCCCGACTCGCAGCATCGACGCCTCTGCTCCCCGGTGTCGACGCCGTGGCGTTCGTCGATGTCGACCCCACACACCGGCGCGTCTACGGACGCGCCAAGCAGGGCGCCGAGGTCGGGCGGTTCAAGGGCGTCCGCACGCTCCACCCGATCCTGGCCACGCTGTCGACACCGCTCGCGCGGCCGGTGGTCGCGGCGGTGCGGCTGCGTCGCGGGAAGGCCGCCGACGCCCGCGGCGCGGGCCCGTTCACCGCCGAGGCCGTCGCGGCAGCACGGCAGGCCGGCGCGACGGGAACGGTGGTGGTGCGCGGGGACAGCCAGTTCTACAACGCCGACGTCGTCGCGGCCTGCCGCCGCGCAAACGCCCGCTTCTCCGTGACGGTGCGGATGAACCCGCACATCGCCGCCGCCATCGGCGCGATCCCCGAGACCGCGTGGACGGCGATCCGCTACCCGGACGCGTTCGTCGACACCGCCACCGGCGAGCTGGTCTCCGACGCCGAGGTCGCCGAAACCCAGTACACGGCGTTCACCGGACGCCGGAAGGCCGAGCAGGTCACCGCCCGGCTGATCGTGCGCCGCGTCCGCCGCCTCAACGCCGAAACCGCCGCCGGGCAGGGCGAGTTGTTCACCTCCTGGCGCTACCACCCGGTCTTCACCGACAGCCCCTTCGAGACGCTGCGGGCCGAACTCCAGCACCGGCAGCACGCCACGATCGAGCAGGCCATCGCGGACGGCAAGGCATCCGCAATGGCCCACCTGCCCTCCGGAAACTTCCAGGCCAACGCCGCCTGGCTGACCCTCTGGGCGATCACGCACAACCTGCTGCGGGCCGCCGGCGCACTCGCCGGGACCTTCCACGCGAAGGCGACCACGGCCACGATCCGCACGCACCTGGTCCACGTCCCCGCCAGACTCGCCCGCACCGCGCGCCGGTTGACACTCCACCTACCGTCCCGATGGCCATGGCAGCACGCCTTCAGCAGCCTGTTCGACTCCACCCACCCGCCACCGACACGCTGACCAACCCGACCATCGCCCACAAGGGCCCGACCAGGACAGACGTGGAAAAGCTGGGCAGACCAGCGGATGCCCCACACCCACCCACCGGCCAACCCCCCACGAACCTCCGAAACGATCACACTCGCATCGGCCGGTGGATTCGGG
>NZ_JBIUCB010000063.1:0-1519 GCF_044593455.1 Kitasatospora sp. NPDC051984
GTCGGGGACTCACAGGAGACTGCCGGGGTCAACTCGGAGGAAGGTGGGGACGACGTCAAATCATCATGCCCCTTATGTCTTGGGCTGCACACGTGCTACAATGGCCGGTACAAAGGGCTGCGATGCCGCGAGGCGGAGCGAATCCCAAAAAGCCGGTCTCAGTTCGGATTGGGGTCTGCAACTCGACCCCATGAAGTTGGAGTTGCTAGTAATCGCAGATCAGCATGCTGCGGTGAATACGTTCCCGGGCCTTGTACACACCGCCCGTCACGTCACGAAAGTCGGTAACACCCGAAGCCGGTGGCCTAACCCGTAAGGGGAGGAGCCGTCGAAGGTGGGACCAGCGATTGGGACGAAGTCGTAACAAGGTAGCCGTACCGGAAGGTGCGGCTGGATCACCTCCTTTCTAAGGAGCACATGGCCGCTTGCGAGCGAATGTCTCGCACGGTTGCTCATGGGTGGAACGTTGACTATTCGGCACGATTTGGCGCAAGCCGCTAGTACTGTCCCTCGGGGCGTGGAACGCGATTGCTTGCAAAGGATCGTGTCGGGCACGTTGTTGGGTCCTGAGGGAACGGAAGTTGCCTCTAGGATGCCGGCCTCATGCGAGGCGCCCGTAAGGGTTGCCGAGTTTGGGTGTCTGGTCGTTGTTTGAGAACTGCACAGTGGACGCGAGCATCTGTGGCCAAGTTTTTAAGGGCGCACGGTGGATGCCTTGGCACCAGGAACCGATGAAGGACGTGGGAGGCCGCGATAGGCCCCGGGGAGCTGTCAACCGAGCTTTGATCCGGGGGTGTCCGAATGGGGAAACCCGGCAGTCGTCATGGGCTGTCACCCGCTGCTGAACACATAGGCAGTGTGGAGGGAACGCGGGGAAGTGAAACATCTCAGTACCCGCAGGAAGAGAAAACAACCGTGATTCCGGGAGTAGTGGCGAGCGAAACCGGATGAGGCCAAACCTTGAGCGTGTGAGACCCGGCAGGGGTTGCGCTCAGGGGGTTGTGGGAAAGTTCTTCAGTCGTCTGCCGGCGGCTGGGCGAGTCAGAAACCGTATGGGTAGTCGAAGGACATGCGAAAGGTCCGGCGTAGAGGGTAAGACCCCCGTAGACGAAATCTGTACGGCTCGCTTGAGCTTCTCCCAAGTAGCACGGGGCCCGAGAAATCCCGTGTGAATCTGGCGGGACCACCCGCTAAGCCTAAATATTCCCTGGTGACCGATAGCGGATAGTACCGTGAGGGAATGGTGAAAAGTACCGCGGGAGCGGAGTGAAATAGTACCTGAAACCGTGTGCCTACAAGCCGTGGGGGCAGTCCTTGGGACTGTGACTGCGTGCCTTTTGAAGAATGAGCCTGCGAGTTTGCGGTGTGTAGCGAGGTTAACCCGTGTGGGGTAGCCGTAGCGAAAGCGAGTCCGAATAGGGCGTTTGAGTTGCATGCCCAAGACCCGAAGCGGAGTGATCTAGCCATGGGCAGGTTGAAGCGCGGGTAAGACCGTGTGGAGGACCGAACCCACCAGGGT
>NZ_JBIUCB010000064.1:0-1302 GCF_044593455.1 Kitasatospora sp. NPDC051984
CTTGGGTTCTAACGGTCGTCGCAACACCCCAGCTGAAGGGGTGCGATGGACTTCGAGATCCGAGCGAATCGGGAGCCGCAGGGGCCGAGGAGGCTCCGTGCCGAGCGGGCGGAATACTTCCGGCTCATGCAACAGGGCTACAGCAACAAGGAGGCGTCCCGGCTGGTCGGCGTCCACGAGCGGACCGGACGCGAGTGGCGCAACGGCCGGACGGACCCGAACAGGTTCCGGGCGCCCGCTCGACCCGAGCGGGCGCCCGTCGCCACGCCCGGACCGTCCCGGTACCTGCGTGAGGACGAGCGCATCCACATTGCCGACCGGCTCCGGGAGAAGGCCGGCGTTCGCACGATCGCCGCCGAGCTGGGCCGCAGCCCGTCCACGGTCAGCCGGGAGATCCGGCGCAACAGCCATCCGGGCAGCGGCAGTTACCGCCCCCATGCCGCGCAGGCCCGCGCGGATGCCCGCCGGCCCCGGCCCAAGCGCGCAAAGATCGGACAGATCCCGCAGCTGCGGGACTTCATCCAGGACCACCTCGACAGGAAGTGGAGCCCGGAGCAGATCTGTCAGGCTCTGCGGGACACCTTTCCCGAACGGCCGGAGATGCATGTGGTCCACGAGACGGTCTACCAGGCCCTCTACGTTCAAGGCCGGGGCGAGCTCCGCCGCGAGCTGGCAGCCGCCCTGCGCTCGGGACGGGCACACCGCAAACCGCACCGCCAGGCCAACTGCCGCCGACCGCGCTTCGCCACTCCCATGGTCATGATCAGCGAACGCCCGGCGGACGCGGACGACCGTGCGGTTCCCGGGCACTGGGAAGGCGACCTGATCATCGGCAAGGACAACGCCTCCGCGATCGGCACCCTGGTCGAACGCCACACCCGCTACGTGATGCTCCTGCACCTGCCGAACGGCCGCACCGCCGAGCACGTCCGCGACGCCCTCGTCGCCACCGTGCGGACCCTGCCCGCCCACCTGGTCCGCTCACTGACCTGGGACCAGGGCGCCGAGATGGCCGCCCACGGCTCGTTCACCGTCGCCACCGGCGTCCCGGTCTACTTCTGCGACCCGGCCAGCCCCTGGCAGCGCGGCTCCAACGAGAACACCAACGGCCTGCTCCGCCAGTACTTCCCCAAGGGCACCGACCTGTCCGTCCACACCCCGCAGGACCTGGTCCACGTCGCTGCCGAACTCAACGGCCGCCCACGCAAAACGCTCGGCTGGGAAACCCCAGCCGAGCGCCTGCATAAACTCATCGCAGCCTAAACAACCGACCACGTGTTGCAACGACCCCTAGAAACCACC
>NZ_JBIUCB010000065.1:0-1291 GCF_044593455.1 Kitasatospora sp. NPDC051984
CCAGCCGCTTGAGTTTCAGTCGGACGTTGTTGACGGTGTTGGGCGCGATCTCCAGGTCGATCGCCTCGCACACGGCCCGTGCCCTCAGCGGGGTGTCGGCCGCGGCGAACGCCGCCATGATCTGCTGGTAGGCCGGATGATCCGGCAGGTCCGGGGCCGGCGGTGCGGGATCGGGCGGGTCGGGCAGGTCGAGCAGGGTCTTGCGAGTGATCCGGACCTCTTCGGCGGCGCGGTCGAACTCCCGCAGTCGGGCGGTCAGTTCAGTGATCTGGTCGCTGACGGCCCGGGCCTCGTCGGCGATCTCCCGCTCCCGGTCCTCCAGGCGGGCCAGGACCGCGCCCAGGGTCAGCTCGCCGGCCATTACGTCTCCCGCCAGGAAGGGGTGGAGGTGCCGGTCAGCATCTTCGACATCCGGTCGCTTATGGCCCAATACACCCTGGACTCGGCAGAGGCGGGGCGGTGTTCGTAGTCGCGCACCAGTCTGCGGTGCAGCATCATGATCCCGTTGACCTGCTCCACCACCCACCGCTTGGACTGCGGAACGAACCCGGTGTCCGCCGGGTTGCGCCGCACGACCTCGATGTCGATGCCCACGGCCTGCCCGTGACGGGCGAGGGCGGTCTTGAACCCCTGGTCGACCAGGGCCTTCTTCACCGTGTCGGTGTCAGCGGCGACCTTGTCCAGCAGGGCGATGCCGACGCCGTTGTCGTGCACGGAGGCGGCCATCACCACCACGGCAATCAGCAGGCCGAGCACGTCAACGGCCAGGCCCCGCTTGCGACCTGGGACCTTCTTGTGCGCGTCGCGGCCGGTGGTGTCGGCCGGGACGCCCGCGGCGGCGTGCAGGCTCTGGGTGTCCAGCACGACCAGGGTGGGGTCGGCTAATCGTCCCTTGCGTTCGCGGACCTGCCACCGCAGGAGGTCGTGGATGACCTGGTCGGTGCCGTCGTCGCGCCACTTGTAGAAGTAGTACTTCACCGCGCCGGTCGGGGGAAGGTCGTGCGGCAGGTAGTCCCACTGGCAGCCGGTGCGGGACTGGTAGAGCAGGGCGTTGACGATCTCCCGCATCTCGTACTGGCCCTGATGGCCGCTGACAGAGGGGTGCTGGGCCTTCCACGAGGCGATGACGGGCTCGATCAGGGCCCACCGCTCGTCGGATAAGTCACTCTTGTATGGCTGGCGGTCGTTCACGGCAGACACTCCAGCACGGCCGGACACCCCGATCAGCGCGGACGCATCGGCACCACACGTTCTGGTGATGACAGAAGCGACATCACGTCACATACCGTCC
>NZ_JBIUCB010000066.1:0-1188 GCF_044593455.1 Kitasatospora sp. NPDC051984
GGGACTTGCTCCCTGAGCTGGTGGTGGCCGCAGAGACCAGCGAGAAGCGACTGTTTACTAAAAACACAGGTCCGTGCGAAGCCGTAAGGCGATGTATACGGACTGACGCCTGCCCGGTGCTGGAACGTTAAGGGGACCGGTTAGTCCGATTTCGGTCGGGCGAAGCTGAGAACTTAAGCGCCAGTAAACGGCGGTGGTAACTATAACCATCCTAAGGTAGCGAAATTCCTTGTCGGGTAAGTTCCGACCTGCACGAATGGCGTAACGACTTCTCGACTGTCTCAACCATAGGCCCGGTGAAATTGCATTACGAGTAAAGATGCTCGTTTCGCGCAGCAGGACGGAAAGACCCCGGGACCTTTACTATAGCTTGATATTGGTGTTCGGTTCGGCTTGTGTAGGATAGGTGGGAGACTTTGAAGCCGTGACGCCAGTCATGGTGGAGTCGCCGTTGAAATACCACTCTGGTCGTGCTGGATGTCTAACCTGGGTCCGTGATCCGGATCAGGGACAGTGTCTGGTGGGTAGTTTAACTGGGGCGGTTGCCTCCTAAAGAGTAACGGAGGCGCCCAAAGGTTCCCTCAGCCTGGTTGGCAATCAGGTGTTGAGTGTAAGTGCACAAGGGAGCTTGACTGTGAGACTGACGGGTCGAGCAGGTACGAAAGTAGGGACTAGTGATCCGGCGGTGGCTTGTGGAAGCGCCGTCGCTCAACGGATAAAAGGTACCCCGGGGATAACAGGCTGATCTTCCCCAAGAGTCCATATCGACGGGATGGTTTGGCACCTCGATGTCGGCTCGTCGCATCCTGGGGCTGGAGTAGGTCCCAAGGGTTGGGCTGTTCGCCCATTAAAGCGGTACGCGAGCTGGGTTTAGAACGTCGTGAGACAGTTCGGTCCCTATCCGCTGTGCGCGTAGGAGTGTTGAGAAGGGCTGTCCCTAGTACGAGAGGACCGGGACGGACGAACCTCTGGTGTGCCAGTTGTCCTGCCAAGGGCATGGCTGGTTGGCTACGTTCGGGAGGGATAACCGCTGAAAGCATCTAAGCGGGAAGCCTGCTTCGAGATGAGCACTCCCACCTCCTTGAGAGGGTAAGGCTCCCAGTAGACGACTGGGTTGATAGGCCGGATATGGAAGCCCTGTGAGGGGTGGAGTTGACCGGTACTAATAGGCCGAGGGCTTGTCCTCAG
>NZ_JBIUCB010000067.1:0-1108 GCF_044593455.1 Kitasatospora sp. NPDC051984
GTTCGTGTTCTCGTTCGAGCCGCGTTGCCAGGGGCTGGCCGGGTCGCAGAAGTAGACCGGGACGCCGGTGGCGACGGTGAACGCACCATGTGCGGCCATCTCGGAGCCCTGGTCCCAGGTCAGCGACCGGACCAGGTGCCCGGGCAGGGTGCGCACAGTGTCCACGAGGGCGTCGCGGACGTGTTCGGCGGTGCGGCCGTTCGGCAGGTGCAGGAGCATCGCGTAGCGGGTGTGTCGCTCGACCAGCGTGCCGATCGCGGACGCGCCGTCCTTGCCGATGATCAGGTCGCCCTCCCAATGCCCGGGAACCGCACGGTCGTTCGCCTCGGCCGGGCGGTCGCTGATCATGACCATGGGGTCGATGAAGCGCGGCCTGCGGGCGGCGGCCTGGCGGTGGGGGACCCGGCGTGCCCGGCCGGTGCGCAGGGCGCCGGCCAGCTCGCGGCGGAGCTCACCGCGGCCCTGGACGTAGAGGGCCTGGTAGACGGTTTCGTGGACCACGTGCATCTCCGGCCGCTCGGGAAAGGTGTCCCGCAGAGCCTGGCAGATCTGCTCGGGGCTCCACTTCCGCTCCAGGTGGTCCTGGACGAAGTCCCGCAGCTCGGGGTTGCGGGCGATCTTGCCGGGTTTCGGCCGGGGCCGCCGGGCGTCCGCGCGAGCCTGGGCCGCATGGGGGCGGTAGGCGCCGCTGACGGGGTGGCGGTTGCGTCGGATCTCCCGGCTGACAGTGGAGGGGCTGCGGCCCAGCTCGGCGGCGATCACACGGACGCCGGCCTTCTCGCGGAGCCGGTCGGCGATGTGGATCCGCTCGTCCTCGCGGAGGTGGCGCGAAGGCCCGGACAGCGGCCCGGCGGGAACCGCGATCGGCGGTGCCCCGACGTCAGTGCCGGACGGGGCGCGGCCGTTACGCCACCGCCGCCCCGTCCGGGAGTTGATCCCAACGATCCGACACGCTTCCTCGTTACCCATGCCCTGCTGCACGAGCTGAAGGTAAGCACGCCGCTCCTCCGTCAGCGCCCGGCACCCCCGGTTCACAGACCGGTCCCGGATCTCGAAGTCCATCGCTCCCCCTGCACTGGGGTGTTGCGACGATCTCTAGAACCTAAGG
>NZ_JBIUCB010000068.1:0-1076 GCF_044593455.1 Kitasatospora sp. NPDC051984
GATCTTGCCGGGCGCGCGACGCCGGATCATCCCGCCTGGAAGCACCGGCAAAACATCCAAGTACACCCAGTACGAGGACGTTTCGCCGGCACTCCCAGCCGGGCGCCCGACGCCGCGCGCTGATCCGACAAGATCCGGAAGAGAGGGCCTAGGCTGGGTCGCGGGTCCGGCCGGGCGGCCGGGGCGGCGGCGAAGGGAGCCCGAGGGATGGTGGCGGAGCGAACGGCCACGGTGCGCTGTGTGCCCGCGGTGCCGTGCTGGGCGGGCCTGACGGTCCGTGACATGGGTGCCGCGCAGCGGTTCTACGGGCCGTTGCTGGGTTGGGAGTTCGTCCCCGGCCCGGACCGCTGGGGCCCGTACGTGCGCGCCGCCGTCGACGGCGTCGAGGTCGCCGGGCTCAGCCAGTTGGACGCTGCGTGGGAGCGCCCGGTCGCCTGGACCACCTACTTCGGCATCGAGAGCGCCGACCGCGCCGCCGACGGCGTCCGCGAGCGTGGCGGCACGCTGGCCGTCGGCCCGCTGGCGTTCGACGCGGGCCGGGTGGCGCTGGCCGCCGACCCGTTCGGCGCGCCCTTCGGTATCTGGGAGGGCGAGCCCGGCGAGGACAAGATCTGGATGACCGCCCCCGGCGCGCCCGCCTGGATCGAGCTGCGCACCGTCGACCCGTTCGCTGCCGCGCTGTTCTACGGCGAGGTGTTCCGCTGGGACGGCCGCGACCCGGCCGAGTTCGAGGTCCGCTACGAGGACGAACGCGTGGTGCTGCTCTCCGAGGGACACAGCGTGGCCGCGCTCCGGCTCGCCCACGACCTCGCCCCGCACTGGGAGGTGTTCTTCTCGGTCGCCGACACCGACGCCACCGCCCACCGCGCCACCGCCCTCGGCGGCCGCGTCCTCGACGGCCCGGCCGACTCCCCGTACGGGCGCGTCGCCCGCCTCGCCGACCCCGAGGGCGGCCGGTTCTCGATCCAGGCCGGGCCCCGCTAGTGCCGCGGCAGGCAACTTTTGCCCGTCAAGGAGCGGCCCGAGGCGCCCGGCTGGGCGTGCCGCCGAAGCGCCCTCGTACTGGGTGTACTTGG